>CAVHEN010000011.1:0-74992 GCA_963635115.1 Oscillospiraceae bacterium | reverse complement strand
CATTCCACTACACTAATCAACGCAGGACATCTCATGTCGCTTCCGCTTGCTTCGTTTGCGGAGGGAAGGATTATTGTGCGCAAATCGAAGACTATTATGCGCAAATACGTATCACGACCCTTAGGCGAATTGCCTAATTTTGCAAGCATAGAACATATATTTACTAATCCAAACACAATCTTATGATAACAAAAGCAATCCAAACAAGCAGTGCAGGAGCCTCGGCATTATGCCGCATCCTGTGTCTATGTGTATTGATGCTTACGTGCGTCATACAAGTGAATGCACAAAAGACCGTCCCCGTTCGCGGAACGGTGGTAAGCGCCGACGACGGCGAGCCCCTCATCGGCGTCAGCGTGCAGCAAGAAGGCTCGGCGGTGGGCGCAGTGACAGATGCCGACGGCAACTTCACGCTGCAAGCCACGATTCCCACAAGACTCAAATTCAGCTACGTAGGCTTCCAGACCACCACGGTGAAGGTGAGCAACAACTCGCCCGTGCGCCTGGCGATGCAGCTCAATGCCCATTCGCTCGACGAGGTGATGGTGGTGGGCTACGGCGTGCAAAAGAAGAAACTCATAACCGGCGCCACCGTCCAGGTGAAAGGCGACGACATAGCCAAGCTCAACACCGTGAACGCCCTCGGCGCGCTGCAGAGCCAAACTCCGGGCGTGGACATCATATCAAGCTCGGGCATGCCGGGCGAAGGCTACAAGGTGACGATACGCGGACTCGGCACCACCGGATCGTCGACTCCGCTCTACATCATCGACGGCGTGACAGGAGGCGACATCAACGCCATCAACCCCGGCGACATCGAGTCGATAGACGTGCTGAAGGACGCCGCTTCGGCTGCCATCTACGGCAGTCGCGCCGCCAACGGCGTCATCCTCGTCACGACGAAGCAAGGGCGCATGGGCAAGACCCAAGTGAGCTACGACGGCTACGTGGGGTGGCAGAACGTGTATCGCCAGCCCGACCTGCTCAACGCACAAGAGTATGCCACCATCATGACCGAGGCGCGCTACATGGACGGCCTGCCCGACCTCGACTACTCGACGCTCGTGCCCGACTGGGACAAGATAAAGAGCGGTGAGTGGAAGGGCACCAACTGGATGGACGAGGCGCGCAACAAGAACGCCATCGTCACCAACCACAGCCTCAACATCATCGGCGGAAGCGACATATCAACCTACTCCATCGGCCTCTCGTATACCAAGCAAGATGGCATCATTGGCAAGCCCGTGACGCCGAAGTATGACCGCTACAACGCGCGCGTCAACTCCGACCACGTGCTCATCAAGTCGGGCAAGCTCAACGTGCTGAAGCTCGGCGAGAACATCACCTACTCCTATATAGAGCGAAGCGGCATAAGCATCGGCGACATGTGGAGCAACGACGTGCGCAACCTGCTGCACACAAGCCCGTTCCTGCCCAACCTCGACGCCGACGGCAACTACCACTACGCCATTCCTTGGGAGTCGCGCGAGGCTAACCCGATCGGACTCATGGACAACACCAGCGGCCACAACATCTCCAAGGAGCACTGGCTCCAGGCCAACGTCTACGCGCAACTGGAACCAATAAAGGGGCTGCGCCTGAAGACGAGCTTTGGCTACCAGCTCAGCGCGAGCACGTCGCGCAGCTTCGTGCCGGTCTACAAGCTCGCAAGCAACAACTTCGCCACCGAGAGCCAGGTCAGCCAAGGCTCAAGCATGGGCACGTCGCTGCTCTGGGAGAACACCATCAACTACAACACCAAGCTCGGCAAGCACTCCATTGACGCCCTCGTCGGACAATCGATGGAGAAGAATGGCATGGGCGAGAGCCTCTACGGCTCCAACTACAACTCCATCTTCTCCGACTTCAAGCACGCCTATCTCGACAACACGCCCGTGGTGACCGGACGCTCCTCCCTCTCAGGCTCGCCGTGGGGCGACAGCAAGCTCGCCTCCTTCTTCGGGCGTGTCAACTACGACTTCGACGGCAAGTACATGGCATCGGCAGTGCTCCGCGCCGACGGCTCGTCAAACTTCGCACGCGGCCACCGCTGGGGATACTTCCCATCGGTGTCGGCTGGCTGGATAATGACCGAGGAGCCGTGGATGAAGCCGGCAAGCCGATGGCTGGACTACCTCAAGCTTCGCGCCAGCTGGGGACAAAACGGCAACCAAGACATACCGGCGTTCCAATATCTGTCCACCATCTCGTTCTCAGGTTCCGACTACACGTTCGGCCCCGACAAGAGCTCGCTCGTGAAAGGAGCCTATCCCGACATCCTCGCCAACGAGGACCTCACGTGGGAGACATCCGAGCAGCTCGACCTCGGCATCGACACCCGCTTCTTCAACAACCGCCTCGGGCTGACATTCGACTACTACGTCAAGACCACTAAGAACTGGCTTGTAGAGGCGCCCATACTCGACAGCTACGGCACCGGCGCGCCATACATCAACGGCGGCGACGTTCGCAACAGCGGCTTTGAGCTGGCACTCAGTTGGAACGACAACATTGGCGATTTCCACTACGGAGCCAACTGGAACATGGCATACAACAAGAACAAGGTGACGCGCATCGCCAACTCCGAGGGCATAATCCACGGGTCCAACGACATACTCAGCAACCAGACCACGGAGATATACCGCGCGCAAGTGGGTTATCCCATAGGCTATTTCTACGGATACAGCACGGCGGGAATATTCCAGACCGAGGAAGAGATTGCCGCCTACAAGGGCGCGAAGCTCGATGGCACACGCCCGGGCGACGTCATTTGGGTGGACCGCAACAACGATGGCGTGATAGACGAGCAAGACGAGGGCATGATTGGCGACCCGCACCCCGACGTGACCATGGGCCTCGGACTCAACGCCTCGTACAAGGGATTCGACATAAGCGCAACGTTCCACGGAGCCTTCGGGCAGCAGATCATGAAGTCGTACCGCTCGTTTGTCGACTACACTCGACAGAACTACACGTCCGAGATCTTCGGGCGTTGGCACGGAGCCGGCACGTCAAACCGCCTGCCGCGACTCACCACCGGGACGTCGCCCAACTGGCAGTTCGTGTCCGACCTCTACATGGAGAACGGTGACTACGTGCGCCTGCAGAACCTGACCGTGGGCTACGACTTCAAACAACTCTTCAAGAACCTGCCGCTGCAGCAGCTGCGCCTCTACTTCACCGCCGAGAACCTGTTCACTATCACTGGCTACTCGGGCATGGACCCCGAGGTGGGCTACGGCGGATACGAGTCGTGGGTAACGGGTGTCGACATTGGCTTCTACCCAAGTCCGCGCACCTACATCGTTGGCGTGAACATCAAGTTCTGACGCCACAGGTGTGCCATGACACTTACCAAGAACACTTGAAAGTAAAAGCAACCAAAGAACAAACAATATGAAAAAGATATTTCTGTATGCATTCTCACTGTGTCTGCTTGCCACGAGTTGCGAAAACTTCCTCGACACTGAGAACCTGACAAAGAAAGACAGCTCCAACTTCCCGAAGACTGAGGCCGACGTGCAGTCGGCTCTCATATCCATCTACGACGAGCTGCGCAAGACAACCGACGGCGAAGAAGGCCAGCAGTTCTACATAACCTCAGAGCTGCTCTCCGACGACCGCTTCGGTGGAGGCGGACCCGACGACCGCCGCGCGGCGGCTGTCGACCAGCTGCTCAAGTCGGACGAGAACATGTTTGCCGACCCATGGAAGCAAAACTACCGTGGCATATACCGCGCCAACTTCCTGCTTGAGAAACTCGACGGCATGAACGTCAGCGACGACGTGAAGAAACAAGCGCGCGGCGAGGCATGCTTCTTGCGCGCCTACTTCTACTTCCAACTGTGCCAGATGTTCGGCACAGTGCCGCTATCCGTTTCGACAAACGCCGAGAACCTGCCGCGCGCCACGAAAGAAGAACTGTACGCGCAGATTGCCACAGACCTGAAGACAGCCATCGACTGCCTGCCGGCAACGCCTTACAGCACGTCGGACGCCACACGGCTCGGCCGCGCCAACCACTGGGCAGCCGAGGGAATGCTCGCACGCGTGTTCCTGTTCTACACCGGCTACTACAACGAGCAAAGCCTGCCGCTGCTTGACGGCACGCTGACACGCGACGACGTGACGAAATACGTCGACGACTGCGTGGCCAACAGCGGCTACGACCTGGTGGCAGACTTCCGCAGCCTGTGGCCTTACACCAACGAGTACACAGGCAAGGATTACGACTACGTGAAAGACAACGGCCTGTGGTGGATTGGCGAGTCGGGTGCCAACATCGAGAGCATGTTCACCATCAAGTACTCCACGCAGGCGACATGGAACGATGGCGCCGCCTACCGCAACAACCGCGTGTGCCTGTATATGACGCCGCGCGAGGGCGCCGACATGATGACAAACTTCCCCTACGGCCTTGGCTGGGGATGGGGCACGGTGAACTCGCGGACCTACGCCGATTGGCCATCGGGCGACCTGCGCCGCGAGGCTTCGATAATGAACGTGGAGAAGGAGATGCCCGACTACGTATGGGGCAACGACAAGCAGATGAACGAGACGGGCTACTGGTCGAAGAAGTATGCCGCGTTCAACTGCATCGATGACGATGGCAGCAGCATCAACTTCTATCGCAAGATCTACACAACGCTCGACCCCGACTACCAGCTCAACAACGTGCAAGACATCTATGTGTTGCGCTTTGCCGACGTGCTGCTCATGCAGGCAGAGCTGAGGCATGATGCCACACCGCTGAATCGCGTGCGCCATCGCGTCGGCCTGCCCGACGTGGCCTACACCGAGGAGAACCTGCGCAACGAGCGCCACTGGGAGCTTGCGTTCGAGGGGCTGCGCTATTACGACCTGCTGCGCTGGCACATTGCCGGCGACGTGCTGCAGAACAACCAAAACAACGTGCGCGTGAAGGACAACCTCGTGGACGAGCCGATGGACTTCTCGGGCATCAAGGCACGCATCGAAGCCACCCAAGGCCTATTGCCGCTGCCCAAGACGCAGATAGACCTGTCCAACGGCGTGCTCACGCAGAACCCGGGATGGGGCAATGAGAGCCTGAAACCATAATTGTTAAACAAAAACGACAGCTACCATGAAAAGATTACTTATATTTGCAATTGTTTTGGTGGGCCTTGCCCTTTGCGGCTGCGAGCCCGCCATCGACGACCAGCCCATAGGCAAGGTGCTGACAGCCGACCAGCTCGACATCGAAGTGACCAACCTGACAGAGGGAAGCAACGCCATCGTGCTGAAGAACCATACGCCACGGACAGGCTCCTACTGGGACACCGGCATCGGCATATCCACCCGCCAGTACGACACCATCGTCATGCCCTACGTGGGCGACATTGAGATCAAGTTCATCGGCCTGTGCGATGGCGGACAAGTAGCCACCACACGCAAGGTTCACATCGAGCGCATCGACCACGCCGTGCAGAAAGAGTGGACTCTCTTTGCCGGAAGCGGCACAGAGGGGAAGGCATGGACATGGAACATCGAGGGCACCGACGGCAACGTGTACGGAACCGCCGGATGGCTCACCCAAGACGCACCGGCATGGGACGTGAAGCCGCTCGACGAGCTTGAAGACCGCTACTGCTCGCTCGTGTTCGACCTCAACGGCGGCGCCAACGTGTCGAAGGTAGACGCCAACGGCAACGTGAAGGAGAAAGGCACGTTCTCATTCGACATGAACACGACAAAGAAGAACCCCGACAACGGCAGCCAATGGTCTATTGGGCAACTGAAGCTCTCGGGCGTGAGCATGCTCTCGGGCCATGCCTTCTACGACGAGAAGAACGTGGTGACGACATTCGAGATACTGCGGCTTAGCGACGACGAGCTCGTGCTGTGCTACAACACCGCCGACGCCGACGCGTGGACCGACGCCACGTTCTGGATGCTGCGCAAGAAATAGGACCACCCGAAGACAAGACCAAATGAAAATCGGAATAGACATGGGCGGCACCAACCTGCGTGCCGCTCTCGTGGATACGCTGGGAGTGGTCAAGAAGGAGCAAGTGGCATCGCCGGCACAAGGCACCGAGCAGGAAGCGATCGACGCGCTCAGCAAGCTCATAGAACGCCTGTTCGGCGACGGTGTCGAGGGCATCGGCGCCGGCATACCATCGGTGATCGACCGCGAGAACGGCATTGTCTACAACGCCACCAACATTCCCTCGTGGAAGGAGGTGCGCCTGAAAGACATACTGCAACGGAGGTTCGGGGTGAAGGCCGCCATCGACAACGACTCCAACTGCTTCACGCTCGGCGTGGCTCGCTACGGCGAGGGGCGACGCTTCAGCAACTTCGTGGGCGCGACGCTTGGCACCGGACTCGGCGGCGGCATCATCATCGACGGCCAACTGTATGGCGGAGAGAACGGCGGCGCGGGCGAGATAGGATCACTTGCCTATCTCGACAGCGACCTTGAGCACTACTGCTCGAGCATGTTCTTCACGCGCGTCTGCCACGCCACAGCCGAGGAGCTCTATCACCGCGCCACAAGCGGTGACGCCGAGGCGGCGGCGCGCTGGCAGGAGTTCGGCCGGCACATGGGCAACATGGTGAAGGCGGTGATGTTCGCCTACGACCCCGAGGCGGTGATCATCGGCGGCGGCATAGCCCGCGCCTTTGCCCTCTTCGAGCCGTCGATGCGCGCCACCGTGGCAACCTTCCCCTACCCCAAGTCGGTGGAGCGGCTGCACATCCTACCATCCACACTGCCCGACGCCGCCCTGCTCGGGGCGGCAAGCCTCGTGTAGCGCAATGGCACACACCATCAACAAACAACACACAAAACGCCTGAAACAAAAATGAACCCAAAGCAACTATACCGCGGTCTCATGCTCGCAGCAGCGTTTGCCACTCTTGGCGGCAACGCCCAGGCGCGCACCATAGAACTAAGCAGTGGCTGGACGCTGCAGGGACGCTACAACGCCACCGTGCCATCAACCGTCATGGGCGTACTGACAGCCAACGGCGAGTATGCCGGAATACTCGACGGGACGGCATACAAAGCCATAGACCGCTCGCGTTTCGACCGTCCGTGGACCTACTCAACGAGGTTCAGCCTCACCGACTCCGACCGGCAAGGACACGTGTTCTTGCAGCTCGACGGCATCAGCTACCGCGCCAACGTGCGCCTGAACGGCAAACTCATAGCCGACACGGCAAGCGTCTACGGCACCTACCGCCGCCACCGCATCGACATAACACGGCTTGCCAAGGCCGACAACACGCTCGACATAGAAGTGTTCAGGGCGAAAGCTGGCGAGCCAAACGCCGGCTACGTTGACTGGAACCCGCGACCCGCCGACGAGAGCATGGGCATCATTCGGCCCGTGAGCATCGTGACATGTGGCGACGTGGCACTGACAAGCCCCGCCATGATGAGCGAGGTGAACACCACCACGCTCGACGAGGCGTGGCTGACGCTCTCGACGCGCGTTGAGAACCTCTCAAGCCACGCCGTCAGCGGCGAGCTGCGAGGCACATTCGACGGCAAGCACTTCGCTTGGCCCGTGACGCTGCGCGCTGGCGAGCGCCGCCTGCTGCGCCTCTCACCCGACGACATGGGCGTGCTGCACGTGAAGAACCTGCGCCTGTGGTGGTGCCGGGGCTTGGGCAACGCCGAGCTCTACGACCTGCGGCTTGAGTTCGTGGCCGACGGCAAGACACAAGACGCGGCGGCGCTGCGCTTCGGCATACGCCAAGTGGGCGACTACTTCACCGAGCAGGGCGACCGAGGCTTCACTCTCAACGGCAAGCGCGTGCTCGTGCGCGGAGGCGGATGGACCGACGACATCTTCATGCGCGACACGCCCGAGAGCAACGCCGAACAGCTCTTCAAGGTGTGCGACATGAACCTCAACGCCATACGCATGGAGAACACATGGGGCAAGACGCAAGACATCTTCGACCGATGCGACTCGCTCGGCATCATGATCCTGCCGGGATGGACCTGCCACTGGGAGTGGGAAGACTATCTCGGAGTGCCCGACGACGAGCTTTACGGTTGCATGACATCGGGGAAGGACGTGCGGCTGATGGCGCAATACTTCGAGGACCAGCTGCTCTGGCTGCGCCACCACCCGAGCATCATCTGCTGGTTCGTGGGCAGCGACAAGCTGCCCGTGCCCGAGCTGGAACAGAGCTACCGCCACCTGCTGAGCAGCCTCGACCCGTCGCGACCACTCATTACGTCGGCAAAGAAGCTGGAGAGCCAGCTTTCGGGCACGGCGGGAATGAAAATGGCGGGGCCCTACAACTATGTGGGCCCGTCTTACTGGTACAGCGGCAAGGCGGCAGGCGGGGCGTTCGGCTTCAACACCGAGACCGGCATCGGCGCGCAAATGCCGCAGAAGGAGTCGCTGCGCCGCATGATAGGCAAGGACCTGTGGCCCGTCAACGACACGTGGAACTACCATTGCACTGCCTCGACATCGGCGATGGGCAGGCTCGACATGCTGCGGGAAGTGGTGAAGTCGCGCTACGGAGCGCCGTCGGGTCTCGACGACTTCCTGCACAAGGCCGACCTTGCCAACTATGAAAGCACACGCGCCATGTTCGAGGCTTTCCGCGTGAACACGCCTGCCGCAACAGGCATAGTGCAATGGATGCTCAACTCGGCACGCCCCGGCATCTACTGGCAGCTCTACGACCACTACGGCCAACCCAACGCGTCGTACTACTCGGTGAAGAAGGGCAACGCCCCCATGCAGCTCGTCTACAACTACGCCTCGCGCGACATCGTGGCGGTAAACGGCACCCTGCGCCCCGAGCACGCCAAGGCAAACATGCGCCTCTACGCCACCGATGGCAGACTGCTCAGCGAGAGCGACACCGTCCTCACCCTTGCCAGCCTAAGCCATGAACGGGTGTTCTCCACGCCCGAAGTGAAAGGCAACGCTTTCCTATTCCTGACACTCACAAGCGAGGAAGGCGACACCATAGCCACCAACGACTACGTGCTTGCCGAGCACATGGACGAATACGACTGGGAGGCCTCCGACTGGATAACGACTCCGATAAAACGCTACGCCGACTACACGCCTCTGGCATCGCTCGCAAAGGCGGAGCTGCAGACGAGCGCCACCGCAAGCCACGACGCCAAGGGCGGCACGCGCATAAGCATCGACATCGCCAACACGGGCAAGACGGTGGCCCTGCTCGTGCGACTCGCGCTGACCGACCGCGCCGGCAACCTCGTGGCTCCGGCACATTATAGCGACAACTACATTACTCTCGCGCCAGGCGAGCGCCGCGCCATAACGTGCGACCTGCCAGGACGCGACGGCGTGAAGGGCCTGAGCCTCAGCGCCGACGGCTGGAACCTCGCACGCACGCAGAACATAAGGATAAGGTAACAATCAAAACAAGCGGCTCGATGCTGACCCGTGTGGACCAGGGCTTGCCGGCACCCCCTGGCGATTGCGCCGCAACGCCACTACGACCGCACCGCAAGGGCATCGCGATCATGCCGCAAGGGCGACACGATTGCGGCGCGAAGCCGACGAGGCTTCACGGCGCGACGATTCCCCCACGATAATCGACATTGAGCCAACAAGAAAGGACACCATGATTCACCTGACATTGCTCACCGATTTCACTGAGACCTACGCCACCGAACTCTTGCGCGGCATTCTCGACTACTCGCAGGGCCGCGAGCCTTGGGTGGTGAGCCGCATGCCGACATCCTACCGCGTGGAGCACGGCATCGACGGCGTGGTGGAATGGGCGAGGCAGTGGAAGGCGGACGCCATAATAGGGCAATTCGACGACTGCGACGACGTGGACGCCTTTGCCCGCAACGGCATAATAGCCGTGGCGCAGGACTTCATGCGCCGCTTCAGCAGCATACCCAACATCACGGGCGACTACGTGGCGCAGGGCATGCGCGCCGCCGACTACTTCATCAACAAGGGCTTTCGCCACTTCGCCTTCTATGGCTACGCCAACGCCGTGTGGAGCCAGGAACGCTGCCAAGGGTTCGTGGAGCAGGTTGTTGCCCACGGCTACGAGCCACCCTTCATCCACGAGAAGCAGACGCTGGAGAACCTGTGGTTCTACGACCCCGAGTCGCTTGCCGACTGGTTGCGCGGCCTGCCACGCTCAACCGCGATACTGGCTTGCGACGACACGCGCGCGAACGTCTTGCTCGAAGCGTGCCGCATGACAGGCTTGAAGGTGCCGGCTGACATTGCCGTGCTCGGCGTCGACAACGACGAGATAACGTGCACGCTCACCTACCCGAACCTTTCGAGCGTCTGCCTCGACGTGCGCAACGCGGGTTACAAGACGGCGCAACGCATCGACCAGACATTGCACGGCCAGCCACACGACGATGGCGACATAATGGTGGACTACATAGGCATCGTGGAACGGCAATCGACCGACATCTTCATGACCGCCAACAAGCACATTCTCACCGTTCTCGCCTACATACACCAGCACTACGCCGACCGGCTCACCGTGGAGCGGCTGCTGAAGCTCGTGCCCATGTCGCGACGGCTGCTTGAGAAGACGTTCAAGGCCGAGACGGGCACGTCGATCTACCAATACATCATGGACCTGCGCTTTGAGCGCATGAAGCAGCAACTCGTGTCGACCGACACGCCCATCGCCGACCTCGCGCTCGCCACGGGTCTGTCTGACGCGAAGAACGTGGCGCGAATATTCAACCAGCGCGAAGGCGTCACGCCGATAGAATACCGCCACCAGCACGGCGGCTGCCAAAAGAAATGAAAAATCCGCGATGCCCTCGAACAGGCGTCGCGGATTGTTTTATGGTATCATTGCGCGGTCCAATAGAGCAGCAGGAGGCACAAGCCGGCGTCGCCACGGCGCAGGATGTGCTCGCGGAGCATGGCAAGCGACTTGGTGATGTGCTTCTCCACGACCTTGACAGATATGTCGAGGCGCTCGGCTATCTCCTTGTTTCGCAGGCCGTCGAAGCGGCTCATGACGAACACCTGGCGGGAGCGCTCGGGCAAGAGCTGGAGCACGTCGCCTATCTGCCGCTGAAGCTCATGGTAGAGCAGCTCCTCGTCGGCTGATCCCAAGAAGTCGTAATTGTACAACGCCTCGCTGCCGCTTGGCTGCTTGAGCTCGCTCGCGTTATATCCTTCGGCTATGGCCTTGTGCTTCAAGAAGTTGAGGCAACCATTGCGCACCATAGTGAAAAGCATGGAAGAAAGGGAAACGCCCGTGAGCATGGCGCGACGGTTCCACAGGTTCACGAAGCAGTCTTGTATGATGTCCTCCACGTCATCAACGTCGGCAATGAAGTGGGAGGCATAGTTTCGAAGACGCGGATAATAGGTCGTGAACAAATACTCGAATGCCTCCTTGCGCCCGGCGCTGAGGTCATTTGTCAATATGTCTTTGTCCACATACGGTCTCATCTCTTATAACTTATTATTACAAAGTTATGGAGAAAAACTAAAATACCCAAACAAAACAGGGAGAAAAGTTAAACTCCGGGCGGAATAAAAAGTGAAATAAAATGTAAGGCACGAGCCATTCTATTTCATGTGCAGCACGTTTTGCGAGCCATAAAAGATCACCTTCATTGGCTTCACCGCCTTGCCGTTGACCTTGATGTCGAGCCATACCACGCGGTCGCGCGAATACTGGCGTGGGTAGGCATAGCTGCAATCTATGGTGGTGCGCTCAAGCGGCTTCAGGCTTATCTTGGCGGGCACTCGCAACACCTTGTTGCTGGGCCTCTTGGTGATGGTGATTTCCATTGGCTGGCGCGTGTCGTTGGCTATGCGCAACGTGGTGGTCTGACGGATGTCGTTGCCTTGATAGGCGAAAGGCAACACTTGGTTGCTCATGTAGAGACCCTCGCCGAAGGCGTATGGGTATTCCTCGGTCACGGGGTGCAGATAAGGCACGACATTGCCCGTGATCTTGGTTTGCACATATGAGTTGCCATCGTTCAGGATGATGTACACGTCCTTGGAGAAGCGCCCCGAGCGGTTCTCAGGGTTATAGGTTATGATGAGCCTCGTCTCCTCGCCGGGCTGTACGGGTTCACGAGAGTAGGAAGGCGCGGCGCACCCGCAAAACGTGCGAACGTCGGAGATCGCCACCGCCTTCTTGCCCTTGTTGGTGAGAGTGATCACGCAGTCGGCCTTTCCTTCCCTTTCCTTTATGTTGCCGAAGTCGTAGACCTGCCTGTCGGTCACAACCGTCATCGTCTGGCGAGGTTGCGACGCCGCGTTGTTGCGCGCGTGCTGGGCGTGGCACAAGAGTGGGCACAAGGCGAGGAGAAGGAGAAGCAAACTGCGTATCATGTTTATTTATCTTTTAGTCTATTCAATTGAAATACAGGCTCAAGTTGTTAAACTTCCTGCCCCATGAAGAGTTCCAGTAGTAGCCAGAAGTGTTGAAGTGGGCCTTGAACTTCACGTAGCGACATTTAACAGAGCCATAGAGCACATACTCGCTATTCTCTTCGTAAGTATCATAGTCCCATATATCCACATAGTTGTGGCCTTCCGTGTCACCAATCTGTGTCCAAGTCTTGTTGTCCGTACTCACTTCCACTTCAAAGTTCTTCAGCACGTAGCTGCCAAGATAGAAACCGCAGAGGCTCTTTTCCTCGCCAAGGTCAACGGTGAATGTGGCATAGTCAAGATCCTTGCTGTCTATGCTCCAAGAACGACTCCAACTGTTTACGGAGAACAAGCCGCTGAAGTTGCTTGGATTCAAGTTGGACGTGCAGTCGATGGCTTTCCATTCCTTGCCGTCGCCCTTGGTTCCTACAATCTCCGTAGCGTCATCGTTGATAAACGAGGTCTTGGTCTCCACGATGACATAGGCGTTTGGCAACTCCGCCGTCTGCCCGTTAGGATAAACAAAGGTGCGCTTCAAGGCGAGCAGATAGCTGCCGCTCAGCGAATAGGCCGCGTTGGCGGGGTCTGTAATCTTGAGGCCTGGCGACGTGGTAGTCTTGCCTGAGGCTATCGTGCCGTCGGTGATTTGCAGCTTCGACGCCACGTCGGATGGCATGGCCTGATAGTTTGTCCCATGCTTGCTGTTGTAGTCTGCCACGAGCGAGTTGTCTATCTCACCCTTCACGGTGAACTGCGCGTCGTTGTTGGCACGCACCGAGACGTTAAACTCAGCGTCGATGCCACCAAAGACACCCACCGGCGTTGTCACGATGGCGCAGCTCTTAGTGTCGCTGCCCTCGGTGTACACATAGTCGCTTCCGGCGTTGTGGATTATGGCATACACGGTGTTGAACGTGTCGCGCACGGCAGGCTCATAGTTTGAGCCGCCCTTGTCCACGTTTTCGACCTTCAGGCGGATTGGCACCACGTAGTAAGGTTCTGTCAACGAAGTGCACTTCTCCGACGGAATAGACACGATGAGCGTAGTGTCTGCCACGTTCTTGCCAGGCTTGATCTTCACCTGCCCGATGTTCACAGCCGACAAGGCGTCTTGCGGAATGGCGTTGTAGACTATCGCATCCTCGCCTTCAGTGCTATGCTGCTTGTTGAATTCAGCCACGAGGCTATTGTCCACCTCGCCGCCCACGACGATGGTCCTGCCATCGGCCGCGTATTGCGACTGCACGGTGAACGCGCCGCCAGCCAAACCAAACACGCCGGCGGGTGTGTTGTAGATCTCGTTTTGCTGAGTGACGGAAGCGTGTGGGTCGAAGAACACCCTCTCCGCATTGCTTCCAACCACGTCGTACTTCTCCTCGTCGCTGCAAGAAGAGAGCGAGAGTCCGGTCAGGCACAGCGCGCCGAGGAGAAACATTATATGTCTTGATTTCATGTTGTTCAAAGATTTATGGTCAATAATTACGCCTTAGAACGGGCACTTCTGATTGCCTTCCCATGTTATGTTGCCATAAGGCTTAGCGTTGTAGCCATGTCCGGTCTCGTCGAGCACGGTGCCGTCGTCCTGCAGCTGTCCGTTGAAGCGCCAGTAGGCCAGCAGACCGTTAGTCTTCGGGTCTACGTAGCACACGCCGTCTTGCAGTTCTGCCACCGAGCGCGCCACAGTCCAGACACGTGCCTCAGACACCAGTCCGTTGAAGAAGCGTTGGTAACCCACCGAGCGGCCGATGGAGAACGTGTCGCTCCAGTCGTGACCATTGTAGGCGATGCTCAGGTTGATGGTACCACCCTTGGTCTCCACGCCCTGAATCTGCTTGCCATCGAGGTAAACACGGAGCCATGAGCCATCGTAGACAGCGGCGAAATGGTGCCAAACGCCCGTGTCGAACGGATCCTGCGCCACTGCCTCATAGTGGTCCTTCTTGTCCGGATTGGAATCTGTGCCGATGGAAGCCTTGGCAAGCTGCAACACGTTGTCGGCAATGGAAGCCGCGTCGCCAAAGCGGAAGAGGAAGTTCTCCTCGCAGCCCATCAGCGAGCTGATGCCGCCAAACGACAGGGGCTTAATCTTCATCTCCAATGTCATCTGTGTCAACGCCTTCACGGGGCTATCGTCGCCAGCGAAGCCAGGTATGTCGAATGCGCCTCGCTTGTTGAGGTTGGCAGCCTCGATGTCGATTACCTTCGTGAAGACGATGTAGGCGGTCTTGCCCGAGCCTAACGTCTTCAAGTCGCCACCCTTCACGTCGGTGATGGACACGGGCAAGCAGTAGGCCTGGCCCTCTTGCAGCTTGTCGGCATTGGCGGTGAGCTTGATAGCACCGGACTGCGCCTTGCCAGCCTCGATGGTCACCTCCTTGGAGTCGAGCGAGTAGCTGCCCTCCGGAGGCAAGATGGCGCTGCGGCCGTTTGAGGCATTATACTCGTCGAGCTTGCTCGCGTCTACCGCGAGGTCCACCTTCACGTCGCTTGTGGCCTTGGTGCTCGACGACACCGTGAGGCCCATGCTCGACTCGCCGTCCACAAGGAAACGGATGTTGGGCGATTGCAGCGTGCCCGTCACGTAAACGGCGTCGCCATACTCTGGGCCGTCGGTGCAACCGGCAAGGCCCAAGAGCGATGCAAATGCGAAAACAAAAAACAAATATCTTTTCATGATTTGATTTTCTTTATTTAGAGTGAATCGTTCAATGTACTGCCGGGTTCTGCACCTGTATGCACTGGCGGAAGATGGCGTAAGGCTCTGTGTTGTATTGTGTCACGTTGTAGTTTCGGTGTCCGAAGAACGCGCCGAACCCACCTTTGTGACCCGTTGGTGGCTCCCATGCCGCCTGGTTCCTCATGCCTTGAAGCGCGCCGCTCCAGTTGTCGCCAACGTTCTCGCAGAGCACCACCTTGGAAATTGGCCATGAGCCATAGGTGTTTCCGCTTCCGGTGCCACCTCCGTAAGCCTGCACGAAGTAGTAGTTGCTCAGCGGCACAAGGTCGGCATTGCCGTTAACCTGGCCGTTGGAGTCGACGCAGAGCAGCTTGTTGCAGTCGTCGAGCGTCATCTTGTCGCCATAACGCTCCTTGATGAGCTTCAGGCGCTCCTCCTTTGTCTGGTCGGGGTTTGGACCGAGGTAGAGCGCGAGCCTCTTGTAGAAGCGCAGGAAGCGGTCGCCGCTCAGCCAGTCGCCCTCAGGCTCGTAGTCGGCATCAAAGCCGTCGAGGTCGTTTTTGAACACTTGATCGAGAAAATAGTCGGCATACATGTCGATGGCGTGGTTGAGCACCGAGTCGCGCTCAGCTCCAGCGGGCATGTCAAGGCCCCTGAGCTGTTCCTTCTTGAAGTCGAGATCTGCAGACTCAGCGTCGATACGCGTGATAGCCACCACGAGCATCTTTGTGCCTTTCACCTGCTGCACGAAACGCAGCTCCTTCCACAAGTCGGTCGACGTCGAGTCGGGGATGCCGCCCCACAGCGAGCAGACGTCGAGGGAGTCGGGCAGACCGGCAAAGCGCACGGCCATGGAGTTTTGCGCGCCATATTGCGCGAACCACATGAAGGCGATGGCGTGGTCGCTCTTCTTATAATCGCGAAGGTTCTGATAATAGAGGTCGTCGTAGGTGAGCGGCTTCTGTATGTCCTTGCTTTCTATCTCTGTGTCGCAGGCGGCAAACAAGCTCCCCGCGAAAGCCAGGGCTAAGAGAAATTTTATTGCTTTCATTTGTAAGAGTTCGTTTTGTTGTTATTCTTGGTTCCACCACAGCTTCGTGCCGGCCTTGTCGTCGCCGCCAAGCATTTGCACGGCAGCCTGAGTGTTGGCAGTGTTGTTGGTGTACTCCGTGTCGGGGAATTTCAAGCGGCTGATGAGCTGTCCGGAAGCGACCTCGCCGTTTGACTTGTTCGACTCGATGGGGATGATTCCCGGGCAACCCGTGCGACGCATCTCTGCCCAAGCCTCCTCGCCGTCAGGATAGAGCGCAAGGTACTTTTGCAGCCAAATACGCTGGAGGTTGACGTCGGCGCGGGCGCTGCTGTCCCAAGCGGGCGAGAGCATCGTCAGGTAATTGCTCACGTTTGTCGCCCTGTTGTTATATGGGTCAACATATTGTTTCAGCGGCAGAGCCTCGGAGTTGCTGATGTAGGCATCGGCACCAGACACGCCGGCAGAGGCGAACGACACCCTTATGCCTTGCTCATAATATTGCTGAGCGGTCTGCGTTCCGATGTCGAAGCGCATTTTCGCCTCAGCCATCAAGAACCAAGCCTCGGCAGCGTGCATCCACTCCATGTCGTGGTCGGAGGTGTAGTTCATCCTCGACGTGTTGTCCTTGTAGTTGGACTTCTCCACCGACGACTTGCCGTTGCGCAAGCCCTTATACAGGCCGGTGCCTGTGGCAGGCTGGAAATAAGCTGCGATTCGCGGGTCGTTGAGACCGTTGAGGTAGCAGTCCATCGTGGCGCTCATGTGCTCGTCGTCCCAGCTCGTGGCAATCTCATAGAGAGGATGGATGAACGTGAGGTCAGACGACTGCTTCAGCGTAGCGTCATCGTCAGCGGTCTGCATCAGTCCGACGCTATGGGAGACGGCTGCCTGGATCTCTGTTTTGGCCTTTGCCTCATCCACGTAGGATATGCGCATTGCCATGCGGAGCCTCAACGTGTTGGCGAGCTTGAGCCACTTTGTAACGTTGCCAGAATAAACGTGGTCGTAGTCGGAAAGGTATGTGCTGTTGTTCTGCAGATAGTTGGTAAGCACATCGATGGAGCTTGCCAACTCGGTGAACATCTCGTCGTAGACGTCCTTCTGCGAGTCGTAAGCCACGTTGATGCCCGTACCGAACTTGCTGTAGATTATCGGACCATACATGTCGGTGATGCGCTGCATGGCGAGCACCTTTACCACGGTGGCCATGGCGAGGGCGGGCGAGTTGTCGGCAGACACCTTCTTTATCTCCAGCCAAGGCTGCATTATGTTGGTGTAGGCGTCGTTGAACGGCGCGCGGTTCCACTGTGGGTAGAGGTTATACTGGTCGTTGCGGTTCTCGTTGTTCCACTTCATCGTGGGCGCGAAATACTGGGCGTAGATGTCGCCCTGCAGGGCCTGCGTGAGCTGGTACTCACCGCCCATGTCCTTACCTACGACAAAGACGCCACGCTCCATCTGTGAGAAGTAGGAGCCCGTGTTCAGGTTGTCGTGGGTCATCTCTTCCTTTGTCGCCTCGTTGGGGTTGACGTTCCACTTCTCGAAACCATCGGTGCACGAGGTCACCGCGAGACTCGCGAGCAGAAGGCATCCCAAAGGTAATATCTTGTATGATTGCTTTTTCATCGTAATGTGTCTTTATTTTAAAGAGCAGATATAATAATGTATGACATACGTTAGAACTTCACCCTTACGGAGAATCCGAGGTTGCGGAGCGATGGCATCATGAAATAGTCCATGCCGTCGAATCCCGTGCCCGTGCTCGCCGTGAGCTCTGGGTCATAAGGAGCCTTGTTGTAGAACATCAGCAAGTTGCGGCCGGTGAATGCCACGTTGAGTTCCTTCACCCAAGGCACCCAGCGGTTTACGGGGATGTCGTAGCCGAGGGAGAGCTCGGCGAGCCTGACGTTAGTGGCACTGTAGACATAGTAGGCTCCGGCGCCACCGCCAACGGTCTGATACCACTTCTGCACGGCTGGCACCTTGCCGCCGTTCACGGAAACGTAGCCGCGGTCGCGTGCCTCTGCCGATGTCTTCGATGTGCCATAGTTGTCCATGGCTGCCTGTGTCAAGGAGACGCCGACGCCACCTACGCGTGCGCTTAAAAGGAAGCCGAGGCTGAGACCGTTCCAGCTGAACGAGTTTCTCCAACCCATGCGGTATTTAGCCTGTGAGTTGCCGGCGTAGATATAGCCATCGTGGTAAGGTCCGGCGTTGTGGTCCACGGACACGGTGTTGTTCACGTAGTCCACGTTGATGAATCCGTGGAAGTCGGTCTGCAGGCAGGTCACGTAGAGGTCGCCCATTGCTCCGCCCTCAGTGATCATGCTCTTCACGTTGCCGAGGTTCACGAGGTCGAGATGGTCTTGCGAGATGGTCAAGTCGTTGGCAAGCTTGGTAGGCTTCAGCAACTTGACGACCTTGTTGCGGTTGAGCGAGTAGGTGAAGTTGGAGTGCCACTCAACTGGTCCGAGAGGCTGGTTCAAGCCCAATGCCACCTCAATACCCTTGTTGTCGATTTGTCCGCCGTTGATATAGATTGAGCTGTAGCCAGAAGAACTTGGCAGCGTCGGGCTGAAGAGCTGGTTGTAGGTCGATGTCTTGTAGAGCGAGACGTTAAGGTTGATCTTGTCGCCCCAGAAATGACTCTCCAATCCTACCTCCCACGACTTGGTGCGCTCTGGCTTGATGTCGCTGTTGGGATATGTGGTCGACGTGGCTGGCGTGCCCACCTGGAACGGATATGTCTGGAACGGCACGTAGCGGCGAGGAGCGTTACCCACCTCGCTGTAGCTGCCGCGGACCTTCAAGAATGAGAGCGCCTTGCTCTTGATGCTTGGTATGAGGTCGGTGAGGATTCCGGTGAGACCGACAGACGGGTAAGCCACGCTATTGGAAGATGTGCCGGCGAGGGCGGAAGCCCAGTCGATGCGGCCCGTGAGGTCCAGGTAGATCTTGCTCTGCCATCCGAGTTGTGCAGTGCCGAAGACTGACTGCACCTGGTCGTGGTAATCGTTCTGCTCGGGCTTGATGCTCGACACGTTGAGGTTGTTGAAAGAGAACTTGTTGGCAACGCTGCTGAGGTCGCCACGGATTGAGTAGTACTTATAGCGGACGTCTTGGATGCTTCCGCCCAAGGCTGCAGTGAGCGAGAAGTCGCCGAAATACTTGTCGATGTTGAGCATGGCGTCGGCGTAGATCTGCTGCGTCGTGGCGTCGTCCTTGCCATAGTAGCCATACTTCTTTGCGAAGATACCGTCGGTGGAAGCCGAATACTTACGCTCGAAACGTGCTGATGTGTAGTCGGTCTTGGCGCGGCCACTGACGCGTATGCCCTTGGCAATGTCGTAGCTCAGGCCCGCTGAGAACATGAAGCGGTTCTTGTTGTTGGGCATGTTGTCGCGGTTGACAATCCAGTAGGGGTTCTGCATGCCAAGTCCCTGGTTGCCCCAAGGCCAGTTTTGCACCTTCAGGTTGCGGCTCTCGTCGTACATCTCAAACAGGCGATAGGTCTCAAGGCTGTAAGAGGGCGAGAGCAGGTAGACAGGTACGAGCGGGTTCATGTATTGGCCTTCCGACACCATGTTGTTCTCGCGCGTGTTGACGAACATCGCCGCCACGTCGAGGTGCATCTTGTCTTTGAGGAACTTAGAGCTGTTGCGTATGGTGAAGTTGTAGCGGCTGAGCGTGTTGTTGTCCACGATGCCCTCAGCCTTTGTGGAGGCAATAGAGACAAAGGTCTGGTTCTTGTCGGTTCCGGTGGAGAGCGTCAGCGAGTTGCCCTCGTTGTAACCTGTCTGGAAGAAGTCCATTGGGTTGTAGCTGCTCGCCTGCGTCATCTTCTCGCCCCAGCTGGCGAACTCACCGCTGTTGGCACCGTAGGTGTTTTGGAACTCCGGATGTACGAACGGGGTCATGAACGAGGTGTTGTTAGAATATGTCACCGTGGTCTTGCCTTCCTGGCCTTTCTTTGTGGTGATCATGATGACGCCGTTTTGCGCCTCGCTACCATAAAGGGCTGAGGCAGCTGCGCCGCTGAGTGCGGAGATTGACTCGATGTCCTCGGGGTTGATCATCGCGGCTCCGTCGCCCGACTGTCCCATGCCTGAGAAGTAGTCGGTGGGCTGCGTCGTCTGCAACGATGGCATTGGAATGCCGTCGATGACGTAGAGCGCGTTGTTGTTGTTGCTGATAGACTTGGTACCACGCATGACGACCTTCACGCCGCCGCCGATACCAGCCGAGCTGGCATTGATCTCCACGCCAGCCACCTTGCCGGCGAGCGAGTTCATGAAGTTGGCGTCTTTCACGCCCGTCACCTCGCTGCTGCTAATCTGCTGCACGTTGTAGGTCAGCGCCTTGGCTTCCTTCTTGATGCCGAGCGCGGTCACCACCACAGCGTCGAGGGTCTTGGAGTCTTGCGCCATGTTCACCGTCACGTTGTCGTTGTTGGCCGAAAGCTCCTTCGGGGTGTAACCGAGATACGACACCTCCAACGTGTTGGCAGGCGATGCCTCAATCTGGAAGTTGCCGTCCATGTCGGTCACGGTGGCAGTCTTCGTGCCTTTGATCCTTACTGTGGCTCCGATCACGGGCTCACCGTTCTCGTCGAGCACGCGGCCTTTCACGGTGCGCTTGCTGCCTGATGCTTGCTGCTGATGCTGCGAGGCGCCCTGCGCCTTGGCTTGCCGCTTGTGGATGGAGATGAGGCGGTCGTTGATGTCGTAGCTCAAGTTGCCGTCGAGCACCTTGCTCAACACCTCACGCAGGGGCGTGCGCTGAAACGATGCCGTGACTCGTGGGCACGACTGCACGTCATCCACGTTGTAGATCACAGACATCTTTGTCTGTCGCTCCACTTCCTTTAGCACCTGTTGCACGCTGGCGTTGCGGAACTGCTTCGTCACCGTCTGGGCTTTTGCCGTGAAGGCACTCATAAGGAGTATGGCCACGAGAAAGAGTCTGAATAGCTTGCTGTTTTCTTTCATAGTGCTATACGCTTAGTTTTTTGGTTTTAAATGAGTGTAAGAAATATATAGTATTTATGTTTGTCTTGATTCGTAGGTATACGCGGCAGGTATCCGCACGGTGGTTGTCGCCGTGCGATGGTAGGTATCCGCGCTATGGTCTTGGTCGAGGGCTACTTCTCGTTGATGTGTATCTGCTTGCCGTCCCTCACTATCCGCGTGTTGGTCACTATCTTCAGCGACTTGAGCACATCCTCTATGGTCTCGCGGTTTTGCAGGGTCATGGCGAGTCTTATGTCGCGCACCTTCTGCGAGGTGATGTGTATTTCCACTCCGTATTTGCGCGAGAGTATCTTGGCGAAGTCGCCAAGGCGTATCTCGTTGAAGTCGGTGCTGTTCATCGTCCACGCGTTAGGCGTGTCCGAGGTGATGGTCTTGGTCAGGCTTCCCGTTGCCTTGTCGAGCCTGACGGTCTCGCCTGGCTTCATCACCATGGTGGTCTCGCCTTGGCTTATTATCACCTTGCCTTGCATGAGCGAGGTGCTGACCACTGGGTCGTCGTCGTAGGCGGAGACGTCGAACTTGGTGCCCTTCACGGTGACGTCGTAGCCGGAGGTCCTGACGGTGAAGTCGTTGCCGTCTTGCTTCGCCACCTCGAAATAGCCTTCGCCATTCAGCTGCACGTTGCGGTTTTTCACGCTGAAGTTGGTGGAATAGCGGAGCGTTGAGCCGGCGTTGAGCCAGACCACGGAGCCGTCGGGCAAGGTGAGGCGCGAGGTGGAACCCATCGGCGCGGTGAGGGCGTAGTACTGTTCGGGGCGCTGCGTGGCGAGGTGCCACGTGGCGAGCGCCGTGCCGAACAACAAGAGAACAACGGCAGCCACTGCTGCCACTTTTCGCCATATATGAAGATTTGGACGCGCTGCCTCCTCATCCTGGAGCATGGGCTCCAAGCGCTCCCAAGCGCTGCTCGCCGACGGGACAAGACGCGTCGACCGCGTCCACTGCTCCTCCCAAGCGCGGAACAACGCCTTGTGGCTCTCGTCTTCCTCGACGAAGGCGAACAGCTGTTGCTCCTCGTCGCGGGTTATGATGCCTGAGAGGTAACGGAGGGTGAGTTGTCTTGCTTCTTGCTCGTCCATGAGAGTATTATATGTGCTTTAAGAGTGTTATTGTTTCGGGTTTCTATATTGGTAACAACTCAGAAGGCAAATACCCACCCCCGTGGATGAAAAAAAGAAGAAAAAATATACGTGCCGTAATCGCACTGCCTATACGCCGCAATCGCGTCGCGTCTGCGCTGAAACGCCAATGCCTTTTCAGTGGGAAGCCGACGGCATTCTAACGTGGCAACGGTTTGACTTCAATTTACGTATATGCAGAGAAAGTACAAAAGACTGCATTGTCAATACTCCCAAAACTGAAATCACACAATGCTTTGTAAGCGCACGGCTTACCCTATCACCCAGTCGGTGATGTTGCCGATAGTGGTGTCGAAGTTGATGCCTACCTTTGTGATGGGCTTGCTGCTGAGGGCGAAGCGCTGGCGATAGTTTTTCAAGTCTATCTGGCGCATAGCCGTCTGCGCATCTTTATTGAGTTTGATTTCGATGATGTAAAGGTCGGTACGGGTGAGCAGCACCATGTCTACCCTGCCCTTTGGTGTGTGCACCTCCACGTCTACCAGATAGTCGGTCAAGAGCGAGAAGATGACGAAGAGCATCTGCTGGTAGTGGCCCTCGTAGTTGGTCACGTTGCAATAGGGGATAGTGCCAAGGAATGTCTGCAGCAATTGCAGTGCGCTTTCCATGTCTTGCTTGTCAAGAGCCTGGGCTATGCGTCGCGCCGTATTGGTGGTGGCGAGTGTGTTTCGCGTGACATAAGACGGGATAAGCGCCTTGGTCAATCCAACTTTCACCTCCTTGTTGGGTACGTCGAGCGTGTAGTAGTTGTAGTCGCGATTATAGTCTTTGATGGTGAAATATCCGCTTTGGTAGAGTAGTGGCATGATGGTGGTCATGTTCTCCGTCGGCGCGTCAAATTCGCTTTCGTCAGCTTCCACACGATTGAGGTCTGCAGGCAGAGTGCCGTATTTGCGCATCATATTAATAAGGTAGGTCGGTGTGCCCGAGGTGAACCAGTAGGCACCCAGTTCGCGCTTAGAAAAACAGTTGAGCAGACTGAAGGGATTGTATACGTCTGGCGACACCTTTGAGAAATGGTATCCGTCATAAAACTCCTTTAGTTTGGCTATAGTCACTTCGCGTGAATATCCTAATGCCTTTGCAAGCATATCGATGTCTTCCGACATATTTCCCAACAACTCTTCCTCTGTGATGCCACAAATACCAGCGTAGTCATCGTCCATGGAGATGTTGGTTATATTATTCAGTTCACTGAATATGCTGAGCTGCGAGAACTTGGTGATACCTGTGAGGAAGACGAAACGCAGCATTGGCTCACAACCTTTCAGAGGACTGTAAAAATTGCGCATGACATAGCGAAGTGCCTCAAGTTGCTCGGTCTCATGTGCCACGTCAAGTAGCGGAGCGTCATACTCGTCTATGAGCACCACCACCTGCTTGCCTGTCTTTTCATACACGGCAATAATCAGGTCATCCAGACGAATGTTAACGTCTGGTTTGTTGCTCCTGCAATCAAACTTGATTTCTTGTTTTTCTATGACATAAAGCAGGTATCTCTCCAGTTGTTCCTTCTCCATGTGCTTTCCCTTGCTCATGTCGAAGTGTAGCACAGGATACTGTTCCCATTCCTTCTCCAACTTCTCGATGGCAAGACCTTGGAAGAGTTCCTTCTTCCCCTCGAAATAACTTTGCATGGTAGACACCAATAGCGACTTACCAAAGCGGCGTGGTCGTCCTAAGAAGAAATACTTGCCACTGGTGTGTGACATACGATATATGTATTCCGTCTTGTCGATATACAACTTGTCCGTGTTTCGGATTTCCGAGAATGTCTGTATTCCTATTGGATATAATTTCAGTGCCATAGTCGTCTTGCTTCTTTGTTTGCAAAGATAATTAATTCCGTCCAAACTGATGCTTGTTTGACCAAAATTTGTTATTGGAGGCTAATATATACCAATGTTTCTTGCCATAACTGGCTTATAATTCGGGAATTTTGTCTAACTTTGCCAACGTTCAGGAAAATTACTCAGTGCGTTGAGTAATTTTACTCAGTACACTGAGTAACTTTGATAAAGGCATTGAGCAATCTCCGTCAAGAAGGACAGACTAATAAGTTAAAAGGTTAATATTGAGGCATGTACAAGAGAAGCGCATATGATACCATAAGGCAGCGGCTGGAAGAGCCAAGGAGATTCGTGCAGGTCATCATGGGTCCCCGCCAAATAGGCAAGTCCACCGTGGTGAGACAAGTCTTGGACGACTGTGGCAAGCCGTTCCTGTTTTATTCCGCCGACACCATTCCGTCCACTTCCTCCACATGGATAAGCGAATGCTGGAGCACCGCACGCTTGCAAATGCGCGCACGGCAGGATGAGGAGATGATTCTCGTTATCGACGAGATACAAAAGCTCAGCAACTGGAGCGAGTTTGTGAAAAAAGAATGGGATGCCGACAGCCTCAACCACGTCAACATAAAGGTAATATTGCTTGGCTCCTCAAGAGTGCTCTTGGAGAAAGGGCTGGCAGAGTCGATGATGGGCCGATATGAGGAAATCAGAATGGGGCATTGGAGCTACACGGAGATGCGAGATGCCTTCGGCATGACGCTCGACCATTATGTCTACTACGGCGGATACCCTGGCGCGGCTCCTCTCATTGGCGACGAGGAAAGATGGAACAACTACGTAAACGGAGCCATCATAGACGCCACCATCAACAAGGACATCCTCATGGACTCGCCTATCAGCAAGCCCGCTTTGCTACGGCAGACATTCGAGTTTAGCGTGTCATACTCCGGCAAGATACTCTCGCTCACAAAGATGCTTGGCGCATTGCAAGACGCGGGCAACACGGTGACGCTCGCCGGTTACCTCAACCTCTTGGGAGACAGCGGACTTGTGACCGGCCTGCAGAAGTTCTCAATGGACAAGGCGCGCAAGCGTGCCAGCATTCCGAAATACCAGGTCTACAACAACGCGCTGCTAAGCGTGCAGAATGGCATGAGCTTCAAGGAGACAATATCTGACAGCAAGAGATGGGGGCAAGTGTTTGAGTCTGCCATAGGCGCCTTCATCGTCAGCGAGGCATTCGTGCATCGCTTTGAGGTCTACTATTGGCGAGACGGAAACGATGAAGTCGACTTCATCATCAAAAAGAACCAGAAGGTTGTCGCCATTGAGGTGAAGAGCAACGGCGAGGCCAGCACGTCAGGACTTGAACGTTTCCGCAACATGTACAAGCCCACGGCGTCATTTGTCGTTGGTGAGAATGGCATCAAACCTGAAGTGTTCTTAGGCATGGACTTGCGCCTCTTGTTCACGTAAAATCGGATTGTGGGTAAATGCCGGTCATAAAAGGCATTTACCTTCTTCTTTCCACTTTCACATCCACCCATCTCCCATTCCACCGTACACGCGATTGCGCATACGGCGACTTCCCTCGCGCCGCAAACGCATTACCATTGCGGCGCAATCGCATTGTCTCTGCGGTGCGATCGCGATGCCTCCACGGCGGCGTCGCGCACCGTCGCCGACAACCACTAACCTGCCCGAAACTGCCTTCAGACCACAAAAAAGACATGATTTGTGCCGAAAACCCTTGTTTTCAGCCACTTTTGCTGATTTTCGAAAATCGTTTGCAAGAAAACGAAAGCCCATGAACGCGAAACCCACTAATTTCGCAACCGGAACAAGACCATTGTTTTCATCGGCAAATCAGACATTATTAATACAACCAAAAAACTAAAAAATAGCACTATGACATTATTAATGATTGTTGAGCTCATCGTTGTGCTCATCGCCTTATGGGTAGGAGCCCGCTACGGTTCGCTCGCCCTCGGAGCCATCTCCGGCATCGGTCTCGCCATCTTGGTGTTCGGCTTCAGCCTCAAGCCAGGCACTCCACCGACCGACGTGATCTACATCATCATTGCCGCCGTCACCTGCGCAGGCATGCTGCAAGCCTCGGGCGGCATGGACTGGATGATCCAGATAGCCGAGCGCATACTGCGCAAGCACCCAGAGCGCATCACCATTCTCGCCCCCTTCACCACCTTCTTCCTCACCATCCTCGTGGGAACGGGCCACGTGGTATACACCCTCATGCCTATCATCTGCGACATCGCCCTGAAGAAGGGCATCCGCCCCGAGCGTCCTTGCGGCATTGCCAGCATAGCCTCGCAGATCGGCATCACCTGCTCGCCCATCGCGGCAGCGGTGGTGGCATTCTCCACCATCAGCATCGAAAACGGCTTCCACGTGAGCAACGTTCAGATTCTCCTTGTCACCATTCCAGCCTGTATCGTGGGCATACTCTTCGCCGTGGCGGCCAGCTGGAAGCGCGGTCTCGACCTCGACAAGGATCCTAAGTTCCAGGCCATGCTCAAGGATCCAGTGCAATACAACTATATCTATGGCAGCACTGCCACCACTCTCGACAAGAAAATCGCTCCCGAGAGCAAGAAGGCGGTCTACATCTTCCTCGCTGCCCTCGCCTTCATCGTGGTCATATCCATCGCCAGCATGATGGGCGTCAACCTCCTGCCTTCCTACAAGACCATACAGGTGGCGGCAGGCGCACCTGAGTTTATCACCCTCAGCGACGGCGTCACGGAGTCGGCAAAGCAGCTGGCAAAGGCGGGCGTACTGATGGCAGGCGTCACGGAGGTGGTCTACAAGCCTCTGGCAATGAACCTCGTCATCCAGATCACGATGATCACGGCAGCCGCGCTGATGATCATCATCTGCAAGGCTAAGCCAAAGGTCGCCATCAGCGGCGCGGTCTGGCAGAACGGCATGGTGGCTGTCATCGCCATCTACGGCATCGCTTGGATGAGCGACACTTATTTCTCCAACTACCAGCCGGAGATCCAGGCGCTGCTCACCGACCTGGTGAAGGCTTACCCCTGGACCATAGCCATAGCCTTCTTCTTCGTGTCCGTGCTCATCAACTCGCAGGGAGCCGTGGTCGTCTCCATGTTGCCTCTCGCCTACTCGCTCGGCATCGAGGGATGGGTTTTGCTCGGCGTCATGCCGTCGGTCTACGGATATTTCTTCATCCCCAACTACCCGTCGGACATCGCCACGGTCAACTTCGACCGCTCGGGCACCACGGTGATAGGCAAGTACCTGCTCAACCACTCGTTCATGATGCCGGGCATGGTGCACGTGATCACCTCTACCATAGCCGGACTGGGCATCAGCTACGCATACCACTTCTGGTTCGGTCTGTACTAAACGCAAACGCGGCGGCAGTGCTTACGACTGCCACCGCGATTTTGAAACAAGAGCCACGGAAGCTCACGAGAGGCTGAAATGGCTCACGAGAGAGAGGAGAGATAGTCGCTTGGCGATACGCCAAACTGCTTCTTGAACGCCACAGAGAAGTGGGCAGCGGTGCTGAAACCAGTCAGGGTGGCTATCTCCGACACATTATACTTGCCAGCTTGCAGCATTTGGGCTGCCTTGTTGAGCTTGTACTTGCGGAAAAATGAGCCTGGGGTCTCTCCGGTGAGTTCCTTCAACTTGTAGTTGAACTTGGACTGGCTGATCAGCAGGTCGTGGCAGATGGTTGAGACGTTGAGCTCCATCTCGGCAGAGCGTTTCTCCATGAGGTCGTAGAGTTCGTTCATGAACTTGCGGTCGGGTTCTGCCAGCGTGTCCGACTCCTTGGTCGGCAACGACGCAATCTCCGTATGTTCGCTTAGTTGGCGTTGCAGGCTTCGGATGTTCTGAAGCTGCGACTCCACTAATGCCTTTAGATAATTAGGGTCGAATGGTTTGGCAATGTAGGCCACAGCTCCTAGCTGCAATCCTTGGATTTGTTCCTTGATATCTGACTTTGCCGTAATCAGGATAACCGGAATGTGGCTGAAGGCCAAATCATTCTTCACCTTTTTGCAGAATTCATATCCCGACATCTCGCCCATTATTATGTCGCTTAGTATTATGTCGGGTCTTACCTCTTCCAAGTCTTTCAAGGCGTCTTCGGCAGAATAGCGGTTTACGACAACATAGTCGGCGGCGAAGATAGAGCGTATGTAGCTCGCCACGTCCACATCGTCGTCCACTATCAGCACCTTTGGCTTGCCATCGTTTGCGGCTTCCGCGGGCAAGGCGGCGGCGCTTGGCGTCGGCTCCAACGGTATGCGCATGCTGCGCTCCTCGCGGTCTGCCATCTCCACATTATTATATGTGTCCTTGTCGACAGGCAAGACGAAGTGGAACGTCACGCCGTCCGCCACGTTGCTCACGTCTATCTTTCCGTGGTGCAACCCAACGAGCCGCTTGACGTAATACAGCCCTATGCCCGATCCCCATCCATAATGGTGGCTGCCTTGCGTATCGGCGAGCTGGTAATAACGCTTGAACACGTCTTGCAACTTGTCGTCGGCAATGTGGCTGCCGCTGTTGTAGACGCGCACGTCCAGCAGCCCGTCGCCCACCGATGCCGAGATCCTGATGGTGCCGGTAGGGGGCGTGTGCTTCAGCGCGTTGGTGAAGAGGTTGCTCAGGATCTTCTCCAGCTTGTCGCTATCCAACCAGACGCGGCGCTCGCCCTCAGCCATGTCAAGCTCCAGGCTAATGTCCTTCACTCGCGCCGAGACCTCAAAGGCTGCCACAAGCTCCCTGATAGCCCCACAAGCCTCAACCTCGGACACTTTCAGCCGCAACGCGTCGGTCTCAAGCTGGTTGAAGTCGAGCATCTGGTCGATAAGGCGCAGCATTCGGTTAATGCTCATGCAGATCCTCTCAAGCGTCTGGTGGGCGGTGGCGGGCAGCGACCGGTCAGCGCGCAGCGCTATCAATGGTCCGGCAATGATGGTGATGGGGTTGCGAAACTCGTGGGATATGTTAGCGAAGAAACTCATGTTCATCTCGTTGGTCTGCTTCTCGCGCTCCTTCTCGCGTTGCTCCTGCAACCAAAGCATGCGGTTGCCGCGCTCGCGCAAGTAGAGCGAGTTGACATAATATATCAGGCTGACGATGACGCCTATGTAGAGCCACCACGCCGCCGCCGAGTTCCACGGAGAGGGCTGGATGATGATTTCCACCTTGCGCTCCTGCAAGGGCGCCACGTCGGCCGATGTCAGAAGGCGGAGGCGGAAGGTGTATTTGCCCGGGGCAAGGTCTTGGTATTCCACCTCGTGCTCATAAGAAGGCTTGCGCCAGCCTTGGTCAAGTCCTTCCAGCTGATATTGGTACATCAAGGCGGAGCGGCGGCTGAAGTTGGGATAGAAGTAGCGCAGCCTGATGGTGTTCTCGTCGTAAGCAAACGTGTAGCGCGAGCCGTTGGGGATCTTCTCGCGTATGGCCTTCGACTTGCCATCGTTCTTCTCCGCCTCCAAACTGTATATGTCGAGCATCTCATAAGCATGCCGCCCCTTCTTCGTGTCGAGATAATCGGTGCTCATGGCAGGCGCGGGGAGAAACTTGCAGCCATCGGAACATCCAAAGACCACGTCGCCATTGGGTGCCAAGCAGATTGAGTTGTCGAAAAACTGCCATAGCTCCGCGTCTTGGCTGGAGGAGACAAGGCCGTTCATCACGATTGTATGCTTCTTGGGATCAAGGCAGAAGGCGTCGCGCATCGTGGTGACCCACAGCTGGCGATGGGTGTCTTCGATGAGCGCTTGTATGTGCACGTCGTTCAGGCTCTCGACGCGGCGCACCTCCCGTTTTGCCATGTCGAGACAATAAAGGCCGTAGCGCTTGGTGCCGAGCCATACGTTACCATACGAGTCTTGTCGCACGAAGGCAGGGTCAATGTTGCCATAGTCGGGCGCGCCCGAAACGTTGAGCTCGCGCAATTTGCCCGTCTTGGTGGAGAGAATGCCCAAGTGCATGTTTTTCATGAAGAGGAAAAGGTCGCCATTGCTCAGTGTGGTCATCTGCGTCTCTTCATCGTACCAGCGGTTGGAGATCGGCATGATGGTTGGTCGCGACTCGCCAAACGAGAAACGCAACACGCCGCGACGCTCGCTGCAGACGTAGAGGCAGCCGCCTGCCTTTACGCCACAACCCAAAAGCCCCAACGGTTGGGTCTTGTCTACAATCGCAGGCTTTCCGCCAGCCACAGAGATGCTCAGCACCTGCCTGTTGCCCACCAACCATGCCCGTTGGTCGTCGTAAGCCACGATGTGATTGACGGCAAGCTTCTCCGGCGTCGGTATGGAGTCGAACAGCTTTCGGAAATAAGTCTCGTTGAGTTGCCTGCTCTCCGTGTCATAAACGTAAAGGCGCAACGTGGTGCCGGCAAGGATGCGCCGACCCACTTGGGCAAGGCTGATGATGTCCTTGCCGTCGGTTGTCTTTGCCAGAGGGTTGGCGTTGGCATATTGATATGCCGTGCGGTTGGGCGAGATCACTTGGTAACCGGCATTGCGATAGCCCACCCACAGGTTGCCTCCAAGGTCTTTATAGGTCGCGACCGCGATGTCGCGTGGTTTACGTAAGAGGAAGTTGTCATCGGGCAGCGGCGCCTTGATGTTGTTCGGTGCGATGGTCTGGCGGGCGGCGGTCACCTCATCGTTGTCGTCGACATGATAGGTGGTCTTGCCATTGCTCACCAATACGCCATCGTCGGCGTCTTCGATGGCTATCACGTCCCCGCTTGCGGCATTGGGCAATGCGACACGATGGAAGCGATAGGCGCCAACGTAGCGAGCCAGCCCGTTCTGCGTGCCGACCCACATTCGGCCCCTCTTGTCGAGATGCAGCACGTTGATGTAGTCGTCGGGCAAGGCGGTGGAGTCCTTGGTGTCGTGATAAAACTGGATATAGTCCTTGCCGTCATACACATTGATGCCCGCCGATGTGCCTATCCACATCAACTCGCGCTTGTCCAAGGCAAAGCTGGTGATGTTGAGCGACGAAAGCATATAGTCCTTGCCCGTCTGCGCTCCCTTATCGTCCATTGCCTTCCGCGTGTCCATGCGGTTTGGGTTAAAGACATAATTCCCCAATAAGATACAGAACACTATTGCCCAAATAGTGATGATGGTTTTCTTCTCTGACATTTCTTAGATTGTTCCTCTGTACTTACAAATGTAGGCAAAAAAACTGAGAAACAAGCTATGAAAGGCTGGGTAATTTACAAAAACAACGAATAATCGTATTGTTGGTCAACTGTTTCGATATTAATTCGTTATCTTTGCGCTTTGCGCGCATTTAAAAAACGGGAAAAGTGCATCAATCACGACAATGCGGCGATTGCCGAAGAGAAAAGCGCCGGCAACGGGCGCGCGTTGCGCTGGTGCCGTCCGCGCGTTACGCTGGTGCCGCCCACAGGTCACGCCGGTAAGAATCAGAAAAGGGATGCGCCACGAAACGTGGAACATCCCTTAACTATGATTGGTTGTTTGCTAACTCCTTCTGTGGGTCAATCTTACTTAACCTTCTCAACGATGGCCTTGAAAGCAGCCTCGTTGTTCATGGCGAGGTCAGCGAGGACCTTACGGTTGATCTCGATGCCGGCCTTGTGGAGCGCGCCCATGAGCTGAGAGTAGCTCATCTCATACTGGCGAGCAGCGGCGTTGATACGCTGGATCCAAAGAGCGCGGAAGTTGCGCTTCTTGGTGCGACGGTCGCGGTAAGCGTATGTGAGACCCTTCTCATAAGTGTTCTTGGCTACGGTCCAGACGTTCTTGCGGGCACCAAAGTAGCCCTTGGTCTTCTTCAGTATCCTTGTTCTCTTAGCTTTCGATGCTACGTGATTTACTGATCTTGGCATAATTTTTCTTCTTTAATTCGTTTTGACTAAGTTTACTTTTAACACGCCTGTTAAGTTAACGGAGGCAAAGCAAGTCGCGCACCTGCTTGATGTTGGTGCCGTCCACGAGAGTCTGGTGAACCAGATTACGCTTCTGCTTCTTCGTCTTCTTAGTCAAGATGTGACTGTGATAAGCGTGATGACGCTTGATCTTACCTGTTCCGGTGAATGAGAATCTCTTCTTGGCGCCGGAGTTTGTCTTTACTTTTGGCATTTTTGTTATTATTTATTTGTTGTTTATAAAAGGTGGCAACGCATATACCAGGCGGGGCCACGCAGTGAAATTTCCAATGTTGAGCGAGAGGCGTTGTGCCAACGTCGTCAAGCTTCGGTGTTGAGCTTTGCGAGGAGCTCCGCAGCGCCCTTGGCGTTTCCGAGCAAGCCTTTCTTCTTGGCATCCTCCTCGTCTTTCAGCTTTTGCTGTTCCTTCTCCACGGCTTCCTTGGCGAGCCTGTCGCGCTTCTGCTGGCTTTGCTTAGCCACGCCGGCTTTCTTAGGGGCGAGGAAGAGGAACATCTTCTTGCCTTCGAGCTTCGGGAGCTGCTCTACCTTTGCCACTTCCTCAAGATCGTTGGCGAAACGGAGCAGAAGCACCTCGCCCTGATCCTTGAAGAGGATGCTGCGACCGCGGAAGAACACGTATGCACGCACCTTGTTGCCTTCCTCAAGGAACTCCTTGGCGTGCTTGAGCTTGAACTGATAGTCGTGGTCATCGGTCTGGGGTCCGAAGCGTATCTCCTTGACCTCCACCTTGACCTGCTTCTGCTTCATCTCCTTCTGACGCTTCTTCTGCTGATAGAGGAACTTGCTATAGTCGATGATACGACAGACTGGTGGTTGAGCGTTGGGAGAGATCTCTACCAAGTCGAGCTCTTGCTGACGTGCCATATCCAAGGCTTTGCGCGTAGGCATCACCTCTGAGCCGCCATCACTTACCACACGAACTTCCCGCACATGAATCTGTCCATTGATGCGGTACTGATCTTTCAAATTGTCTTTCTTCATCCAACTATTTTAAGGTTCTAACTTTAATGCGTAGGGACAATGCCCCCTAAACAGCGTGCAAAGTTACATATTTTTAATAAACCAGCAAACCTTTCACGCCTTTTTTATTGAATTTTCTCGCTAATTTATCGCCGTGAATCCGTTTCGTTGCCGTCGGCCACTATTTGGCGCCTCCACCCACGACCTTCAGCTTGTCGCCGGCTGCCACCACGGTGTAGCTTGCGCCTTTGCGCGTCTTGAACTTCAGCTCGCTGTTGCCGTAGCGCACGACGCATGGCACGCCTGAGCCAGAGAGGAATGTCGCCTTCACGAGCTTGCCTTGCTTCCAGCTGATGGAGACGGTGAAGTTGCCACGGGCATCCAATCCGCTCACCGAGCCTTCAGCCCAAGCGTCGGGCAATGCCGGCAGCAAGTGGATGAAGCCCATGTGGCTCTGCAGGAGCATCTCCGTGACGCCGGCGGTGCCACCAAAGTTGCCGTCGATCTGGAATGGCGGATGCGTGTCCCACAAGTTGTCGAGCGTGCCGTTCTTCAGCAGGTTGCCATAGAGCTTGTAGGCGTGGTTGCCATCGTGCAGTCGCGCCCACTGGTTGAGCTTCCAGCCCATCGACCAGCCTGTGGCGCCGTCGCCACGATGCTCAAGCACCACCTTGGCTGCCTTTGCCAAGTCGGGCGTTGTCACGGGCGAGATTGTGTGTCCAGGGTGCAAACCGTAGAGGTGGTTCACGTGGCGGTGCTCGTCTTTCGGGTCATCAATGTCGGTAGACCACTCCATGAGCTGCCCGTAGCGGCCGACCTTGTAGGGCGCGATGTGCTTCAGCGCGTCTTCCCACTGCTGGCGTTCCTTTGCGCTCTTGCCGAGCACGCGGCTTGCCTCCACCGCGTCCATGAGCACCTCGCGTATGACGGCGTGGGCGAATGTGGCGCCTTGGTCCACTGGACCGTGCTCGGGCGACGTGGATGGCGCGGCGGTATAGACGCCGTCGGCGCGATGCCAGAGATAGTCGGAGGCGAAGTCGGCGGAGCCTTTCAATATATCATAATACGACGCGAGGAAGGCGCGGTCGCGCGTGTAGTCGTAGTGATCCCAGAGGTGCGTGGCGAGCCAAGGGCCGGCAAACGGCGAGAAGTTCCACGACATTTCCTCGCTTTCGAGTGGCGACGTGAAGCCGAAGATGTTGCCCGAGACGGATGTCGTCCAGCCGCGCGTGCCGAAATACGACTTTGCCGTCACCGTGCCGGGCTTGATGAGCGTGCGTATGAAGTCGAACAGCGGCAGCTCGCACTGCTCCAGTCCTGTGGAGCAAGCCGGCCAATAGTTCATCTGCAGGTTGATGTTGTTGTGGTAGTCCACTCTCCACGGGCCGTCGACGTTGTTGTGCCAAACGCCTTGCAGGTTGGCTGGCATGTTGCCCGGACGCGACGACGCTATGAGCAGGTAGCGGCCAAACTGATAATAGAGCTGCTCAAGATAATAGTCGGGCTTGCCCTTGCGGTATGCCGCGAAGCGGCGGTCGATGGGTTGGTCGTCGCCCAGCGATGCCTCGTTGATGTCGAGCGTCACCTTGTCGAAGAGGTTGGAATAGTCGGCAAAATGTTCGTTCAGCAGGCTGGCGTAACCCTTCGCGGCTGCCTTGGCGAGCCAATCGGCAGTGGTCTGCGCGGGATCCACGCCCACGTAAGCCTTCGGGTCGTTGAAGTCGGGGTCGTAGTTGGCGCGATAGTCGGTGTCGGCGGTGATGAGGAACACCACCTCGTCGGCGCCTTTTACCGTCAGCTTGCCATCGCGGTTAGCCACCGTTCCGCCCTTTGCCATCGCCTTGACGCGCACCACATACTCCATGTTGTTGTTGTCGAGCCGAGCCGTCCAGCAAAGCGCGTCGGAGCCGTCGCCCGCCATGGTGCCCGTAGACACGGGGTTGGGCACGTACCTGAGCGCAAGGTCTTGCTTGCCGCCTTGCGACGCCGTGAAGCGCACTACCATGGCATTGGCTGGATACGACACGAAGAACTCGCGGCGATAGTCCACCCCGTCCTTGCTGAAGCTCACCTTGGCGAGGGCAGAGTCGAGGGAGAGCTCGCGGCGGTAGCGCGTCATGCCCACGGCGCTGAGCCCTGTCTCGATGCAGAACTCTCCAGCCGTGGTGAAGCTGCCAAAGCGGAACGGGTCCTCAGCCGTGGCCTCGTAGGGCACCACGCTGTTGAAGTTTTTCTGGGTCAGGCGTGTGGCTTCCTTCCAGTCGCCTCGCTCGAACGCCTCACGTATCTGCGCCACGACGGGAGCCGACTGCTTGTTCACGTCCCAATAGTAGGCGGCGCCTTTTGCCGTGTTGGGGCCTCCGCGCCACAACGTCTTCTCGTTGAACGTGATGCGCTCAGCCTCCACCGAGCCAAACACGTTGCCGCCTATGCTGCCGTTGCCGATGGGCAGTGAGCGAGCCTCCCACTCCTTGTCGGGGTTGGTCGCCGTGTCGCCCGCACGTTCAAGCTGCTGCCTCGTGGGGTTGCGGTCGGTGCCCGACTGAAGCCAAATGGCTTGTCCTCGCAACGTAGTAGGGGTGTCGAACCAATATTTCAATGGCGTGGACCGTTGGGCCGCCGCATTGGAGAAGGTTAACAGACTTAGGGCTATTGTCGCAAACAATTGTCGATTTTGTCGCATCTTCTTTTCGGTTTTAGTTACTGACTTTGTTTCATCGACAAAGTTAATGGAAACAAATGAGAAAACGAGAAAAGTTGACGACAAATTACATATTGACGTGGATAAATCGCGTTTACGCCGCAAAGGCGATGCCATTGCGGCGTAAACGCACCGCCCTTGCGGCGCGATCGCGTTGCCGTTGCGGCGCAACGGCAAACGGGGGCAGGGGCTCTCATGCGGTTCTGCCATGCGGACTGCGATTCTTTCTCGCACGGATGGCAATATTTCCCCATACGCATTGCGGTATTCTCTCGCACAGAAGACGGTTTTTCCTCCACACGGATGGCGTTTTTTTTCACACGGATAAAAAAGATTTTAAAGATGTCGGCTTCGCCGATTACGCATACCATGCTTCATCCACATTGGTTGCGGGCAGGCACAAGGCCCGCCCCTGCACGTCGAACCACCACGGATGCTTTGCAGGGGCGGGTCTTGTGCCCGCCCGCAACCCGAATGGCCCAACGTCTTGTGATTTGTCAATGCGTTCACATTGGTTGCGGGCAGGCACAAGACCTGCCCCTGCACGTCGAACCACCACGGATGCTTTGCAGGGGCGGGTCTTGTGCCCGCCCGCAACCCGAATGGCCCAACGTCTTGTGATCTGCCGATGCGTTCACATTGGTTGCGGGCGGGCACAAGACCCGCCCCTGCACGTCGGTTGTTAATCCTCCGCGTAGCCGCATGCGGCGTAGCCATCTTTTAAATCTTTAAGATCCGTGTGAAGAAAAATGGACCGCACGCCTCCGAAACCGACAACTACCTCACCGACACACTATCTATCAAGTAGCGAGACGGTGCCACCTTCTTGTCGCAACCTGGCAACGGTGGCGCAGGAGCCTGGTTTGGCGTGTTCCTGTCGGGCAACTCGCGATAGCCGCCGGTGCGGAAGCTCAAGCGCTCCACGCTCTTCACCGCATGGAGCGGAGCCAGCGCCACGCCATTGACGCTCACCTCATTGCCGTCGACAACGATGGAGACCCTCTGCCACTCGCCCACTTTGTAACTGCCGCACGGCTTTCCAGCCATTGTTATCTTGCCATCGTGGAAGCTCAGCGACACGGCACGCGCGCCATGCCTGTCGGTGACGTCCACCTCGAAAGGCTCGTCGCGCTCAGCCTCAACCTTCAGGTCGAAGCCTATGGTAGCCTTCCGCGACTCCTCGAAGACGCGAATGGCTCGCGCGTAGTCGTAAGGATCCTCATCGCTGAGGCACAGGTGGTGCTCGGCGTCGACCGCCACTTGGCACCACTGCGGACGATAGATGTTCCAGTTGGGAATGGCTGCGCCTGCCGCCACGTCGTCGAAGTTGTCGTCCACGGGTCCCGTCCACGTGGTGCGCGCCGGCAACTGCACTCGGCTCACCCAGATGTCTTCCTTGTTGACGCTGTATGTGAGCCACATGTCGTTGCCCGGCGGCGTCTGCTCGCCCTCGGTTATCCCGCGCACGTAGCAAGGGCCGAAGTCCTTGTTCTCGCCCATGAACCGGCGTGGCGGCACCTCGCCATGCACGACGCCTATCGAGTCGAACACTATGCCGTCGGCGCTCGTCATCATGGTCAGCGGATAGCGGTAAGGTTGTGTCTCTATCGGGTTGAACGCCAAGGCGTAGCGACCGTCTGCCGTGCGCTGTCCCCATTGCTTGCCGCCTGCCATTATGAGCGACGGGCATCGCACGGGCGTGGACCAGCTCTGGCCCTCGTCGGGCGAGAGGGCGGCGTAGGACCACTTCCACAGTGCCACGACCTTGCCGTCGTACCGATGGAAATAGCTCGTTGCCTGCACGCGGTTGATGGAGTCTTTCAGGGTGTAGAAGCCATCCAAGCCACGGTCCTCGTCGATCCATTGCAAGGTCTTCAGCTTGTCGGCGAGCAGCGCACGGCAAGCCTCCTTGAAGCCCTTGTCCTTGGAACGCTCAAAGAAGGGGAAGCCGGTGTTGGTCTCATTCCAACTGGTGTGCGAGGAATAGCGCACGAAGTAAATTGGCCCCATCGTGCCGTCGGCCTTCATCTCGCGCACCACCCTGCCTATGCCGCCTTTCTTGAAGGGGTCGTAGCTGTGGCCGTAGAATCCCACCACGAGCAGCCTGCCGTTGGGAGCGGTGTAGAAGCCCATGCGCTGGTGCATGATGTAGCCGTAGTATGGCTTGGGGAAGGCGACGCCCTTGGGTGCCTTGTACATGGGGAACACCACGAAAGGCTCGCCCCAGTTGCGGCCGTCCGTGGAGGTGACGAGGAGCGTGTGCCCGGGAGGCTGCTGCTCGTCCTTGGGGTTCGACAAGTATTCGAGATAGAACTTGCCATTCCAGTAGGTCAGGTTTGGCGCGTGGTTGTAGGTCCAGCCGATGGCGTTCGCCGAGTCGGCAACGTTTGGGTCGGCGACGGCACCCGCGGCGCGGTTGGCGCGCATCACCTGGACGTTCTCCGTGCCTATGACATAGCGGAAGCCGCCCTCATGGAGCCTGGGGTTGCAAATCTCGCCGCCGACATAGCGCACTGGCTCCGACGGCGTGCCCGTCTGGGAGAAGAGTTGAAGCGGCACGATGGCGCACGACAACGCCATGGAAAGAAGACGATGGTTTATCATAGCTTTAGCGTAATTCATGGTTTTTCGTGATTTGGCAAAGGTAGGCATAAAATGCGAGAAGGCTTTTCTTCTGAAGCAATAATTCTTCGCCAATGTCAGAAAACAAGAAAGGTCTGTGCCTATCCACATGAGACAGACACAGACCGGATGTTAGTTTAAGAGCCTGTTTACTTTATTCCGCGTAAATGGCAATCTTGGTCATGGCGCAGTAGCCATATTGCGTGTAGCTCCAGCCCCAATAGCTCAGGCTGAGGGTCATGGATGCGCGCAGGTAGCGAGCCTTCACTGCCCCGTAGAGCACGTAGGCGGTGTAGGAGTACCAACCCGACCTGACGCTTACGCCCTTGTGCTCGCTGGTGGCTCCAAGCGTGGTCCAGGTCTGGCCGTCGGCGCTCACCTCCACGTTGGTGTCGGTGGCGACGTCGCTACCGAGAAGGAAGCCCGTGACGGAATGCTCCGAGCCAAGGTCGAGCACGAAGCTTGCCGTGGACTGTTTGTTGGTGAAGCCCCATCCGCTGGTCGAGAAGTTTGAGGCGTTAAGGCCGTCGGCAGAGACACAACTGATCTCGCTGCCCGAAATCTCGCTGCCTATTATCTTCTTCGCGTCGTCGTTTATCAAGGTCTCCGTCACGTTGACAATCATGTAGACAGGCTCGTCGAGCTCGGTCTGCTTGCCGTCGACTGTCACCACGGGGCGCATGGGCACGATGTATGAGCCTATGGCGAGCGTCTTGGCAGCGTCTTCGGGAGCCGTCACCTTGACGTCGCCCTCAGCCTGCGTCGACGTGCCAGGGATGGTCGTGGAGGCAACGCTCAGGGTGCTGACCACGTTGTCGGGCAGGGCCTTGTATTGCGTGTTGTTGGCTTGGTTGTAAGCGTCCACCAGCGACATGTCGGCCTTCAGCGAGATTGTGGCGTCTGAGCCAAGCTTCACTTGCGCGCTCGGCGTGTACGACACGCTGATGCCGCCAAAGACGCCCACCGGCGTGTTGACAACGCCCGTTGTGGCGGTGGCTGACTTGAACTTGATGAAGTTGTTGCCCGTGTTCACGATGAGATATCCCACGCCTTGGTCCGCACTGCCCTCGGCACCAGACGGCGAGAGCTTGAGGGGGATAAGGTAGGCGGGAGCGGTGAGCTTGGCAAACGACTCCTGAGGCACCTCGACCTCCACCGAGTCGGTGGTGATATACTCGCCCTGCTTTATGGTGGCGTTCTTCACCTTGAGGCTGCCGAGCACGTCGGCGGGCGCCGAGACATATGATGTGCCGTGGGCGTCGTTATACTTGCTCACGAGGCTCGTGTCCGCCACCACGCTCACGGTCACGTCGCCAGTGGTGGGACGCTGGATCTGGGCGGGGAAATAAGCCTTGGCGGAGCCGAACTCGCCGACGGGCGTGTGGTAGATTACTCCTGTGAACTCCTTTTGGGTGGCCTTGCTGAGGAACACCAGGTCGGCAGGATTGCCCTTTACGTCGTAGCTCTCGTCGCTTGAGCATGAGGCAAGCCCCAAGCCCAGCATGACCGATAAGCCTAACGCGATATATAGATTATGTGTTTTCATGATGTTATTGCGATACCTTGTTGTTGTTGTCTTTCACAAACTTAATGTAGTTAGCCGCGTCTGGAGTGGCGTCGAGGTTGCCATTGCCCCTCTTGTCACGCTTCGACTGCGTCCAGTCCATGTCGTAGCCGTTGCCGGTCACGTCCTTGATGATTGGGCCTGACGCCTGATCCATCTTCCAGTAGGCCAGCAAGCCGTCCGACTTCGGGTCTACGCCAGCCATTCCGCCCTCAATCTCGCTTGCGGAGAGCACGCGGTTCCACACGCGAATCTCGCACATGCGGCCGTGGAAGAACTGCCCGCTGGGATAGCCTGCCCACGACATGCCGAGCTCGAAACGCTGGAAAGGCATCACCTTGCCTGGGCTTGTGGCTTGCGCGTCTTTCACGCCGTCGACATACATCACGTAGTCGGTGCCGTCGTATGTGCACGAGACGAGGTACCAACGGTTGTTGCCGAAGAGGGTCTTCGAGAAGGCCCTGCCACCGGGCAGAATCCACTGCAGGCAGTTGCGTGCCGTGCCCGACTCACCGAAGCGGAACATGTTGGCGTTCTCCTCGCCCTTGCCCTCGATGGAGAGCACACGCTGAATCTGGTTGTCGGAGGCTATGCCCGTGCCGAGCGATGTGGGGTAAACCTTGAACTCGATGGTATACTTGGAGAGGTCCACGCGCTTGCTGTCGTCGAAGACAAAGTTGCTCGACGCGTTGTAGTTGTTCTCCAAGGCATAGAAGTTGAGGATGCGGCTGACACGCAGGTAGAGCGTGCGCGACGCCTCAATCACGTCGTCGGTGCCACCCTTGGCGCTCTTGATGGTCACGGGGATGAGGTATGTGCGGCCAGTGGCGAAGTCGTCGGTGCTCACCATCTCGACGTTGGTGGCAGACGAGATGGCCTCACCGGCCTTGATCTTCAGCTCCGAGGCGTTGAGCTTGACGGCGCCCGCGGGTATGGCGTAGAAGTTGGTGCCGTTCTCCGCGTTATACTTCGACACGAGCGACGTGTCAATGGCCACCGTGAGGTCAACGTCGGCGCTCACCTTCTTCGTCGACGACACCGTGATGGGGTATGTTGACGGCACGTCCTCAACGACGAACTTTTGCAGCGGCGTCTTCTCCGTGCCCGTCATCAGCAGTCCGTTGCGGTCGTAGTTGAAACCGTCGCCCTCGGCATTGCAACCGGAGAGAACAAAGCTTCCGGTGGCAACGACTGCCATTATCAGTGAATGGAATATCTTGTTCATAATAGTGTTTCTTTGTGATAAATACTTGTTCTTGTCCTATTTATGCACCGCGGGATTCATTATCTGGATGGCTCTGCGGAAGGCGCTGTAAGGCGCGTCGTCGGTTGAGCTGTCCTCTGACCCGTCGGGGAAATACTTGTGCTGCGTGGTGTTCGAGTAGTTGTGGTCGATGTAGAAGGCTCCGCAACCGCCCTTGCGCTTGCCGTTGCCCGGCTCCCACTTAGCGTAATACTCTATCTCACCACCGTTGTGCTTCTGTCCGAACGACTCGCAGTAGACGGTCTTCTCGTCGGGACCGCTTGCGCCCACGCCGGAGCCCTGTCCGCTGTAGGCCTGCTTGACGATGAAGTCGAGCTGGTCTTCATTCACGCCGCTTGGATAACCTCCGAAGTAGTCGATGATGACCAGTCGCTCAGGCCACTTGCCCTCGGGACCGAAATACTTGTTCACCTCGTCCACGACGATGCGCACGTTGTTGCCCGACCATCCCTCGCAGTCGAAGTCAACGCCGTCGAGGTCGTTGTTCACGACCGTGTCCACGACCCAGCGGCCATATGCGCGGATGGCTTCCTCAGAACGGTCCTTCGACAAGTCGACCACGCTGTCCTTGTTCACCTTCAGGTCCGCGTCGCGATACCAGAACTTGTGGTTGTAGTTGGAGGCGTCGGCGTGGAACACGAAGCGCGTGCCTTTCTTCTCGCGCGTCTCCACCATGTCGGCATAGGCGGTGGGCTGCGTCTCCTTGTCGGGCAGGCCCATCCACAGGTTGCAGATGTCGAGCGAGTCGGGCAGGCCCATGAACTTCTCGCCCCACGACTTGGTGATCTTCTCGCCCGTGCTGCCCTCTGGTGGCGCCCACGCCGCGTAGTAGCAATAGCTTATCTCGTGAGGGCTCTGCTTGAAGGCTCGCAGGTTCTCGTAGTATTGTGAGTCATAAGTGGTCAGCCTCTGTATGTCGACGGCCTCAGCCTCAGTATCGCAACTGCTCATGGCGATGCTTCCGGCGATGCCCAGGACGGCCACATAAAGGATATTTCTCAGTTTCATGTTTCGATTTCGTTAATGGTTTTGAAAACAAGTTTAATGATTGGGGTTCTTGTCCCACCACAATTTCGTGCCACCATTGTCGGTGCCGCCAAGCTGTTTGACCGCTCCCTGCATGGCCTCAGCATTGGTCTCGTACAACGTGGAAGGATAAGGCATGCGGCGAATGCCGAGGTTTGTGTCGATGGCGCCGCCACTCATGTTGCGCACCACGGGAATAATCTTCGGGTAGCCCGTGCGACGGTATTCTGCCCATGCCTCGGGACTGATTGGCCAGTTGGCAATCCACTTCTGGGTGATGATGCGCTCAAGGTTGGTCTCGAAGTTGGCGGCGTCGTCCCAACTCACCGTTATGGTGCTGGGCTGGTTGTAGTCATCGCTGTTGCCTGTGTTGTCAACGTATGCCTCTGGCTGGCTCTTGCTGTCGCCGAGATAAGCGTCGGCACCGTCGGCTCCGCTCTCCTTGAACGCCACTCTCACACCTTCCTCATAGAAGTCTTTGGCGGTGCCGCCCATGTTCCAACCGCGAAGCGCGGCCTCAGCACGTAGGAAATAGCTCTCCGAAGCCTTCATGATGTAGATTGGCGATATGGCGGTGAGGTTGAGATTTGATATCTTATCGCCTTGGTAATCGTCCTTGCCATTGGAGTTGACGTTGGCACCCTGGCGCACGCCATGGTAGCCACCCTCGCCTGCCTCCTTGAAATACTTGCTCAGGCGTGGGTCCTTCAGGCCGTTGAGATAAGAGTCCATCGTTGCGCTCATGCGCTCTTCACCCCATGAGTAAGCCTGCTCGTAGAGTGGGTTCATCAGCGAGATGCTGGTGCTCACAATCTGGGCGTCGTCGCTGGCGCTCTCAAGGAAGCCGACCGTTGAGGCAGCCGACTTCTCTCCCTCTGTCTTTGCCAACGTCGGGTCTACGTAGACCACGCGCAGGGCGAGGCGAAGGCGAAGGGTGTTGGCGAGTTGCGTCCACTTCTTGGCGTCGCCGGAATAGACGTAGTCGTACTTAGACATAATCTTCGTGCCAGCCTGTGCATAGGGCGTGAGAACGTCGATGGCGCTGTCGAGTTCCTCAAAGAAGCGCTTGTAGACAGCCTGCTGCGAGTCGAACTGCGCGTTGACGTTACCCTGCTTGAAGGTCGTGTAGGGAATTGGGCCATAGTAGTCGGTGACGCGGTGCATGGCGAGCACCTTCACCACGTCGCCCAGGGCTTTCACCTGTGGCTGATTGATGGCGATGGCGTTCTTGGCGAGATTCTGCCACGCTGGCATAATCTGCGTGAAGCACTGCGAGTACATCTTGTTGCCCCAGTCTTGCGAGAAGGAGTAGCATCCGTTGTGGTTGCTGCTCTTCCACGTGCCGGTGGCGCCGATGTAGCCCGAGTACCAGTCGGAGTTAAGCCCCTGGAAGTGCTGGTAGGCACCGGTTGATCCATAGCTGTCGTCTTGCACGCCGCCAGCCGTGAACGGGACCATGCGGATGAGCATCTGCGAGAAGAAGGAACCCATCTTCAGTCCGTCTTGCTCCATCATCCCCTCTGTGGCCTCGTGAGGATTGGTGTTTATCTTCTCGAAGTTGTCGGTGCAAGCCGACATCGCCATCATTGTGATGGCACCGAGAAACGTATATTTGATGATTGATTTCATAATATAATGTTCAATGGTTGTCTGAATGTCTTGGTCTGATTAGAACTTAACTTTCACCGAGAAGCCCATGGTGCGGAGGCTTGGCTGCATGAAGTAGTCGATGCCCTGGTTGTAGGTGCCCGTGCTTGCGGTCATCTCGGGGTCGAACGGCGCCTTGTTGTAGATCATCCACAGGTTGTGGGCGACGAAGTTCAACGTCAAGCCCTTGATCCATCCCACGTACTTATGTATAGGAATGTCGTAGCCGAAGCTCAGCTCTTGCAGGCGCAGGTTGGTTGCGCTATATACATACTGCGAGGCGATTGTCGACGTTGGGCTTGCCACGGTTGTGTAGTAGTCGTGGGCGTCGAGCTTGAAGCCTTGCAGCACCACGCCGCCGTTGTCGCGCGCGTCAGCCGACGCCTTCGACGTGCCGTAGGCGTCCATGAGGCTCTGCGTGAGCGACACGACGCGTCCACCGTTGCGGTAGGTGAAGAGGAATCCGAGGTGGAAGCCTTTCCAGCTGAAGTTGTTGCCCCAAGAGAGGTTATAGTTTGGCAGGGTCGTGCCAGCGTACTTATATTCGTTTGCCGTAGCCACCACATTGTAGTTCTGCGTGTCGATGTAGTAGCCTCCGTGCTCATCGGTCTTCAGTGTGCGCACGTAGATGTCGCCCAGCGTTCCGCCCTCGGTGATGGTCTGTCGCACGCCGTTGAATCCGCCGAGGTCCATCTGCCCAAGCGAGTAGGTCTCGCCACTCTCAGGATCCTTGTAGTCGGTGATGAGCTTCTTCACCTTGTTGCGGTTGAGCGTCCACGTGAGGTAGGTCTCCCACTCCACTGGTCCGAGCGGCTGGTTGAAGCGCGCGCTCAGCTCAACGCCCTTGTTGTCTACACGTCCGCCGTTGACCCACATGTTGGTGTAGCCTGACGTCTCGGGCAACTTGATGTTGAAGAACTGGTTGTAGGTGCGCGAGTGGTAGAGGGTGGCGTTCACCTTCAAGCGGTTGTGGAAGAGCACGAAGTCGATACCAGCCTCCCACGACTTGGTGCGCTCAGCCGTGAGGCTTGAGTTCTTCTTGAAGGTCGAGGTCGACGGACCGGCGTTGGTCACGGGGTATGTGGTCATGGTGAGGAACGGGTCTGTCGGGTCATTGCCCACCTCCGAGTAGCTGATGCGCGTCTTCAGGTAGTTGAGGTAGCTGTCGCTCTTGATTTGCGGCACTATCTCCGTCCATATGCCTGAGATACCGGCGCTCCAATAGAAGAAGCTCTTCTGCGCTCCGGCGAGCTTCGACGACCAGTCGTTGCGTGCCGTCACGTCGAGGTATGCCATCGACTTGTAGCCGAGCTGCGCACTGCCATAGAGGGCCTCCTTGCGGGTCTCGTAGCCGCTCTGCGAGTGCTTGGTGTTAGGGTCAGATGTGAGGACGTTGCTCACGGTGAAGAGGTTTGGCACCTTTGCCAACGGGCCTTCCCAGCCGTCGCGGTCGAGGTTGCGCTGGTCGAAGCTCGTGCCGATGGTGGCCGTGATGTTCCAGCGGTCGTGGTCGAAATACTTGTTGATGTTGGCGAACGCCTCGGCGTAATACTGCCTTGAGTTCTGGTGGGTGAGGCCATAGGCACCGTTGTCGCCGTGGGCGAACTGGTTGATGGTGCTGGCGTAGTATTTCTTCTCGTAGCGGTCGTCGGAACGGTCGTACTTCACGCGGCCGGTGAGGCTGATCCAAGGCGCGATCTCATACTTGAGCGAGGCGGTGAAGATGTGGCGCTCCTTGTGGTTGACAAACTTGTCGCGCTCGGTGGTCCAGTAGGGGTTCTGCATGCTCATGCTCATGTCGCCCCAAGGCCAGTACTGCACGGGGAAGTTGCGGTCGGAGTCGTAACGCTCAAAGTATTTCACGGCGTTGAAGTCGGCCCCTGGAGGGAAGAGGTAGAGTGCGTAGATGGGGTTGAAATATTGTCCCTGCGAGATCATGTTCTGCTCCTTGACCGATGTCATCATGTAGCTCAGGTCGAGGGTCATCTTGTCTTTCAGGAACTTGCTCGTGTTGCGCACGCTGAGGTTGTAGCGGTCGTAGTCGTTGTTGTGGATCAGTCCCTCTGCGTTGTTGGAACCAAGGGAGAAATATGTCTGGTTGCGCTCCGTGCCCGTGGACACCGCCACCGTGTTGGAGAAGTTGGTAGAGGTCTGGAAGAAGTCGGCGGGGTTGTAGCTCGACGGCTCAGAGAGCTTGCTGCCCCAGCTCTCGTAGCTTGTGGAGGATGTCTGGCCGTAGGTGTTCTGGAACTCGGGCATCACGAACGGATGGGAGAACTGGAAGCTGCCGGTGTAGGTGACATCGAGCTTGCCTTCTTTTCCCTTCTTTGTCGTGACGAGGATTACGCCGTTGCTCGCCTCGCTACCATAGAGGGCGGCTGCCGAAGGGCCTGAGAGCACGGAGATGGACTCGATGTCGTCGGGGTTGAGGTTGGATATGGCGTCGCCGGTAGAGCCAGCGCCGTCGTACATGCTCTCGGGCTGGTCGCCTTGCACGTCGGTCATTGGAATGCCGTCGATGACGTAGAGCACGTTGTTGTTGCCGTTGATTGACTTGACACCACGCATCACGACACGCGACGCTCCGCCGATGCCCGATGAGCTGGCGTTGATCTGCACGCCTGCCACCTTACCGTTGAGCGAGTTGACGAAGTTGGCGTCTTTCACGGTGGTCACGGCGTCGGAGTTGAGCTGCTGCACGTTGTAAGACAGCGACTTGGCCTCCTTCTTGATGCCGAGTGCGGTAACCACGACCTCGTTGAGCACCTTGTTGTCTTCCTCCAATGACGCCTCCACGGAGTTGCCTTTCACGCGCACCTCCTTGTTGTTGAAGCCTACATAGGAGAACTCCAGCGTCTCGCCGCGCGATGCGTTGATGGAGAAGTTGCCGTCGATGTCGGTAATAGCCACTCCGCCATCTTTGGTCTTCACGCTGACGCCGATGAGCGGCTCGCCGTTGCTGTCGGTGACGTGTCCGGTGACTTTCTCTGTGGCAGCCTTCTTCTTGGTCTGCTGCGGCTGGCCTTGAGCCTTGGCGTCTGCCTTGCGGATGATGATGTGGCGCTGCTGGATCTCGTATTCCAGGCCAGAGCCTTGCAACATCTGCCCGAGCACGCTGGCCAGGTTGGTGTCTTTGCTGGTGAAGGAAACTTTCTTCCGCAGGTCTATGTTGCCAAGTTCATAGTCCACGGACATTTTCGTCTGCTGCTCTATGGTCTTAATTACTTGTTGTACAGTGGCTTGACGAGAAGGCAGTTGTATGTGCTGCTTCTGGCCGTAAGCCATTGAAAGCGAAAGCATAAGAGCAAATGCAGTAGCCATTCCCCTGTTGCCCAAGGGAGTCTTTCTGTTTTTCATACGCTTTGGTTTATATAATTGGTTTTGTAACTATTAGTTTTCGTTCTCGTGCCGGCGTTCCCGCGTCGGCGTTCTCGTGTCGTAGTATATGTAGGTTGCAGGTGTATGGTGAAGATTTGGAGAGGTTTAGGACGGCGAGCGGTATATGGTAACGTTTCGCCCGTCTATCTTGTAGTGGTATTTCTGCACAGAGGTGACGACCTTCAGGATTTCCTCAAGCGACTCGTCGTGGCGGAACTCCATGGTGAACCTCCTGTTCATGTTGACCTTGGCTGGCATCTTTATCGCCACGTCGAAGCGCTGGCTTATCGTGCCAATGATCTCGCGGAGGGTGGCCTTGTCGAATGCCATGTCGCCCTTGGTCCAGCTCACCACGGGGGCAATCCTCGCGCTGTGCTTGCGTGCGGCTCCCGTCAGCTTGTCGTATTCTATCTGGTCGCCAGGGCGGAGCATCGAGGTGAACTTTCCGTCGTAGACCTTCACCAATCCCTCTTCAAGCGTGGCGGTGATGGTATTGGAATCTTGTGGGGCATGGACGTTGAACTTGGTGCCCACGGCCTGGACGCTCAGCTTGTTGGCATGCACGATGAAGGGGTGGCGCTTGTCTTTGGCAACCTTGAAGTTGGCCTCGCCAAGGAGGTAGACGTCGCGGTCGCCACGGCCGAACTGCTTTGGATAATACAGGGTGCTGCTGCCGTTGACGTAGACCAGCGTGCCGTCGGGCAGCATAAGGCTGTCGAGCCCATTCGCGGGCACGGTCATCTCCACGAGCTTGGTGTCTACATCATAATAATATGTGGAGCCGAGCCACACCGCCACCGCCGTGACCACGGGGATGGCAATGGAGGCGGCAATGCGCATGAAGGCACGACGACGGGCGCGAGCCGCGAGCTTGTGCTCGTAGGCGTCGCGTGTAGCCTCGAAGCGGGCAAGGGCGTCGCGTGTGGTGGCAGCATCGGCAAAGCCGTCGGCAGCGTCGAAACCATCTGCCTGCTGCCAAATATCGAAGAAAGCGTCTCGCTTGTCCGACTCGTCATCCGTGCCGGCAAGCCATTGCTTGACAGCGCGCTCATCGTTTCGACCAACAAGGCGGTCGAACCAAAGCCGGATTATTTGCTTGATTGTATCTTTCTTCATGTACGTGTTTTAGCCTTTTCTACTACGCAGACAAACGAAAAGGCGAACACACGTAGTGAACGAATGTTAAAAAACAAGGAATCGTGCACGCGTCGGCTTTACGGCGCAATCGCGACGCGTCGCCGCCGCAAAGCCAACGCGATCGCGCCGCAAAGGCAACGGCATTGCGGCGGCGGGGCGGTCGTCTTGCAACACGATAAACTTATTTTGCCAAAGTTAAAAAATCGGCTGGGGTTACGATTTTCACGCTTGTCGTGTCAGCACCCTTGAAATCGTTAATGTTAATGGTTATGAGATAGTTACACCCTGCCTTCACCGCGGCCTTAAACTGGTAACTGTCTTCCAAATCCGTAAAACCGTGGTTGTTGACAGACTCTATCAAGTCTTCTGAAAAAATGTCGGCAATAGAAAATGCGGACAACACGTTGGCCAACATTTCCCTCAGCTTTTCAATCCTTTGATCCTTGTCGCTGTAGCCATTGCGTTTCAGGTGTAATTCTATCAGATAGGTCAGCGTGTAGAAAGAACCTACCGATATGTAACATTCCCATCCGTTTTCTTCTGCCGCCATTAGAATCTCATCAACCAGATTGGCGTGTTGCCGGCCACAAAGAAAATCTATTATGGTGCAGGTGTCAAAGAACAATCTCATACGTCGTATTTCTCAGACAGTGCAATTTCTTTCATCTCATCGTACGACAAGGTTGACGATAAGGTGCCACGCATACTGCGAAATGCGGTGGTTGATTTCACGTTGCTGGTTTTCGAATGGCGTATTTTTTGCAGGGCATAAACATATTGCTGCACATATTGTGTTGCCATGGTTGTAAGCTTGCTCATGTCTATGGATGTTCCTGATGGAATATCAATATTTATGGTCATGGTATTGTTCATAATGCAGACTTTAAATGTTTTCTGTTGCAAAGATATTGCTTAATCTTCTTGCAACCAAACTTTTATGCTGGATTTTTATCAGTAGTATACAATCTATGATAGCGAGTGCTTCTACCCCACCGTCGCGCTATACCTCTTGAATAGCTCGGCGGTAGGTGCGGGACCAGGGGAAGTTGTTGTGTACGATGTCCTTGTTGTTGTAGCGGTAGTCGCTCTTCAAGCGATCGCACTGGTACATTTCTTCCTGCTTTCCTGTCAAGCCTTTTAACTGCACATATAGCGATTACCTTTATTCCGAGCTTATTCTTCCTTTATTTTCCATTCGGCAAGAGTCCTTTGCTTGCTGTCGAAGCTAATGCCCACTTTCACGAGTCGCTTGCCGTCGGCATGGTAAGGCAGCATGTAGCCTTTTTCGTCTATCTGCGCCAAGGCTTCGTCGGCGCTCTTGTCCACCTTCAACTCGAACACGTAGATGGTGTCGGGCATGTGCATCACGGCATCAGCCCTGCCTATGGCGCTCTTCACTTCCGTGCGGACATAGATGTTGAGAAAGCTGAACATGAGGTAGAAAATGGTTTGGTAATGCTTCTCGGAGTGGTTCTCCAGGTCGTATGGAATGGTCGCCATATAGGTACGCATGTGCTCCAACGCCGCCTCGATGTCGTTGCGATATACCGCCTTGCAGAAACCCAGGAGAAAGGCATCGTTGTCTGAGCGGCGAGGGTTCACATAGTGAGGTATCATGGAGTTGAGCAGGCCGTCGCGCACCTCCTTGTTGGGTATGCCAAGGGTGTACTCGCGGAACATGGGCTCGTATTTCTTGATGGTGAGGTAGCCGCTCTGGTAGAGCAGAGGCAAGGCATCCGTCATCTCCTCTGGCGAAAGGTCGAACGAGCTAAGCACCACGTCCTGACTCTCCAAGTTGGTCAGGTTGGTGTTGAACTTGTCCAACTGCTTCAAGAGGAAGGTCGGCGTGCCGGAGCCAAACCAATAGGAAGCGATTTTCTGCCCGTTCAAAGCCTTCACCAAGCTGAACGGATTGAACACATCCTCAGAGTTCTCGCTGAAATGATAACCGTCATAATAGCTCTGCAAAGCCTCCAGGCATTCCTCGTAAGTCATGTGCAACGCCCTGCCCAGTCCCTCCACGTCTGGCTTCATCACGGTGGTGAGCTCGGTCTTGCTGATGCCGCAGATGGCGGAGTATTGGTCGAACATGCTGATGTTGTCGAGGTTGTTCAGCTCGCTGAAGATGCTGAGCTGTGAGAACTTGGTGATGCCCGTGATAAACGTAAATTCCAAGTATGGGTCGAGCTTCTTCAGAGGACTGTAGAAGTTCTGCATGATGAGGCGAAGAGTCTTCAAGTTCTCCTTTTCGTGCACCACGTCGAGCAAGGGCGCGTCATATTCGTCGATGATGACCACCACCTTCTCGCCAGTCTTCTCATAGGCACGTTCCACGATTCCCATCAATCGTTCGTTGGGGTAAATCTCGTTCTCATCTTTTCCATATACCTTTTCGTATGGCAGAAGAATGATGTCGAGATAGTGGTTCAAGGCCTCCTCATCGAAATGCTTGGCACCACTCATGTCGAAGTGGAGCACAGGATGCTTCACCCAATCTTTCTCGTAGTCGGCAATGGCGAGTCCCTCGAAGAGTTCTTTGCGACCCTCAAAGTAAGCCTGCAAGGTAGAGGCAAAGAGCGACTTGCCGAATCGTCTTGGACGACTCAGGAAGACATAACTCATTCCCTTCTTTCGGAAATCGACAAGATATTTGGTCTTGTCCACATAGAGATAACCACCCTCTCTTATCTTCTCGAAAGTCTGCACTCCCACAGGATATTTATTTACTATTTCTGCCATATCTTGCTTGCTTTTACGTTACACGGCGTTAAAGTACAAATAAATTCCGGAACCGCAAAACTTTTCTTTCAGAAATGATGATGACACAAGCATCTTTTCCTTCCGGTAGTTGCTAATCTTTGTAACGACAGCCGATGGCCTGGCGGCGGCGAGCGAAAAGCCCCACCGTTCCGTGGAGCGGTGTCATGAATTCATGTCCTTGTCTACCATGGCGCAGACGCAGGAGTCGGACCATACATTCTCCGCCGTCTCTATCATGTCGATGACGGTATAGATTGGCAGGACAATGCCCATGATGCCGACAGGCACGTTGATGCCCGACATAAGGGAGAGGGTGAGAAAATAGCAGCCCATGGGCACTCCGGCGTTGCCCACGGCGGTGAGCACGGCGATGACGAGCCAGGCGAGCATGGTGGTCCACGTCAGGGCGACGCCGCCATTCTGCATCACGAAAAGCGAGGTGACGAGGATGAAGGCGGCGCAACCGTTCATGTTGATGGTGGTGCAGATGGGCAGCACAAAGCGCGAGACCTTCTCAGACACGCCCAGCCTCGATTCCGCGGTCTGCATGGTGACGGGGAGGGTGGCGGCGGAGCTCTTGGTGAAGAGCGCCATAAGCACCGCCGGCATCATCTTGCCCAAAGTGCGGACGGGGTTCAGTCCCCTTGCCACGAGGAAGAGTGGGAGGATGATGAAGAACTGGATGAGGTTGCCGCCCATGATGACAGCCACGTATTTGCCAAGCGACGCCATCATGATGCCTGCCGAGAACTGGGCTGCCAACTGTGCGGCAAAGGCAACGATGCCCAATGGCAGTGCCCATATCAACCCATGTATCAGCATGATGAGCAGGTCTTGCAGCCCGAAGAGCGCTTTCAAGATGACGTCTTTCTTATCGGTCGACGGCATCTTGGCAAGGGCGATGCCTATCGCCGCTGACAGCAAGAGCACAGACAGGACATTGCCCTCGATCAAGGGCCGGATGATATTGTTGGGTATTACCTCCAGGATGTGCTCGTAGTAGGACGTGTTGCCGAGACTCTGCGGCACTCCTGTCCCACCACTCCGCACGACGTCGGCAGGCAGGTTGCCCGGGGAAATGACGATGTAGAGAGCCAACCCCACAGCCGCTGCCGCTATCGTGGTGAGGAAGGTGTAGACCACGGCATGGCGGAATATCTTGCCCGTCTCGGCATGATTGCCAAGCGATGCCAAGGTGGTTGCAACTGCTAAGGCAATGGTGGGCACGGCAAGGAGCTGGAACAGGCGTGTGTAGGCAGTGGCGATGAAGTTCATCAGGGCGTTGAGCCATTCCACGCCCAACGCGCCCAATATTGCGCCCAATGCCAAGGCTCCAATCCACAGTGCCAACTTCTTGACTTGCTTGTTGCTGCTTTTCTTTTCCATGTTTGTTGATATAGCTTTTGTCTTTTTGGTTGTGGGCCTCTCAAGCCATCAATAGCCCGGGTTCTGCGGCAGGATGCCAAGGTTCTCGCCTTTCAGTCCCTGCGGTATGGGCTGGCGGTAGTGGCGGCCTTTCACGTTGTTGTATTTCGCCACAAGGTGCTTGTGTATCTTGGCGAAGAAAGAGCTCACCGTGCTGCCGTCCCTGCCGGTGCCGCCCTCCTTGGCATAGCTGTCGTCGAAATGCTCATAGTTCTTCACCTTCTTCACCGACGCTATAAGGTCCTTCCAGCGCAGGTTGTTGAGCAAGGACTTCTGCTCGTAGGTGAACTCATAGTCCCACTCGCGCTTGATCTCGTCGAAGGTAGGCGCTGCCACCTCAGCAATGCCGGCACGCTTGCGCAACTCGTTGAAGGGGGCGGCGGCCTCGCCGTTCCTGCCAAGCTGCACCAGCGCCTCAGCCTTCGTGAGGAGCACCTCGGCATACCTTATCTCGATGCGGTCGACGGAGTTCTGGGTTATCTCCAGGTTCTCGGCATCGTCGTACGACTGGTCCACGCCCTTGCCGTTGATAGGCGTGTAGATGGGCGAATAGTAGGTGTAGGTGTATCCGTCCTCGGGGTTCTTCAGGCTGGTGAAGTAGGTCTTGGCGAGGCGCTTGTCGCCTGGCTGCTCGCTCTTCCAATCGTCGTAGAGGTTGATGTCGGCGACCTCCGTGTGTATCTCGTTGAACGCCCTGCCGTTCTCGCCGTTTTGGAAGGGGAAGGTCCAGGCGCAGTGGGTCTGGTGGTTGCCCTGCGCGTCGTTCTTGTCGCCGTCGTGCTTTATGGTGAAGAGGTGCTCGTTGGTGCCTCGCTTGTTGCTCTCGTAGTCGCGTCCGAAGAGCTTGCTGAAGTCGGGGTCGAGCGCGAGCAAGCCGCTGTTGATGACTTTGTCGGCATACTCCACGGCTTTCTGAAGACGCGAGTCGGTCTTGCTGAACTGTGGGTCGGTCTGCGTATCGGCAATCTTCTGCACCTCGTCGTAGGACAATGGGTTATCGCCCCAGGCAAGGTAGGCTCGCGCCAAGAGAGCCTGAGCTGCCTGCTTGGACGGCGTGACGGGGTCGCCGTTGTAGTCGCTGAGCAAGCTCTCCGCTGCCGTCAGGTCGTCTACTATCTGGTTGTAAACCTCGTCTATCGACTTGCGGTCGGTGGCATTGCCGCCATTCTCCGTGAACACGGGCACCTCGCCCCACAGCTGCACCAGATAGAGATAAGCCAAACCACGCAGCAGTTTTGCCTTGCCTATCGCGGCGTTGTAGCCCTGCTGGGTCACCTTGCCTTGGTTGTAGGCATCCGTGACAAGACTGATGTTGTCGTTGTCGGCGCTGATGCCCAAGAAGAGGTTGTTGAAGACCTTGCGCTGGTACCATGTGTCCTCTGCCTGTTCGAAACGGCTGTTGAGCGGGCCTGCCTCCGACTCCTCTCCCTCGAAGGATATCATCTTGTTGGAGTTTAACTCTATGATGAAGGTGAACGAGGAACTTAGCGGCTGCCATCGGGAATAGACGCCGTTCACGGTAGACAACGCCGTGGCGTCGTTGATGACCGGATTGTCTATCACTCCACTGCCGGCTCCGTCGCCAGACGTGTTGTCGCTGCTGTTGCAACTTGCAGCCAACGCTGCCAATGCCAATGCGAATACTGAACTCCTGAATGTATGCTTTTTCATAGTTGACGCTTTCTTTTGATGGTGAAACTACAATGTCAAATCCACTCCGAAGACGAAGGAGCGCGACGATGGGTAGGCGCCTGTGTCGGTGCCCGATGCCACTTCGGGGTCATAGCCCGTGTAGGGAGTGATGGTGAAGAGGTTGGAACCAGTGGCGAAGAGCCTTACCTTCAGCGGGAAACCGGCCTTCAGCGGAAGGGTGTAGCCGACGGTGAGGTTGCGAAGCTTCAGGTAAGAGGCATCCTCCACATAGCGGCTGTCGATGTAGGACGTCACCCTTTCCTTGCTTGCCAAGGGGTAGCGGTTGGAGGGGTTCTCCGTTGTCCAACTGTCCAGGACGGTGCGCAGGAGGTTGTAGCTGTCGCCAGTCTGCTCCAGTCGTCTGCCCAAGGCATTGTATACTTGGTTGCCGTAGCTGCCGGCGAAGGCGATGCTGGCGTCGAGGTTCTTCCACTTCAGTTGCGAAGAGAAACCGTAGGTGAAGTCGGGCTGGATGTTGCCCAGCACGATTCTGTCGTTGCCGTCGATGCGTCCGTTGCCATCTTGGTCTACATATTTCACGTCGCCCGGCTCCAAGGTCTTGCCGTTGATGGTGGGCAGCTGGCTCACGTCCTCGCCTTGCTGCACTATGCCGCCGAACTGCAACCCGTAGAAGGAGCCGAGAGCCTCGCCCTTACGGAGGATGGTCTCGTTGGCAGAACCCATGATGATGTTGTTGGCAGAGCCCATGCTGGTGATGGTGTTCTTGTTGTGGGCGATGTTGGCTGAGGCACGCCACGTGAGGTCGCGCCTGCTGGCGAGGATGGCGTCGACCGACAGCTCCACGCCCTTATTGACTACATTGCCCACATTGCGCAACTGGCTGCTCACGCCCTGCTGGAAGCCGATGGGCACGTCGAGCAGCAGGTCGCTCGTCTTCTTGTAGTAGGCGTCGGCAACGATGTTGAGGCGGTTGCCCCACAGCCCCAAGTCGACACCTAGGTTATATGATGTCGTGGTCTCCCATTTCAGATCCTTGTTGGAGGCGTTCGACTTAGAGTAACTCGACGAGCCGTCGTATTGGCTTGCCGTATAACTGAGCGAATACTCGTAGTCGCCAATCTCCTGGTTGCCCACGATGCCATATGAGGCACGCACCTTCAGGTTGGAGATGGCCTTAGCGTCTTGCAGGAAGGGCTCCCTGTCCACGTTCCATGACAAGCCGATGGAGGGGAAATGTCCCCAGCGGTGGGTCTTGGCGAAGCGCGACGAGTTGTCGGCACGGAAGGTTGCCGTGGCGTTGTATCGGTCCAAGAGAGTGTAGTTGACGCGGGCGATGATGGAGTTGAGCGTGGCTTCCGACTCTCCCGACGTTGGCGGATATACGGACGAGCCGTCGGCGAGGTTGTTGTGCTTCAGCGTCTCGTTGGTGAAGTGCGACACGAGGGTGGAGTTGTAGTTGGTCTTGCTCGTCTGGCGGGTGTAGCCAACAAGGGCGTCGACGTAGTGGGCACTGCCCAGCTGCTTGTCCCAATTGAGCGTGTATTCCTGCTGCCATACCTCGTTGGCCTTGTTGCCGATGCCGCCCAATCCTTCGTTGGCCAAGCCCAAGGAGGTGTAGGAGGGGGAAAAATAGTTTTGCGTGATTTGCTCCTTGTTGAGCCCCACGCACACCTTGGCGCGGAAGTCGCCGAAGGCATATTGCGCCCACAGGTTGGAGAGCAGGTAGTTGTTTATGCTCTCAGCCTCGGAGTCGGTGAGGTCGGACACGGCGTTAGACGACTTGTTGCCGATGGCGAAATAGGCATACTCGTAAGGGTTGGAGTAGTTGTAAGTGCCGTCTTCCTTGTAGATGGGCACGACCCTTGGCGTGAGCAGACCGTACACGAAACTGTTGGTGATGCCTGCCGAATAGGGCGACGAGTTGTACTTCACCTCCTCGGTGGTGGTAAGGCCCTGCTGGGTGCTCTTGCCGTAGGTGGCAGACAGTCCGAAGGTGAGTCCCTCAAGCAGGTTCCAGTCGGCGTTCAGATGGAAGTTGTAACGTTTGAAACCAGAGTTGATGATTATGCCGTCTTGGTCTGTGTAGTTGGCGGAGAAGGCGTAGCGCGACTTCTGGTTGCCGCCGTTCACGGAGAACTCGTGTGTCTGGCGGAAGGCGTTGCGCAGCATGGCATCTTGCCAGTCGGTGCCTGCGCCCAAGGCTGCTATCTGTTCGTCGGTGTATCCTCCTTTGTTATAATAGTATTGCTTTTGGAAGCCCGCCCACTCCGAAGCCGTCATAAGGTCGAGTTTCTTCGCCACGGCATCCCAGCCGGTGGTGAAACGATAATTGATGGTGGTCTTCCCTCGTGCTCCTTTCTTGGTGGTGATCAGAATGACGCCGTTGGCGCCTCTCGAACCGTAGATGGCTGTGGCGCTGACGTCCTTGAGGACTTCTATCGACTGTATGTCGGAGGGGTTGATGGTGGACAGCGGATTCAAGCTACTCTCAATGGCTCCCAAGCCCGTCTTCGAATCGCTGGCATTCTTGTAATAAATGAACCCGTCGACCACGTAGAGTGGCTCGTTGCTGGCGTTCACTGAGTTTCCGCCTCTGATGCGGATGTTGGATGCGGCTCCTGGCTGACCAGACGTGGCGGTGACGTTAAGTCCTGCCACCGCTCCAGTGAGCGCTCCGTCCAGGGTGGGCATCGGTGCATCGGCAAAACGTTCCGAACCGATGGTCGACACGGCTCCCGTGAGTTGGGTGCGGCGCTGCGTGCCATATCCCACCACCACTACCTCGTTCAGGTTCAGGGTGTCTAGGCCCAAGAGGTAGTCGGCGTTGGTTGGGGTCTTCCCCGTATTGTTGCCGCCGGATGTTATTGTTGTTGTGTTGTTATCCTTGAAAACCTTGTCCTCAGCCTGCAAGGTGGTCGAACCTATCGCGCTGAGTGCTATAGCCCACAAGGCTATATTGTATCTTGCCATACCTTATTTGTTTTAATCGTTGCTTACGTATATCGTCTGAACCGAGGAGCCACGCCCCTACCATGGCGCTGCACGCGCGCTCTGCCTGCATCGTGTGCATTCGTGCACAACAACACATTTGCTTGATAGCCTTACACATTCGTCTCATAATCTCTCTGACTTTAAGTTACTAAATGTTTACGGATGCAAAGGTACGGCGACTTTTCAACATGGGAAATAGCACGTTCGGGGTATTCTGCCTACCACATATTGGGTAGGCACATACCTATGACGTGGTAGACGGCAAGGCGGCTTTGCCTGACCATTTTCAACAAAAAGATAGCGCAGGACCCATCGTGACAAAATCCTCCGTTTGCCTTCGCGCCGCAATCGCATCGCCCTTGCGCCGCAACCGCGCTGCCTTCACGCCGCAGTCGCATCGCCTTCGCGGCGCGATCGCATAACGGGGGAAATGCACGTCGACAAACCATAACCCACGGGAATCAACATTGCCCCTTTGTTTCTTTTAGCGTCATAAGCAAAAAGCCTTCTCTTTCCCGAAGAGTTTGAGAAATAATACAACAGGATGATAGTTGTATTCATGTTGTGTGACTTACTGGAATTCAATGCTATTTTTTTCTTCATAAACGTGGCTTTATGACCCTATTTAACCTTGTTAGACACAAACAAGTCGAATGAATACGCTTCCATAAGATTTTCTTGCAGAAAAGTTTGTGCTATAAATGATTATTCGTATCTTTGAGCCAAACTCGATTAGCTTGCATCGCGTAAGGCCTACAAGCGAGTCATTTTCTATTAAAGTATGGCCAAGGGCAACGAAATCACTGTTAACGAAATAGATGCAGAATACCTCACTGGGATGATATATAATCTGCGAGGTGTGAGAGTCATGCTTGATGCTGACTTAGCTGCCATATACGGGTACAGCACCAAGGATTTCAACAGGCAAGTAAAGAACAACATCGAAAAGTTCGATAACGACTTCATGTTCCAATTGACCAATGAGGAGTGTGAAATCTTGAGGTGCAAAAATTCCACCTCAAGTTGGGGAGGCCGTAGATACAACCCATTTGCCTTTACAGAGCAAGGCATCTACATGCTGATGACCGTGTTGAAGGGTCCGCTTGCCACCAGACAGAGCAAAGCCCTCATCCGCATTTTCAAGCAGATGAAGGACTACATTGTTGACAACCAGCCGCTGCTTGGTCAGCGTGAGTACTTGCAACTGGCTTTGCAGACGACACAGAATACTCATGACTTACTCGAGTTGCACAACTCGTTGTCAGCCATAGACGATAAAGTTGCAAGCATAGTGGACACTCTCGGCAATGTGGTCACAAAGTCAGAACTCGCCAATGTGATGCAAGACTTCGGCAAACCAAGCATTCGGAGAGATTGGCTGATATTGAATGGCCAACCAGTTGAGTCTGACTTGGCTTACCAACAAATCTACTCTACCGCAACAAAGACCATATTTGTGGTTGACAACTACATCGGCTTGAAAACACTTGTATTGCTCAAGGACGTCCCTTCTAATGTCGAGATCACACTGTTTTCGGACAACATTGGTGGTCGTTTGCATTTAACCGAGTACAACGATTTCATTCGTGAGTACCCAGACCTAACCATTTTGATGAAAACCTCTGGCGGCATATTCCATGACCGCTACATTATCATTGACTACAATACCGGAGGAGAACAAATATATCATTGCGGAGCTTCATCCAAGGGATGGCGGCAACAAAGTAACAACCATAACTGCCGTAACAAATGGCAGCATCTATCACGGCGTGATTGACCAACTGCAGCAAAATCCAGCAATGGTTTTGAGATAGAAACCTCTTGGGTACAAGCCGTCGAGCCCTTGCTCACATTAAAGCGAATGCACAACCACAAAGCCTTTGGATATTCAGAACGGGAAAATCAGGGGCAACACAAAGGTCATGACAATGCCCATGATGACCTGCAACGGCAAGCCGACCTTGATGTAGTCGGCAAAGGTATAGCCTCCGGCGTGCATGACGAGGGCATTGGGCGGTGTGGAGAACGGCGAGGCGAAACACATGCTCGCGCCAAGCGTCACGGCAAAGAGCATGGGCAACGGACTGACACCAAGCTCCAACGACGCCGACATGGCTATGGGCGCCATGAGCACTGCCGTGGCGGTGTTGCTGATGAACATGGTGAGGAGCGATGTGGTGAAATATAGTCCGCAGAGCAACGCCACAGGTCCGACGTGGCCAAGCGAGGAGACGAGGGTGTGGCTCACAGCTTCGGAAACGCCAGTCTTCTCCAAGGCGGTGGCCATTGGCATCATGGCGGCGATAAGCACCACGCTCTCCCAGTTGATGGTCTTGTAGGCGGCATCGACTGAGCGGAAACAGCCCGTTACGACCATGAGCAGTCCGGCTGCAATGACGGCGGTGACGGGGGCGATGGGAATGATGTCGAGAGCCATGACCAGCACCATGGCAAGCATTATGATGCACGCGAGAGGCGCCTTGTAGTTGAGGGTGACCTTCTCTGCCATCTCCTTCGGCTGACCGAGGACTATCCAGTCGGAATCGGCACGCTCAAGACGCGTGATGTTCTCCCACAAGCCTTGAATGAGAAGGGTGTCGCCGGCACGGAGCTTAGCCGAGGGAAGATCCTTCGTGATGTATTCGCCACGGCGCTTGATGCCCAAGACGTTGATGCTATAGTTCTCACGGAAACAGGAGTCGCGGAGCAGGCTGCCCACGAGACGCGACTCTGGCATGACCACTATCTCGGCTATGCCAATGTCATAGAAGTTGAAAGATGGGCGCTTCACCTTCTTCAACTTCGATTCAATGGCGAAGCGTTCCACGTCTGATCCACTGCCTTGTAGGTAAAGCACGTCGCCAGACTTTATGACGGTGTCGGGCAAGGGCAAACGCTGGTTCACATTGCGCACAATGCCACTATGATGCGAAACCTCGTGGCGTATCTCGAATATAGTCACGCCAAAGCGGGCACGGAGGTCAAGTTGCGCCACAGTAGTTCCCACAATCGAGCTTTTGGCATCAACACGATAGGCGCGTATGTCGCCCTTTATCCTGTACTCATTGACTAATTCGTTAAGGCTCTTGCCTTTTTTACGTCCGCCTTCGGCAACTGGCTTGTTGAGAAAGCGATTGCTGAGCGGCATCATCACGGCAATGCCCACCAAAAGACATATAACTCCAACGGGGAAGAAGGAGAAGAACGACAGGCCCTCATAACCATTTGTACGAAGGGTCTCGTCGATGACAAGGTTGGGCGGAGTACCTATAAGCGTGAGCATTCCGCCTAAGCTGCTAGCGAATGCCAAGGGCATGAGAAAACGCGAGGCATTCTTGCCACTCGCGGATGCCATGGATACGACAATAGGCATCATAAGAGCCACCGTGCCAGTGTTGCTGACAAATGCGCCAATAACGGCGGTGACGACCATTATGAGGAGAAAGAGCAAGTTGTCGTTGCCTTTAGCCAAGGAAAGTATGCGACCGCCAACAACCTTGGCAAGGCCTGTCTGAAGTATAGCGCCGCCAACGACGAAAAGCCCGACCATCATTATAAGAACGGGATTGGAAAAGCCAGACAAAGCCTCAGTAGGCGTAAGTACGCCGGTAAGGAGCAAGGCTGTAAGGGCGCATAAGGCAACGATGTCGGCACGTGGCTTGCCGACGATAAACAACACTATTGTCGCGAGGAGTATGATGATTACCAATGTCATTTGGCAAAGGTAAGGCATCTCTACCCTACTGGCAAAACATTTACGTGTTTTTTAGATTCATTAGGCAATGTTGGGGGAATAAAAAAAATCTCCAACCACAAACGTGATTGGAGATCATATTTGATGATTGACAAATAGTCAAACTTATTCAGCCTTAGGAGCCTCCTCTGCAGGAGCTTCTGCCTGAGCCTCCTCTGCCTTAGGTGCCTCCTCTGCAGGAGCCTCTGTGGCAGTTGCATCAGCCTTCTTAGTGCTGCGGCGGCTACGACGTGTCTTCTTGTCAGTCTTAGGAGCCTTTGCCATGTTCTCATCGAAGTCTACGAGCTCGATGAAGCACATTGAGGCAGCATCGCTTGGGCGAACACCAAGCTTGATGATACGAGTGTAACCTCCAGGACGGTCAGCTACGCGAGCTGCGATCTCACCGAAGAGCTCCTTAACGGCGTAGCTCTTCTGAAGATAACGGAACACGACACGACGTGAAGACGTTGTATCGGTCTTGGAGCGGGTAATCAGCGGCTCTACATACTTCTTAAGAGCCTTGGCCTTTGCGAGAGTCGTAGTGATTCTTTTGTGCATGATAAGGCTGGTTGCCATGTTTGAAAGCATGCTGGCCCTATGTGATGCAGTACGACTCAGATGGTTGAACTTTTTATTGTGTCTCATTTTGTTTTAATGCTTAATTGGACAGTTGAACAGTGACCCGAGGTTTATTCCTTATCCAGTTTATACTTTGAAATATCCATTCCAAACGACAGATTCAGACTCAAGAGCAAATCATCAAGCTCAGAGAGCGATTTCTTACCGAAGTTGCGGAACTTAAGAAGGTCCGTCTTCTGATACTGCACAAGATCAGCAAGAGTTGATACGTCGGCTGCCTTCAGACAGTTGAGAGCACGGACACTCAAGTTGAGGTCTGAGAGCTTAGTCTTAAGCAACTGGCGCATATGAAGAACCTCCTCGTCAAACTCCTCGTTGCCCTCCTTGTCGGTGTTCTCCAGAGTAATCTTCTCGTCGGAGAAGCAAAGAAGGTGGAAGATGAGGATCTTTGCTGCTTCTTTCAGCGCATCCTTCGGGTGAATGGATCCATCCGTTGTGACTTCAAGGATGAGATTGTCGTAGTCGGTCTTTTGCTCGACACGAGTAGGCTCAACGCTGTAACGCACGTTGCGGATGGGTGTGTAGATAGAATCGATGGGAAGTACGTTGACATCGGTGCAGAACTGACGGTTCTCATCAGCAGGGACGTATCCACGTCCCTTGTTGATTGTGAGATCCATCTGGAACGATGCATCAGAATCTAAATGACAAATCACCAAATCAGGGTTTAACACTTCAAATCCAGTCAGATACTTACCGATATCACCTGCCTTGAACTCCGTGGAGTCCTCCACGGAAATGCTAACTTTCTCGTTCTCGAAATCGTCTACTACTTGTTTGAACCTTACTTGTTTCAGATTCAAAATGATATTGGTGACATCCTCCTTCACACCGGGAACGGTGGCGAACTCATGCTCAACACCACTAATGCGGATAGTGTTGATGGCATAACCTTCAAGCGAAGAAAGAAGGACGCGGCGAAGGGAGTTACCAATGGTAACACCAAAGCCAGGCTCGAGAGGGCGGAACTCAAACTTTCCGTAGTGGTCGTTGGCCTCCAACATCACAACTTTATCAGGTTTTTGAAATGCTAATATCGCCATTAATTCAATGATTTTTATTTATTTCGAGTACAACTCAACGATTAACTGCTCCTTGATGTTCTCAGGGATGTCAGTACGCTCAGGCACGTGAAGATACTTGCCGCTCTTGCTGTTCTGATCCCACTCAATCCAAGGATACTTGCTGTGGTTGAAACCTGCGAGGGCGTTGTCGATAACTTCGAGCGACTTTGCCTTCTCGCGCACACCCACAACCTGACCTGGCTTAACCGAGAAGGAAGGAATGCTGACTACCTTGCCATCAACTGTGATGTGCTTGTGGTTAACCATCTGACGGGCTGCAGCTCTTGTAGGAGCGATGCCAAGACGGAAAACGATGTTGTCCAAACGGCTCTCCAACAACTGAAGAAGAACCTCACCAGTCTTACCATCAGCCTTAGCGGCCTTGTCGAACAAGTTGTGGAACTGACGCTCCAACACGCCATAAGTATACTTCGCTTTCTGCTTCTCAGCGAGCTGCTGACCATACTCGGATGTCTTGCGGCGACGATCGTTACCGTGCTGCCCCGGAGGGAAGTTGCGCTTTGACAGTACCTTATCTGGACCAAAGATTGGCTCACCAAAACGGCGTGCGATACGAGACTTAGGACCTATATATCTTGCCATAATTTAAATGCTTTTCTTATTGTATCTAAAGATGTACGTTAGGGTTCTTATTATACACGACGACGCTTAGGAGGACGGCAGCCGTTGTGTGGCAACGGAGTTACGTCAACGATCTCTGTAACCTCGATACCAGCGCCATGGATGGCACGGATAGCGCTCTCACGACCATTTCCAGGACCCTTAACGAAAGCCTTAACCTTGCGAAGACCAAGGGTGTAGGCTATTTTAGCGCAATCCTCTGCGGCCATCTGGGCTGCATAAGGAGTGTTCTTCTTAGAACCGCGGAAACCCATCTTACCAGCTGAAGACCAGGAAATCACCTGACCGTCGTTGTTGGCAAGAGACACAATAATGTTGTTAAAGCTACTGTGAACATGGAGCTGACCTGTAGCCTCAACACGGACATTTCTTTTCTTAGATGTTGCTTTCTGTTGTTTTGCCATAATTAAGTTCCTCCATTAATTACTTAGTAGCCTTCTTCTTGTTTGCAACAGTCTTCTTCTTACCCTTACGAGTACGGGCATTGTTCTTGGTGCTCTGACCACGAACAGGAAGGCCATTACGATGACGGACACCACGGTAGCAACCAATATCCATCAGACGCTTGATGTTCATCTGAATCTCTGAACGGAGGTCACCCTCCACCTTGAATTCAGCTCCGATAATCTCGCGGATCTTGGCTGCCTGATCGTCAGTCCACTCGCTGACCTTCAGGTCACGGCTCACGCCTGCCTTATCCAATATCTTTGCTGAACTACTTCGACCTATACCATAAATATAAGTCAATGCGATCTCGCCACGCTTATTCTGGGGCAAGTCTACTCCAACAATTCGTATTGCCATTAGTTGAAATAAATTGAATAAAAACTTAACTTTTTGTGTAAATAACGCGTTGTTTTTGCTTAAAAGCGTACAAAAGTAATAAGAAAACTTCAAACAGCTTTCTCATTACCTACAGCTTTACGTAATTTTAACGTTTAGCCCTGACGTTGCTTCATCTTGGGGTTCTTCTTGTTGATGACAAACAGGCGACCCTTACGACGAACGATCTTGCAGTCGGCTGAACGCTTCTTGATTGATGTTCTTGTCTTCATATTTGTAAGTGTAAAAAATATGATGTTCTATTTATATCTGAACTCTATCCTTCCCTTAGTGAGGTCGTAAGGGCTCATCGCTACCTTGACCTTGTCACCTGGGAGTATCTTAATGTAATGCAGACGCATTTTGCCCGAGATATTGGCGATGATTTGCACTCCATTCTCAAGCTCTACGCGAAACATGGCGTTGGACAAGCTCTCAATCACTGTGCCGTCCTGCTCAATTGCTGACTGTTTTGACATAAAATTTATTTAACCTTTATCAATGTTCCAAAGATAAGTGAAGATGCGCCTTTACGCGCACACAACTTGTAAAGGCCCTCCATCAGGATTCCAATGGAGAGCCAATCCTGTTTATCATTCATCTGTCCTTGGAAGCATATGTCCAAAGACCATATTAATATGCACTTACAGCGCCAGCCTTACGGGTGTGACCAGAATTCAACAGTCCATCATAGTGGCGCATCAAGAGATAAGACTCAATCTGCTGCAAAGTATCGATGACGACACCCACCGTGATAAGGAGGGATGTTCCTCCGAAGAACTGAGAGAACGCCTGCTGAACGTTAAGCAAGCCTGCCAATGCCGGCATGATAGCTATGAAAGCAATGAACAACGAACCCGGGAGCGTGATGCGTGACATGACTGTGTCGATATACTCGGCAGTGTCATGGCCAGGCTTGATTCCTGGGATAAAGCCATTGTTGCGTTTCATATCTTCCGCCATCTGTTGAGGATTCATTGTGATGGCAGTATAGAAATAGGTGAAAGCAACGATCAGGATAACGTAAACGATGTTGTAAACAAAGCTACGGTTGTCCATCAAGTTACGGACCAACCAGCTTGAATCACTTCCCTGATACTGAACGATAGCCAACGGAATGAACATCAATGCCTGGGCAAAGATGATAGGCATCACGTTTGCAGCGAACAGCTTGAGAGGAATGTACTGGCGGGCGCCACCCACTTGCTTGTTACCGACAAGACGCTTCGCATACTGCACAGGCACCTTACGAGTGCCTTGAGTCAAGAGTATAGAAGCGCAAATGACAGCATAGAGAATTAGAATCTCGGCGATAAACATCACAAGACCACCACCTGAAATAGCAGTGAACCTTGAGCTAAGCTCCTGAACGAAAGCCTGAGGAAGTCTTGCGATGATACCAATCATGATGACCAATGAGATTCCATTTCCGACTCCCTTGTCAGTAATACGCTCACCCAACCAAAGGATGAACATTGAGCCTGCCGCAAGAATGATAGTTGCCGGAATCATAAACACACTCCAAGATATGCCGCTGGCAAGAGCTGAGCTGGCCTGCATCTTGAGGTTGATGAGGTAACTCGGTGCCTGGAACAGCAGAATTGCTACTGTCAAGACACGAGTATACCATTGAATTTTCTTCCGACCGCTCTCACCTTCACGCTGCATCTTCTGGAAGTAAGGCACAGCGACGGCAAGAAGCTGCATGACAATGGAAGCTGAGATGTAAGGCATAATTCCAAGCGCGAAGATAGAAGCGTTGGAAAATGCTCCACCAGAGAACATGTCCAGCAGTGACATCAAGCCACCCTTGGTTTGCGACTGAAGTTGATCAAGCTTGGCGGGATCAATACCCGGAAGCACAACGAATGATCCAAAACGGTAGATAGCCGTAAACAGGAAGGTGACGAGAAGCCTCTGACGAAGATCCTCGACCCTCCAACAGTTCTTTAGTGTCTCAATTAGCTTTTTCATTATTAAATTTTTGTTGCATTACCACCAACTGCCTTGATAGCTTCCTCAGCAGTCTTAGAGAAGGCGTTGGCTTCGACGTCAACCTTCGCTTTCAGCTCACCAGTGCCAAGGATCTTGACAAGCTCCTTGCCATTTGTAAGACCAGCGGCCACGAGCTCCTCGATGCCAATCTTGGCGAGGTTCTTCTCCTCAGCGAGCTTCTGGATGGTTGAGAGGTTCACAGCGAAATACTCCTTATGGTTGATGTTCTTGAAACCAGCCTTAGGAACACGACGCTGCAATGGCATCTGACCACCTTCGAAACCAATCTTTCTCTTGTAACCGGAACGAGCCTTTGCACCCTTATGACCACGCGTAGAAGTACCACCCAGTCCTGAACCAGGACCACGACCAATACGACGACGTGAGTGAGTAGAGCCAGCTGCCGGCTTCAATGTATTTAATTTCATGATTACGTCTGTTTTTAAATGTTATTACTTAACGATCTCAACGAGATGGTGCACCTTGCGAACCATACCGAGATTGCTGGGAGTGTCCTCAATCTCAACAACTTGAGAAATCTTGCGAAGACCAAGTGAGAGAAGAGTTCTCTTCTGGTCTACAGGAGCTCCGATGCGGCTCTTGACTTGCTTTACTTTGATTGTTGCCATTGTTTATAATCCCATTAACCGTTAAACACTTTGTCCATGGCGACACCACGCTCACCAGCTACAGTGTAAGCGTCACGCATCTGAGAGAGCGCGAGCACTGTGGCCTTCACGAGGTTGTGGGCGTTTGATGAACCCTTAGACTTTGCAATCACATCAGAAATGCCAACGCTCTCAAGCACTGCACGCATAGCACCACCAGCCTTAAGACCGGTACCAGCAGCTGCAGGCTTCAGGAGAACATGTGCACCACCAAATTTAACCTCCATCTCGTGAGGCACCGTGCCTTTGAGCACTGGAACCTTGAAGAGGTTCTTCTTGGCAGCGTCTGTGCCTTTCTGGATGGCGGCGGTAACCTCGCCAGCCTTACCCAGACCATATCCAATCACGCCGTTGCCATCACCGACTACGACAATGGCAGCGAATGTAAAGGTACGACCACCCTTGGTAACTTTCGTCACACGGTTGATAGCAACCAGGCGGTCCTTCAATTCAGCGTCACTATTAACTCTTACTTTATTCATTGCCATAATCGATTAGAAATTAAGTCCACCCTTACGAGCAGCGTCAGCAAGAGCCTGAACGCGGCCATGATAGAGATAGCCATTACGGTCAAAAACCACTTTCTCGACACCTGCAGCCTTAGCCTTCTCAGCCAAAGCCTCGCCAACCTTCTCAGCTTGTTGAATCTTAGGAAGCTTCTCCAAACCCAATGAAGATGCGGAAGCCAGGGTCTTGCCCTCTATGTCGTTAATCACCTGTGCGTAGATCTGCTTGTTGGAGCGGAACACGGTAAGACGGGGGCGCTCAGCAGTTCCCTTGACGCTCTTGCGAATGCGGAACTTTATCTTGATTCGTCTTTCTACTTTCTTTGTTGTCATGATTTCTTTGTCACTTTAAAAGTTACTTAGCTGCAGCTGTCTTACCAGACTTTCTGCGGATGACCTCACCCTTGAAGAGAATACCCTTACCCTTATAAGGCTCAGGCTTGCGGAAAGAACGAATTTTAGCACAAATAAGACCAAGCAGCTGCTTGTCTGCGCTCTCCAGCATAATCTGTGGGTTCTGGTTGCGCTCAGACTTTGTCTCTACCTTCACCTCGCTGGGGAGTTGGAGGAAGATTGGGTGAGTGTAACCGAGAGAGAACTCAAGGAGATTTCCCTGGTTAGAAACACGATAACCGACACCGATAAGCTCAAGATGCTTCTTGAAGCCCTCGCTTACGCCAACAACCAAATTGTTGATCAAAGAGCGATAAAGGCCGTGGAAAGCCTGTTTCTGCTTACAATCTACTGGGCTGTCCTCATTGATCTCGAAGGTGATTTGACCATCTTCCTGAACCATCTTGATAGAAGGATCAAGATACTGTGAAAGTTCACCCTTGGGACCCTTAACGGTAACAACGTTCTCCTTCGCATCGAAGTTAACAGTAACTCCTGCGGGAACACTAATTGGCAATTTACCTATTCTTGACATAACTTAAACCTCCAATTAATAGACGTAGCAAAGAACCTCGCCGCCAATCTTAAGGTCAGCAGCCTCCTTGTTTGTCATGACTCCCTTAGATGTAGACAGGATTGCGATACCCAGTCCGTTAATAACTCTCGGCATGTCCTTGTAACCGGTGTAACGGCGAAGGCCAGGTGTGGAAACGCGCTTCAAGCTCTTGATGGCGTTCTCCTTTGTTTGCGGATCATACTTCAAGGCAACCTTGATAGTACCCTGAGGACCATCCTCTATGAACTTATAGTTCAGGATGTAACCCTTCTCGAAGAGAATCTTCGTGATAGATTTCTTCATGTTTGACGCAGGAACCTCAACCACGCGGTGATGAGCCATGATTGCGTTTCTGAGCCGTGTCAGATAATCTGCTATTGGATCTGTCATAAAATATAAATGTTTAATTAATCGGGACTACCCCGACAATATTAAATATGTGAGTGTCTCTTTTGAAACCTTCTGTTTAGTTGACAGCCTCGACGCCTGCACGAGGCCATCGTGCCGTCAACCAAAGGTTAGAGTGCATTTTTACCAGCTTGCCTTCGTCACGCCGGGAATCAAGCCCTGAGAAGCCATCTCACGGAACTGGATACGTGAAATACCGAACTGACGGATGAATCCACGTGGGCGACCTGTGACCTTGCAGCGGTTGTGCTGGCGGATAGGGTCTGCGTTCTTTGGAATGGCCTGCAATTTACGAGCAGCCTCATAAGCCTCAGCGGGGTCGTTAGAAGTAGCGATGATCTTCTTCAGAGCCGCACGCTTCTCAGCATAGCGGGCTGCGAGCTTGGCACGCTTTACCTCGCGAGCCTTCATTGATTCTTTTGCCATATCTCTTTAATCGTTTTTAGCGTTTTTGAAAGGAAGGCCGAATGCCTTGAGCAGAGCGTATCCTTCCTCATCAGTAGTGGCTGATGTGACGAAAGTGATGTTCATACCCTGAAGGCGGTCCACCTGGTCGATGTTGATCTCTGGGAAGATGATCTGCTCATCAATACCAAGAGTGTAGTTGCCGCGTCCGTCAAACTTAGAGTTGATACCCTTGAAGTCACGAATACGAGGGAGGGCGATCTTCACGAGACGCTCCAAGAACTCGTACATGCGCTCACGGCGAAGTGTAACCATCACGCCGATAGGCATCTTCTTACGAAGCTTGAAGTTAGCAATATCCTTCTTTGAGTATGTAGCAACGGCTTTCTGACCAGTGATGGCAGTGAGCTCATTGATAGAAACATCAATAATCTTCTTGTCCTGTGTTGCGTCGCCAAGACCCATGTTAATGACAATCTTCTTCAGGACAGGAACCTGCATGGCAGAAGAATAGTTGAACTGCTCTTTGAGAGCTGGAGCGATTTGCTCGTTGTACTGTTTCTTAAACTGTGCTGTATCCATTACTTGATCTCCTCCCCTGACTTTTTAGCGATGCGGATGACATTCTTGCCCTCGTGCTTAACAGCGATGCGGGTAGCCTTGCCACTCTTAGGATCGATAAGGCTGATGTTTGAGATGTGAATAGGAGCCTCCTGCTTCACGATTCCTCCCTGAGGATTCTTAGCTGAAGGCTTCGTGCTCTTTGAAACCATGTTGACACCCTCAACGATGGCACGGTTCTCTTTCACAAGCACCTTGAGCACTTTACCCGTCTTGCCCTTGTCGGAACCGGCAATGACGATGACGTTGTCGTCTTTCTTGATATGTAACTTACTCATTACTTCTTTCATTTAAAGATTAAAGAACCTCAGGTGCGAGAGACACGACCTTCATGTTGACAGCACGGAGCTCACGAGCCACAGGGCCGAAGATACGGCTACCGCGGAGCTCACCAGCATTGTTGAGCAACACGCAAGCATTGTCGTCGAAACGGATGTATGAACCATCAGCGCGACGGATCTCTTTCTTGGTGCGAACGACTAAAGCCTTAGATACCGCACCCTTCTTCAAGTCGCTGCTTGGCAGGACGTTCTGGACAGCAACAACTATGACGTCGCCTACACTTGCGTAACGACGGCCTGTACCACCGAGCACACGGATGCACATTGCCTCACGAGCACCACTGTTGTCTGCTACTGTAAGTTTTGTTAATGCCTGTATCATAATTACTTAGCCTTTTCTACGATTTGTACTAATCTCCACCTCTTGGTCTTGGAAAGTGGACGAGTCTCCATAATCTGGACTGTATCACCCATGTGGGCCTCGTTCTTCTCGTCGTGAACGTGATACTTCTTCGTCTTCTGGACGAACTTACCATAAATAGGGTGCTTCTCCTTGAACTTAGCTGCGACTACGATGGTCTTGTCCATCTTGTCACTGATAACGACACCCTGTCTTACCTTTCTTAAATTACGTGTTTCCATTTGTGTCATTACTTATTAAGTTCCCTTTCGCGAAGCACTGTCTTCATGCGTGCAATATCACGACGCGCAGCTTTGATCTGTGACGGATTCTCAAGCGGTGAAATCTGATGGTTGAGCTTAAGCTGCTTGTAAGCTGCCTCAGATTGCGCCAGCTTCTCGCGCAAGTCCTTGTCGGCGAGTTCTGTGATTTCTTTGATCTTCATTATTATGCGTTTTTGTCGTAATCACGACGGATGACGAATTTTGTCTTCACTGGGAGTTTCTGAGCTGCCAGGCGAAGAGCCTCCTTGGCCACTTCGAGGCTGACGCCTTCCACTTCGAAGAGTATACGACCCGGAGTGATTGGAGCCACCCATCCTGCTGGGTCACCCTTACCTTTACCCATTCGGACGTCTGCAGGCTTGCGGGTGATTGGCTTGTCAGGGAAGATGCGAATCCACACCTGACCCTCACGGTTCATGTAACGGTTGACAGCTACACGAGCTGCCTCAATCTGGCGGCTGTCCAGCCATTTGCTCTCAAGGGTCTTGATGCCGAACGAGCCGAAAGCCAGTTGCGTGCCGCGATGAGCGTTGCCTTTGTTGCCACGTCCATCTTGCGGCCTTCTATATTTTACTCTTTTTGGCTGTAACATTGTAGATGATTCTTTTAGCGATTATTGTTTCTACGGCGTCCGCCACGGTTGCGGCGCTCACCGTCGCGGCGTGAGCCACGTTCGTTACGATCCTGCTGGAAGTTAGGAGCGAGCTCCTTCTTTCCATAGACCTCACCACGCATGATCCACACCTTGATGCCCAGCAAGCCGACCTTTGTCAGAGCCTCTGTCTGGCAGTAGTCGATGTCGGCACGGAAAGTGTGCAGAGGAGTACGGCCTTCCTTGAACATCTCCTTACGTGCGATCTCGGCTCCGTTCAGACGGCCTGTGATCTGCACCTTGATGCCCTCGGCACCGGCGCGCATTGTGTTCTGCACGGCCATCTTGATGGCACGGCGATAAGCCATGAGGTGCTCAATCTGGCTTGCGATGTTCTCGCCAACGATTGTTGCGTCGAGCTCAGGGCGCTTAACCTCGAAGATATTGATTTGGATATCCTTCTTGTAAAGCTTCTTCAGCTCTTCCTTCAACTTGTCAACGTCGTGACCAGCCTTGCCGATGACGATACCCGGACGGGCAGTGCAAATAGTGATGGTGACGAGTTTGAGAGTACGCTCGATGATGATGCGTGAAACCTGGGCTTTCTCGAGACGCTTCTTCAGGTAAGTGCGAATCTGCTTGTCCTCTACGAGGTTGTCGCCGAAGTTCTTGCCACCGAACCAATTAGAATCCCAACCACGGATTATACCAAGACGGTTGCTTATTGGATTAACTTTCTGTCCCATTCTATTTAATCTTTATCGTCATTAGTTTTGGCATCCACGAACAAAGTGACGTGGTTAGAGCGCTTGCGGATTCTGTATCCACGGCCCTGCGGTGCAGGTCTCATACGCTTCATGGTTACGCCTTCGTCTACGAAGACCTTGCTGATGTACAGTTCTCCGTCCTCAGCCTTGCGATCGTTCTTGGTCTCCCAGTTAGCGATAGCAGAGCGAAGAAGCTTCTCCACGTCCTGAGCGGCACGCTTCTTAGAGAACTTGAGCACGCCAAGGGCACGGTTTACCTCCATACCGCGAACCATGTCTACGACGTAGCGCATCTTGCGGGGAGAGGAGGGAACTCCAACGAGCTTGGCGAAGTATTGATTCTTACGGGCTTCCTTTAACTTTTCAGCCGCGTTATGTTTTCTTGCTCCCATTATGTTTGCTTGAATTTAATGCTTATCCCGATTACTTCTTGTTGTTGCCGGTATGACCACCGAAGCGACGTGTGAGAGCGAACTCACCGAGGCGATGACCTACCATGTTCTCAGTAATGTACACGGGGATAAATTTGTTACCGTTATGAACTGCTACAGTATGACCCACGAAGTCGGGTGAAATCATACATGCTCTGGCCCATGTCTTGACAACGCTCTTCTTGCCGCTCTCGTTCATGGCAAGGATTTTCTTCTCGAGCGAGACATTAATGTAGGGGCCTTTTTTAAGTGAACGACTCATAATTTGCTCTGTGTTTTAAGTTTACTTCTTTTTAGCCCTCTCGATAATGTACTTGTTCGAGAGCTTCTTCGGTGCGCGAGTCTTGAGGCCCTTAGCGTACAAGCCCTTGCGTGAGCGTGGGTGTCCACCGCTCTGGCGGCCTTCACCACCACCCATTGGGTGATCAACAGGGTTCATCACGACACCACGGTTGTGAGGACGACGACCGAGCCAACGTGAGCGACCAGCCTTACCAGACTGCTCAAGAGCGTGGTCTGAGTTGCCTACGCTGCCAACAGTAGCCTTACAAGCTGAGAGGATCTTGCGAGTCTCGCCTGAAGGGAGCTTGATGACGCAATAGGTGCCTTCACGAGAAGTAAGCTGAGCAAAGTTACCAGCCGAACGGACGAGCAGTGCACCCTGGCCCGGACGCAACTCGATGTTGTGGATCACGGTACCGACAGGAATGTTAGCAAGTGGAAGGGCGTTGCCTACCTCAGGAGCTGCTTCAGCGCCTGACATCAGCTTGTCGCCGACCTTCAATCCGTTAGGAGCAATGATGTAACGTTTCTCGCCATCTGCGTAGAAGAGAAGAGCGATACGAGCAGAACGGTTAGGATCATACTCGATAGTCTTCACCACAGCAGGAACACCATCTTTCTCTCGCTTGAAGTCAATGAGACGATACTTCTTCTTGTGGCCGCCGCCGATGTAGCGGACAGTCATCTTACCGGTGTTGTTTCGACCGCCGGTTGAACGCTTACCGTAAACGAGAGACTTCTCTGGCACGGATGCAGTAATCTCCTCGAACGTGCCAATAACCTTGTGTCTTTGACCCGGAGTGACCGGGCTGAATTTACGTACTGCCATTTCTTATTTTAGATATTGCTGTAAAAATCAATAGTGTCACCGTCTTTCAAGGTGATGTAAGCCTTCTTGTACGCGCTCTTCTGACCGCGGATAAGGCCTGCCTTGGTGTAACGGCTTGAGCGCTTGCCGGCGTAGCGTGCTGTGTTGACAGCAACAACCTTCACGTTGTAAAGGCTCTCAACCTCTTTCTTAATCTGGAGCTTGTCGGCATCGGGACGAACGATGAAGCCGTAGCGGCTTGAGTCCTTCTCCGTGATTCTGTTCTGTTTCTCTGTTACCAGAGGCTTAATGATAATGTTTGCCATTTCTTTCTTCCAAATTACTTGTTAAGCACGCCGTTGATCATCTCCAGGGAAGCCTCAGCAATCACGAGCACATCAGCGTTCAAAATCTTGTACGTATTGATGTTGTTTGCGCTCATGATCTCAGCCTTCTGCAGGTTGCGAGCGGACAAATATACATTTTTATTTACTTCTGGCAAAACCACGAGAGTCTTCTTGCCCTCAACTTTAAGATTTTTAGTAATGTTTACGAAATCTTTAGTCTTTGGCGCAGCCATATCGAAGTTGTCTACCACGATGATCTCGTTGTCCTTGGCCTTGTAAGAGAGGGCTGACTTACGAGCAAGAATCTTTACTTTCTTGTTGAGCTTGAAGCCGTAGTCGCGTGGCTTAGGACCGAAAACGCGTCCACCACCTACGAGGACTGGTGAGTTGATGTCACCGCGACGTGCGCCGCCGCCGCCCTTCTGGCGACCGAGCTTGCGTGTAGAGCCAGTGTGCTCGCTACGCTCCTTAGACTTTGCCGTTCCCTGACGCTGGTTTGCCAAATACTGCTTAACGTCGAGATAGATGACGTGATCGTTTGGCTCAATGCCGAAGACAGCGTCATTCAATGTAACCTTCTTGCCGGTCTCCTGACCGTTGATATTCAAAACGCTGAGTTCCATTACTTCTGAATTAAAACAGTTGAACCATTGTAACCTGCCGTAGAACCCTTCACGATGATGAGGTTCTGCTCAGGGATTACCTTTAACACTTTGAGGTTCTGGGTTGTCACCCTGTCGCCTCCCATTTGGCCGCCCATGCGCATGCCCTTGAACACCTTTGCAGGGTAAGAGCAGGCACCGATTGAACCTGGCTTGCGGAGACGGTCATCCTGACCGTGAGTAGCCTGTCCGACACCACCGAAACCATGGCGCTTCACAACGCCCTGGAAGCCTTTACCCTTGGATGTGCCAACCACATCGACGAACTCCGCGCCGTTGAAAATGTCAACAGTGACTGTGTCGCCGAGGTTGTACTCCTCGTCAAACTTGAACTCGGCCAAGTGCTTTTTCGGTGTTGTTCCAGCCTTCTTGAAGATTCCTGTCATAGGCTTGTTGGTGCGCTTTTCCTTAGCCTCACCAAAGCCCAGCTGATAGGCTTTGTAACCGTCCTTCTCGACAGTCTTCACCTGGGTAACAACACAAGGACCAGCTTCGATAACAGTGCACGGCACGTTTTTGCCGTCGGCACTGAAAACGGATGTCATTCCGATTTTTCTTCCAATTAATCCTGGCATTTCAATT
>CAVHEN010000010.1:54652-75921 GCA_963635115.1 Oscillospiraceae bacterium | reverse complement strand
ATAACAAGAAAGAACAAAACACAATATAACCAAGAATAAAACAATAACAAGCCAAAAACAATACACAATAATAACCAAGGACAAGCCATATAAACAGGCAAGAGCAAGACATAACGTTAACCAAGGACAAAACATAATAATAACCAAGAATAAACAACGAGCTATGAAAAGGCTACTGATATCATGTGCCTCGACAATCATTGCCATGACCTTGTCGGCACAAACAGCACAACGCATGAAAGACTTGAAGCCCGAGCAGAAGTCGAATGCAATCAACTTGAAACTCACGGGCGAGCTTTCCACCGAACGCAATGGCGACTACCGGCAAATGCGCGACCTTTGCTTTCAAGTGCGACACATCGACCTCGGCGAGGCGCAAAGCCTGGAGATTCCCAAGAACGCCTTTCACTCACGCCACCAACTCGAAAGCATAATCCTTCCCAAAACGCTGAAAGCCATTGGCACACAGGCTTTCTTCGCCTGCGACAAGCTGAATGCCATCACGATACCGCAAACAGTGGAAAGCATTGGCGCCGCCGCATTCTCAGGGTGCAAGAACATCTCTGAGCTTACCATCGTAGGCAACCCGACAATCGGCGAATACGCATTCGCGCGTTTAGGGAACCTGCAAACCGTAAAGGTGGATTCCAAGGTTCCGCCCAAAGCCGACGTGTCATCATTTTACGGCATCGAGCCTGGCAAGGTGCGCCTCATCGTGCCGAAAGGCAGCGAAGGAGCCTACAAGAAGGCCACCGGATGGAGCCGATTCTTCGCCGAGCCTAAGTTTGCCAAAGAGGTCAGCGACCCCGCCAACTGCCTTACCCCCATGCCAAAGGAGCTGACCGTGCAGAAAGGCGCAAAGGCCGTCAACGTGAATACGGCATGGAGCATAGTCGTAGACAAAGACGAGCAGAAATTGAACAACGAGGCCGAGCAAGCCCGCCAGATGCTCATCGACCGCATAGGCAACATCGTGAACAGTCGTCAGCGTGGCATACAGCTATCGCTGCAACTTGACGAGACCCTTGACGATGACGAGGCTTACACACTCACCGTAAGCTCAAAGGGCGTCAGCATCAGCGGCAAGACCTCGCGAGGCGTGTTTTGGGGCTTGATGACCCTCGACCAAATACTGCGAGGCTCCGGCACGAAAGATTGCGTCGACGCCATTCCGCAACTCACCATAAAAGACGCTCCACGCACACACGTGCGCGAGCTGATGGTAGATCCCGCGCGCACTTTCATTCCGTATGAGGACCTAAAAGCCTTCATTCCTGAGATGGCGCGCTATAAGCTCAACGCCCTCCACCTGCACTTGGTCGACGACCAGGCGTGGCGCATAGAGATAAAGAAATATCCGCAGCTGACCGCGCAAGCCTCATCGCGTTGGGGCATGGACGACCTGCTTGCGCCATATAAAGGATTCTACACTCAAGAGCAGATGCGCGACCTCGTGAAGTTCGCCGCACGCTATCACGTGGAGATTGTGCCAGAAATAGAGATGCCAGGACACGAGGTGGCAGCAATAAGCGTGTTCCCCGAGCTCACTTGCCACCAACGCCAGGTGCCCGTCCGCACCACCTGCGGCGTGTCGAACGAGCTGCTCTGCCCAGGCAACGAGTTCACTTACGAGTTTCTTGGCAACGTGTTCAAGGAGCTTGCCGACATCTTCCCGTCGAAATACATCCATCTTGGTGGTGACGAGGCAGGCAATCCCGCCCTCGACTGTTGGACCGACTGCCCGAAATGCCAAGCGCTGAAGCAGAAGCTCGGGATAACATCCACCGACCGCTCGGAGAACTGGAAGCTGCAAGGCTACCTCTTCGACCGCATGATAGAACTGCTGCGCGACACCTATCACAAGACTCCGATGTTCTGGTATGAGACCGACTTCAAAAAGATACAGCCAGGATGCGTGACCTTCGCATGGCGCAACGGACTGACAGAGAAGGCCCTGGACGCTGCAGTGGCAAACAACGCGCGCATCATGCTCTGCCCGGGAGAGCACTGCTACTTCGACTATCCCATGGCCAAGGGCGACATGCCAGAAGTGAACTGGGGCATGCCTGTGACGTCTCTGAAAGACACTTACTCGCTCGACCCGGCATGGGGAAAGGACAAGAGCTTTGAGGACAACAACCTCTTCGGCGTGGCAGGCACGCTCTGGAGCGAGTGCATCACTTCGCCCGAACGCATCTACTACCAAGCTTATCCACGAGCCATTGCCCTGGCCGAGGCAGGATGGAGCCAACAGGCAAAACGCTCATGGGAATCGTTCTTGAAACGCATGAGCCCAATGGCTAAAGACATGATGCGCCGTGGCATTTCGTTCTCAATGGAATATTAAACCATGCCGGCCAACTCCTTCTACACATTATTATATATATAAGATGAATATCAGAAGCGCAATCCTTTTAACAACCATGGCATTGGCAGCAATAACCAACAGCGCCTTTGCCACCCCAAAGAAGGCGACAAAGGCAAACAAAAGCATAGAGGCACGAATAGAGGCGGGCATGCGCACCATAAACGAAGACGCCGCACGCGCCCACGTTTGTTTCCTTGCCGATGACCTGCTCGAAGGGCGCAGGGCCGGCGAGCGCGGGTCACGCATTGCCAAACGCTACATAGTGTCGCAGATACAAGAGACGGGGCTGAAGCCTCTGCTTGGCGACTCGTATGAGCAACCCTTTGAGGCTTGTGGCACACAAAAGCTCAAACGCAGTCCTCGTTTCTACGTGAACGCCGACTCTATAGCCAAGATTAAAAAAGGCGTTTACCAAACACTCGCCCTAAGCAACGTGCTTGCCGTGTTGCCAGGACAAGAAAGCGACGAGTATGTAGTGGTGGGAGCGCATCTCGACCACGAGGGCATGTACGCCGACATTGCCGGCGACGGAATATACAACGGTGCTGACGACAACGCCTCGGGCGTGTCTGCCGTGCTGCAGATCATGAAGGCGTTTGTGGCAAGTGAAGTACAACCCAAGCGCACCGTGGTGTTCGCCTTCTGGGACGGCGAGGAGCAAGGGCTGCTCGGGTCACAATATTTCACCGACCACTTTGAGGGGATGCGTAACGTGAAAGGCTATCTCAACTTCGATATGGTGGGGAGCGGGACTGACAGCAAATACCTTATGTATTTCTTCACCGCCGCACACCCACAACTCGGTGAGTGGCTCAAGGACGACATCAGCAAATACAAGTTCAGCACCTTCGAGCCAGACTATCGCGCATGGGAAAACCCAGTCGGAGGCAGCGACCAGCAATCGTTTCACCTCAAGGGCGTGCCCATCGTTTGGTATCACACGGGCGGACAGCCTCACTACAACCAGCCCACAGACGAAGCCTCGACGTTGAACTATCCGAAACTCACCGACATTACGCGCGCCTCATACCTCACGGCATGGCACTTGGCGAACGAGACAAGTTATTAGACCAACAGTCGTAAAAAACTCAAAAGGCGAAAAAAGTTTACGTGTAAAAGCTATGTTTACGATTATTTTAATACCTTTGCAACCCCATAGGCAAAGATATTAAGAAACAGATTGTTTTCATAGCATCATGAAAAGACTTCAAAACACCGCGTTGGCGCTTTTTGCCAGCGCACTCCTCTCCTTGGCTTGTCATGCCGAGGGGAAGTTCGTGCCATTCAAGTATGGCGACTTTGACACTTGGGTCGTTCGCCACGTCCATGAATCATCAGTGATCGGCGGCAACACAAAGACCCTCTACGAGATTGGTCCCAATCGTGAGATTACGGGCGAGAAGCCATACGTGAACCTTGGAGGCTCGCCCTGGGGCACCAGCAACGTGATGGCAAAGGTGATGGGAATAGTGAAAACCAACAACTCCGTCTACCGCGATGTCCACGGCTCAGGCCATTGCGTCAAGATGGAGACACATATAGAGACCTGCAGGGTGCTCGGCCTCATGGACATCAAAGTGCTCGCAGCCGGCAGCATCTTCCTTGGCGACATGAAAGAGCCCATCACTGGCACTAAGGAAGGTGTCAAGGCATTGAACTGGGGCATACCGTTCAACCTTCGTCCTAAGGCCGTCAGATTCGACTACCGCGTGCAAGTGCCAGGAAACAAGAACCGCGTGAAGCAGACAGGGTTCTCCAGGCCATCCACAGTGGCAGGCCCCGACAATTGCATCGCCGTGCTATACTTGCAGAAGCGCCATGAGGACGCCAAGGGGAAAATCACCGCACAACGCATAGGCACCATGGTGGTGAAGTACGGCAAGTCGACCAACGGCTGGGTCAACGGAGCCACCTATGACATCCACTACGGCAACATCACCGACAAGCCGTTCTATGATGCCACCACCATGGGGCTGCGCTCCACCGACTATGCCCGCAACTCGAAAGGCAAGAGCGTGATAGTGCGTGAGACAGGGTGGGCGTCAGCATCAGACACCCCGACACATATTATATTACAATTCTCTTCCAGCCATGGTGGTGCCTACATAGGCACAGTTGGCAACACATTATGGGTGGACAACGTTGGCCTTGTGTATTAATGAGACTACCTCTACTTTCACTCCTTATGCTCCTCGCCACGACAAACGCCGTGGCTGTGGAAGCTTCTGATACGGTTACGGTAACGAAGAAGCGCAGCATCGTGACGCGTTTCCTCGACTATTTCAACGATGCCAACAAGGAGAAGAAAAAGCAAGGCATCGACTTCTCCGTCATCGGTGGGCCACACTACAGCACCGACACGAAACTCGGCATAGGACTTGTGGCATCCGGACTATATCATTCAGCCCGACGCGACAGCCTGTTGCCGCCAAGCAACGTCTCGGTGTTCGGCGACTTCTCCACCGTTGGCTTCTACATGATTGGCATACGTGGCACGCACATATTCCCAGGCGACCACCAGCGCATCGACTACACCACGTATTTCTACTCATTCCCAAGCTATTTCTGGGGAGTGGGGTTTGACCAAGGCGACAACAATAACAACAAGACCAAGCTCAAGCGTGGGCAGGCGCAAGTGAAGGCAAGCTGGCTGTTTCGCGCCTCAGGCAGTCTGTTCATAGGTCCCACGTTCTCGTTCGACTATGTCAACGCGAACCACATCGACAACCCAGGGCTGCTCGGCGGACAGCGCCACACCACGACGAACATCGGCGCCGGCCTCACCATGCTCTACGACTCCCGTGACAACCTCACGGCACCAAAACGTGGCGTCTACCTGTCGTTGCAGCAAGTGTGCCGTCCACGATTCATGGCAAACCATTACGCGTTTTCCACCACCGACCTCCGCGCCAGTGGCTACATTCCCGTATCCTCAGCCACGCTGATAGCCCTCGATTTCCGCACGGAATTCAACTACGGCAACCCTGCTTGGGGTATGATGGCCAAACTCGGAGGCAGCAACACCATGCGCGGATACTACGAAGGGCGTTACCGCGACAAGAACAAGATGGAGGGCGAAATTGAGCTTCGCCAGCACGTATGGAAACGCAACGGCATCGTGGCATGGGTCGGCTTGGGCACCGTGTTCAACAAGTTCAGCTCGATGAGGGCACGCAACATCTTGCCCAACTACGGCGTGGGCTACAGGTGGGAGTTCAAGAAGAACGTAAACGTGCGCCTCGACTACGGCTTCGGCAAGGCTGGGCAAAGCGGATTTCTCTTCAACATCAATGAGGCTTTCTAAGTTAAGCCTCCCTGTTTTCAAACAAAGACAAATGAGCAATAAGCTGCGTTTCATACAATCACCCACATTCCTTTTCCGCTACGCTGTCATAGCTTTGACAGTGCCCAATATGGCATTGTCGATAACCGACACCATGCCTCTTGGGGCTGCCATTGCCAACATTATCCTGCCCATGTCGGCATACGCCATTATCATGTCGCTCTCGCGTCGGCCTGGCAGGCAGGTATGGATCCTCTTCCCATTAGTGTTCTTCGCAGCCTTCCAAATGGTGCTCGTTTACCTCTATGGCGGCGGCGTGATAGCAACAGACATGTTTCTCAACCTCATCACGACCAACCCTGGCGAGGCAATGGAACTGCTCGACAATCTCGTGCCGGCAGTAGCGGGAGTTTTTGTGCTCTACCTTCCGCTACTCTTCGTGGCTGCAACGCAATGGTTGCACCACATCACGCTTAGCACCAACGCTCGTCGCCCCATCCGTCGTCTTGCCTTGATAACAGCGACGGCAGCAACGCTCCTCATTGCCATACTCTACATTCTTTATCCCAAGGGCGAGGAGAAGGCTGGCAGGTTCGAATACAGGGTTGAGAACCATCTGTATCCTATAAACGTGTTCTACAATCTATATCTCGCCATTCACGAGAGCGGGCTGTCCGCCCATTATCAAGAGAACGTGGCACAGTATCGTTTCAACTCCGTATCGCTGCACGCCAAAGATTCCATGGAGGTCTACATATTGGTAGTTGGCGAGACGGCACGCTCGCGCGACTTCCAGCTCTATGGCTATCCACGGCAGACCAACCCACGACTTTCCAAAGAGAAAGGACTGATGGTGTTCAAAGGCGTGCGCTCACAATCGAACACTACCCACAAGAGCGTCCCAATGCTCTTGACAGCCGCCAATGCCGAGGACCACGACCGTCTCTACCACGAGAAAGGCATAATAGCAGCATTTCGCGAGGCAGGATTCCACACGGCGTTCATCTCTAATCAACAACGCAACCACTCGTACATTGACTTCCTCGGCGAAGAGGCCAACGACGTCTGCTTCATACGTGAACACATTGCAAACAGTTTCACCTACGACTCGCAACTCCTGCCATACGTGAGGCGTGAGCTTGCAAAACGTCCAAGAAAGCTGTTCATTGTGCTCCATATGTACGGCTCGCACTTCAACTATCGCGACCGTTACCCAAAGGCAGACGCACACTTCTTGCCCGACTCGCCCACCGAGGCAAAGGCACAGAACCGCCCACAACTGGTCAACGCATACGACAATACCATCGTGGAGACCGACCGTTTCCTTGCAAATCTCATATCCATGCTTAGGGAACAGGGCTGCGCATCGGCCTTGCTCTATACATCCGACCACGGCGAGAACATCTTCGACGACAATCGCAAGTTGTTCCTCCACGCGTCGCCGCGTCCATCAACTTTCGACACAGACGTGCCTCTGATGATATGGACATCGGAACGATACGACAGCTTGTATCCGACAACCACAACAGCGTTAAGAGGCAACCTCAACAAGGGAGTCGAGTCGAACGCCTCCGTGTTCCCGACAATGCTCTCGATAGGCGGCATCAAGACGAGAATAGACCTCGACAGCCTTTCGCTTGCCAACCCAGCCTATAAGCTCGGCACGCGCTATTATCTCAACGACCACAACCATGCGGTTCCCTTATCCGCATACGGGATAAAATGAAAGCGCACTAATAATCAAATGGCAACGCACTAATAATCAAATGGAAGCGTTCTAATAATGAAATGACCGCGTACTAATAATCATCGCAAGACAAGACCATGATACCAAAGGATTTCACAGAATATACACGACGGCTTATGGGCGACGCGCTCTACTCCATCTTGGAAAGCGGGTTGTCACAGGAAGCCCCAGTGAGCGTGCGGCTCAACCCATTCAAGACCAACGACGGCCTTGACGGATGCGAGCAAGTGCCATGGTGCAAATGGGGCTACTGGCTCACCGATCGCCCCGCGTTCACCTTCGACCCACTGCTCCACGCCGGCCTGTATTACGTTCAAGAAGCGTCATCGATGTTCGTCACCGAAGCCATAAGGCAGTGCATTGAGCGCGGTGTCGTGCCCGATGAGCCTCTGCTTGCCGCCGATATTTGCGCCGCGCCAGGCGGAAAGTCAACCGCCCTACGCTCCATCCTACCTGAAGGCAGCCTGCTTTTCAGCAACGAGCCGATGAAGCCGAGGGCAAGCGTGCTCAAGGAGAACATGGTGAAATTCGGGCATCCTGATGTCATCGTGACAAACAATTTCCCCCGCGATTACAAGAAGACGGGGCTACGGTTTGACCTTGTGGTAGCCGACGTGCCGTGCTCCGGCGAGGGCATGTTCCGCAAAGACGCGGGTGCGATTGAGGAATGGAGCACACAGAACGTGGAGAAATGCCGACTGCTGCAACGTTCCATCATTGAGGACATCTGGCCGTGCCTTAAACCTGGTGGCACGCTCGTCTACTCCACTTGCACCTTCAACGCTCACGAAGACGAAGAAAACGTTCAGTGGATCGCGGACACGCTAGGGGCAGAAATCATCGGCCTGGACATTCCCGCCGAATGGAATATCACCGGTGCGCTTGTCGGCTCAATGCCTTGTTGCCGTTTCATCCCAGGCCGCACACGTGGTGAGGGACTGTTCATGGCGGTGCTAAGGAAGAATGGCACCGACAAGAAAGAGAAACCAAAAGCCACAGAAGGCAAAGGAAAGGGGAAGGGCAAGGACTCCGAGTTCGACAAGTGGCTGGTTGGCGACTTCTCCGTCGTGGAGGCAAAAGACTGCCTCAGGGCAATACCATCGCGCTGGCTTCCTATATATAATAATGTGGCTAAGCAGCTCCACGTCATCCACGCTGGCGTGGAATTGGGCGTGAGGAAAGGCAAAGACATAATCCCCGACGCGTCGCTCGCCCTCAGCACGGCTCTCAACAAGTCGGCTTTCCCACAGGCTGAGCTCAATTTCACGCAAGCCGTCAACTACTTGAGAAAAGAGGCGGTGACGCTACCTGCGGGCGCGCCTCGCGGCTTTACCATCGTCACCTACCGCCAACAACCATTGGGCTTCGTGAAAAACATCGGCCAGCGAGCCAATAACATCTACCCACAAGAATGGAAAATAAAGAGCTCACACATCCCATCGTCAGCATCATCGTTGCCATGGCACGCAACCGAGCCATAGGCCGCGACGGCACACTGCCATGGCACCTACCCGAGGACCTCGCCCACTTCAAGAGCACAACTTGGGGGCATGCCATCGTCATGGGAAGGCACACCTACGAGTCGCTTCCCCACGGCGCGCTGCCAGGACGCCGCAACATCGTGGTGAGCACCACGCTCGACACGCTGCCTGGTTGCGATGTGTGCGCCTCACTCGATGAGGCAATGAGCCTCTGCGCGCGAGGCGAGAAAGGCGACACCGCCGAGGAAGTTTTCATCATCGGCGGCGCCTCTCTCTACCAGGTGGCATTACCATTGGCAAGCCGAATGTATATCACGTTAGTGGATCAAGAGCCCGAGGATGCCGACACGTTCTTCCCCGAATTCGACGCCAGCAAATGGCAAGAGGCGGAACGGCAACAACACGATGGGTTCGCATTCACGTTATGGACATTAAAGAATTGAACATGGACAAGAAGACACAAGCATACCTCGACTTTCTGCGATTCAGCCTTCACGACGAGGCTGAGTTGCCAGCCTCAATCCACGACATCGATTGGGACGGGCTGTTCAAGTTCGGCACGAACCAATGCGTGCGTGGCGTGCTGTTCTGCGGCATCAAGAAGCTAAATGGTTCCGCAAACCATCCAACGCTTGAGCAATTGGGGCGATGGTTGGCTTTCCAGTCCGCGATAAAGAAGGCAAACGTACAAGTGTACCGCGACGCCGACTTCATCACGAGGGCATGTAAAAAGGAGACTGGCTTTGACAGTGTGGTCATGAAGGGTCAAGCTAACGCCTTGTTGTATCCAAGCCCTTACATACGCGAGCCGGGCGATATTGACCTTTGGACAATGGCATCTACAAAGCAAGCCATACGTTGGGCACGCCGCCACGACCCAAAAGCCATCATTGGCTACCACCACATTGACGTGATAGGACTGCGCACGCCCGTGGAACTGCATTACGTTCCTTCGTTCATGGGAAATCTTTTCTACGAGTGGCGACTGCGCCAATATTTCAAGAAAGAGAAGACTAAGCAGTTTGGCAACAAGGCGGTGTTGCCCGACGGCTTAGGCGAGATTGGGGTACTTTGCCACGACTTCGATTGCATCTTCCAACTGTCGCACATGATGCACCACTTCTTCTTCGAGGGAATCGGATTCCGGCAAGTAATAGACTTTTATTATCTTCTTCGTTCGATGCCCACGATAGACAAGGGCATCATGGTCAACGTCAAGCGTCTGAGCATGCGCAAGTTCACTGGCGCCGTGATGTTCATCATGCACGACATCTTGGGACTGGAACGGGAGAAACTTCTCTGCGAGCCTGATCCCAAGACTGGCACGATGCTACTTGAGGAGATGTTGAAAGCCGGCAACTTCGGCTTCCACGACGACCGCTACGACTTTTCCAACCTAACCACTTGGCGGCACTATCTTCTTGAGACTTACCGCAACCTCCACTTTGCCATGACGTTTCCGTCAGAGACTGTCTTTGGCAGGCCTTTGTCGCGCTTCTGGCATGCGGCCTACAAGCTCTGGCTGTCGTCGACAGCGGATTGAGCGCCGAAGTCTATCGGCAACTGACGGTCGATGACGGCATTGAAGCTGACGATTGTCTCCGAGCGTGAAAGGCCCAGGGGCTGAAGCTTGTCGTGGATTATGTTGAGAAGGTCGTGGTTGTTGTGGGCGAATATCTTGATAAACATGTCGAAACCGCCCGTTGTGTAGTGACACTCCGTCACCTCGGGAATCTGCCGCAACTTCTCCACCACCTTGTCGAACTTCTCAGGATCCTTGAGATAGAGGCCCACATAGGCGCAAGTCTCATAGCCTATCTTCTCTGGGTCGATGATGAACTGCGAGCCCTTGATAATGCCAAGGGACGTGAGTTTCTGGATGCGCTGATGAATAGCTGCGCCGCTCACGTTGCACGCCCTTGCCACTTCAAGGAATGGTATACGTGCGTCACTCTGAATAAGTTGCAGGATTTTTTTGTCTAAAGCATCAATAACTTGACGTGCCATTATATATAGAATATCTTTTAATAATATGGCAAAGTTACGAACTTTTCTGATAATTCGCAACTTTTTCAAGCCATTATGTTTCCAATGTCTCACATAATGCGCCGCACACGCCACAAAACCATTTGTTTTGTGTAAAGGCTTAGGCTATTTGTCCACGCCCTGGCTCCGCTTGTCGGTAGCCGAATAGTTTATGCGATATGCCTTCGCTTCCCTGAGGGCTTGCTTCACATCGCTTATTATGCCCATCCTCGTGCCGCGGTCGGCTTTTATCGACACGGTCATCTGCTCCTGGTCTTCGGGCGACATCCTGTTTCGCTCTGCCGAGACATAATCAGCCACTTCGGAGGGTGATATGAACTTGTCGTTGATCTGTATCCGCGTGGCGCCGCCATAAACCTTACGCAGTTCCGCCGTGGGGCGGCCTATATAGATGTATGTCACCGACGTCTTCTTGGTGAGTCGTGTAAGCTCCGTCCCCTGTGGCGTGCGGAATTTCACCTTGACGGTTTCCTTCTGCATGTGGGTCACTATCATGAAGAAGAAGAGCACCGTGAAGATAAGGTCGGGCAGCGACGCCGTGTTGAGCCCTGGCACCTCATGCCCCCTGCGTTGAAACATTCTCATTGCGTGCCTCCTTCCCCATTGTATTGTTCGGTAATGCGTTGCGGGCAATCGTCCCTCACCTTGTCGCGCTGCTGCTGCGACAACGCGTCATAATGGCTGCCGAAAAGCCGCAGGGCGGTTTGCTCCCGCAGGTTGCGATACGCCGCCACAAGCTCTTGCTGCATGGCGAAATATGCGTCGTAGCTGGCCTGCGGGTCCACGCTGACCGTGATGAGATGGCGCTTGCCCACCCTTTTCACGAAGTTCTCAACCTCATAGCGTAACTTGCCCACGGGGAAAGGCTTGTCGTCGAGCGACAACTGGTTCTCGGCATTGATGGCGAGCCTCAGCGTCGTGCCTTTCTCCACAAACGACTGTTGCGTGTCGTCCTTGCCCGCCGGGGTGAGCTGCCGCCTCAGACCCTTGTCGATGTCCATGTTGGTAGTGACAAGGAAGAAGATGAGCAGCATGAACGATATGTCCGCCGTCGATGTGGTGTTAAGCCCTGGCACCCGTCGTGATTTACGCTTGAACATCATGGTTTGCGAATGTATTTTGTGGCACCATACACTACCGAGGCGATGGCGACGACTATCATCAACAATGAGGTGGAGACGAACATGCCCGAGGCCCTAAGCCAGAACGTGTCGGTATAGTCAAGCCCATTGATTCTCATTGGGGCTGACGATGCCAAGAGGAATGTCAACAGAAGCATCACCGCCGTGCCCACGCCTACGGCCATGCCTATCTTCCTCACGGGAATGTTGTTGACCACGCGCTCCGCGCCACGGTTCACCTTGCCTGCCCTTACCACCGACCACGCCGCCACGCCTATGGCTCCCGCCGTGAGCACGAGCATGAGCACGAGCAGCACGTCGGTGAAAAGCGGCGCGTTGAAGTTGGCGTCGTCCTCGAAGGGCCGGTTAAACCCGACGAGCCAAAAGAGGGCGAACACCAGCACGGTGACGCCGCTCAGCGCGTAGAGCACCCGAGAGGGCAGTTTCTTATAGTCAGTTGTCATAGGTCAGCCCTCCTTGTTGGCGTTCTTGTATCGGGCGATGGCGTCCATCAGCGTTATTGCCGACTCCTCCATCTGCGACGTGAGATGCTCTATCTTCGACAGTATATAGTTGTAGAACAGCTGCAGTATGAGCGCCACTATGATGCCGAAGATGGTGGTTATGAGCGCCACCTTCATGCCTGCCGCCACGATGGTCGGGCTTATGTCGCCCGCCGTCTGTATCTGGTCGAACGCCATGACCATGCCCACCACGGTGCCGAGGAATCCGAGCGATGGCGCCATGGCTATGAAGAGCGTTATCCACGAGCATCCCTTCTCCAGGTTGGCGTCTTGCACCGAGCCATAGCTCACGATGCTTCGCTCTATGTTGTCCATCTTCTCGTCTATGCGCTCAAGGCCTTGGTAGCATATCGATGCCACGGGTCCGCGAGTCTCGCGGCATTGCGCCTTTCCTGCCTCGATGTCGCCCGCCTCAATGCGCTTGCTGAGGTCTGCCATGAACTTCTTGGCGTCTATCTCGCAGAGGCTGAGGTAGATGATGCGCTCTATGCAAAACGCGAGGCCCAGCACCAACGCCAAAGCCACGAACGACATGAAGCCGGCGTTGCCCTCGATGAACTTGGTCTTGAGCGACTTGTAGAAGCCTTGTCCCTCCTCTGCCGGCATTCCGGCGTCGCCGTCGAGATCCGCCGTCGCCGACACGCTGTCAGCGTCCATGAGCGAATCCACCGCGGCGTCTTCGTCGGCAGGCGATGGCGCAGCCGCCGAGGCGGTGTCGGCTTGCTGGCTGGCAGACGGCTGCTTGGCGGTTGAGGGTTGAGCCGCCGCCTCTGTTGTTGGCTTAGCCGCAGGCTTGCCAGCAGGCGACTTTTGTGCCCAAGCCGTGGATACGCTAAAGACGAGCGCGACGCAAATTATAACACTGGCAAGCGACAACGTGGCTTTGCCATACTTGTTGACTTTCTTGTAAGACATATTCATTCTATAAAAATCACGGCAAAGTTACTCCAATTTATGATTTAAGCAAAGAAAAAGACATAAGATTATGTGTATTTTTTGGCTCTGCGCCGCCATGCGGGGGAAATCGCCACGCCAGAATCATCCGTTTGCCTTCGCGCCGCAACCGCACTGGCTCCGCGTCGCAATCGCGTCGCCCCCACGCCGCAATCGCGATGGCGTTGCGCCGCGACCGCGCCACGGTGCGAGATAAGCCGCGGCGGTGGGCGCGTGTTGTCGTTGAAAAATATTTTGCAAATAAAACAAGCAAAGAGTCAGTCTTTACGTTTTTCTTCGTATCTTTGCAATTAGAACAATTCCGTAAATACAAACCCTCTGTAATGGAAAAACGTAATTTTGTCACGATTGCCGACCTCGACAAGCAATTACTTCTCTACCTCCTTCAGATGGCAGAAGAGTTTGAGCGCCACCCCAATCGTGAGCTTCTCAAGGGCAAGGTTGTTGCCACCCTTTTCTTTGAACCCTCAACCCGCACCCAGTTGTCGTTCCAGACGGCTGCCAACCGCCTCGGAGCACGCGTCATCGGCTTCTCCGACGCCAAGACCTCAAGCACCACCAAGGGCGAGACGCTCAAGGATACCATCCTCATGGTGAGCAACTACGCCGACATCATCGTGATGCGCCACTTCATCGAAGGCGCGGCGCAATATGCGTCAGAAGTCGCCCCCGTGCCAATCGTCAACGCTGGCGACGGCGCCCACATGCACCCCTCGCAGTGCCTGCTCGACCTCTACAGCATCTACAAGACACAAGGCACTCTCGAAAACCTCAACATCTATCTCGTGGGCGACCTGAAATATGGCCGTACAGTGCACTCGCTCATCACGGCCATGCGCCACTTCAACCCCACGTTCCACTTCATAGCACCCAAGGAGCTCGCCATGCCGCAAGAGTATAAGGACTATTGCGACGCCAACGGCATACACTACGTGGAGCACGCCGACTTCACCGAAGAGGAGATTGCCGACGCCGACATATTATATATGACGCGCGTGCAAAAGGAGAGATTCTCCGACCTCATGGAGTATGAGCGCGTGAAGAATGTCTACATCCTCCGCAACTCCATGCTCGGCAAGGCAAAGCCAAACATGAAGATCATGCACCCGCTGCCAAGGGTCAACGAGATTGCCTACGACGTGGACGACAACCCTCACGCCTATTACATCCAGCAGGCCAAGAACGGACTCTTCGCGCGCGAGGCCATCTACTGCCACTGTCTCGGCATAACACTCGACGAGATAAGGAACGACAAGACCATCATAGAGTGAGAACGAGGAAAACAAAATAAAGACACCATGTCAGAGAAAGAACTTCAGGTCGCCGCCATCGAGAACGGCACCGTAATAGATCATATTCCGGCCGACAAGACCTACCAAGTGGTGAAGCTGTTGCGCCTTGAGGAGATAAGCACGCCCGTAACCATCGGCTACAACCTGCCATCAAGCAAGATGGGCAGGAAAGGCATTATAAAAATCGCCGACAGGTACTTCACCGACGAGGAGATAAACCGCCTGTCCGTGGTGGCGCCAAACATCGTGCTCAACACCATACACAACTACACCGTGGTGGAGAAGAAGCGCGTGGAGACGCCCCTGGAGCTGCGCGGCATCGTGAAATGCAACAACCCCAAGTGCATCACCAACAACGAGCCGATGAAAACCTTCTTCAGCGTCGACAAGGTGAAGGGCCTCGTGAGATGCCACTATTGCGACAAGGAACAGCGGCTCGACGGGGTAACCTTGGCGTGACAACACTAAAATATTAACCTAACTATAATCTACACGATTATGCAGCAAGACAACAAGATCTTCGAGCTCATCGAGCAAGAGCACCAGCGCCAGCTTAGGGGCATGGAGCTCATAGCCAGCGAGAACTTCGTCTCCGACGAGGTCATGGCCGCCATGGGCAGTTACCTTACCAATAAATATGCCGAGGGTCTCCCAGGCAAACGCTACTATGGCGGCTGCCAGGTGGTGGACCAAGTGGAACAGCTCGCCATCGACCGCGTGAAGCGCCTCTTCGGAGCCGAGTTCGCCAACGTGCAACCCCACTCCGGCGCGCAAGCCAACCAAGCCGTGCTGCTCGCCGTATTGAAACCCGGCGACACCTTCATGGGCCTCGACCTCGATCAGGGCGGCCACCTCTCCCACGGCGCCAGCGTCAACACGTCGGGCATACTCTACAACCACATTGGCTACACTCTCTGCCGCGAGACAGGCCGCATCGACTACGATGAGATGGAGCGACTCGCCCTGGAAAACAAGCCAAAGCTCATCATCGGCGGCGGATCGGCCTACAGCCGCGAATGGGACTATGAGCGCATGCGCAAGATAGCCGACGAGGTTGGCGCCCTGCTCATGATAGACATGGCACACCCTGCCGGACTCATTGCGGCCGGACTGCTGAACAACCCCGTGAAGTATGCCCACATCGTGACTACCACAACCCACAAGACCCTCCGCGGCCCTCGTGGAGGCGTCATACTCATGGGCAAGGACTTCGACAACCCTTGGGGCTTGCGCACGAAGAAAGGCGAGCTGAAGAAGATGAGCCAGCTCATCAACTCCGCCGTCTTCCCGGGCAACCAAGGCGGCCCGCTCGAGCACGTCATCGCAGCCAAGGCCGTTGGGTTCAACGAGAACCTCCAGCCATCATGGGTCGAGTATGCCACGCAGGTAAAGACCAACGCCGCCGTGCTTGCGCAAGACCTCATCGACAAAGGCTTTGCCATCGTATCCGGCGGAACGGACAACCACTCCATGCTGCTCGACCTCAGGCCGAAATATCCCGAGCTCACGGGCAAGGTGGCTGAGAACGCACTCGTGGCAGCCGACATCACGGTGAACAAGAACAAGGTGCCTTACGACGAGCGCTCGGCGTTCCAGACGTCAGGCATCAGGCTCGGCACCGCTGCCATGACCACACGTGGCGCCAAGGAAGACATGATGCACCTCATTGCCGACCTCATCGACGAGGTGCTCGCCGACCCAGAGAACGACAAGGTCATCGCGAGCGTGCGCGAGAAGGTGAACGCCACAATGAGCGGCTATCCCCTCTTCGCTTATTAACGGAAACAACAACCAATCACTTTAATATACTACAATGAACAGAACAGAACTCATAGCAAAGGTGGCAGAGCGCGCACAGGTCTCGAAGGCCGACGCGGCGAAGTGCCTCAACACCGTTCTCGGTGTCATTGCCGACAACCTTACCAAGGGCGACAAGGAGCTTGCCCTCCCCGACTTCGGTCGCTTCTACGTAAAGCAAGTGCCTGAGCGCAAGGGCATCAACCCACGCACGAAGGAGCAGATCACCATCGAGGCTCACGAGAAGCTGGTATTCAAGCCTTCCGACAACCTCGACCTCTACACACGCAAGCATTGCTAAACAAAAGGAAAGCATTCGGGACGGTCTCGCGTAAGGACCGTCCCTTTTTTATTCATACGCACCATAAGGCATGGAGACGAACAACGACACCAAGAGACCCGACGTGAGGCAAGACCGCAGCGAAAGCGGCACGCCCCTGAGCATCGTCGTCTTCGAGGACGACCCATACCACTTCCGGATTCTGCGCCACCATCTCGCCGCCATCAACCCCGAGCACGAGGTTGTGGGACCGCTGACAACGACGGAATCGGGCAAGGCTTTCTTCTCCTACCACCAAGACATAGACCTCGTGATTGCCGACATCCGCCTGAGAGACGGCCTCGTGTTCGACGCGCTCGCCTACGCTCCCGACGACATTCCCGTGATCTTCACCACGGCACACGAGGACCACGCCCTCGAAGCCTTCAACCACAACAGCCTTTGCTATCTCCTCAAACCAATAAGCGAGCGAGCCTTGGCAAGGGCGATAAAGAAGACCATGCCGCTCATAAGGATCGCCAATCACGACCTATCGAAGACGGCAACCCAGTGCACCTATGGCAGCCAGCACCGCCACGACTTCCTCGTGAAGACCGCAACGGGCGAGCGACGCGTCTACGCGCCGGCGCTGAGATACGTGGCATCGGAAAACAAGTCGACCTATCTCCACCTCATCGACGGGGCATCGTTCACGCTCGACCAGACGCTGGAGCAACTCGCCAAGCAGCTCGACCCCAACGCCTTCATGCGCGTGAACCGCAAGTATATCGTCCCAAAGGAACAGGTGATGGGGTTCGAACACCTTGCGAATGGCAGGATAAGGCTTGAGCTATACGGCGACGCCTCACCGGAGATCATAGTGAGCCGCACACATCGCAACGAAGTGTGCGAATGGCTGGGCAAGCGCTGACAGTTCATCCTTCCAAAACGACAGTTCGGTACATCACGCAGGGTTTCTCGCCACTTTCTTATCCGATGATGTTACCTTTGTTTCACGAAAAGAACACGATAGGTAACAAACAGAATAAGACATGAACACAAAGAACGAAGCGTTAAGAGAGATATTCGAAACCCATTACACCTGGATCGAAGGGTTCAACCGCAACGTGCGCCGCTACTACGACCGCATGGCGATGATCGATCCCTACTCCAATCGCCAATGGACATATAAGGAACTCAACAACGAGGTCAACCGCTTTGCCAACACGCTCCTTGAGGACGGATTCGAGAGTGGCGACGTGGTGATGGTGATGACGCAAAACTGCCCCGAGTTCGCCTTTGCCTACATTTCCACGCAGAAGATTCACGGCGTGATGTCGCCCGTGAGCTTCCGCCTGAGCGCCGGCGAGCTTGCCCACAACCTCGACGACTCCAAGCCGAAGGTCATCATCTTCGACAACAAGCGCAAGGAGACGGTGCTGCAAGCCGTGAAGACAAGCGGCATACAGCCCAAGCGCCTCATCGTCACCGATGGCATCACCGACCTGAACGTCGTCTCCTACCACGACTATGTGGACGTGGCGTCTAACCGCGAGCCCGTGGTCGTCGAGCCTTACAACATCTACGAGGAGACCACGCGCCTCTACACCTCCGGCACCACCGGCAGACCCAAGGGCGTGCCATTGACGTCTATCAACGAAGTGCTGTCCGCCCACGACATCATGATCCACTTCCCCATGAGCTTCCGCGACGTGACGCTGAACACCACACCATGGTTCCACCGCGGCGGCATCCACTGCGGCGGTCCCTGCCCGACCTTCTACGCCGGCGGCACGCTCGTGGTCATGAACAAGTTTGACGCCGTGAACACGTTGCGCTACGTGTCGCGCTACCACATAACCTTCGTCATCGGCGTGCCCACCGTGCTTGAGGAGCTTGCCGACGCGCAAGAGAAGAACGCCTACGATCTCTCGTCGCTCTCAGGCATCATCACCATGGGATCGCCCTTGGAGCGCTCGGCGTGCCTACGCTACCAAAGGGTGCTCACGCCAAACATCTACAACGGCTACGGCACGACGGAGACCCTGTGGAACACCTTCCTCCGCCCCTTCGACCTGCCCGAGTATGCAGGCACGGCAGGCGCCTCGATGGTCGACGACGACGTGCGCGTGGTGAAGATCTACGAGGACCACAAGGCTGAGCCCGACGACGTGGTGGCTATGGACGGCCAGGAGATTGGCGAGGTCATAATATGCTCGCCCGCCAAGTCGCCCTACAAGTATTTCAACAACGACAAGGAGACCGCCAACAAGTACCACAACGGGTTCATCTATACCAGCGACCTCGCCACGTGGGACAAGAACCAATATATCACCATCATGGGCCGCAAGGACGACATGATCATCTCATCGGGCGAGAACATCTACCCGACAGAGATCGAGGAAGTGCTCAACAAGCATCCGAAGGTGAAAGACTGCATCGTGACATCCGTGCCCGACAAGATGCGCGGACAGATGGTCACCGCCTACGTGGTCAGGGCGGGCCACAGCCTCAAGGCGGAAGATCTCGACCAGTTCTGCAAGGACTCGTCGGACATTGCCAACTTCAAGCGCCCCCGCTTCTACCGCTTCGTGGAGCAAATACCACGCAACGCCACAGGCAAGAAGCTCCACGTGCGCATAAAGGCCATCGCCAAGGACGACCTCATCAACGGCTTGCTCTACAGGGTATAAGGCTAAGCAAAGATCTTCCACGCGAATGGATACAGCGTGGAAGAAAACTAAATAAAAGGATATGATAGACAGAGAACAAAAGGTAGAATACCACCACTCCATGTCCATCCAACTGCGCTGGATGGACGCCGACGCCTTCGGGCACGTAAACAACACCATGTACTTCCAGTTTTACGACACGGCGAAGATGGAGTATTTCCGCGCAGCGTGCCCAACGCTAATGGGCAAACTCGCCATCGTCACGGTGCACATCGAGGCCGACTTCATGCACCAGGTCTACACCAAGGAGGGCGAGGTCACGGTGCAATCGGCCATCACGCACATTGGCAACAGCAGCTTCACCATACGCCAGCAGCTCCTTGGCAAGGACGGCGAGGTGAAATGTATCGGCGAGACCGTCATGGTGCTCTTCGACACCCAGAAGGGCGAGAAGGTCGACTTTGACCCACAGTGGCGCGCCATGATTGAAGACTTCGAGCAGAGAAAGCTCTGACGCGAGACCGTCGCAACGCTGGGCATTCGGCTTGCCGCCGCAATCGCGACGCGTCAGCGGCGTAACCGCATCACGTCCGCGCCACAAACGCACGGCGATTGCGCCGTGAAGCCGACGACCCCATGTCGTGAGGCTTACGGCAAACAATAACAACAAGACCATGGGACCAACCCTCGCCAAGGGCGATACATTAAAAAAGCGAGACTCTCACAATGGGAGTCTCGCTTTCTCTTTGCAGATTTTTACCTATTTCACTGCTCTCTCAGCAGGCAAGGCTCGACCTTCTCGGTCACTCCGCCCTCAACGCTGACCGTCGCCACGAGAGGCTTGGGGTCAGCCGCGTTGCGCGCGACCATCACGTTGTACGTCCCACTCTCCACCTGCCACTGGCTGTCGGCCTCGCAGAAAGAAGCCAACTCGGCATAGGGGATGGTGATTTGCACCGTCTGGTCACGGCCTGGAGTCAGGAGCTCGGTCTTGGCAAAGCCGCGCAACTCGCGTGCCGGCTTTCGCATGTCTTTGCCCGGAGCAGCCACATAAACCTGAACAACCTCTTTACCTTTATATTTGCCCGTGTTCTCCACGGTTACCGTCACGTTGATGTCGCCATTGCCGGCCTTGGCGACCTTGAAGCCGCTGTAGGCAAACGTGGTGTAGCTCTGGCCATAGCCGAAGGGGAACGCCATCGGCACCTTGTTGCTCAAGTAGTGGCGATAGCCCACGAAGATGCCATCGTTGTACTCGGTGAAGTCGACGTTGCGCACGCTCTTGCCTTCGCCGATGCCCTTGCCCATGAACATGCCCATGATGTCGTTCACCTTGATGCTGTCGGGCGTGGGGAAATCGTTGTGCGAAAGCACGTCGTCGTAGGTCAGCGGCCACGACATTGGCAAACGCCCCGAAGGCGTCTCCTTGCCCGTGAGGATGTCGCACACGGAGTTGCCGCCCTCCTGGCCTGGCAACCACGACAACAGCACGGCATCGGGCTGGGCTATCCAGCTCTTGGTCTCGACGACGCCACACACGTTGAGTATCACCACCACCTTCTTGCCAGCCTTATGGAAGGCTTGGCACACGTCGGCAATCATCTGCTTCTCTGCTGACGTGAGGTTGAAGTTGTCGTCGATATGACGGTCGAGGAACTCGCCCGACTGCTTGCCGATGGTTATCACCGCCATGTCGTTTTGCTTGGCAACCGCAGCCATGTCGAC
>CAVHEN010000010.1:43257-54372 GCA_963635115.1 Oscillospiraceae bacterium | reverse complement strand
TTGGCGTTTTTCAGCAGCACCATTCCCTCAGTGGCGGCGCTTCGTGCCACCTGCGCGTGCGCCTTCAGGTCGGGGGCGTTGTCGTATTTATAGTTCTTGAAACGCGGAGTGCGGAGGATGTACTCAAGTATGCGCTTGACATTTCGGTCAATGATCGCGCGCGGCAACTTGCCGTTAAGCACGGCTTTCTTTATCGCCGCCTTCTGTTGCGCCTTGCCCGGCATCAGGATCTCGTTGCCAGCCTGCATCTGCGCTGCCGCGTCGCGGCCTCCATACCAGTCGGTCATCACCACGCCGTCGAAGCCCCACTCGCCGCGCAAGATGTCGGTCACGAGGTCGGCGCGCTCACTCGACATCGTGCCGTTGATGAGGTTGTAGGAGGTCATCACCGTCCAAGGCTTGGCCTCTTTCACCACTATCTCAAACGGCTTGAGATAAATCTCGCGGAAGGCGCGTGGCGTGCCTATCACGTTGTTGCCCGTGCGGTTGGTCTCCTGGTTGTTCAGGGCAAAGTGCTTGAGCGAGGTGCCCACACCGTTGTCTTGTATGCCGCCCACCATCTGGGCGCAAATCTTACCTGCCAGCAGCGGATCCTCGGAGTAGTACTCGAAGTTTCTGCCGCACAGCGGGTTGCGCATGATGTTCGTGGCAGGTGCAAGGAGCACGTCCACGCCATAGTGCAACACCTCGTCGCCCATGGCTTTGCCCACCGAGCGCACCAAGGCGGGGTTCCACGTAGAGCTCATCACCGTGGCAACGGGGAAGTGGGTGCAGAAGAAGGTGCTGTCGGTGCCCTTGCGCTTGGGGTCGATGCGCAAGCCGGCAGGGCCGTCGGCAACCACCGTCGCGGGGATGCCCAGGCGTGGTATGCCGTTGATTTGCCCTGCGGCTCCGGGCACGATCTGCGCCTGGTTGCCAATGGTTGCCGACATTGTGGCAACCTGGTTTCCGGCTGATCCCACTATCAAGTCTATCTTCTCGTCAAGCGTCATAGCCTTTATGACGTCGGCTATTGGCGCCACGCCCAGCTGCGGTGCGGCTGCAGGAGCCTGGGCGAAGGCGAATGTCGCTCCGGCGCATACGGCGCACGAAGCCATGATCAAGCGTTGTATCGTCATGTCTTATTGGCTTACTTGAACAGTTTCTGTGCGAACTCGGTGAGATACAAGCGCCAGTTGCGCCAGATGTGTCCGCCATCGGTCTCCACGTATGTGTAAGGGTAGTTGTGCTCGGTGAGGTAGCGACGGAGGTCGGCATTGCTCTCATAGAGGAAGTCGGTCTTGCCGATGCCAATCCAGTAGAGCTTTGGCTTGCCGGCAAAGAGCTTTGCCATCTGGTCGCCAAACTTGGCGTTCTTCGACATCTGGTCGTAGAAGTTGGAGCGGTCCCAGCCTCCGTTGACGGTCAGCCCCGCGGAGAACAAGCCTATGTAGTCGAACTTGTCGGGGAATCGGCGCGAGATGTCGAACGAGTGTCCGCCACCCATCGACAGGCCGCAAATGGCACGGTTCGCCTTGGTCTTGGCAACCTTGTAGTGGCTTTCTATGTAGTTCATCACGTCGGGGAAGCTCTCATCCATGGAAGCCACCGCCTTGGCGCCTTGATAGCCCATGAACGATGGCACATACATTCCTGCCGACCACTCGCCCGGGGCTGCCTGGCAGTTGGGGTTGCCATTGGTCATCACCACCACCATTGGCTTCACCTTGCCAGCGGCGATGAGGTTGTCGAGTATCTGCGAGGCGCGGCCCAGCTCCGACCATGCGTTCTCGTCGCCACCTGCTCCGTGCAAGAGGTACATCACGGGATAGTTCTTGCCCTTGTCGTAGCCCGCGGGGGTGTAGACGGTCATGCGGCGCTGCATCTTCAGGGTTGGCGAGGAATACCACACCTTCTCCAGGTTGCCGTGAGGCACCTCGTTCACGCTGTAGAGGTCGCCGCAGTCGCCCTTCTTCTCCGTTATGATAAAGATGTTGGTCTCCGAGGTGATGTCGCGCTGGATGTAGACGCTGCCCGGGTCAACGATTTTCACGCCGTCGAGCAGGAGGTTGTAGGAGTAAAGCTCGGGCGAGAGCTTTGAGCTCGTGAAGGTCCAAACGCCCTTCTCATCCTTCGTCATGTTGGCCACGCCCGGCTGTTCCATCTTTCCGATGGGCGTGTCTATGGTCTTGGGGGCGAGGAAGTCGCCCGTTATCTGCACTTGTTTGGCCTGAGGCGCGGCTATGCGGAACGTCACCGTGTTGTCAGTGTTTACCTCGGGCGAGACCACTGGCACTTGGTTGAACAATGCCTGTTGTGCGAAGCAACCCAAATGCAGGAAGAGGGCTGCCGCGATGATTTGCAGTTTTTTCATGTCTTTATTGTTAGTTTTATAAGTTGTAATGTATGTGATGATCACGGCCAATGGCGTGGCTCATTGCCACACCTGACCCAGCTTCTTCATTATCTTCGGCGTGCAAGCCGTCCAGAAAGCCCAATCGTGGGTGCCTGTTCTGGTGATGTATTCGTGTGTCACCTTGTAGCCATCGAGAGCCTGCTTGAAGTAGCCGGCTGCCTGATAGAGGAAGTCCTCGGTGCCTATCTCGATGGTTATGCCAGGGAGTTTCGACACATCGGCAGTGGCAAGCAACTCGTAGAGGTTGGGGGCTCCGTCGATATATGTCGCGGGACTGCAGGCATAGACATACGAGAACATCTCGGGATGCAGCAACCCGTAATAGAGCGAGCCGTAGCCACCCATCGACAAGCCGCCAATGGCACGCGAGGCGCGGTCTTTCTTCACGGCATAGAGGCTCTCTACCGTGGGCAAAAACTCGGTGAAGAAGTAGGTCATGTAGTTGAGTCCGTTGCCGTTGTAGTTGTCGCAATAGAAGTTGTTGCCACCGCAGTCGGGGCATATCACGATCATCTCAGGCGCGGTACCCTCGCTTGCCGCGGTTGAGGCATAGACGTTTATCTTGCCACCGTCGAGCCAGTTGTTGTTGCCGCCGTCGGCACCGTGCAGCATGTAGAGCACCGGATATTGCTTTGACTTGTCGTAGCCTTTGGGCAGATAGACCGAATATTTCATGGTGCGGCCCAGCACTTTGCTTTCGATGGTCTGGTCGCGCAGCTCGGTGCCCGTCGCCTCCAGGCACGATGCGAACTTCACCGAGAACGCGCCCGTGGTAGAGGTCGTTGCGCCATCGGCGGTGGTAGTGCCCAACGCCGTGGCTGAGATGTTGTAGAGCGTTGCGCCCTCGCTGCTCTTGACGGTGGCCAATTGTATCTTTCCCGAAGTGATATACTGCTTCACGCCCGCGGCGTCCACATAGTAGCTTCCGCCCGCCATGTTATAGCTTGGCAAGACCCATCCGTTGTCGCAAAGCCACGCCTCGTGGGAGTCGCCCTGAACGGTATAGCTGCCAGCCAGCGATGCCGTGGCCGTGCCAGTGGCATTGATAAGGTCGAGGTAAAGCGTGGTGGCGCCCTCAGGAGAGGAGACGGTGAGCGAATACTTGGTCACTCCGTCGTACACGGTGGTCTGCCCCGTGGACCAGTCGTAGGATGTGACCGGCTGCTGGGTTATCATCATGGTATAGCCAGACGGTTCGGGATCGTCCTCGCCGATGACAAATTCAAGCTTGCCCTTGTAGTCGAGCTTGTAGCGCTTGCCTTGAGCGTCGGCGAAAAGTCCGGAGACATAGTACTTGCCATCAATCACGTTGACGTTGACCTCGCCACTGGCGAGCGTGGCTCCGTTGGCAGTGGCAAGGCATTTGCCTTGAGCCACGCCATCGCCTACGGTGTAGGTGCCACCTGGTAATATCCATTCAGAGGAGCGGAATCCGATAGAGAACTTATTGCCGCCGGCATCGTTGAAGTCCACGTTGAGAGACTTGATGCCCTTGCCAAGCTTGACCGTTGGCTGCACCTGCGCAGTGGCGGTGCTGCAGACAACCATGTCGGCATAGTCGCCTTTCAGGTCCTCGATGGCACTGTCGCTGCAGGCCGTGAACGAGAGAGCCGCCAGCGCGGCGCTTATAATAATACTTCCGTGTTTTATCATTTTGATAGTCTTGTTTTGGTTGAATGTCACTATACTGTATAAATCATCACGACGTGGACGGCGTTACCATCCCTCGTTTGGCGAGATATTGGGGTTCAACTCCAGCTCCTTGAGCGGTATGGGCAACAACTTGTTCTTCGACTTGAAGCCATATTCGGTGTTGGTGAAATCCCACGACACGCCCTTGTCCGAGAAGCTTGGTATTTGTTTGCCTTGGTTGGCAAGCACGGACTCAGCGTCGCCCCAGCGCACAAGGTCCTGATAGCGCACGCTCTCAAGGCAGAGCTCAAGGCGCTTCTCAAGCTTGATGTCGTCGAGTGTCACCGTGGCGAGCGGCTTTTCCTGGGCACGTGTGCGGATGCGGTTGACGTATTCAAGGGCCTTCGCTGTGTTGCCGTTTTGCAGGTTGGCTTCAGCAGCAAGCAGCAAGACCTCGGCAAAGCGCATGATGCGCTGGTCGATATACTGCAGCACCTGGAAGCCGGGGAAGTCGTTCACGCAGTCGGCTTTAAGCGTGCGGTTCTTGAACATGAAGTAGCCTTCGCTGCCATACAGGGCCATGCCCGACTTGATGTTCACTCCATAAGCCTTTGCCTGCTCGTAGGTGAGCATGGTGTGGCGCAAGCGGTAGCCGTCGGTGCCCTCGGCCTTGACGAACGCCTCATAGAGCGACGCGCGCGGGTTCATGAAGCCATAGGTGCCAGTCGCCATCTCCGTGGCGGCAGTGGCGGAATAGTCAAGATTGCTGTAACGCCAGCCTTGCATGATGTGAAGCATCGAATACTGCGACCATGCCTTCTCTGGGTCGTTGCGCATTTGCAGTTCGAACATCGACTCGCGGTTATTGTTGCCCGCGGCATGGAACTGCTGCTCATATTCGCCTTGGTACAAGTCGTACTTGCCAGAGCTGATAACCTTGTCAAGCATCTCGGCTGCCTCTGCATATTTCTTCTCAAACACGTAAGCCTTGCCCAGCAGGGCCTCAGCCACTTCCAAGGTGACGTGCGCGCCCGTCTCGGTGTCGTCGAGCGACGATTTCGACTCAAGGGCGTTCAAGGCAATGGCTTCCTTGAGGTCGGTCTCGACGGCCGTCCACAGCTCTTCGGGCTTGCTGTTTGGGCGGCGATACTCTCCCGTCTCAAGCAGATGGTCGACCAACGGCGCCGTACCAAAGAGGGTTACCAACTCGAAGTTTGCCCATGCGCGTATCGTCTTGGCCTCGGCAACGGTGCGCGACTTGACGTGCGTGTCGGGCTGAACCTTCTCGATAATGAGGTTTGCCTTGTATATCACGCTGTAGAGTCCGGAGAACAAGCCCTGCACCATGCCGTGGTCTGAGCCAAAGTTATACTCATTGAGCTGCTCCATCTGGTTGTTGTCGCCACGCTGGCCACCTCCGCACCACACGTCGTCGGCAAGCAGGTTCTTGGTGAAAAACCAGTTGTAGTAGAGGCCACGCAGGCTGAGATACATAGAGGCAGCAGCGCCCTCCGCGTCGGTATCGGTCTTGTAGAAGTCTTCTTGGCTGCCCATGTTGCCATGCTTGGCTATGTCGAGACGGTCCTCACAGCTTACGGTGAACAGGGCAACAAGCATGAGTAGCGCACTGATAATATGTTTCTTTTTCATTGTTGTCAAGGTTTTAGTGTTTACTTAGAATTCGATGTTGCAACCGACCACGACCTTCTTCGACATTGGGTACGAGCCCTTGTCGATGCCCATTCCCGACGTGGCATTGACAGAAGCCTCGGGGTCGAAGCCAGGATACTTGGTGAAGGTAAAGAAGTCGTCGAGCGACACGTAGAGGCGCAAGGAGCTAATGGAAGCGCGGCGCAAGAGCTGCTTTGGCAATGAATAGCCGAGCTGAATCTGCTTGATCTTGAAGTAAGACCCGTCGTAGACCATCGCGCTTGAGCACGCATACTTGTCCATGTTGTTGGCTCCGGCGCGTGGGCGCGTGCCAGCATGGTTGTCGGTTGTCCAGCGGTTGTCGTAGAAAATCTCTTTCTGCTTGTTCGTCATCAGCTGGTCAGGCCTGTTGATGCAGTTGAATATCTGGTTGCCCTGCGAGCCTGTGCCGAAAAGCGTGAAGTCGATGCCCTTGTAGGCGGCGGTAAGCGTCAAGCCGTAAGTAAAATCGGGAATGGCGTCGCCAATGTATGTGCGGTCGCCATCAGAAAGGTCGCCGCTATTGTCGAGATCGGCAAACTGTGGGTCGCCTGTCTCTGGGTCAATGCCGGTGAACTGATAGCCACGGAAATAGTAGACGGGATAACCCTGCTCGAAATAGGTCATGGTGTAGGTATGGAATGTAGTGCCACCAAGACGCGTGATCGATGGGTCTATATACGTGACCTTGTTAGACAAGGTGGCAAGATTAGCCCGCACGCTATAGTTGAAGTCGCCGACATGGTCGCGCCAGCCCAGTTCAAACTCGAAGCCATTATTGCTCACGTTTCCAGCGTTGATGGGCGAAGTTGAGCCACCAATGACGAGAGACGGCGTGGTGCCATAAACAAGCAGGTCCTTGGTTTTCTTCGAGAAATAGTCGGCAGAGAAGTTCAGGCGACCGCTGAAGAAGTAAGAATCGAAACCTAAGTCGAGTTGTTCGGATGTCTCCCACTTCAGGTTGTCGTTGCCCATTGTTGACGGAGCCACGCCTTGAGTGTAGTTGTTGCCAGCCGCAAAGGGGTATAAGCCGCCGTTTGCCATGTCGGTGCTGTAAACGTAGCCCGATAGCGCGGCCAGCGAACCGTTCTGTCCCCAACTGCCCCTAAGCTTGAAGCTGGTTATCACCTTACGCAATGGTTGGAAGAACTTTTCCTCGGACATCACCCATCCTGCCGACACGGCGGGGAAGTAGCCCCAACGGTTTGTAGACGGTAGCACGGAAAGGTCGGCTGCATCAGCACGCAGCGAAGCCTGAAGCATATAGCGGTTTTTATAGTCGTAGCTCAAGCGGCCGAAGTAAGACATCTTGCTGCTGCGTGTCTTCTCGCCACCGACGCCCTTGGTCGCTGACGAGGACGCATAGTTGAGATAGTAGAACAACGGATCGTTTTTCTTCAAGGCATCGGCGCCATTTGCCGAGAGAGAACCGCTCACGTAGTCGTAAGACGACTCTTGGAACGACATACCAGCCATTGCCGTCACTGTGTGCGCGTTGGCGATGCGTCGTGTATAATTGATGAAGTTTTCCCACTGGTAGTAGATGGTGGTAGAGGACGTGCCGCTCTGCGACAGGTAGTCGTTGCTCTGCACCGAGTTGCCGTAATAAGGCAACGACGTGGATGATGAGCGGGTGCCCGACAGGCGGTAGCCGAAGCGCGATGTGAACACGAGGCCCTTCAAAGGCTTGAAGTCGAGATACGCCGAGCCATTGACATTGAAGCCGCTATTGCGCGAGATGTTGTTGTCGCGCAAGACGAAGGGGTTGAGGTTCTCGTTGTTGTTGAACGCCGATATGCCATAGTATTTGCCGTCGGCATTGGTGAGAAGCTGCTTGCCAGAGGCAAGGGCCGAAGCCATGTGCACGGGGAGGTCGTCGGCCGAGTAGAGCTCTGGGGTGAGTGGGTCCATGTTGATGACCGAAGTGAGCATGCTGCCATACTCGTTGCCGCCCGACACTGAGCGCACGTTGTATTTCTCGATCTGGTTGGTGGTGCCGACCTTAAGCCACGGCTTGATGTTGTATTCGCCGTTGATTGTTCCTGTAAGGCGACGATAGACGTCGTTGTCGCCCCGCACGATGCCGTTGTTGCTCAGGTAGGTCAACGACACATAATAGTTGCCGTCCCTGTTGCCACCCGTGAAGCCTAAGTTGTGCTTCATCATGTGTCCCTTGCCATAAGTGGCGTCGATCCAGTCGGTATTGGTATGACCGTCCCAGTTTTTGAGGATGTAGTCCGTGGTGAACACGCCAGCCTCTGTCATATAATTAATGTATTGCTCTGAGTTGAGCAGCTTAGGCATGTGGGCCAGGCTCTCGGTGGTGTACTGGAAGTCGTAGGATATCTTGCCTTGGCCAGCCTTGCCTTTCTTGGTGGTGATGAGCACCACGCCGTTGCCCGCCTCGGCTCCGTAGATGGCGGCAGAGGCTGCGTCTTTCAGGATTTCCATCGACGCGATGTCGTTGGGATCAATGCCGGATATGTCGCTCAGGCGCACGCCGTCGACAACATAAAGCGGGTCTGATGAAACGTTGGACGAGAAGCCGCGTATGCGGATCGTGGGCGACGAGCCTGGCGACGACGTGTTGCCGATGACCTGCACGCCAGCCGTCTTACCCTGCAATGCCGACTTGGCATTGGTAATGGTGCGGTTTTCCATGTCCTCGGCTTTCACCTGGGAGATGGCGCCCGTGACTGAGCTTTTCTTCTGTATGCCGTAGCCCACCACTACTACGTCGTCGAGGACCTTGGAGTCTTCTTTCAACACGATCTTCATCTTCGGGGCGGCTTTCAAGTCCATTGTGGAATAGCCCACATAACTGACCTGGATGGTCGATCCGCGGCTGACCTGGATGACGAAGTTGCCGTCGAGGTCGGTCACCACTCCGCGCGACGAGCCTTTCTCCTTAATGGTTACACCGATCATGGGCTCACCTGTGGCATCGACCACATGGCCCGTCACTTTGAAAAGTTGCTGTGCCCACGTGGGAAGCCCCAACAAGGCAAACAATACAAACAATAATAAACGATTCATTAGTTTTCGCATGTTTTTGGGTTTTGGTTTTCTGCCGCAAAGTTAGCAACACTTTCGCATCAAGGCTTTCTCGATAATCCTTTTGTCTTTCGCGTGGGTTAAAAGCGCTTTCATTCTCGTTTAAATTCTTTCCTAAATGTTCAAAGGTGCACAAAATCAACGCTTTTCTGACGAGAAATGCCTATTTTTGCAATGTAAACACCACACGCTTAAACCATGAGAAAACCAATATTCCTGCCATCCTTCCTCTTGATGCTCGCCACAATATGCCTGGCGTTTTATGGTTGCGGCAAGCGTTGCCAGCAACCCACGCTCATCGACGAGGACAACCCGATGGTGATATCCGACGACATTTCCAACCAGCACGTCAAGGCTTTTGCCGAAGACCGCTATGGGCAAATGTGGATAGCCACGTTCAGGGGCCTCAACAAGTATGACGGCAACAAGTATTATCAATATTTCAGCACCGACGATTCCACGGGCTTGCCCGACAACAACATTCAAGACATTGCATGCGATGCCAAGGGGAGACTGTGGGTCGCCACTGTCAATGGCATTTGCCAATACACGTCTGCCAACACTTTCGAGCGCACGCCCACGGAAAGCAAGAATCGCAACATCACGCAGTTGGCATGCTCGCGAGACGGCAAGGTCTTCGCCTTCAGCATCTTTACCATACAAGAATACGACGAGAAGAGCAAGCGCTTCGTCATGCGGAAAGACAACCTTGACCCGCTCAAGACGTTCACGGGCAGCATTGCCATAGACAGCGACAACCGTCTCTGGCATACCTACATGAACTGCCTGTCTTGCTATTCCGTCGACGGCATGCGCCTGATAAGAAAGGTGAACCTGCCCGACGGCTTCTACGCCGCAAGCTCCGACTTACTCGATGGCCGCAAGCTATGGATCAAAGGCTTTGGCGGCGTGCTCTGTTTCGACACCCACGAGTGCCGCTTCCTGCCCTTGCCCGAATCCATCTCGAAGAACCCAAGCATCTGGGGCGGCGTCAACAACGTGCACAGATACGACAAGTCGACCATAATATTCAACACCTACCAGGATGGCATGCTCGCCTACAATGAGGCAACGGGCAAGGTCTCGGCTTCTGGGCAGCCCTCGTTTCCTTTCCGCCAACCGGGTTTCAAGGTGACGAAGATGTTCACCGACAGCCACCACAACCTATGGATGGGCTCGGACGACCAAGGCTTCGCCGTGGACTATCAATACAGCGCGTTCTTCAACGGGAACGCATACCTCGACAAGACAATAGGTCGCCAGTCGGTGCTCGCCATTGCCTCCGACCGACACGACAACGTGTTCATCTCAACGAAAATGAACGGGCTATACGCCTACAACCTCTCCACCAATGTCATAGAGAAGGTACCGACCTCGGAGATTTTCCCATACGGTAAAGGCGCCGAAATAAAGAGCTTGCTCGTGGACCGCGCCGGCTTCCTCTGGCTGGCAAGCGGAATGGCAGTGGCGAAGACCCGCTATGCCGGCTCGCGGCTGGAACTGGTGCACCGCTACGACGCATTCTACAACATGTCGCTCACCGAGAGCCGCGACGGCACGGTGTGGGCATCGTTTGCAAGCTACAACGCCGCGGCGTTCCTGCCCGACGGCACCATGAAGACCATACAGGTCTACCCTTCCACGTTTTGCTTCATGCCTTTCATAAGGCAGTTGCGCGACGGCAGGATGCTCACGGCGGCGTTTTGCCAGGACCTTACCACGATAAACCCGCGCACCTTCAACGTGGAACGCCTCGCCATACCAGCCGACAGCATGAAGAAGGCCGTGAGGCGGTCGGTGCTCATACCCACCGACATGCTCCAGACCGACGACTCCACATTATATATAGGCACCGTGACAAACGGGCTGATACGCCTCTCTCTCCGCTCGGGCCACGCTGAGCGCATACACGGATTGTCGTGCTCCGACATTGGGGCCATCATCTCCGACAGGCAGCGCAACTTGTGGGTGAGCACCATGAACGGCCTCAACCGCATCGATGGCAAGACGGGGAAGGTGACGTCTTTCTTCAAGACCGACGGCACGGGGGGCAACCAGTTCAACGACCGCGCAGCCTGCTCGCTCCCCAACGGCGAGATCATCTTCGGCGGCACCCACGGGCTCACCTTCTTCAACCCCGAGCACAAGCAGACCAGGGAGAGAACGCCCCTCGTGTTTGAGACCCTGAGGGTGCACAACCGCGTGGTGAACCCACAAGAGGATGGTTGCATAGACAGCATCATGGAGAAGCGGCCCATGGTAAGGCTCAAGCACAACCAAAACAGCTTCGGCATCACCTACGCGGCATTGGCTTACGGCGACTACGAGAGGGTGAACTACGCCTA
>CAVHEN010000010.1:0-43028 GCA_963635115.1 Oscillospiraceae bacterium | reverse complement strand
GTGAGGGCGATAAGAAGCCGCATCGTGAGAAACAAGCTCGAAATACAGAAGGCGCAACAAGAGAAAGAGCACGAGAAGAAAGTGAACGCCATGAACATGAGTTTCTTCTCAAACATCTCGCATGAGTTCCGCACGCCGCTGACGATGATTGCCGGACCCGTGGGCATGATGTGCGACGACAAGACCCTGCCAAGCGACAAGCGCAAGCTCCTGCTGATAATACAAAGGAGCGTGGCGAGGATGCTGAGGCTCGTAAACCAGCTGATGGACTTCAACAAGCTGGAGAACGACACGCTCCGGCTGAAGGTGGCACGTGTGGACATCATTGGCCAACTGCGGCTCATCTGCGACATATTCAAGGTGAACGCCGAGGAGAAAGACATCACCATGAGGATGGAGGGCCTGGAAGGCTCCTTCCTGATGAAGCTCGACATCGACAAGCTCGACAAGATCGTGAGCAACCTCCTGGCAAACGCCTTGAAGTTCACGCCCAAGGGCGGACGCATCAACGTCTGCTTCGACGTGGAGGAAGGCAACGCCGTGGTGCGCGTCAGCGACTCCGGACCCGGCATTCCGCCAAGCGAGAGGGAGAACATCTTCAAGAGGTTCTACCAGCTCAACAACAAGCAGCAAGGCGTCTACAACTGGGGCACCGGCATTGGCCTGTACTTCTCGCGACGTCTCGCAGAGCTGCACCATGGCTCGCTGACCGCCGGAGACGCGGAAGACGGACAGGGCGCAATGTTCACGCTGACGCTGCCCACCGACGAGACAATCTACAGCCCCGACGAGCAGGCTATACTCGACGAGAGCCAGCAGACGGCATTCCCCCTCAACGAGCCGCTGCCGCAGATTCTCGACAGGCAGGCCGAAAGCCAAGACAAGCCCACGGTGCTCGTCGTGGACGACGACACGGAGGTGGTCAACTATCTGCAAACGCTGCTCATGCCATATTACAACGTGACCTACAGGTTCGACGCCGACAGCGCGTACAAGTCGATATGCGAGAACGAGCCAGACATCATACTCTGCGACGTGATAATGCCAGGGAAAAGCGGCTACGAGCTATGCCGCGAGGTGAAAGACAACCTGCAGGTGTGCCACATACCGATGATTCTCGTCACGGCAAAGGCCACGGTGGAGAACCAAGTGGAGGGACTCAACACGGGTGCCGACGCCTACATCACCAAGCCTTTCGACCCGAAGCTCATGCTTGCCATGATACACTCGCTGCTCGACAACCGCGAGAAGCTGAAGCAACTGCTCACCCACTCCACCCAAACCACGGGCAAGATGGAGAAGGAGCTGTCGCCACAAGACAGGAACTTCATGGAGCAACTCTATCATGTCATGGAGGAGGAACTGTCTAACGCAGAGCTCGACGTGGCGCATCTCACCGCCATGCTGCACATCTCGCGCACCAAGCTCTACTACAAGATGAAAGGCCTGACAGGGTCCAACCCAAGCGCCTTCTTCAAGACCTACAAGCTCAACCGCGCCGCCGAACTGATAAGGGAGGGCAAATACACCATGAGCGAGGTGGCAGACATGACGGGCTTCAACACCCCGAGCCACTTCTCCACGAGCTTCAAGAAGCAGTTTGGCGTATCGCCAAGCGAGTATGTATAGACCAAGGGGAATGCCTGCACGGGCAAGCCTTGCGAGAGCGCCGCAAGGCAAGGGTTTCGGTTTTGCGCCGTAAACGCATCGGCGTTGCGCCGTAATCGCAGTGGCGTTGCGGCGTAATCGCGGCGGCTTTACGTTGGAAAGGCAACGGCTTTTCAGCGTAAGGCCGCCGCCTTTGTTTTGCCTCGGGGAACACGCTCTTACAGAGACACTTACGCGACTTACAAAAAACAAGACATTTTTAGCATCACTTAACGACCACCTTTGCGAATTTTTGCCTATATTTGCCGTTGCAATCGACAAGACTTGAAAATTATCTACATATATATTAACATCTATCTACCATGAACAACAACCAATTGATATTCAACGCCAACACCGTGATAGACCAACTGCAGATGGCGCCAGAGGAGATAAAGCGCGAAGACATCGTGCGCTTCGTGAGGAAGAACAACATACGCCGTGTCAACTTCATGTACCCAGGAGGAGACGGCAAGGTGAAGACGCTCAACTTCGTGCTGTCAGACCTCGACTACCTGCAGACCATACTCACCTGCGGCGAGCGCGTCGACGGCTCAAGCCTCTTCTCGTTCATCGAGGCGGCAAGCAGCGACCTCTACGTGCTGCCGCGCTTCTCAACGGCATTCGTCGACCCCTTCAGCGAGGAGCCCACGCTGTGCATGCTTTGCTCTTTCTTCAACAAGAACGGGCAACCACTGGAGTCGTCGCCGGAGCACACGCTGCGCAAGGCGGTAGAGACGTTCAAGGCCACAACGGGCATGGAGTTTCAGGCGATGGGCGAACTGGAATACTACGTCATAAAGGAAGCCGACGACAACTACAAGGCACGCGACCAGCGCGGCTACCATGAGAGCGCGCCCTATGCCAAGATGGGCGAGTTCAGGCAAAAGTGCATGGACTATATCGCCAAGGCTGGCGGACACATAAAATATGGGCACTCGGAGGTCGGCAACTTCGAGCTCGGAGGCCTGCTCTATGAGCAAAACGAGATCGAGTTCCTGCCCGTGCCGGCGTTGCAAGCCGCCGACGAGCTGCTGATAGCCAAATGGGTCATTCGCAACCTGGCATGGAGAGAGGGGCTCGACGTCACCTTCGCCCCGAAGATCACCACGGGCAAGGCTGGCTCCGGCCTCCACATCCACATGAGGCTCATGAAGGACGGCCGCAACATGCTGCTGACACGCGGAAAGCTCAACGACAACGCGCGCAAGGCAATAGCCGGATGCATGGACCTCGCGCCAAGCCTCACGGCGTTCGGCAACAAGATTCCCACAAGCTATTTCCGCCTCGTGCCACACCAAGAGGCGCCCACGAACATCTGCTGGGGCATGAGCAACCGATCGGCCCTCGTCCGCGTGCCATTGGGCTGGACGTCGGGCGTGGACATGAGCCACGTTGCCAACCCACTGGAGCAGGAAGTGCCCTACGAGGAGCGTGGCAGCGTGAAGCAGACCTTCGAGATACGCTCCGGCGACGGCTCGGCGGACGTGTACCAATACATTGCCGCGCTATGCGTGGCGTGCCGCCATGGCTTCGAGATGGACAACTCGCTGCAGGAGGCGGAGCGCACCTTCGTGGACGGCGACATCAACGACCCGGCTCACGCCGAGAGGCTCGCCCAGCTTGAACACCTGCCCGATTCTTGCGACGCGTCGGCAGAGTGCTTGCTCAAGCAGCGTGCAGTCTACGAGGCAAGCCACATCTTCTCGCCCCACATGATAAATGGCATTGTGAAGGAGCTGAAGTCGTACAACGACCGCACGCTGCGCCACGACATCGCCGAGGACAGGCACGAGATAGGAATTCTCGTGAAGAAGTTCTTCCACTGCGGATAAGATGTCGCGGTTACGCGTAGGTTAACAAAGCAGGGGCGGGCCTTGTGCCCGTCCGCAACCAATGTGGACGCATCGACAAATCTGATGCATCGGACCATTCGGGTTGCGGACGGGCACAAGGCCCGCCCCTGCATGACGATTGAAAGACGATATGCGTAATCGGCGAAGCCGACATCTTTCAAATCTTTTGAGTATGAAATGAAATGCACGAAGGAAAAGACTCCCACACAAATCAGCTTAGAGCCTAAGTTTCATATCCATTCAAAGCCAATCGCCTAATACGGTCAATTCCTTGTTTGCTTCCAATGGTATCTCTTCACCATCTTTTGTGATGGTTATGTATTTGAAAGAGAAGCCTTTGGTCGGGAATTCATCGTATCTGTATTTGTAAAACTTTGGGTCGTATATTTTTTTCTGTTTTATGGAAAAGGAGAATTGGTAAACATGATTATTTATATTAAGGGTCTTGCTCCCTTTCCAATCATCTATCTCGTAACTATAAAGAGGGTCTTTTGTTTTACCTTGCCATCTTATCACATAATATCCCAATTTAAGCGGGAAAGAATCCTTGCTGTTATCAAAAGCATCCTTGTCCTCGCCTGAAGTGGTAAGCCTTGCCAATGCATTTGCAGGTATATCAGAATATATGTGCATGTCTTTATAGTCACCGAATGTTATGTGGCATACGGAAAGAGTGTCTATTATGGTGTCAGATGTTACTACGCAAACCACCCCATTGTAAGTTCCCGCATGGCGATCAGCTATTGCAGGATTGTTTTCTCCAAAACAAGGTCCGTCGTAGCCCTTGGGAAGGGGACTGTCGTCCCGTGGGATGCATCCCGACAGGGCGACAGAAACGCAACACAAAACAAATGCTTTTCTAAGTTTCATACCTTATGAGATTACTATGTATCCTTGACAGTAGGTTGTAAAGCCATTCTCATCTCCAGAATGTTTTATGCCTATCATGACAAGGTTATCTTTGGGGAGCGCTTCAAGGCCACCGCTTTCCCTTACAACCAAATCCGCCTCTGGGTAATGTGTTAACTTGGCCTTTTTACCATTGAATTTCACGACACCTGTTTGATATCTCGTCTCGCCGTTTTCGTCTCCCGTATGCTGTCGTCCGGTAAGCACTCGCGACCTGTCTTCCAAATCGGTTGACAAAAAGAAATCCGCAGAATCGCTTTGTTTATGCCATTCGCTCCACTCTAAGTCTTCAATGGTTACGTCCCCATTTATTGTTTTACCGTTTATATCTATGGCATGAAGTCCCGAAAACCTATATTCAGAGATTCCGTTTTCATCATCGGAATGCTTTCTGGAGTAAAGTATCTTGTTTGGGGATGCACACATTTCCTCTCCTGCGCTTTCTTTACAGGTGTACGGCTTTTCTTCGGGGCCATCGTATACAAGTAACACTTCATCCTCTTTTATTAGTGATTCAACACTGGGGCTGTTATGTTTCTGGACATCCTTTTCAAGCCCGCCGCATTTCTGCCAAGGCCCCAAAGGACCAGTAGTAAAGGCGAATTCTCCCACTTCACCCCATCCTCCTGAAAAGTATTTCCAAGGGGTACTATCATTATTCAGTGATTTTACTTTGTCGGTTATCACCCAATCGCATCCTAATCCGTCTGCGATGTCTTGCCCTATAGATACGTTTTCATTAAACGCGCCAGGCTTATTGTATAGGGCATGGGAACCATTGGCACAATAAACTGTAAGTTCGTCTTTTGTTGCCCCATGAACAATCTCAAGCTCGGAAACATTGTAGGTGACGGTACTAGTATGTTGACTGAGAGTAGCCTTCTTAATTCTGTTATTTTCATCTAGCTCAATGATTAAGTGCTCCCAGTCTCCTTCGTGGTTTCCTTGTAATTTCAAGTCACCAAATACATTGGGTTCCGCAAAATCATAACCCCAAAATAGCCAATACGAAATCTTGTTATTGTCGCTATATTTCATAGCGGCAACACGTCTGTTAGGCTCTCGCGTGCCATTCAAGTGGTCATCTGGCTGAAGAAACAACTCACCAGAACCTATGCTGTTACTGTCTTTTGGTCTTAGATTCAAGAGCTCATGCTTCCCGTAAAGATGGAAAGTGGACAGGAGGCTTATAGGTATATCATAGTATTCCTTTGTTTTGGCATTGCCATTTACAAAGGAGCTTGTCATCTTATTGAAGCCATCATCGGAAGCTCCGCCGCCATTGTGTCTACGAAGACGACACAATCTGATATAATCTTCCGGGTTCATCGGAAGATACTTTTCTTCAGAGTCATGCTTTACATGTATGATGACTTCTTCATTAGAATCTTCTCGTGTGTCACAACTGATTATTCCAACACCATAATACGTCGTGCCATTCTCATCGCCATAATGGTGCCTACCCGTGACGACATGGTCCTTGTCACTATTGAACCAAACGCCATCCGATTCGTGAAGAGGCGCAGAAACTTCATACCCCATGATAGTCGTTGGGAATCCGTTGAAGAACACTTCCCCAAGAGCGTAACCTGTTTCGCCATTCTCATCTCCCGTATGGCTTCGCCCTACAATCACCTTGTCGCAAGGGGCGTCATAAGCTAATCCATAGGACTCCACAATATTATAAATCCATACTATGTTTTTCACGGAGACGACACCCTCGACCTTGTTTCCTTCCGCGTCTATGGCCTTGAGTGAGGCATATTCGTAAATCGTGTCTCCATTTTCATCGCCATCATGCTTTCTACCAGTCATCACGCAGTTTGACGGACATAAAAAGTATGAATTGCTTTCTTTTTGGGAAGTAGTAGTATGTCTGATGTCGGGAACGAGACGCGTCCCTTCCGGGGCTCTGTCACTTGTTTGGAACGAATATTGTGCCTCTGAAAAATGATAAAAGGTCTGCCCATTCTCATCGCCAGAATGGTGACGGCCAGTCATAAAACGATTCGCGTCGGAAGAGACCCATATGTTTCGGGATTCTTTTATGCTATCAGACGTTATTTGATTGACAAGAGTTACTTCTTTACCGTTAAACTTGATAATGGCTGTGGCATATCGGGTTTGTCCGTTCTCGTCACCATTATGTTGGCGTCCTACCAATACACGATTCTCAATTGCATCATACCCATTCCCGGAAGATTCTTTCAACCAGGGCGACCATTGAATGTCATCGACAATGATATTTCCTTGAACAACGGAATTACTCTCATCAAAAGCTGCCAATGTACTATATTCGTACCATGTCTTACCGTTTTCATCACCAGAATGACACCTCCCTGTAAGCACGGTATTTGAAGGGCATAAAAAATAACTGTTTTTTTCTTTAATTCCGTCTGTGCGTTTCCGAGTTTGCGGACGTATAAAAATTTTTTGACTCATAATTTTATGAAATTAAATGGTTAATAAAAAAATACACTGCAAGTATATGGAAAAAACCCGATACACACACGTGTTGAAGAAAATATTTAGCATTTCTTAATCTTAAAGAACTATTCATGCGACTACCGCAGAATAGTTACAATCATTTTAATCCGTTTTAACCCAAATAGGTCATTAGAAAAAAATCTTGTTATTTCTAATGACCTATTTGGGTTAAAGTGTAAAAGAAAAACATATTGCGCTTGCAACACGTTGATTTTCAAGTTCTTCAGTCCCACTGAAACAACATTGGCTTTACGCTGCAATGACGTTGCCATTACGTTAAAAAGGCGTTGGCTTTACAGTGCAAAGCCAACGCCTTTACGTTGAGATGCCGAACCTGCTGTTTTTTAAGCCCTTTACGTCTTGGCGCGGCATTATGATAATATGTGACGGCAAAGACAGGATGCCTACTTCAAGTCGATCGACTTGACGCTCCTTATGTTTCCCGTCATGGGGTCGAACACTATCTGTGCCGACTGCTTCTTGCCGAAGAGGTCGCCACTGATCGACTGCACGAAGCCAAACTGCGCCATGTTTGTCTCGTAGGTGGCTACGGTGGTGTTGCCCGTGGTGAGCGTCGCCTTGACCTTGGAAGGCAGGCAAGAGCGGAGACCGATGTCGGCCTTGTCCTCCTTCTTCTTCTCCGTGACGTTTGCCATCGGGTCGGTGGCGGTGTGCTCGTCGACGATGGTCAACTCGTAGGGCTCGCCACTGAGGTCGTCGGCATCGACGAGGCCGAAGTGGGACGAGAAGCGGAAGAGCACCGTGCGGCCCTCACGCTCAGGCACGAAGCTGACTTGCGTCCACGTGGTGTCGGTCTCCGTGTAGCCGTCGAAGAGCTGTCGCAGCGCGCTCTCCTGCCGGTTCATGTTCTCATACATCAGCTTGAGTTGCGCGCCGTCTTTCGGCAGGTTGTCGGCCTCGCCCCTGCTCAGTGAGTTGCGGCTGTCGCGTATGTCGTATATCTCCTTTGCCGTCAGCTCCGCCATCTTTGCCTTTGAGCCCGCCGAGAGGATGTCCTCGGTCATGAAGTCGGAAGGGTTGAGACGCTTCGGCTTTGGCGCGGGCGTGAATACGCGCTCGGGCAGAGTGGGCTGGGCGGCATCGGTGTTGATGGCAAGCAGCTGTCCGCCCTGCGTCAACGCCACATGGTCGATGGAGCGCCGCTTGTCGATGACGAGCGTGAACTGCCGCGAGGTGTCGGGAATGGCGGTCTTGTCGATGTCTACACCGATGATGCGGAAGCTCGTTGTCGGCTTCTGCGCCACCTTCTCCTTCATGTATCGCTCAGAGTACTGGCAGAAGTCGCCAGGCGTATATTGCGTTTTCTCCACCTTTATGGTGAACCGCAAGCCGTTCTTTGGGAGCATATAGCTGGTGCCCTCAACGCTCTGTGCCGAGGCGGGGAGCGTGGCGAAAGCCAAGGCGGCCATCAAGCCGCAAAGAGTGTGATTCTTCATAGTTCTGTAAGATATAAGCTTCATTCCAACCGCTTGAAAGCCTTTGGTAGATAATTAATGATGTCGCTCGCTATGAGGCTCTCCTTCCCGAGTTCCTTGGCGGCAAGGTCGCCGGCAAGCCCGTGAAGGTACATTCCGAGGGCGCACGCGTCAACCTGCGAGTAGCCTCTCGCCAAGAGCGCGGTGACAATGCCCGTAAGCACGTCGCCACTTCCAGCAGTCGCCATGCCGCTGTTGCCCGTCGGGTTGAACAGCACGGAGCCATCGGGCAGGCACAAAGCGGAATAATGGCCCTTGAGAATGATGTATCCATGAATGCGCGCTGCCATCTGGCGGGCACGCATGAGACGGTCGTAAGCACTCGAGCTCGCGCTTCCCATAAGGCGATCGAACTCCTTTGGGTGCGGTGTGAGGATGACGCCTTTAGGCAGTTGTTGTATCCACGCCTGGTGGCTCGCCAAGATGTTCACGGCGTCGGCGTCGGCAACCACCGGGCACTTGGCGCGGCTTATCTGGCCTATGAGGGCCACGGCGGTGCCTTCCGACAGTCCGAGTCCCGGGCCAATGCCAAGGGCGTCGAACTCGTCGCACGACACGCTCTCGGAAAGCTCATAGTCGTCTTTGTCGAGTTGCAGCACGGCTTCCGGCACGCTGATCTGCATCACGTCATAGTTGCGCGCTGGCGTGTGAACCGTCACCTTGCCCACTCCAGACCGGAGACAGGCCTTGGTGGCAAGCACTGCGGCGCCTGACATTCCATAGCTTCCCGCCACTATCAACGCGTGGCCCATGGTGCCTTTGTTGGCAAAGTCGGAGCGTTGGCGCAAGAGCGATATCACGTCGTTTTCCTCCAATATGCGGCACTTGGCATCGGTCTGCGCGATGTATTCAGGACTAAGCCTGATGTCGATGACCTTGAGCCTGCCAATGAACTGCTGGCAGTCGGCAAAGAGCATGGAGAGCTTCTTTTGCTGTATGGTAAGGGTCAGGTCGGCACGAATGATGTTGGAGTGGACGTTGTACGTGTTGTCCTCGCACATCAAGCCCGACGGCAGGTCGATGCTTACCACCTGGCACGGGCTCTGGTTGATGTACTTCACCAGCGAGGCAAAGCCGCCCATGAGGGTCTTGTTGAGTCCCGAGCCAAAGAGGCCGTCAACGACCACCGTGTCGGAGTCAAGCACAGGCGGGTCGAAACTTAGCGAGATTTCCGTGAATTGCACCTTGCGCTGATCCACGAGGCGGTCGCGATTGGTGGCGCAATCGGCAGACAACTTGTCATGAATGTTAAACAAATAGACCGACACCTTATAGCCGGCATCGGCGAGCATTCGCGCCACGGCAAGGGCGTCGCCACCGTTATTGCCCGGTCCGGCGAAGACGACCATGGGCGTGTTGTTGGCCCACTCGTCCATGATGGCGGCGGTGAGGGCCTTAGCGGCGCGCTCCATGAGGTCGATGCCCTTAACGGGTTCGTGCTCTATCGTATACTTGTCAAGCTCATGAATCTGAGCAGCAGTAAATATCTTCATACCTGTGCAAAAGTACAAAAAGAATGGTGATTAAAGGAAAAGTATCGCCTATTTTTCGTAATTTTGCAGTATTATTCAAAATTCAACGAATCAAACATCGCATTATGAGCACCATTAAAGTTAAGGACAAGACGTTCAAGACGTTTATCCCAGAGGATGAGATTCAACGGCGCGTGAAGGCCGTTGCTGATAAAATCAACAAGGACCTCGAAGGCCGGAACCCTCTGTTCTTAGCGGTTCTCAACGGCTCGTTCATGTTCGCCGCCGACCTCATGCGATACATCACCATACCGTGCGAGATCTCGTTTGTGAAGCTCGCCTCCTACCAAGGCACGACGTCTACGGGAAAGGTCAAGGAAATAATCGGCATCAACGAAGACCTGCAAGACCGCACCGTGGTCATCGTGGAAGACATCGTGGACACAGGCAAGACCATGAAGCGCATGCTGGAGACTCTCGGCACGCGCAACCCTGAGTCGCTCCATATCTGCACGTTGCTCGTGAAGCCAAACAAGCTGGAGGAGAACCTCAACATCGAGTACGTGGCAATGGAGATACCCAACGACTTCATCGTTGGCTACGGCCTCGACTACGATCAGCAAGGACGCAACCTCCGCGATATATACACCGTAGTGGAAGAGTGATTTGAAGGCACAGCCTGGCAAGCGCAAGCCGACTTGCCGACTATTTGATTGACTACAACATTTCAATTATACAACAAAAGATGAAGAACATTGTTATTTTCGGCGCCCCTGGTTCAGGCAAGGGCACCCAAAGCGAGAAGATGATTGAGAAATACGGCCTCGGCCACATCTCCACAGGAGACGTGCTGCGCGATCAAATCAAGCGCGGCACAGAACTGGGCAAGACCGCCAAAGGATATATCGACAACGGCCAGCTCATTCCCGACGAGCTCATGGTGAGCATCCTCGCTGATGTATACGACAGCTTCGGCAAAGAGCACAAGGGCGTCATCTTCGACGGATTCCCACGCACCATTCCACAAGCGCAAGCACTGAAGGACATGCTCGCCGAGCGCGGACACAAGGTGGCTGCCATGATAGAGCTTGACGTGCCCGAGGACGAGCTCATGAAGCGACTCATCAAGCGCGGACAAGAGAGCGGACGCTCAGACGACAACGAGGAGACCATCAAGAAGCGTCTCACCGTGTACCACAACCAGACGTCCCCGCTCATCGAGTGGTATGGCAACGAGGGCATCCATCACCACATCAACGGCCTTGGCGAACTCGACAGGATTTTCGGCGACATCTGCGCCGTCATTGACGCTTTAGCATAATCATGGAGTCGAACTTTGTAGACTACGTGCGCATCGTCTGCCGCTCAGGAAAGGGCGGCAGGGGCTCAGCGCACCTCAGACACGTGAAATACCAGCCCAACGGCGGTCCCGACGGGGGCGACGGCGGGCATGGCGGTAGCGTCATACTGCGCGGCAACCACAACTATTGGACCCTGTTGCACCTGAAATACCAGAAGCACGTCTTCGCCGAGCATGGCGGCAACGGCGGATCCGACAAGTGCCACGGCACCGACGGCAAAGACGAGTACATCGACGTGCCATGCGGAACCGTGGTCTACAATGCTGAGACGGGAAAGTATGTGTGCGACATCACTCACGACGGCCAAGAGGTGGTGCTCCTCCAAGGAGGACGCGGAGGGTTGGGCAACTTCCAGTTCCGCACAGCCACGCGCCAGGCACCTCGCTTCGCGCAACCGGGTGAGCCAGCACAAGAGATGACCGTCATCATGGAGCTGAAGCTCCTCGCCGACGTAGGCCTCGTGGGATTTCCCAACGCCGGCAAGTCGACGCTGTTGTCAGCCTTGTCAAGCGCCAAGCCAAAGATAGCCAACTACCCATTCACCACGCTTGAGCCTTCGCTCGGCATCGTGAGCTATCGCGATGGCAAGTCGTTTGTCATGGCAGACATCCCCGGTATAATCGAGGGGGCAAGCGAGGGCAAGGGCCTCGGACTGAGGTTTCTGAGACACATCGAACGCAACTCGCTTCTGCTCTTCATGGTGCCCGGAGAAAGCGACAACATAAAGCACGACTACGAGGTGTTGCTCGGAGAGCTGAGCAAGTTCAACCCCGACATGCTGGAGAAGCATCGCGTGCTCGCCATCACCAAGAGCGACTTGCTCGACGATGAGCTGATAGAGATGCTGAAAGAGGAGCTGCCCGACGACCTGCCAACGGTATTCATATCGTCGGTGACGGGACAAGGCATCGACGAGCTCAAGGACACGTTGTGGAAAGAACTCAACAGCGAAAGCAACAAGTTGGCGGAGATCACCGCCGAGGACACGCTCGTGCACCGCGACAAGGACATGGGCACCTTCAAGCAGGAGATGCTCGACGAGGACGCTGATGAGGACGACATCGAAGTGGTGGACGTGGAAGACTTTGACGATGATGACTTCTGATGACGAAGGCTTCTGACAACGAAGCCTTCGGATGATGGTCTTTAAGATGATCTTTAATGATGATAGAACCTGTTCTACATTTATACGATATTGGCGAAGCCTTGGAGTTGAAACCAACCCAAGGCTTCGCCAAATTCAATTATGACGAGGTCGTCGCGTTCTCAACAACACGACACGGGGGCGTGAGCCGCGGACAATATGGCGACTTGAACATCAATCCCTATTGCGGCGACGACGCCACGGCAATAGGCGACAACCGCGCCGCGCTGTGCCGCAAATTGGGCATCGATGACGCCCACCTCGTGTTGCCACACCAGGTACACGGCACCAAGTGTCTCAACGTGGACTCCGCCCTGCTCCACTCCAACCCAAGCGAGCGGAAGCGGCTCCTCGAAGGCTACGACGCCCTTATGACAAATCTCAAAGGCGTGTGCATCGGCGTGTCGACAGCCGACTGCATCCCCGTGCTCGTCTACGACCCACAAAGGCACGCCGCGGCGGCCATTCACGCCGGATGGCGAGGCACGGTGGCGAGGATTGTGGAGCAGACGCTCGCCGCCATGAAAGCCAACTACGGCACTGAGGCAAGCGAAGCCGTGGCGGTCATCGGACCTGGAATTTCGCTCCGCAACTTCGAGGTGGGACAAGAAGTCTACGATGCGTTCGCCGCCGCCGACTTCCCAATGGACGACATAGCGAAAAGGTTTCCTTGCAAGGCTGACCCACAAATAGAGAAGTGGCACATCGACCTGCCGCTATGCAACAAGCTGCAACTTATGCACGCCGGCGTGAGAGAGCAGAGCATACTCTGCTCCGGCATCTGCACGTTCGACAACGCCGACGACTTTTTCTCCGCCCGACGCTTAGGCATCAACTCGGGGCGGATTTATACGGGCATCATGATAAAGCATTAAACAATGAACAACATAAAAAACCTATTAACATTACTTCTTCTCTCCACACTGCTTTCAGCCACAAGCCTCAACGCCTCGGCGCAACGCACGTTCACGGCGCAGGAACAGTCGTCGATAAGCGTGCCCACGCCAGGCTTGTTCACCCGAAGCAACGCCTTCAACATCGAGTTTAGCATTCTGAAACCCGAGGAGTATTCCTTTCCATTGCCCGTCGGAAAGGCTGAGGTGAAAGGCGGCCAGGCATTGGAAATCTCCACCACCAAGGGCGACGCCGTGAAAGCCATGTTCAACGGATACGTCCGCCTGTCGCGACGCATGCCGCAATATGGCAACACCATCGTCATTCGTCACGACAACGGCCTTGAGACCGTTTACTCATACAACGCCCAAAACCTCGTCAGCGTAGGCACGCGAGTCAAGGCTGGACAGACCATAGCCATAGCCGGAGGCGACAACGGCAGAGTGTTTTGCCTCTTCTCCATCATGGTAAACGGCGGCTGGATAAACCCCGAGACCGTGATAAACCCCAAGAGCCACAAGCTGCGCAGCCAAGTGCTGCAATGCAAGAAGTCTGGCAAAAACGTTTCCGTGACAGTGCTCAACCCCGAGAAGGAGGAAAGCCTGTCGCTCGACCCCGACATAAAAAACGATGACTACGAGAACGGCTCGTCGTTCAAGATCGACCTTCAGAAGATTGAGCAACAACACTGGGCGTACCCTCTCCCTAACGCTCACGTCATCAGCCATTACGGCGCAAGAGGCAGGCGAGGCCACGCCGGAGTGGACATCAAGACCGAGGCAAACGACGAGGTGCTGGCGGCATTTGATGGCATAGTGGAGAAGTCGGGGCCTTATTTCGGCTATGGCAACTACATTATAATACGCCACGCCTACGGATTCTCCACCTGCTATAGCCATCAATCGAAAAACTTCGTGCAAGTTGGGCAGAAAGTCAAGGCAGGCGAGGTCATCGGCCTTACCGGACAGACCGGACGCGCCACCACCCCACACCTGCATTTCGAAATCCGCTTCTGCGGAAAAGCCATCGACCCCGCCATCTTCTTCGACCATGCCAACCACACCCTCAAGGCGCAAACGCTCACGGTGAAGAAAGGTCAGAAAACGCTGTCGACACAGAAGAACAAATAGAGACATGCGAAGAAGGCCATGAACAAGAAAATAGCGATAGAATGGGGGATTCTCACGATCATATCGTTCCTGCTATACGATATGATTTGGCCTTCGACGCCAGAAGAGCTTGTCTTTTATCAAGCCAAGGGAGTTTTTTACTATCTGCTTACAGACTTCATCTATTGCGCGTGCCTCTCGTTCTGCATTGTATGGACAGACTCTCGTATTGCGAGACTAAATTATTTCTCGCGAATTGGTTATAAACGGCAACTCCTACTTAGCGCAACCCTGCTCTTAAACAATGTGTTGATTGCCGTAATATTAGAAAACACATACGACTTATTGGTCTCCACACCTTATGATTCTTTCGAGGAAGGCATACTCATTGTTTGCCTTATCTCCACATTGTCCACATTGGCACGCAGCGCCCAATACTACAGCAGGATGATATCCATGCAGAGCGAACAAATCATAACTGCACAAAAGAAGATGCTCAAGATGCAACTTGACCCACATTTCCTTTTTAACAGCCTAAACATCTTGGCAGGAATGGTTCATACAAATCCTGATGGCGCCGAGGACTTCATCATACGACTGTCAAGAATATATAGGTATATAATAAGAAGTATAGAGCAAGACATGGTAAGCATAAGCGCCTCAATTGATTTCGCCGTTGACTATGTCGCGCTTCTTAATATAAGATTCCCAAACAAGATAGACTTCCAGATAGACCCTGCCCTTCACCGAGACAACCACGAATACATTCCGATAATGTCACTGCAATTGCTCATCGAGAATGCGGTAAAGCATAACATGCCAGATGACAATGGCAAGCTGCAAATCAAGATCTTCCGTAAAGACGACAACCTCATCGTGCGCAATTCGATCAACAAGGCAGTAGACTTGAGCAACCAAGACTCATTTGGACTTGGACTAAAAAACATTTACGAACGCTATCGCATTCTTGGAGAACGTTGTCCCCAAATAAGGAAAGCCGACAGCTTTTTTGAAGTGGAACTGCCAATAACACATAAGAAATGAAATACATACTCATTATAGAAGACGAGCCCATCAGCGCCGACAGACTCAAAAGGATGCTACATGAGCTGGATGACACTCTTGTCATCGATGGACCATTGTCGAGTGTGCAACAAGTATCGGACCTGCTTAAAACGCGCAATGATTACGACCTCATCTTTTCAGACATCCGCTTAGGAAACCAAACTGTTTTCGAAGCTTTCAACGAGACAATGCCAAACTCATTTGTCATCTTCACGACGGCTTACGACGAATACGCAATGGAAGCCATACATTCCAATGGCATTGACTACCTGCTGAAACCATTCGACATCAAAGATCTGCAAAACGCCATACATAAAATATATTTATCTCCAACAAACAACGCCCACACAAACGGAAACGTCTCCAGCGCAGCTCGTGAATCAAATGGCTTTCAAGAAAGATTCTTGGTTAGCAAAGGAGATGAGTTCATTTCCTTACGTTCTGATGAAATCAGTTGTTTCCAAAGAGACAATGACAGAACCAAGATAATAACCGCCAGCGGCAGAGAATATGAGAAACACGTCTCGCTATCTGAGTTGGAAGAAAAGCTCAACCCTCAATCTTTTTTCCGTGTCAACCGCAAATACATTGCCAATATAAACCACATAAAGAAGATCTCGCAGTTCTTCAAGTCTAAATTATTAATTCAAATAGAAGGTTGCAATGATGACGATATCATTGTCAGCCAAGAACGCTCCGCACTTCTAAAGGAACTTTTAAACCGGTAAATCATTGCTGCCCAAAAAGGATCTGCATGTTTGCCTCGTCTCTCTCTTCTACCTTTACTATCACGTGTCATCATGGAGCAACATCTGTTCGCGGCTTGGTTTTCCGTGTTCACACTTCTTTTTTCCCGCTTCAATGATTGTGTTGCCGCGGCAACCACGAAATAGTCATATCTTTGCAGATGATAGGTTGCATCTCGGCAAAAAGTTCAAGCAAACTTGAGCTTTCCGCATTCGATTTGCACCATCTTTACTTCTTATAATATAATGTACATCATCATGACGCAATCAAGGAAATCAGGGTACCGGAAAGTCATATTGGCAATAGTGTTGGCAGCGTGCAGCCTAACCGCCGCCAAGGGACAAAGCAAATTCCACTTTGACATCGACTATCATTACAACTTGGGCTTATGCGAAAAGATGCCGGGCAGAACGCTTAAACGCAGTCAATATAAGATGGGAGGAAACTCAATACAGTTCACCCCACGCTACGACATAACCCAACGCTGGTCTGCCGGAATAGGCATCGGGCTCAGCATATACTCCAACCTTGACCATAACACCATGCCCGTCTTCGCCACAGCAAGGTATAAGGCCTTCAAGACTATACCCGACATGTATCTCTTCACCGATTTGGGATACGCGCTAAAGGTGGGTGATTACACAAAAGGCTTCACGGGAAATATAGGAGTTGGCTATACACACATGTTCAAGAAACACTTTGGACTGAATTTCCAAATAGCATACAACCTGAAGCGGTTTAATGATGTCCCCACTTACATTTATGACGTTGACAAGCAGGAGACACGCTTCACCTATGAAAACAGCACCCGACACTCATTGTCGTTTGGCGTGGGCATAACCTTATAAACCTTCATATCCTTCACGGTCGCGCAACATGCCGCCGCGACAATATTCTTGCAGCGGAAATCGGCACGCAAAATTGCCGCGTTGCCCTTGCGACTCGACGTCGTTGTCTTTGCGCCACAATCGCGTTGCCCTTGCGGCGTGATCGCAATGGCATTACGCCGCGATCGCGATGCCTTTACGGCGCAATCCCAAGAGAGCCGTGGGCAACGACCCGAACGACTCCACGCTGACACATCGACCCCGAGCCAGCAACATCTTTTAACTGTCTGCCAAGAGCCTCTCCACCATCAGTTGCCCCCTTTCGAGAAATCAATTCTTCAAATATTTCGGCATTTTAATATCAAATTGACATTTTAACACTAAAAATCTATTTTTTTTGCCGGTTTATTTGAAGGATTAAGAAAAATAACATAACTTTGCCAAAAGATAAACAACATCAACATTTGTTTAATAGCCAATGGAGGTATACGACAGGTTTTCAGGACAAGCGCTACAAGGCTTGCATCGCTTCAGGGCTGTAATGTTCAGCCCCACTTTTTAAGACTATCCCCATTAGGGTAATCCATTTTTCCTTGTCATTGAAGGGCACGCTTTCCCTTGACGACAAGGACAAGGCATTGTTATATATTGTCTTCTCGTAGAGGAGCATATATAAACCTATCCAACAAGAAACTTTTAGAAGATTTATATATGAGAATGAAGGTTTTATTAGCTTCCCTGTTGCTGGCCGCATCAGGGCAAGTGATGGCACAATCTTCCGGACAGATCGGGGGACAAGTCATCGATGAGAACGGAGACCCTGTGATTGGTGCTCAAGTGAAGGTAAAAGGAGCGAAGTCTGGCACCGTGACCGATGCCAACGGCAACTTCTCCCTGCCAGATGCCAAGCGCGGAGACATCATCGTCGTCAACTACCTCGGCATGGACGCACGCACCATGAAGGCGGCTCCAGGCATGAAGGTTAGCATGCAGACGAAAGACCAGCAGCTCGACGAGGTGCTCGTCGTGGCATTCGGACAGCAGAAGAAGTCGTCGTTCACCGGATCGGCAGGTGTGGTGAAGAGCGACGTGCTCGACAAGAAGCAGCTCACCAACGTGTTCTCCGGACTGCAAGGCGAGATTGCCGGCGTGCAGATGACCAACACGAGCGGCTCGCCAACCGCCACTCCTTCATTCGCCATACGTGGCTTCGGCTCCATCAACGCCGGCACGTCACCGCTCATCATCGTGGACGGCGCACCCTACGACGGCGGATGGAACAACCTCAACCCAAGCGACGTGGAGAGCATCACCGTGCTCAAGGACGCCGCATCCAACGCCCTCTACGGAGCGCGCGGAGCCAACGGCGTGATAATGATCACCACGAAGCAAGGCTCACGCGACAAAGCCACCATCACGTTCGACGCCAAGTGGGGCTCAAACAGCCGCGCAACGGTAGACTACGACCGCATAACAGACCCCGCGCAATACTACGAGACTTACTACAAGGCCCTCTATAATTATAATGTACGCGACAAGGGCTTGTCGGCATACGACGCCCACGTGGCAGCCAACAACACCCTGGGACTCTCAGGCGACAAGGGCGGCTTGGGCTACATCACCTACTCCGTGCCTGAGGGGCAATACCTCATCGGAACCAACGGCCGCATGAACCCCAACGCCTCGCTCGGCAACCGCGTATACTACAACGGCAAGTTCTACACGCTCACGCCCGACGACTGGGTGGACGAGGCGTTCCGCAATGGCCTGCGCCAGGAATACAACCTCAACGTCAGCGGAGGATCCGACAAGTTCAACTTCTACGCGTCGCTTGGCTACCTCAAGAACGAGGGCGTGGTAGAATGCTCCGACTTCGACCGCTACACGGCACGCTTCAAGGCCGACTACCAAGCCAAGAAGTGGCTCAAGCTCGGCGCCAACGTCAACTACACCCACACCAACCAGCACGACGTGGGCGACGGATCACAGTCGCTCTTCGACATATGCACGCGCTTCGCGCCAATCTATCCCGTCTACTTGCGCGACGGTGATGGCAACATCATGCGCGATGAGCACGGCAAGATGTACGACTACGGCGCCGGCGAGAACGCCGGCATCAACCGTCCCTCTTACCTCGAGCCCGCGCGCAACCCTCTGCAGACCAATGCGCTCAACGCCAACAACACCAAAGCCGACGTGATGACGCTCAACGGATTTGTTGACATCACGCCGATAGAAGGCCTCAAGCTCACGCTCAACGGCACCGTGACCGACAACGAGTGGAAGAACACCAGCACCGTGCAGGCGTTCTACGGCAACACCGCCACGACAGTGCCTGGAGGCGAGGTGGACAAGACCAACTACCAGACCTACACCCTCAACTTCCAGCAGATAGCCAACTACTCGCGCTCGTTCGGCAAGCACAACGCCACCATAATGATCGGTCACGAGAACTATAAGTACAACTACAACTACCTTTGGGCATCTCGCCAGCAGATGTTCTCCTACTTCGACGCCCAAGAGCTCAACGCCGCCGTCGTGGAGCTTCACAATGGCGGCACGTCAACCGACTACAACACCGAGGGTTACTTCTCACGCCTGATGTACGACTACGACAACCGCTACTACGCCCAGGCCTCCTTCCGACGCGACGCATCGTCACGCTTCCATCCCGACCATCGCTGGGGCAACTTCTACTCATTCGGCGGCGCGTGGATCATATCCAAGGAGTCGTGGTTCAAGTCGCCTTGGATCGACCTGCTCAAGCTCAAGGCATCGTGGGGTCAGCAGGGTAACGACGCCATTGGCGACTACCGCTACACCGACACCTACTACCTGAGCAACTTCAACGGCGAAATAGCTTTCGTGCAAAGCACAGTGGGCAACCCCAACATCACTTGGGAGACAAACTCAAACTTCAACGTAGGCTTGGAGTTCGAGCTGTTCAAGCGCCGCATCACCGGTAGCGTGGAATACTTCCACCGCACTACCACCGACATGCTCTGCTTTGTCAGCGTGCCTTACTCCGGCGGATACTCCGGTTCTTGGAGCAACGTGGGCGACATGGTGAACAAGGGCGTGGAGGTCGACCTCCACTTCAACCCCATCCGCACAAAGGATGTCAACTGGATGATAAACCTCAACGCCACTCACTACAAGAACAAGGTGACCAAGCTGAACAAGGACAATAAAAACAAAGAGCTTGAAGGCTATCAGGGTTACGTGAGCGGTTACTACTTCATTGGCGAAGGATTGCCTCTGCACACGTTCCGCCTCAAGAAATTCGCTGGCGTAGACGAGGAAGGCCAATCCATGTGGTATGTCAAGGACGCGGAGACTGGCAAGCTCAGCACCACCACTTCCATCTCATCGGCCGACTTCTTCAACTGCGGCACCCCAGATCCAACGCTCTATGGTGGCTTCAGCTCATCGCTCAGCCTCTACGGCTTCGACCTCTCCGTCACCTTCAACTACTCGCTTGGCGGCAAGGCTATCGACTACGGCTACCAGTCGCTCATGGGCAATCCATCATCTGGCAACACCGGAAACTCCATACACAAAGACCAGCTCAAGGCGTGGTCGGAGACCAACACCGACAGCCAGATACCACGCTTCCAATATGCCGTGAAGGACAACGACACCAGCTCTAACGCCACGTCCGACCGCTTCCTCACAAACGCATCTACGCTCACACTGCAAAACATCAACATTGGTTACACGCTGCCTAAGCGCCTCGTCGCCAAGCTCGGACTGACCAACGTGCGCGTGTACGCGTCGGGCGAGAACCTCTACTATTGGAGCAAGCGCAAGGGCTTCGACCCACGCAGCAGCTTCTGGGGCTCATCATCGGCGACATCATACGCCCAGGTTCGCACCTTCACCGGCGGCCTGACCGTACAGTTCTAAACCGTCGCAAGGTCTTCATCAGTATAAACACACAAAAGCATAAATCATGAAAAGATATATAAAGAACACGGTCCTCGCCTCAGCAGCCGCAATGACGCTTCTCTGCAACACGGCATGCATCGAGGAGACCACGCCAAAGGACGAGGCGGTGCCGTCGCAGATATCCTCCGACAGCAAGTCGCTTGCCTACCTCGCCAACTCCCTGCCCTCGTTCCTTGTCACATGGAACACCTGGGGTTCTTCCGATTACTACACCCAAGACTGGGGTTACCCGTGCCAGATGTTCATGCGCGACTTGCTGGGCGACGACTTCCCCATGAGCGACAACGGCTACAACTATTGGATATGGATCGAGAACGGCTCTTCGTTGCGATATGCCTACGACTACACTTACTATTATTATTATAACTTCATAAAGAACGCCAACAACGTCATCAGCACTGGCAAGCAATCGGTCGAGGGCGGCAACGATGCCTCCAAGCAATACCTTGGCCAAGGCTATGGCTATCGCGCCATGCTCTACTTGGATCTCGCACGCCTCTACGAATACAAGTCGACGGGCATAAAGACCCTCGACGACCAAGCCAAGGAGCTCGGGAGCTACGGCATCACGGTGCCAATAGTGAAGGAGACAACGTCCACGCAAGAGCTATACAACAACCCTTGCGCGCCATTCTACACCATGTACCGCTTCATCATGACCGACCTCAACCGCGCCGAGGAGAACCTCGCAGGCTACGCTCGCCCGCACAAGGCGTTCATGGACCAGAGCGTCATCTATGGCCTGAAGACGCGCCTGTGGCTTGAGATGGGTTCACGCTTCGAGGAAAGCGACGACGACCTGAAGAAGCAGATAGCAGCCGAAAGCGCAGACGACGGCTACGACAAGCTTGGCATCACCTCTGCCAACGACTGCTTCGCCAAGGCAGCGTTCTACGCGCAAAAGGCGTTGGGCAGCGACGGCTACAAGCCTCTCACCGAAGACGAGTGGAGCAACCCCGCAACAGGATTCAACACCGCCAACAGCTCTTGGATGTTCGGCACGCTTGTCAACAGCAATGAGCAAATCAACGAATCCCCATGGTACGCCTTCCTCGGATGGATGGCATCGGAGGCCGACTGGGGCATGTGCACGACAGATTATAAATCTTACCGTTGCATCAGCTCGGCCCTGTACAACAAGATTGGCAAGGGCGACTGGCGACGCGCATCGTGGGTAAACCCCAACGACGCCGGCAAGACCAAGGTGCCTTCGGGTTACCGCACCAACGTGACAGGCCAGAAGTGGTCTACGCTGCCTGAGTACTGCAACATCAAATTCCGTTCCGGAGGCGGCGACCTGACCGATCTCACCGTGGGTCTCGTAGCATCACTGCCCCTCATGCGCATGGAGGAGATTCAGTTCGACTACTTCGAGGCTATAGCCCACACGGAAGGCGTGGCTAAAGCGGCGGCGGCACTGCAGCAGTGGGTCAACGATAACCGCTACACCGACGGCTCTTACAAATGCTCAGCCACAACGATGGAGGACTTCATCACCGACCTCATGACACAGCGCCGCATAGAGCTTTGGGGCGAAGGACTCGTGTTCTTCGACTACAAGCGCCTGCGCCTGGCCGTCACGCGCAAGTACAGCGGCAGCAACTACGACTCATCATTGCAGCTCAACTCTTACGAGAACAAGGTGGCACCGTGGATGAACTACAGGATTCCCGAGACAGAGCAAGACCGCAACACTGCCATTATCATAGGTCCTAACGCATCTGCAGCGATAACAGCGGAGTAAACAGACACATCAAAACATATCATAGCCATGAGAAAGACACATAACATAATATATACGCTACTCGCGTTGATGGTGGCGGCGGTGTTCACCGCCTGCTCCGACAACGACAAATATGAGTGGGCCAGCAAGGTGGCCGAAGGCAACCCAGGAGCCTATTTCGCCGCCTCTAACGTGGCAAGCGAGTTGCTGACAACCGACGAGTATGCCAACCACCAGAAGTTCAACCTCACCGTGAAGCGAGCCAACAGCAAGGGCAGCCTGTCCGTGCCAATAATCGTAGACCAAGCCGACAATGTCTTCACCATCCCTTCAACGGCTGAGTTCAAGGACGGGGAGACGGAGACACAAGTGGAGATCGGTTGCCCCAACCTCGAAACGAAGAAGAAATACAAGTTCAAGATCCACCTCGCCGAGGACATGACCGACCCATACACCCAGACCAACGGCTCGCCGGTGTTCAACTACGACGTGCTCGTGGCAAACTGGGTAAAGGTTGTGGATCAGGCTCAATTCGTGTGGGCCGAATCAGAGTTCTCCACCAGCAAGTCGGCCATCTACTGGCTTGATGGCCAGAACCGCTTCCGCATAGAGAACTGGCTCGGCTCAGGCATCGACTGGCAGTTCCAGATAGTAGCGCAAGACAAGGTGGACAATAGCAAGTTCTCGCTCGACAACTTCAACGCCAACGACCGCTCCACATGGCACGGAGCGCTGCAGCCATACAACCACTCGCTCATGGACCCCTACGGCGGATCCTACTGGTGGTTCATGTACGATGTCGACAACGAGGAATACGCTTCATGGTATCCCGATGGCGAGGACTATCTGGGCATATACTACGTCAACTTCTACTACGACATCACGTCGGACACCTACGCTTCGGTTGACCTGCGCGGCTCTTCCAAGAGCTACGCCATGCATCTCACTCCTTACGTCTACTATTCCGACGGCACCGAGTCGGGCTATACTTACGTCTACGGTTATTGGAGCTCCATGAGCGAGGCGTCGACAAAATAAGTGGACAGACGTTATCATTCGAATAAACAAACGACAATAGTTATGAAACACGATAAGACTATTATTTCCAGGCTGTGCGCGCTGATGGCATTCACCCTGTTGGCCATCATGGCATTCACGTCGTGCAGCGACGAAGAGACTAAGACGCCATTACAGGCGCCAACGCTCTCAGAGAGCTCCAAGACCGTAAGCTCCATCGTCTTCAACTGGCAGCCTGTCACGGGCGCCTCACAATATGCCTACGAGCTCTACGACAACAATGGCGACAAGGTGACTGCCAATGTCACCAACACCACCACCGTCGTGGCGACAGGCTTGAAGCCAAAAACAGAATACACGCTGAAGGTGTGGGCATACTCGCCTGTTGACGGCAAGAACACCACCTCGCCCATAGCCACCATCACGTCGGTCACCAACGAGCAGATACCTCTCGTCTCGCCAACATCGGCAGAGAGCACTACTGCCCCTGGAGGCGTGACCATAACCTGGCCCGCCGTGGAGCACGCCACAAGCTACAAGTACACGCTGAGCGACGGCACAACGGGCGAGACCAATACCAACAGCGTCACGCTCACCGGACTTGCCATTGGCGAGTATACCATAACCATCGTGGCAACAAGCAGCGACGAGACCTACTCCGACTCCCAGCCGTTCCAGTTCACCTTCCAGCGCACCAAGGTCGAGTTGTGGCGCCAGACCGGAACCTACACAGCCGCCAACCTGCCCAATGGCAGCAACACGTTCACTGCCGACATCGTGGCTTACGACGACGGTTCCTACACCATCGAGGCTCCTTATGGTGAGAAGGGATACAACATCAGCTTCTCGGTAGACGCCGACAACAACAACGCCATCAAGCCTATTGACGCATACAGCTACTACGGCTACGAGTACGTATGGGTCAGCAGTCAGTATCAGGCAGGCTTCTACTGCGACGGCGGCTACTCGGCATTCGAGGGCGGCAAGCAGAAAGGTGAGGTTTGGTTCTACTCCATCCTCTACGATACCAACGGCGATGAAGTTGGCAAGGGCGGATACGACGACTTCACATGGGGCGGCAGCACCGAGGTGACAATCGACAAGCTCTGCGGCAAATACGACGCCGTCAGCTCGGCTTACGACTACTTCTCGTCCGACTGGACGCTCCAGGAGGTGAACCGCACAGATGAGGTGACCATCACCAAGATAGACGACAACACGGTGAAGATAAGCAACTTCTACGGATGGGAAGAAGACTTCACCGCCACCGTGGACCTGCAGGCCAAGACCATCACCATACAGCCAAGCGCATGGGCAACCTGGTACACGTTCGCAGACATCTCTTCAGCAACCACTCCCGTGGTGGGCACGTTCACCGACGACCTCACCATCACGTTCCAGAACTTCACCGCCTGGTACGATGGCTATCCATACATAGATAGCGACGCACGATGCGTCATGACACAGAAGTAAACAATAAACAATAACACTCAGAGCAGGCTTAATAGGCACGTGTGGCCTATTAAGCCTGCTTGATTGACAATCTTCAAGACTACATGATCAAGAATTACACCTTATTGCTTTTCCTCGTCCTGGCCGCCGCGCCATCGTCAGCCAAGCAGCGAACAAGGCAAGAAATCAAGAACATCGCGCAAAGGCTCATCATGCCAACCGACGGCGACCATCGCGCAAAGGCTGCAAGCAAGAACAACGACGACATGTCGGGCGAGCTCAAAGAGGTGGCGGCTACCGCCAACTATACCGTCATGGCATCTGACCAAGGCGGTTTCGCCATTATAGCCAACGACGATGCCAACAGTCCCGTGATAGGCTATTCCACGACGTCGCGCTTCTCCACCGCCAACCCCGCCTTGGCGTGGTATCTCAGCGCAGCCGACGCCGCGTTGTCGGGCAACGCCCCTCGTGCCCTGAAGGCATCGGCCGTGAGCATTCCAGCCGATTGCAAGGACAAGGTAGACCATCTCGTGACAACTCAATGGAACCAAGGCTCCCCCTACTGGGACATGTGCCCAAAGGACGGAACCAACAAGCGTTGCTACACGGGATGCGTGGCAACGGCAATGGCGCAAATCATAAACTACTACAAATACCCCACCTCGGGCAAGGGTAGCGCCACCATCTATTACAAGGAACAGCCGTACACCGTCAACTTCGCCACTGCCCGCTACGACTACGACAACATGCTGACAAACTACGAGAGCACCTCCTACAATGCCTTGCAGAAGAGGGCGGTGGCACAGCTCATGTATCATTGCGGAGTGGCGACGAAGATGACCTACAGCACCAACGGCAGCGGAGCCTACATCTCTGACGCCGCCGACGGACTCTGCCAAAACTTCGGCTACACCACAAAGTATTATGGATACAGGGTTGACCACTATAATGAGACGGTGAACTACAGCGACGAGGAATGGTACGGAATGGTATACAAGGAGCTGAGCGACGGCCACCCCATTCTCTATGCAGGCACGTGCTACAAGGAGGGATACGACAACGGTCACTCTCACGCCTTCGTGCTCGACGGCTACGACAAAGACGGCAACGTGGGCGTGAACTGGGGCTATGGCGGCGGTGGCGACGGATATTTCTCGCTCGATGTGCTCCCGCTCAAGCTGTATTCCTATGACGATGAGTACAGCTACTATCAAGAGATGGTGGTGATACACAAGCCCGATTCTTCCACGGGCATAGCAGGCATCACGACCACCACGCCTGCCGATGGCAAGATGTATGACCTCTCTGGCCGCGAGATAGCCTCGCCCGCAAAGGGCACGGTGTATATCGAGAACGGCAAGAAGCATATCAAGCAATAACGCCCTTGCCACAGGGCTGTGTCGAAACCGCTTCGGCGTCGCGCCGCAAGGGCGTTGGCGTTGCGCCGTAATCGCATCGGCATTACGCCGCAAAGGCAATGGCTTTACGCCGCAAAGGCGACGACATTCCAATGGAATGCCGCCGCCTTTGCGTTTATAACCCAAAAAGCATTAATCGAGATGCCGCAAACCTTGTGGTTTGCAATAATATTGCTACCTTTGTAGCACATACGATAAATCAACATGGACAACTTAGTAGAAGTCAGGAATGTCACGAAAAGCTTTGGCAGCCACGTGGCACTCAACGACGTGTCGTTGTCGGTCCGCCGTGGCAGGATATTCGGGCTTCTTGGCCCAAACGGTGCCGGAAAGACAACGCTGATAAGGATTCTGAACCGCATCACCGCCCCCGACAGCGGTGAGATATTGTTCGACGGCCGGCCCATGCAGCCAAGCGATGTGGCAAGGACTGGCTATCTACCCGAGGAGCGCGGGCTCTATCGCAAGATGAAAGTTGGCGAGCAAGCCGTGTATCTCGCCAGGCTGAAAGGCATGGGCAAGCAAGAGGCAGAAAGCCGACTGCGCACGTGGTTCGACAAGTTCGGCATCATGCCGTGGTGGAACCGCAAGCTCGAAGAGCTGTCGAAGGGCATGGCGCAGAAGGTGCAGTTCATCATTACCGTGCTCCACGAACCGGAGTTGCTTATCTTCGACGAGCCGTTCTCCGGCTTCGACCCCGTGAACGCCGAGCAACTGAAGCAGGAGATTCTAAAGCTCAAGGACCAAGGTCACACCATAATCTTCTCTACCCACAACATGGCGAGCGTGGAGGAGATTTGCGACGACATAGCCCTGATAAACCACTCTGAGGTGGTGATGCAAGGCGAGATGCGGAGCATTAAGGACAGTTTCCGCACGGGGCTATATGAGCTAAGGGCCAGTGCGCCCCTACCCGACCGCGACAACCTGCCGTGCGAGATAACGGCGCACGACAACACGCGGGGCATGGAGCGATACCTGCTGCAGGCAAGCGATGGGGTCAGCGGCAACGAGCTCGTGCGCGCGCTCAGCGAGCTGACCGACGTGAGATATTTCGCGGAACACGTGCCGTCGATGAACGACATCTTCCTGAAAGCCATAGGAAAGGACACGAAGTGGAACGAAGAGCAGATAGACATCAAGCAATGAACAAGATACTGATCATCATCCAGCGCGAGTTTCTGAAGCGCGTGAGAACGAAAAGCTTCATCATCCTCACCGCCACCATGCCCTTCATCATGGCGGCGCTCGTGCTCGTGCCGCTATGCTTGTCGATGATTGAAAACGACAAGCCACAGAGCGTGGCAGTGATAGACCCCACGGGCGTGTACGCTACGGCACTGCGAGAGTCGAAGTCGTTTGCCTTCACCGCCAAGCCTGCCATAACCAAGGAGATGCGCTCGGAAGACTCGCCCTACGACGCGGTGGTGGCAATCTCGGGCGACCTCGTGAAAAACAAGGGCAAGGTTACCATTTACAGCCACAAGGAGATACCGGTGAACATGCTCGACTTCATACAGACGAAGCTAAACGAGACTGTAGAGAAACAAAAGCTCGAAGCCTTGGGGATAGCCGGCCTCGACAAGATAATAGACGACGTGCAACGCGACGTGAAGTTGAACACCGTGAGGTGGAGCGAGGAAGGCGACGAGCAGACTTCCAGCACCTATGTGGCAATAATCGTGGGCAGCATATTCATGCTCCTCATCTATATGTTCGTATTGCTCTACGGCAACATGGTGATGCAGAGCGTGATAGAGGAGAAGACCAACCGCATTGTGGAACTCTTGGTGAGCAGCGTCAAGCCTTTCCAACTGATGATGGGCAAGATCGTGGGCGTGATGCTTGTGGGCGTTACCCAGATGGCGTTGTGGGGCGTGATGCTATCGATCATAATGACCGTGGCGTCGGTGGTCTTCGGCATTAGCCAAGCCCCAGCAATGGCAGCCGGGCAGCCTGCCGCCTCGCCGATGGTGCCCATAAGCCAAGACACGCACGAGCTGCTTGTGGCAATAGTAAACCTTCCCTATATTGAGATAAGCGTGATGTTCATCATCATGTTCGTCGGCGGCTACTTGCTCTATGCCAGCTTCTTTGCCGCCACGGGCGCAAGCATCAACCAGCAGGAGGATGCCAACCAGTTTGTTGTACCCATAACTATGGTCACTCTCTTTGGACTCTATGCCGCGATGTACAGCATTGGCAACACCGACGGGCCTTTAGCTTTCTGGTCGTCGCTGTTCCCGCTCACGTCGCCCATCGTGATGATGATTCGCATTCCCTTTGGCGTACCGTTGTGGCAAGAGGTCCTGAGCGTCGTCTTGCTATACGCCTCGGTTCTGCTCATGGTGTGGTTTGGCGGCAAGATCTATCGTGTCGGCATACTGATGTATGGCAAGAAGCCAAGCGTAAAGGAGATAATGAAGTGGATGCGCTATAAGTAGGTCTTCAGCGCGCGCACGAGCCGGCATAGCGCGCGCATACCTAACACGTTGAGAAGCAAGAGCTTCAAGCTGCCCGCGAAGTGCATCGTGGGCAGCTTTATGTCAGCCTCGTCTCCTGTGTAGATGTAGGTCTGAAGTTGGATGTTGAGCACGTGGCGGTAATATTCCTTAAAGCCCTGCCGGTCGTTCAACTCATGGCTCGACAGGATAGCGAGGTGCGCGTCGAGCAAGTCCCTGTATTCCTCTCCGCCTGCCCGTTGGGTAATGCCCAAGGGGTTGACGGTGTAATGGTAAAGTCCAAGCGAGGTGGTCACGACCTTTTGCGCGTGTTTCAGAAGGTTCCACAGTGTGGGCACGTCCTCAAACTTCTTGCCTTTTGGGAAAGCCGCATGGTTGAACAGTTGCCGCTTGTAAATCTTGTTGCAAGCGTAGGTGTGGGCATAGGCTTGACCGTCAAGCCAATAATCTGCCATGCCGGTGTAAGCATGGTCGGGAAAAACAAGGCGCGAGGCAAGCCCACGGCAGCCATCGCGCGCAATAGAATACTCAAGGATGTCGGCGTCGCTTGTCGTCAGCCGCTCAAGCAACGCAGGGTAAGTGTCTGGGGCAAGGTAATCGTCGGAGTCGACAAAGGTGACATAATCGCCTCGCGACATGCCGATGCCTACGTTGCGTGCCTCGGAGAGACCGGCGTTGGCTTGATGGACGACACGAATGCGCTGTGAAGCGTACTCGTCGCAGATGGCAGAAGACCCATCGGTCGAGCCGTCATCCACAAGGATAACCTCCATGTCGTCGATACCTTGCGAAACAACGCTGTCGACACACCGACGAAGTGTGCCGACAACATTATAGACAGGGATGATAACCGAAAGCAGCATCCCCGCAATGTCAGAACTCTATGACGAGCGCCTCGCGCTGAGCCAAGGGCAAGTTCTTGGAGAGGTCCACCGTCTTGCCGGTTATGACGTCCTTGGCAGTCTTGTTGTCCTTTATGACTTCGGCGTAGCGAGCCACGTCGAGCACGTTGGCAGAGCGCTTGCCGTTGAGTATGGTCATAACCGTCTTGCCACCATATTGGCGGGCGATGACGTAGACTCCATTGTAAGGTATGAACTGTGTCTGCGTGCCTTTGCTTATGACCTCATTGCCCTGACGCCAATGCAGCAGGTTGCTAAGCCACGTGAACATCTCGTTCTCAGCTTTGGTACGTCCCTCGGCGGTGAAGCAATTGTGCTCGTCGCCGGCGAATCCGCCAGGGAAGTCCTTGCGCACGTAGCCGTCGGTGACTTCCTTTGTGCCGTTCAGCAGCACCTCAGTGCCGTAATAGAGCTGCGGTATGCGGTTGATGGTGAGCAGCAAGGCAAGGCCCTGCTTGAGCATTGTCGAGTCCTTGGTGTTGCCAAGGAAGCGGTCGGTATCGTGGTTCTCTATGAAAGCCAACACCGATGACGGGTTGGGATAGAGGTAGTCGTAGCAAAGCGAGTTGTAGATGCGGTTGAATCCGTTCCACCAAGCGTCAGTCTCCTCACGCTTTGCCTGGTTGAGCTTGTCGAAGAAAGAGAAGTCCATCACGGTCTTCAGGTAGCTGTTTACCTTGGAGAGCTTGGAGTCCTTTTGCCAAGAGGCGGTATATTGCGGCTCCGTCACCCATGTCTCGCCCACCGTGTTGAAGTTGGGGTATTCGGCGTCGAGGGTCTTCATCCATTGCGCCATGGCCTCGCGGTCGGCATAGGGATATGTGTCCATGCGTATGCCATCGATGTCGGCTGTCTCTATCCACCACTCACTGTTCTGTATGAGATACTTTATCACGTGAGGGTTGCGCTGGTTGAGGTCGGGCATCGACTTCACAAACCACCCGTCGGTGGTCTCAGCCATGTCTACCTTTGATGCGTAGGGGTCGAGCACCGGCGTGAGTTTGTAGCTTGTCTGCAATCCATAGTTTGGGTTGTTGAACCAGTCTTTCGATGGCATGTCACGGTTCCAGATATGGTAGTCGGAACAGTGGTTGAAGATCATGTCCATCACCACTTTCAGTCCCTGCTTGTGGCATTCGCGTATCAAGCCGCAATATTCGTCGTTGGAGCCGAAGCGCGGGTCCACCTTGTAGTAGTCAGTTGTCGCATAACCATGATACGATGAGTTGACACCCTCGTTTGGCCAATCGTTCTCAAGGATCGGCGTGAACCAAAGCGCCGTCACGCCAAGCTGCTTGAAATAGTCGAGATGTTGGCGTATTCCCTCAAGGTCGCCCCCATGCCTGAGCGACGGCTTCGTGCGGTCGCACAACTGGTCGCGCATGCCTTTCACCACGTCGTTCTTAGGGTCGCCGTTGGCGAAGCGGTCGGGCATGAGCAGGTAGAGCACGTCGGCATTGGTAAAGCCCTTATGGTCCTCGCCTGCCATCTGGCGCTCCTTGAGCTCATATTTAATCTTCTTCCCGTCGAGCTTCAACGTCATCTCGCCGGCCTTGGCGTCCTTGAGGTTGAGATACACGAAGAGGTAGTTGGGAGAATCGAGACGCACCACGGAGTCGACCTTCACGCCAGGATAGTCGGTTGTGACATTCTTCACGTCGCGGATGCCCTTGCCGTAGAACATTATCTGGAGCGAAGGGTCTTTCATGCCGGCAAACCAATTGGCAGGGTCAACACGCAAAGCAGTGGCTGCGTTCATCATGGTCATGGTAAGAATGAATGAAAGAGTTAAGAAAAATCTTTTCATTATTGCTTTGTTTCTGTTTGTCTGGTTTATTTTTCCTTTATGGCAAAGACAGCCACTGAGCCGAGAAGGATGCTCACGCCCGCCACAATCATCATGCTGCTCTGTGCGGAGCCCACGAGCGCCAATATAACACCTCCAACGGCTGCAGCCACAATCTGCGGGATGCAGATGGTGCCATTGAACAAGCCTAAGTAAGCACCCATGTGGCCATAGCCTTGAAGGGCGTTGGTGACAAAGGTGAAAGGCATGGCGAGCATGGCTGCCCAAGCGCAACCAATGAGCAAGAATGGAACGAACAGGACATACTGGTCGTGGACGAAAGCGCACGTTACGAAGCCAACGCCTCCGAGCACAAGGCTGAGCGAATAAGCCATTTTGCGGTTCTTGAACTTAGGCAAGACCACAGCCCAAACTACGGAACCAATGGCCTGCACGGCGAAGAGTATTCCCACCCAGTTACCGGCGGCTTGATAACCTTCGCTCGACACGTCGGTGGTGCCCCAACAGTTGGCGGCAACGGTGCCATTGGTATAGGTCCACATATACATGAAAGCGAACCAGCAGAAGAACTGCACAAGACCCACCTTCCAGAATGTTGACGGGGCGTTGCGCAACAAGACAAACCAGTTGCTTGAACCTTCCTCTTTCTCCTCTACCGTCTTTGTCGAGCCATTGTATTCATCGTATTCCTTTGGGTTCCACTCCCTTACCTTCCACACAGTGTATATGACACAAAGGATAAGGATGGCGGCGCCTACATAGAAGCTATATATGACCGAGTCGGGTATGGTTCCCTTGGCGGCGGTGTTGGCAATGCCCAGGGCGGCGAAGACGAATGGAAAGACGTAGCCCACCAATGAGCCAGCGTTGCACAAGAAGCTTTGGATGGAATAAGCTAAGCCCTTCTGCTTCTCGTTCACCATGTCGCCAACGAGCATCTTGAACGGTTGCATCGCCATGTTGATGCTGGTGTCGAGAAACATCAACGCGATGAGACCGAAGATCATCGCCGTGCTCACGGTCATGCCAAATGAGCCGGAATTGGGCAACAAGCACATCACGAGGACTGCCACGGCAGCGCCAACAAAGAGATAGGGTATGCGGCGACCGAAGCGGCACCACGTCTTGTCGGAACAAGAGCCCACGATGGGCTGCACGAGGATGCCCATCAGTGGCGGCAATATCCAGAAGTAGCTTAGGTTGTGAGGATCGGCGCCAAGGGTCGCGAAGATGCGCGAGATGTTGGCACTCTGAAGGGCGTAGGCAATCTGCACGCCAAAGAAGCCGAAACTAAGGTTCCACAAACCCGAAAACGACATGTCTGGCTTCTCTTTCAACATGGTTGGGGTATTTCTATTCGATTCTGTACTCATCACATTTAATGATTATCCGTTTCTATCTAAGTCGTTAGCGTGTGGTGCCTCTGATGACAAGGCGCGTCCTCACGATCCTCTTTTCTATCTTCTCTATCGGCAAGGCTCCTTCCACCTTGCTTATAAGGATGTTTGCAGCCTCCTCGCCAACCCTGACACCTCGCTGTTCTACCGTTGTCAGCATCGGGTCGCTGGCTATCGCACGCTGTCCATTGGTGAATCCGCAGATGCTGATGTCCTCGGGCACCCTGAAGCCCATGCGCTTGGCGGTGTAGAGTATGCCTATGGCGGTGTCGTCGTTGACTGCAAAGAATGCGTCGGGAACCTCGTCTTGCGACAGGAGCTCCGGCGTTATGGCCTCGGCATCGGAACGATTGTCGCAGATGCGGAAGAACCTCTCGTCTGGTTTCAAGCCATTGCGCAACAAGGCGTCACGATAGCCATTATAGCGGTTCTTGCTGATCTCCATGGTCATCGGCGACCCGTAGAAGGCAACACGACGGCAACCTCGCTCCACCATGTAGTTGACCGCATTGTAAGCGCCTTGGTAATCGTCGACTACAACGCGGTCGCAGTTGACGCCGGTGCAAATGCGGTCGTAGAACACGAGCGGCATGTGGCAATCCATGATGCGCTTGAAGTGCTCATAGCGCACGGTATTCTTGGCCTCGGATACGATGACTCCGCACACGCGGTTCTCTAGGAAACGTTTGCATATCAAGGTCTCAGCCTCATACTCGTCAAGGCTCTCGCTTACCATCAAGGTGTATCCATGCGACATGGCCTCTTGGTTGATGCCGCTCAAGACTGACGAGAAATAGAAATGCTCAAACTGCGGCACAATGACACCAATGGCCTTTGACGTCCTTGAGACATTGGTGCGCAAGCACTCGGCAAGCACGTTGGGTAAATAGTCATGCTCCTTGGCGTAAGACTTTATGCGCTCGCGTTGCTCAACGCTTATTCGCGGACTGTCTTTCAACGCCCGCGAAACCGTTGCCACGGAGACTCCCATGGCCTCGGCAATGTCTTTCATTGTTATTGTAGTATGTGCCATTTAATCGCAGCTTTTAGGATTTCTTCTTTTGATTGTTGCACTGCAAATTTAGGCCTTTTCTCATGCAACATAAAGAAAAGCGTGCAATAACGTTGATATAAATCATGCAAACGTTTGCGCGCGCCGCTAAAAAGCCTTGTCAATGGTCGTCCACTCGTCGTCGGTGGTAAGTTTAAACTTAGATGAAGTCTCACCGGTGGAGGTGTCATCGGTGAACAGCGCGCCCGTGAATTGCGTTATCTGATTGCGGTTGACGGGCACCTTTTCGAACGTGTGGCTGCACACTGTGTTGCCAGTGGAGCCAAGCCCAGTCACTTCTATCTTCAGTTCCTTGCTGTCGCTCTTTGGGAACGTATAGATCTCGAAGGTGGCGGTCTTGCCTTTCATGTCGTCGGTAATGGCGAACTTAACCGTTTGGCGAGAGTTGACGCAGCCGTTGCCCGTCTGTCCGTCAAGGGTCGAACTGCCGCCAGTGTAATAGAATTGCAAGGTTGAGACATCGTCAGGAATCTTATCGGTGGTGATGAACCTTACCATTGCCACAACGCGGTGCATGCTGACGTCAACGTCAAGGCCGTTGCCCTCGTTGACCGTGATGTCATTGCTCCACAAGAACGTATCTGCCAAGTCGCCACTGAACGTCAACTTGTCTGCATTGGTCATCGTAGGGGTCTTTTCTTGATTATGGGCGAGTATCACGACCTTGTAAGAGCCAGGGGCGAGCGCTACGGATAGCGTGCCAAAGTCCTTGTCGCCAACTTTCTGCGTGGTCTTTTCCGTGCGAGTTCCGCCTTGGTAGACAGCGAGGTCTATCTGTTTGCACAGTTCTGAAACAGACTGGGAACGCGATTGCGCAGTGGTAAAAGGCACGGTCTCGAACTGGCTGAGCTTGAACTTTACCATCGACTTTTCACCTGTTGGCTGTTCAGGCTCCTCGGTTGCCAAGCGTTGGCAGGAGACCATGACAAAGGCGAGGGCCGCAAGCGCCGCAAAGACAACGCGCATGGAATAGACGTTCAGACGTTTCATAAGCAATGATTTAGATTAACGATGTTCAGTTTTGCTGACAAAAATACTGTTTTCCTCTCTCAATCACAAATATTCCATGGGAATAATGCGGTTTTATCGCAAACTTTGCCGGTTTGGGGGATTTTGGCAACTTTCAACAAACGCAAGGCGTGGCATCTATCACTAATGACGATAAAAACAAGCGAGTTCACAAACTTGTGGACCACAAGCTTGTGAACTCGCTTGTTTTTCGTTAACTTTGCACCCGATTCAAAGTAACATGTTAATGCAAATGGAAAAGGCTTTTGTATACGGAATGTCGGTGGAGGGAAGCAACTTCACCGACCGTGAGAAGGAAAGGAAACGCATTCGGCTGGACTTTGAGAATGGCATAAATGTCATCCTGATCTCCCCACGCCGTATGGGAAAGACCTCGCTCATAAAAAAGGTAATGACAGAAATGGACAACCCCAACATCAAGGTTGTCTATCTCGACATCTATGACTGCCGTAGCGAATACGATTTCTACAACCGTTTTGCAACCGCCATACTGCGAGCCACCAGCAATAAGGTTGAGCAACTGATGGAGAACCTCAAGAAATTCCTTGCGAGAGTATCACCGAAAATATCGTTCAGCCCCGAACCCAACTCGGAATTTTCCCTGTCGCTTGGCATCACTCCGAAAAACTATTCACCGGAAGAAATACTGCAACTGCCGGAAATTATCGCACGAGAGAGGGGATACAGAATCGTCGTTTGCATTGACGAGTTTCAGCAAGTGGGCGAGTTTCCAGACTCGCTCAATGTCCAGAAACGCATGCGTGGAATATGGCAACACCATCAACAGGTGTCCTACTGCTTCTTTGGCAGCAAGCGTCACCTCATGGAAAACATTTTCCAAAACAGGCGCATGCCATTTTATCAGTTTGGCGAAATGATGCACCTCGATTGCATACCCACTGAATACTGGGTGCAGTTCATATGCCAGCGCTTTGAGAAGTACGGCAAGCACATATCGGAAGAAATAGCGACACGCATATGCGACACAGTGCAAAATTACTCTTCCTACGTGCAGCAACTGGCATGGAACGTGATGGCAGAGACCCAGTATGAAGCTGACGAATGCTGCCTTCAGAACGGTATTGAAGCTTTACTCGCCCAGTGCGACAGTCTCTTCGTGCAGCAAACAGAGAACCTAACCACTTACCAACTCAATTTCATCCGTCTGCTTTGCAATGGAGTCCATTCCGGTTTCACATCACAAGATATCTCCAATGATTATCCACTCGGCACAAAGTCAAACATCGACCGCATCAAGCGTGCCCTGCAAGACCGTGAGCTCATCACCATCGAAAAGAAAGGTGTCTACCTCGCCGACAGCGTCTTCGAACTTTGGTTTAAACGGGAGATGATGTAAAGACCGCTCAGAAAAAACAACAAACCTCGAAGTTTTTCAAGGCCATGTTGATTCGTGTTGGCAAATATACTTTCTCGCTGACTTTTCATACCGATTGCGTTACCACTGAAAACGTGTCGGCTTACCGGCGGTAACGCGTTGCCATGCCGCCGTAATGGCAACGCGTTTGCGGCGGGAAGGCAACGCCCTTGCGCTGAAAAGCCAAATCGACTGTCTATTAGGCCTTTACATCTCAGAACCACAAAGCCAACATCGTTTGTCTTATCCCTTTATATTACTCTGTCGCCTTTCCATATTTCCATCGTGGGTATCAATGGAATCTCAGGCGGCATCAGTGGCAACGCGAGACACGTTGGTTGCAATGGTTTTCCAAACTCCTTTGAATGGTCATGATGTGCATAGGCACTAACAAGATTGACATCATTCCTACACACAATGCCAGGGAGACCAGTTAGCTAATTGGCGGCATCAAAGTATGCGCCAATGCCTACCAACGGAATGTTCTCCATCCATCCTTGGTCTGCATAGCCCTTCATGGAGATACGCAGGCCTTTCAAGCCTGCGTTGTCTTTCACAAACTGCGACAAGGACCGGGCACGAACATTCACTTCCGCCTTCACCTCAATCGGAACGACACGGCTGCCTTGCTGGATGATGAAGTCTATTTCCGACGGAGTCTTGCTGTTACTCCAATAGTAAGGGGTGAAGCCCATGGTCTTGAGTTGCTGCATCACATATTGCTCGGTGAACATTCCCTTAAACTCTGTGAACACATTGTCACCAACAAGCATTTGGTCGATAGGGGCATCAGCCAAACACGCCAGTAGCCCGCAATCCAGTAAAAACAGCTTGAAGACATCAAAGTCCTCGTAAAACTTAAGTGGTATCTTTGGCTCCTTGACACGATTCACTTTGTATATAATACCCGCATCCAAGAGCCATTGGATGGCAAGTTCAAAATCCTTTGCCCTACTCCCCTTGCGAATAGCACCATAGATGAACTTCTTGTTCTCCTTTGCCAACTGGGCGGGAAGCGATCCCAACACCTGTCGGATTCTCACGGATTCATTCTCCGAGGTGTGCTTGGAGATGTCACGCCCATAGGCTTCCAATATCTCACGCTGCAAAGTGCGAACCTGCCGCAAGTCTGCATTCTCCACAAACTTGCCCACCACTCCAGGCATACCTCCCACAAAGTAGTATTGCCGCAGCAGCTCCACCATCTTTGGCATCATCATCTCCACCAAAGTCCAGTCCTTTGAATGCAATACGTCAATCCAACCGTCATTGCCCGTAGCCGACAAGAATTCTTCGTAATCCATAGGATACATTGAGAGCATGTCCACCTTGCCCACAGGAAAGGATTCACCCTTCCCCAAGGTAACACCGAGCAAGGAACCTGCCACCATCACATGATATTCAGGTGCTTTCTCGCAGAAATATTTCAGACTGTGCAGCCCCCTCGGTATCTCTTGTATCTCGTCCAAAATAACCAGTGTGTCACCGGGCGTAATCTTAATACCAGTTATGGCTTGCAACGCCATCAATATCCGGTCGATATTATAATCCAACTCGAAGAGTTGCCTCATCCGCGGTTCGTCATCGCAGTTGACATACGCCACCTTTTTGTACTCATGCTCGCCGAAGTGTTGCATGATCCAAGTCTTGCCGACCTGTCTTGCGCCAAGTAGCACCAAGGGCTTCCTGTCCCTGCTTTCCTTCCACTTGAGGAGTTGCTGGTACATCTTTCTTCTCATAAAGACCTAATATCTAAACGTTTGTGCTGCAAAGATACACTAATTCGAGGATAAAATCCAAATGTTTCAACACTTTTTCGAGGATAAAAATGGGGAAATACCACACTTTTTCGAGGATAAGACTGCGGAAACACCATGCTTCTGACAGTTGGCCGAGCCTTTATTTCCTCCATTATAACCTGTACGCAGCACAAGAATATACAGAGAGTGGAAGCAATGCCTGAAGTGCAATTATGGTCGCAAATCACAGGCCACGCTCTGCCCAATCGCCGCGGTCGAGCTGGCGATAGCCTATTGCCTCGGCAATGTGTCTTGACTCCACTTTCGCGGAATGGTCGAGGTCGGCAATGGTGCGCGCCACCTTCAGTATGCGAGTGTAGGCTCGTGCAGAGAGGCTCAGGCGCTCCATGGCAGTGCGGAGCAACTCAAGTCCTGCCGCGTCTGGCTCGGCATACTCGTGGATCATCTTCTCCGTCATCTGCGCGTTGCAGTGGACACCGGCAACGCCGTTGTAGCGCGCCGTCTGTATGGCGCGCGCCGCGATGACACGCTCACGTATCTTAGCCGACGGCTCTCCCGGTTGTGCCTTGCTAAGTTCCTTGAAGGGAATGGCGGAGATTTCGCACTGAATGTCGATGCGATCCATCAACGGGCCAGAAATCTTGTTGAGATAGCGCTGTATCTGCCCGGGCGTGCAGACGCAGTGGTGGGTAGGGTCGCCATAATAGCCACAGGGGCAAGGGTTCATGGACGCGACGAACATGAACGAGGCTGGATACGTGACAGAGTATTTGGCACGGCTTATGGTTATCAGCCTGTCCTCAAGCGGCTGCCTCAACACCTCCAAGGTGTGCTTGTTGAACTCGGGCAACTCGTCGCAGAACAGCACGCCATTGTGGGAAAGGCTAATCTCGCCGGGCATGGGGTTCACGCCGCCGCCAACGAGGGCTACTTCAGAAATGGTATGATGTGGCGCGCGGAAAGGCCGCTGCGAAATGAGCGCGGAGCCTTGTTTCAGCGTACCCGCGACGGAGTGGATTTGTGTGGTTTCGAGGCTCTCGCTCAGCGTGAGAGGCGGAAGGATGGACGGGAGACGCTTTGCCATCATGCTCTTGCCGGAACCCGGCGGGCCAATCATTATGACATTGTGGCCGCCAGCCGCCGCCACTTCCAAGGCGCGCTTGACCGACTCTTGTCCCCGAACGTCGGAGAAGTCGAGGTCGAAATCGTATTGTTGCTTGAAGAATTCCTGGCGCGTGTCCACCACGCAAGGCTCAAAGACGCGTTGGTGCGACAACAGGGCTATGACGTCAGCCAACGACTCAATGCCGTAGACGTCGATGTTGTTCACTATTGCCGCCTCGCGCTCGTTGTGCTTAGGCACTATCAAGCCTTTGAAATGCTCGGCGCGCGCCTTGATGGCGATGGGCAAGACGCCCTTGGCAGGTTGCAACTTGCCGTCGAGCCCAAGTTCGCCTATCATCATAAACTCGCCAAGCGATTCGGCTGGAATCTGGCCGTCGGCGGCGAGAATGGCTATGGCGAGAGGCAGGTCGAAGCCACTGCCCTCCTTCTTGAGGTCGGCGGGAGCCATGTTCACGGTGATGTCTGCCTTGGGAAACTTCATGCCGTTGTATTGCATTGCCGCGGCTATGCGGTCGCGACCCTCCCTGACTGCCACATCGCCAAGGCCCGTGAGATGATACATGACGCCCCGCGTCAAGCTAACCTCTATGGTGACGGTAGTGACTTGAAGGCCATTGACGGCGGCGGAATAGGTTTTTACAAGCATAGGCAGATATGTAAGGACAAACAGGCAGGCTTACTTCCCCAGCTCCTTGTCTAAATCGGAGGAGGAGAGGTTCGCGCCTTTTATTATTCCATTTTTAACGAGCAAGACATCGCATACGGACTGGATTCCTAACTGCTTCAGCACTGGCGTGTCGAACATATCGCCCGTGCAAACGACATGAAAGGGCATGTCATTGTTCTTCAAGAAGTTGCGACAATCGTTCTTGCTTGGGTCAACATTGATGGCAAGTACCTTGAACTTCTTGTCCTGACTGAGCGTCTGCAAATGGCGCATCAAGTCGGTGCTGTCGTAGCTCCATGTCGCCCACACGATAATGATTGCCGTGCCCGCGGACAAATCGGAAGAGGAAACGGGGCTGCCATTGACATCGTAGGTGGTGAACGCCGGCAGTCGGCTGCCCACACTGATGGCCTTTAGCTTTTCCACGCTCTGCGCCAACAGTTTAATGCTGGCATTGCTCGACTCGCTCTTCTGCATCGTCTTCAGCAACTTGCCTGCGGCATCGTAGTCGGGAGCGGAGTTGGCGATGAAATATTTCCTCAACAACCAGATTGCCACAGGCGAATCGGGGTGGTCGTTGACGAAGAGCTCCACGAGGTGCTTGATCTCCGGAGGCGACGCCGAGGCTATCTTCTCACGGAAGGACGTCATCAACTCATTGGCTTTCGTGCCTTTCACTTTCAGCATCTTGAGGTGGGAAGCATCGCCGTCCATCTTCGCCGTTTTGCCGGGCTCGGCAAACACTGGCGTCTCAGAGAAATTGGGGAAGACGATGGTCAGCGTGGATGGCGAGGAGCATGGTGTCTCGTAGGTGAAACGTCCGCCCCGCACCTTTATGGTGTCGATGCCATTGACGCACTGGTCATTGCTATAGACGTAGAACTCGCCTTGATTCATCTGCAAGAGCCTGCCTTCGAGCTTGAAGTGCTTGCTGTCCTCACCACACGAGACGAGAAGGAGAAGCGCGAAAAGGAGAAATAAGTTGCGTGACATAACAATAAAAAGAGAAAAGCCATGGGGCCAAACTTCTGGCTCCATGGCTCCTTATTAAAACCTGATTGTGTTTTCGATTACTTCAAGTTGGCAAGCTCAAGGTCCTTTGAAGCGTAAGCTGCAAGAGTCTTGTCGAGCTGCTTTGCCTTGTTGAGGGCAGTCTGTGCCGCTGAGGTGTTGCCCATGCGGTTGTTGACGATGGCCTTCAGATACTCTGTCATGCCGTCAGCGTTCTTCACGTTGTTGAGGGTAGAGAGAGCTGTTGAGTAGTCCTTGGTGAGGAGCTGTGCGAGAGCAGCGCTGTTTGTGGCGGAGCTGCCGAAGTTCTTCACTGCCTGGGCATAGTCGCCCTTAGCGATGTTGAGGTTGCCAAGCACCTCGCTCAAGCCGTTGGCGTCGCTTGCCTTTGAGACGTAGCTCTCAGCCTCGGTCGTGTTGCCGTTCTTCAAGGCGATGAGCGCGAGGTTGGCGTAAGCCTCAGGAGCGTTGCCCTTGGTCTGTGCCTCGGCGATATACTGCTTAGCAGCGTTCAGGTCGCCACGGTTGAAAGCGAGAGCGGCGAGGTTGCTGAGCGAGCGATAGTCGTTGTTGTTCAGCTCAGAAGCCTTCTGGTAAATCTCGGCCTTCTTGGAAGCGTCGTTTGTAAGGCTTGCTGCATAGAGGAGCTCTTCCTCGCTGAGCTGTGAAGGATCAGCGGCATACTGCTCGTTGATCTCGTCGTCGCTGCGGCCTACAGTCTGGTAGTTGATGATGAGACGGCTGCGGCGAAGCTCTGGCAGGATGCCTGTTGCGAGCTCACGGAAGCCCTCGCTCATGTTCTTGATCTGGTTCTCACGCTCCGCTGGGTCCTTGTACATCTCAAGCACGCGGAGGATGACGTCCTTGTCCTGCAAGTTGCTTGCAGACACAAGCTCCTTGAAGCCTTCCCAGTCTTGTGCGGTGTAGTGAGCGTCAACGTTGGCGTCGGCAAGCTTAGCTGCCTTGAGCTGCTTGTTGACATATTCTGTGGAAACCTTCTCACGGTTCTTAGACAGCTTGTCGTTGAACTCGAAGCCGCCGTCAGGAGAAGCGTAAGCAGCCACCTCGACGTTCTTCATGTTCAAGCCCTTGCGGTCGGCGTTGATTGTCTGGAGCATCTTGACAAACTCCTGCACGGAGTTGTTCTTCAGCTCGCTCTTGCGCAGGTTTGCCTGGTTGATGAGGAACTTGACGTTGGCTTGCACCTTCTGATCCCTTACGCGCTGGAAGCTATCCAAAGCCACGCAAGCGCCGGCGTTGTCCATTGTCTTCTTGTAAAGCTCAGCGGTAGCGATCACGCCATTTGCCACTTTCACGGCGGGCACGTCGTAGACCTTATTGCCCTTGCGTGCGTCGAAGGTGAGATACATCTCGCTCTTCTCCATGTCAGCATTGTAGGGGAACGAAGTCTTCATGGTGTATTTGCCACCCATCTGATAAGAGATGGTCTGGTTGTTGCCCTGCACCTTCTCGCCCTGGAATGTGGCGCCAGTGCCCTTGGTAACGAGACCGTTGCCATAGCGAAGCTCTGGAGTGACAGTCACGACAGCCTTCTTCTTCATGTATTTTACTGGGAATGTGCCGTCGATCGTAGCTGGCACCTTGCCACCAATAGCCTCAAGAGGGTTAGGATCTACCGAGAAGTTGTCGGCAGAAAGAGGTCCCATCTTAGAACATGAGGCCAACAGGAGCATAGAACATGCTGATAAAGAAAAAATCAGATGGTTACGCATAATAAATTTATTATTAAAAAGGTTTTGTGCCGCGAGCGGGACTCGAACCCGCACAGCCATTACTGGCCAAGGGATTTTAAGTCCCTCGTGTCTACCAATTCCACCATTGCGGC
>CAVHEN010000009.1:0-80605 GCA_963635115.1 Oscillospiraceae bacterium | reverse complement strand
GTTACGTTACAGTAGGGCACCGTACCGAGGAAAGTTTGGAGCAACTGCAAGGCCCTGTCCATGTCCTGCTTGTCGAGAGCCTGGGCAATACGACGTGCCGTATTGGTGGTGGCAAGTGTGTTCGGACTGACGTACGACGGGATGAGGGCTTTGGTCAGGCCTACCTTCACCTCCTTGTTGGGGATGTCGAGCGTGTAGTAGTTGTAGGCTTTATTGTAGTCCTTAATGGTGATGTAGCCACTCTGGTAGAGCAGGGGCATGATCGTGGTCATGTCCTCGGTCGGTGCGTCAAACTCACTTTCATCGGCTTCCACACGGGTGATATCGGTAGGCATGGTACCATGCTTGCGCATCATGTTGATGAGATAAGTGGGCGTGCCTGAGCTAAACCAATATGCCCCGAATTCTTTGGCTGAAAAACAATTGAGCAAACTGTATGGATTGAACACATCGGGCGACATGGCCGAGAAATGATATCCGTCATAGTTCTTCTTCAACTTGGCTACGGCCTCCTCACGGGTTATTTCCTGTGCTCTTGCCAATTCGTCGATGTCTTCCGACATTTGCGATAGCAACTCCTCCTTGGTAATGCCGCAAATCCCCGCGTAATCGTTGCGCATGGAGATGTTCGTGATGTTGTTCAGCTCGCTGAAGATGCTCACTTGCGAGAACTTAGTGATGCCGGTGAGGAAGACGAAGCGGAGTTTTGCCTCGCAGAATTTCAATGGACTGTAGAAATTGCGCATGATGTTGCGGAGAGCATCTAGTTGCTCTTTCTCGTGTGCCACATCGAGCATAGGCGCGTCGTATTCGTCGATGAGCACCACCACCTGCTTGCCCGACTTTTCGTAGGCGGTGTTGATGAGGTCGATGAGACGGTTGTTCGTGCCTTTAACAGGTTCTGTAATGCCCCATTTCTTTTCCTCTTCTTGCAATCGATAGCCCAAGTATTCTTCTAGTTGCTCCTTCTCCATGTGCTTACCTCCGCTCATGTCGAAGTGGAGCACGGGATATTCCGTCCATTCCTTCTCCATTTTTTCGATGGCAAGTCCCTTGAACAAGTCTTTTCTTCCCTCGAAATAACTCTTAATTGTGGTGACGAGGAGCGACTTGCCGAAGCGGCGTGGTCGCCCCAGGAAGAAATAAGTGCCGCTTGTGTGAGCCATGCGGTAGATATATTCCGTCTTGTCGATGTAGAGCTTGTCTTCCTTTCGGATTCGCTCGAATGTCTGTATTCCTATAGGATATAACTTCAATGCCATGATTGCCTTGCATTTATAGTTAGTTGAGAAATAGCCATGGGCGTTATCTCGTCTGCGAAGATAAACATTAAATTTGTAATAAACGCTTTTATGGGATAAAAAATCCATTATTCTTTGACAAAATTGGCTTTTTCTCATGATGTGTTAGCCTAATAGAAACAGATACAATCTGCTGCTCCCTCTTTCTGACATAACGGATAGGAAAATCATGTTGTTTTGAGTTGAGCTGGAAACAATGAAAAACAGTAATCGCCTTGCCACTGAAATGGCATCGCGATCACGGTGCAATGGCAACGCGATTGCGGTGCAAAGCCAACGTCATTGCGGCGTAAGGCCGACACGGTGGCACAAGACTGAAAAAAGCAGGTTGCAAAACCGATATCGCGGTAAGTGCAATCTGCTTTTATGTTTTTAAAAGGTTGAGGGACAAGTTCTAATGCTCTCCCCAACCTTTTTCATGAATCTATTAGATGCTCTCGCTCCAATCCTCAGCTGCCTTGCGAACGTATGACTGATAACGACGCTTAGCGCTATTCTCCGTCTCCTTGAAGAGCTCATCTGCCTGGTCTGGCACGGCCTTCTTCAGTGAAGAGAAGCGAACCTCACCCATGAGGTAATCCTGGAACTTATCCCATTGTGGAGCCTTTGAGTCGAGCGTGAATGGGTTCTTGCCTTCCTTGGCGAGTTCAGGATTGAAACGCCAGAGATGCCAGTAGCCGCACTCAACAGCAAGAGCCTCCTCGTGTTGTGAGCGACCCATGTTGCGCTTGTCAGCCTTTGAGCCCTTGATACCGTGGTTGATACAAGGAGCATAAGCAATGACAAGAGATGGGCCTGGATAAGCCTCTGCCTCACGGATGGCCTTCAGCGTCTGCGCGTTGTCGGCACCCATAGCCACCTGAGCAACATAGATGTAGCCATAAGTTGTCTCCATCAAGCCGAGGTCCTTCTTGGTGATTCTCTTTCCGCTTGCGGCGAACTGAGCGATAGCGCCGAGAGGTGTAGACTTAGATGATTGACCACCAGTGTTAGAGTAAACCTCAGTGTCGAGAACGAGGATGTTAACGTCCTCACCAGTAGACAACACATGGTCAAGACCACCGTAGCCGATATCGTAGGAAGCACCATCACCACCGATAATCCACTGGCTGCGCTTAACGAGATAGTGGTCGAGGGTCTTCAGCTCCTCGGCGCACTTGCAACCTGTAGCAGCCTCGCGCTCGATGAGTGGCTTCAGCACTTCAGCTGCGGCCTTAGAGCCGGCAGCGTCGTTCTGGTTGTCGATCCACTGCTGTGCAGCCTGCTTGAAGTCATCAGCTGTGTGATCGCTCTCAATCTTGTGCTGGAGAAGGAGAGTGATGCGCTTCTTCATCTTCTTGTTGGCAAGTGTCATACCGAGACCGAACTCGCAGAAGTCCTCGAACAGGGAGTTGTTGAATGCTGGACCTTGCCCCTTGGCGTTGGTGCAGTAAGGAGTAGAAGGCACTGAAGCTGAATAGATTGAAGAGCAACCTGTGGCGTTGGCAATCATCTCACGGTCACCAAAGAGTTGAGAGATGAGCTTGACATAAGGAGTCTCACCGCAACCAGCGCAAGCACCAGAGAACTCGAACAGAGTGTCAGCGAACTGAGAGTTCTTCGGGCTCTGCGTGATGTCGATGAGGTCTTGCTTTGTCTTCACGTTCTTCACGAGGTAAGTCCAGTTGTCGGCTTCCTTCTTCATGGCAGGATCGTCCACGTTGAACGGAACCATCTTCAAGGCTTTCTCCAACTCGCCAGTCTCCTTGTTCTTCTTGCCTGGGCAGACATCGGCACAGTTGCCACAACCAAGACAGTCGAGCACAGAAGTCTCCATGCGGAACTTCATGCCCTTGAGGGCCTTAGGCGCGAGGATGTCTTGTGTCTCACCGTCGAAGCCGGCAGCCTCTTGCTCGTCGAGGACGAACGGACGGATACAGCCGTGAGGACAGCAGAACGAGCACTTGTTACACTGGATACAGTTCTTAGCATCCCAAACAGGAACGAAAGCCTCCACACCACGCTTGTCGTAAGCGGCGGTGCCTGTGTGCCATGTGCCATCGGTGGTGTTGAACTTCACGAAGTCGGAAACCTTCAAGAGGTCACCAGCCTGTGCGTTCATCGGGCGAACGATCTCCTTGATGAATGCGGGAGCATCATCCTCAACAACGGCGTCATCGGGCAGGTTAGCCCATGTTGGGTCAACGGCAAGCTCCTTGAACTCGCCACCACGGTCAACGGCAGCATAGTTCTTGTCGACCACATCCTGGCCCTTCTTGCCATAAGACTTCACGATGAAGGCCTTCATCTGCTCAACGGCGAGCTCGATTGGAATAACCTCCGTAATGCGGAAGAACGCAGACTGCAGGATAGTGTTGGTGCGGTTGCCCAAGCCAATCTCCTGACCAATCTTTGTGGCGTTGATGTAATAGACCTTGATGTTGTGCTTAGCGAAGTAACGCTTAACCTTGTTAGGGATGAAGCTCAACAGCTCGTCGCCTTCGAAAATGGTATTGAGAAGGAATGTGCCACCGTCGCGAAGACCGCGAGTCACGTCGTACATGTTCAGATACGCCTGTACGTGGCAAGCCACGAAGTTAGGAGTATTTACCTGATATGCAGAGTGGATAGGCTCGTCGCCAAAGCGGAGGTGAGAGCAGGTGAAACCACCCGACTTCTTAGAGTCGTAAGAGAAGTAAGCCTGGCAATACTTATTGGTGTTGTTACCAATGATCTGAACGGAGTTCTTGTTGGCACCCACAGTACCATCAGAGCCTAAGCCGTAGAACTTAGCCTCGAACAGGCTGTCGCCACCCATAGGAATCTCAGGAACCTCAGGCAGGCTTGTGAATGTAACGTCATCAACGATACCAACGGTGAAGTGGTTCTTAGGAGTAGGAAGCTCCAAGTTGTTGAACACAGACACGATCTTGGCAGGAGTTGTATCGTTTGATCCGAGACCATAACGTCCGCCAACAATCATAGGCTTGCGTGGATCATCGTAGAGGGCGCTCTTCACGTCGAGATAGAGAGGCTCACCCTCTGCTCCAGGCTCCTTGGTGCGGTCGAGCACGGCGATGCGCTTCACAGTGTCAGGGATGGCCTTGCGGATAGCCTCTACGCTGAATGGGCGATAGAGGTGAACGGCAACCATACCAACCTTCTTGCCCTGCTTTGTGAGGTAGTCGATAGCCTCACGAGCTGGTTCTGTGGCAGAGCCCATGAGCACGATGATGTTCTCGGCATCAGCAGCTCCATAATAGTTGAAGAGGTGATACTCTCTGCCAGTGATCTTGGAAACTTCGGCGAGATGCTTCTCCACAATCTCAGGCACAGCGTCATAATACGCGTTGCAAGCCTCACGATGAGTGAAGAATGTCTCTGGGTTCTCAGCCGTACCACGTGTGTCAGGACGCTCTGGGCTCATGGCGCGATCGCGGAACTTCTTGATCCACTCTGGGTTGACGAGAGGACGAATGTCTTCCATGTCCATCTCCTCAACCTTATGATACTCGTGAGATGTGCGGAAACCGTCAAAGAAGTTGATGAATGGCACAGAGCTCTCAAGCGTAGAAAGGTAAGGCACTGCAGAGAGGTCCATCACCTCTTGCACGGAGCCTGAGCAGAACATGGCGAAGCCTGTCTGGCGGCAAGCCATCACATCCTGGTGGTCACCGAAGATACACAGTGAGTGAGAGGCAAGCGTACGAGCTGAAACGTTGAATACGCAAGGCAGCAACTCACCGGCAATCTTGTACATGTTAGGGATCATCAGCAGAAGACCCTGTGAAGCCGTGTATGTGCTTGTCAGGGCACCAGCTTGCAGAGAACCGTGGACGGCACCAGCAGCACCACCCTCTGATTCCATCTCTTGGACGGATACAGTCTGACCAAAGAGATTTTTGCGACCCTTTGCAGCCCACTCATCCACATGCTCTGCCATAGGAGAGGATGGGGTGATAGGGTAAATGGCTGCAACCTCAGTGAACATGTAGCTCACATGAGCAGCGGCGGTATTACCATCGACCGTCACAAATTTCTTTTTTTTATCCATATTACTACAATAGAAATTAATGTTGTTGTATAATGTCTTGTTTATCAATATATAATTATGTCTTGCCTAATATAGGAAACCAAACAGCCAAAGCGGTATCTGGTTGTCGAGTCCCACTTCCGTGTTGTATCTTGCATACCAAGTCCCCTTGTTGAACCTCGTCTTCATGGGCGACTTGGCATCGCACACCTTGAACCTTTGCTCTCCGTCGATCATGTAGCTTTGCGGCTTGTCGCCTTGATTCACCACATGGTCTTTCCACATGGTGTTGACAAAGAATGTCTCCATGAGTTCTTGCTGAACGACCGTTATTGGGTAAATGGCATACATGAGGTTTGGATTATGCATCATCACCTTAGCCGGCTTCTTGGGGAAATCCATGTCTTGATAGTAAATCATATTCAGCAGGCGAGCGTCGGCGAGATACTTTATATAGTTCATTACCGTCGCACGACTCGTGTTTATCTGCTGAGCCAACTGACTGACGTTTGGGGCGATAGGTCCTTCCACGGCGAGAAGATAGAACAACTTCTTTATCTTTGTCAGGTATTTAAGCTCTATCTGCTTGATGATAAGTATATCAACCTCTGTCATCATGTTCATGGTCTTCAACAAATTCTCCGAGAAGTTGCGCTGTTCAAGGAAGAATGGGTAGAAGCCGTGATGAAGATAGTCGTTAAAATAATTCAATGGACTAACGATAGGCAACACCTTCTTGACTATATGCTCGTGGTTGTTCAATATCTCATCCAAAGTATATGGTCGAAAATTTGTGCCCGCGGTGAGATTCAAGTATTCGCGGAATGAGAAGCCCCTGAGATAATAGAAATGTAAGATGTCCTTTATGGCAGGATAGTCGGTCTTCAATCGCATGACACTGGACCCTGTGAAGACTATTCTCAGCTCAGGATAAAGGTCATAACATTTTCTAAGCTCTTGACTCCAATTGGGTTGCTTGAATATTTGGTCAAGCAACAGTACTTTTCCACCATTGCGTACAAACTCGCCTGCGAAGTCAGAAATGCCATTGCCTTGGAAGTAGAAGTTGTTCATGTTCACATAAAGACACTGGCGATTGTTCTTTCCGAACTTTTGCTTGGCATACTCAAGAAGGAAGGTGGTCTTTCCCACGCCACGGGTGCCTTTTATGCCAATGAGCCGATGACTCCAATCGATTTCATCCATAAGGCTGCGGTGTACCGTAGCATTGGTGTGATCGATGAGATAGGCATGTGTCCTAAAGAAAGATTCCATCAACTCCATATGCGTGCATTTGCGATTGCAAAGATACAAGTATTTTTGTTTTTTGCAAAGTCTACATTGCAAGAGTTATGATTTTTAGTTTTTTTTAATGATGTATCCTTTATAAACAAGTTTCTTGGGAAAGTTTTGTGTCTTTCAGAATTAAGTGTTAGTTTTGCGAGGGCAAAAGGAAATCGACAAATATCAATGAAGATCTTATTATTCAATCCAGAACACGACATGGCACTTGCCTCAGGCTTAGCGAACTTCACCCCACCGCGTGCTGGTCGCTTGATGCGTCACGACTTGTCTTTCCTGCCAGCTATTTGGGCAAAGCAAGACAACGCTGTGTTGGTAGACGATGTTGACTATGCTTGGAATCAATATAGGAGCACAGGTTTAAGTAAACCGTGCAATTTCATTAGCCGCAACGAGTTATCTCGAATGGCCTCTGCTTGTAAGACCTTGGATTTTGAGCCTTGGGGATGGGACTTACCTATACGCGAGCACCTTGTTAGATGTGGCATGCCTACTTCTTCTTTGCCTGACAATGATTATCTCAACGTCGTTAAGAAAATAAGCCACCGTGGATGGAGCGCACAGAACTTGCTGCCAAAGCTTACAAAAACAGAGAATGCCATTGGCGAGGCAAAACCTGGTCACGACATGGAAGACTTGAGAAAGTTTCTTTCAATATATCATCGCGTTGTGGTAAAATCACCATGGAGTTGCAGTGGGAGAGGAGTTAGATACGTCGAGGATCAACCTTCTAAGCAACTTGAAGGCTGGTTCAACAATGTTGTCAAACATCAAGGTTGCGTATTGATTGAGCCATATTATGACAAGGTAATTGATTTTGGGATGGAATTTACATGCGACGGGAAGGGAAAGATAGAATATCGAGGCTTATCCCTTTTCAAGACAAGCAATGGCGCATATATTGGCAATATAATCGCAGACGAGAAGACCAAGGAGGAGATTATCGCAACACACGTTCAGCTAAGTTTATTGCATGAGATTCGACAATCAATAATTGATATTCTCACTCCTCAGTTGGGCAATACATACCATGGCCCGTTTGGTATCGACATGATGATTGTTGACAATGGCGGCAAGATGCTTGTGCATCCTTGTGTCGAGTTGAACCTTCGCATGACTATGGGTTATGTGACATTGGGAATATCCGAAGCTAATTATCAGCTCATGAGCATTGTTTATCAACAAGGAAAATACACCCTTCAACTGACATAGGCTTGGATTGACGGAAAGTGTGGCTTCAGAATTTCCATTGCATCTGCATTTCGACTTCGGAGATTGTTGAACTGTCTATCTGCTGAGGTCCTGATGATATGACATCACGGTCGAAATAGTGGGTGCATCCGCCTTTGAGGACGAAAGTCAGCTTTTCACATGCCGCTACCTTGCAATTAAGGGCGAATCGCAACCCCTTGCCATAAAATGTAGCGAAGGAGAAGGTATAAAGTAGACCGGGATCATAAATATATACTCGTGAGTTGTAATCGCCAGTGTGGAAATAGCCTACCAAGCCAATGAGCTTAAGCCACTTATGTTGCCAGCGCGCACTCTCTGATACCATGTAGCCATAGCTCGTCGTGTTTCCGTGACTTGCGGAGAAATCGGATTGGGTGGTCAGTGTAAGTCCATTATCAGAGTAAGAGAGTGTAGCCCTTGCTCTTGAGTCTACTTTTCTTAAGAGTGAGCCATCTTCTTGACCATTAAGCTCTTTCATCTTCATCCTATACCTAAGCAAGAAAGCCCATTTGTCTTTTGATGTATCGAATTGAATAAAATTGTCCCACCTGTAAGTTGACTCAGGAGTACCATACTTAGGCCATGCGAAGTATGAGAGGTCAGAATAAAGTGTCAGCGTGGAGTTGTTCCACGGACTTATCTTACCTCCAATTAGAATGCCACTCTCATCATTTACAGAGCCACCTTCCGCAACAGTGTTAGCGTAAAGGGCTTGGTACTTATATGGAAAATAACGTTGCAATGCCATGAGTGAAAGCCTTGGTGACAACTCATAACTAATCGTGTTGATTGTGGCGACCTGTGCGTTCTTGTCTATTGCCGTTTCTCCGCTTATATTCAGTCTACGACTAATGTATCCATAGTCAATACTTGCATTAAAGAAGTCGTAGCCATAAGGATACCACCTTCTGTATTTCTGTCCATTATACATATTCAACTTGCGGTTGAAAGATGTGTAGTAACCTGTCGCTCCTACATGAAAGCCATTCCGCAACCAGTTGATGTTACCACCGAAGAGCGACACTGCCGTATTGCCCTTTCTGTTCATTTCGCTCAATGTGCGATGATAACCTGTCTTGAGGATTGTCGCAACCGACAAAGAGTCCTTGTTCAATGTAGCGTCAATCTTGCGGTACGACGCGAATGCGGTCAAGTCAAATCCTTTTGCCAATTTGAACGTAGCTGCAGCACCTTGTAAGTAATTATAATCCGAACGGCTTGCATGAGCAAAGACATGACTTGGAGAATTCAGTAGCGTGGACATCGTAGCAAGCTTTCCGAAGCCAAAGCCATTGTTAAGAATTAACCCCATCCCAAACCTAAGACGATACCTGCCAAGTGCAAGCGTCTTCAACCATTTGATGTCATTCAATAACAGATAGAAAGAGTAATAGTCGTAACCCCACTTGTTCTTACCTGCGAAGAATGGCTCTCCTGCGTCTTGCGAAGCGGTGATGCCGAATTTGACACGTTGCCCATAATTAAACGTGTATCTCAACCAATGTTTATACTTGTAGCCGAGATACTTATTCTCATAACCTTTGCGAGTATAAAAGGGAATGTTCAAGTCTGCGATTAAAGTATTCTTGCCATACTTCAATACTTTTCTTATGTCTGGAATGGTGTCTGAGCGTTGGGCCGGACCAATGGTAATGAATTGCTTGAGCAACGCCATGGTCTGCCTATCAAGTGATTCAATGAGAAATAACTCCATTGGGGTTTCTATTCTCCTGACTTTATCGCGATACTCAATTAAATCCATCACTTGCTGGAAGGAAAGGAAGGGCAAACTCTCAAGTTGTTCACGCGAACAAGTGTTTATATCCAGTTTATTCTCGGACAACTCGCTTAGCTCGTCATACAACTGTTCAAGGCTGCCATCATCTATATTCTCGCTTTGCCCCATCTGCTGAAGGAAATCTTCCCATGAGTTGTTGTTCTGTGAGAAAACATTTGTAGCAAAAAGGAGCGCTATGGTTGTGATTATAAGTGTTTTCAAAAGATATTTGTTTAGAGGTTTGCGGCATTCCTGACATACAGGATGTTGTTCATTGCAAAATTAGATAAAAAATCAACATCTCCAAACAAAAAAAGACAGTTTCTTAGAAACTGTCCTTTCTCTTAACCGATATTTTATGTGTTGCCTTCCTATTTTTTCTTTCTGCTTATCATCTTCTTTGCTATGAAATAAATGATGGCTAAGGCACAGATTCCAATGATTGCCACCTTTATGTATTCCCCATATTCGAGGATCTTGTCGTTGAGCTGTTCCTCTGGGACTATTGAGTGCAAATACCAGCCAAGCGCTGCAAGAATGACATTCCAGCAACCTGCTCCAATGGTGGTATATAGCAGGAACTTCCAATAAACCATCTTCGAGAGACCCGCAGGGATGGATATGAGGTGTCGTATGCCAGGAATGAGACGTCCGCTAATCGTTGCAGCCATGCCATGGTTGTTAAAATAAGCCTCGCTCTTCTCCACCTTGGCCTGATTGAGCATACACAGGTGCCCAAGCTTGCTATTGGCAAAACGATAGATCACGGGGCGACCAAGATAGTAACCTGCAATGTAGTTGATTGTAGCTCCCAAGTCGGCGCCAATAGTAGCAGCCAAGACTACCAATATAATGTTGAGGTTTCCTCCTGCCGAATGGTATGCCGCTGGAGCAACTACAAGTTCGGATGGTACGGGTATCACGGTACTCTCAAGCAACATTAAAAAAAGCACAGTGCCATAATTGAGGTTGCCGAGCAATGTCGATAAAATACTCATGCGTGATTAAAATAATTATTAAGATAAAACCTTATTTGTCGTCAATCGATTTGCCCTTCTTACTTAAAGGATGGTGGATGGCATAGTTGTAAAAGTCCCTGACAGACATTCCCTTTGGGATGACGTCGGATAGTTCACGTTGAATGCCAACCGGATTACGTTCCGTAGCTTTCTTCAAGTCAGCCAAGAACTCCTCTTGAAGTCCAAGCTCGTAATCCGTCCTCACAAGGTAAGCCCACAGGTCCGCGTAATCTTTATTGCTTTCTGAATCGGCAAGATGACGGAAAATGTCGTGGGCCTGACGTAGATAATTGCAATCGAAAAGGCAATAAGCAATATAATACAACGTATTTCCAAGGTCCTTGTCAGAAGTCGTGTGGATGGCCTTCTCAAAGCAGGTCTTTGCGGATTCCGCATCTCCTGCAAGTAAGTTGACATACCCCTTCAGCAATATAACATCCAATGAGGAATTTCCTGAGATTGTCTCCAACTCTTCAGCAACCTTTATAGCCTCTTTATACTTTCCGCACAAGGCGTATACAAGACTTGTGTTCCTGTAAATCTCAAATTGGTTTGCCGACTGAGGTGGGCATAGCTTTGCTGCACTCTGCCAATATTTCAAGGCTTCCGTGAAGTTGTTCTCGTTCATGTAGACAGCGGCAATGCCCATGTCCGCGACTTCACTATGTGGCTGCAATCGTTTAAAACTCTGGTAATACGACTTGGCATCCTTGCCATTGCCAAGCATCATCAAGCAATTCGCTTTGTTTAAGATGGCATCAGGATCCTGAGGCGCGATGGCAAGTGAATAGTCGCTGCATTCCATGCTTCCACTGAAGTCATTCGAGAGATACTTTGCAGAGGCAAGCAGGTTCCAATAGCCATTATTGTATGGCTCGTGGTCGATGAGCTTATTGAATATGTCCTTGCATTCCTGGTAAGAGCCATTGCTCATTGCGATGCGACCTTTCAATTCTAAGTAGTCGCCACATTCTGTGTCGTTGCTCAACGCAAGCCACCTTGCCGCCAAATCAAAGACCTCATAATCGGCAAACAAGGAAGCGACGTCAAGGTAATAGTCCTCTAAATCATCTTCGTCGATCGTTTGCTCCTTTGCCTCAAGGTAATTCTCCGCGTCTTCCACACGGTTGTCAACAATCATGATTTCAGCGACAATATAGAAATACTCAAGGTCTTGCTTGTCGGCAATCATGTCAACACACCCCATGGCTATGTCGACATCATGGTATACGAGTATGGAGACCCTTGCCTTGAAAGCAAGAGGCTCCGTAGCTCCTGGGAATATGTTGAGCGCATCGTCTATTACCTCCAAAGCTGTATTCAAGTCACCGTGCTGGTAATAGTATTCAGCAATGTCCGTGAATTGCTCTGGCTCAAGAAAAACTGAGGAATTGCTTTTGCGCGCTTCCTCATATTTGTGAAGGTTTTCCTTGAATTCTTTTGAAAAGAAGATGTTGTCGCTCAAATTATTACTTTTTAATTTGTTTTGCCCATGTGTCCTTCAGACCAACGGTCTTGTTGAACACAGGCGCATTGTCTGTGGTATCGGGGTCAGCCATGAAATAGCCTGTGCGTTGGAATTGCAGATACTGACCTGGCTTCATCGTGGCGGCGAAACGCTCCACATAGCAATTGTCAAAGACATGCAATGACTGTGGGTTGAGAAGCTCACGGAAGTCACGCTCGTCTGCAGACGGGTTCTCCACGTTAAAGAGACGGTCGTATTCCCTTACCTCGGCTTTCACGCAGTCATCGGCGTTCACCCAATGCAGCGTGCCCTTGACCTTGCGGTTGGCTCCTGGCATGCCGCTCTTGCTCTCAGGATCGTATTCGGCTTGTATTTCAACGATGTTACCCTCTGCGTCCTTTGTGCAACCGGTGCATTTAACGATATAGGCGTTCTTCAGGCGCACTTCCTTACCAGGTGTCATGCGGAAGAACTTCTTAGGAGCGTCCTCCATGAAGTCGGCACGCTCAATCCACAAGTTGCGAGAGAAAGAAATCTCATGGCAACCTTGTGTCTCATCTTCTGGATTATTGACAGCCTCCATCATTTCCGTCTCGCCCTCAGGGTAGTTTGTCAACACGAGCTTGACAGGATCAAGGACAGCTGACACACGTGTCGCCTTCTTGTTAAGGTCCTCGCGCACTGCCGCCTCAAGGAGAGCCATGTCGTTGAGCGCGTCGAACTTGGTATAACCAATAGAGCGAATGAATGCCTTTACTGACTCTGGCGAATAGCCGCGGCGACGCATTCCACACAATGTCGGCATACGTGGGTCATCCCAACCGTTGACAAGGTGTTCATCGACCAAAGTGTGGAGCTTACGCTTCGACATCACCGTGTAGGTAAGGTTCAAGCGGTTAAACTCTATCTGCCTTGGGCGGTTGTCATCCAAGCCATCCTTGGCGGTAGCGTCATACTCCTTGAGATAATCTATGAACTTATCGTAGAGAGGACGGTGAGGCACAAACTCCAGCGTGCAAATGGAGTGGGTCACGCCCTCGAAATAGTCGCTCTGTCCGTGTGCGAAGTCGTACATGGGGTAGCAGTGCCACTTTGTGCCTGTGCGGTGGTGAGGCGTGTGGATTATGCGATACATCACCGGATCACGGAAGTGCATGTTTGGATTTGCCATGTCCATCTTGGCACGAAGCACCATAGAGCCTTCAACAGCTTCGGCGGTGTTCATCTGGTTGAAGAGTTTAAGGTTCTCCTCAACAGGACGGTCACGATACGGACTGAATGTGCCAGGAACAGTGGGCGTGCCCTTCTGCTGGGCAATCTGCTCAGAAGTCTGCTCGTCGACATAGGCGTGGCCATTCTTTATCATCCAAATGGCAAAGTCCCAAAGTTTCTGGAAATAGTCTGAGGCATAATAAATATTTCCCCATTTAAACCCAAGCCACTTAATGTCATTTAGGATGTTCTCCACATATTCAGTGTTTTCCTTAGATGGGTTAGTGTCGTCGAAACGTAAGTTGCAAACACCTCCAAACTCCTCGGCTGCGCCAAAGTCCATGCAAATGGCCTTTGCGTGACCAATGTGCAGGTAGCCGTTTGGCTCTGGGGGAAAACGTGTCTGGATGCGACCATTGTTCTTGCCTTCCTTGAGGTCATTGCTGATTATCTCTTCAACGAAGCTCATGCTGCGCTTCTCCTCTTTTTCGTTCTCTTTGATCTCCATTTTCGTGATATACTTTTTCCAAGATGCAAAGTTAGTCATTTTCCGCAAAAATCATAGAGAATAGTTGGAAAAAACTTAAAAATAATTGATTTAAATATTGCACATATCAGAAAAGATTGTTACCTTTGCCAATGTTATCCTGAATACAATCTTTTTACCTTAAGAAGGCTAATACCTATTGAAGTAAAATGGCGCTTGCTGTGAAGCAGGCGCCATTAATCGTATTATATGCCCTATAAACAAAGCACCTTAGGGCTCTACGACCCTAAGGTGAATGTCTTTTCTTACTGTATGCCTCTTTTATTGAGCGCCGCCGCGTATCTGTGCGCGTTTGCCATGTGCTCAGGATAAGTGACCGCGAAATCGTGGGTTCCGCTGAAGTCTGGTTTAGCGCACATGTATAGATAGTCGTGGTGAACCATGTTGAGCACGGCGTCAATTCCCGCTATCGAAGCCACGCGAATAGGGCCAGGAGGCAGTCCTGGGTTCTTATAAGTGTTGTAAGGACTTTTTATGAACAACATGTTTTGGTAGATACGCTTCAAGGCGAAGTCTTTCAAGGCGAACTTTATAGTAGGATCGGCTTGAAGGGGCATGCCTTGCGGATACTCGCTGTCACGGAGCATGAGCCTGTTGTAGTACATTCCGGCAATCATCGGCTTCTCCTTGTCGTTGGCTGTTTCCTCGTCAACGATGCTTGCCAGCGTCGCAACCTCTACAGGCGACAGTTTAAGCGCCTTTGCCTTATCCTTGCGCTCTTCTTGGTCCCAGAATTTGTCGTTCTCTCTCTTTATGCGCTTCAAGAGGTTTTCGACTGTGGTATCCCAATAAACATCGTAGGTGTTTGGTATGAACATGGCAGCAACTGTGGCGGTGTCATAGCCAAACTTGGCACACTCTGCATTGTCGGTCAAGGCTTTTTCTATTGTCAAGCTGTCCAACATGAGTTTCTTGCTGAGAGCTCCCGCCATGTCTTGCATCGTTCTCACGCTGGGGACCACGAGGTTCAGAGGGTCTTGCATTCCGTTTTTAATGTGGCGAAAGACTGTGAAGGCGCCCATCGACGGCGTCAACGCGTAGCGTCCCGTGCGTACCTTATTAATAAGGTTGCTGTGGCGGGCAAGTATGCTGAAAGCCTGAAAGCAATGCGCCTTTGCCTCAGGCCGGAGCTTCATTACCAGTGAGTCGTAGTTGTCGTCTTGATCCACATAGACGTACTTGGTGATGCTGCGCCCTGTGAACGATGTGAAAAAGTAGTAGTATGTCAAGCCGAGCAAGGCTATCACACACACTGCCGCAAGGATAAGGTACCTCTTGCTAAACTGTCGTGTCATTTGTTTTTGATGTGTTTATTCTAAATATGTGTGCAAAGTTACACATTAATGAGTAACTTTGCATCGTGAAAGCGATTATTTAATATCAAAAAACGAAATAAGTCCTGGATAAAATGAAGTATGAAAGTTATATCTTCGATTTAGACGGCACCTTGCTGAACACCCTCGACGACCTTGCCGCAAGCTGCAACTTTGCCCTTCGCTCTTATGGCTTGCCGGAGCACAGCGTCGACGAAGTTCGCCGGTTCGTGGGCAATGGCGTGCGACTGCTCATGACACGCGCCATCCCTGGTGGCGAGAGTTTCGAGCAGTTTGAGGAATGCTACGCTTGCTTCCGCCAACATTACCTTCACCACAACCTCGACACCACCGCGCCATATCCTGGCATCATGGAGCTGATATCCGAGCTCAATGCCAACGGCAAGAAGATAGCGGTCGTGAGCAACAAGTTTTACCAAGCCACACAAGACCTCGTGCGTCACTTCTTTGGCGATGAGATAAAGGTCGCGATAGGGGAGCGGCCCGACATTCACAAGAAGCCTGCGCCAGATACGGTGATAGAGGCTTTGCGACAACTCGACATGCCAAGCTCCACCGCCGTGTATATCGGCGACAGCGACGTTGACATCGATACGGCACGCAACTGCGGCATGCCTTGCATCAGCGTGCTATGGGGATTCCGCGACCGCGACTTCCTTATAGAGCACGGTGCCACGACTCTCGTGAAGAGTCCCGAGGAAATCCTCGACATTTAGGTTCTTGCGTTGTTACGCTACTTGTAGTGGGAAGGCGCACCCGCAAACAAAAAACATATCGCGGACTCCTCTTCAGGGGCCCGCGATTTTATATTATTTGCTCAGTGGGATGCTGTTGATTCTTGCCACGTGGCGTCCGCCTTCAAACGGAGTGGCGAAGAACTCATCCATGATCTTGGCGGCAGTGTCGTTGTCGATAAAGCGACCTGGCATCACGAGCACGTTGGCGTCGTTGTGTTGACGTGTCAGATGGGCTATCTCCGGAATCCAGACCAGTCCTGCCCTGATGCCTTGATGCTTGTTGAGTGTCATTGCCATGCCCTCGCCCGAGCCGCAAATTCCTATTCCTTGGTAAACCTCACCGTTCTCCATGCCTCGTGCAAGGGCATGGGCAAATTCTGCATAGTTGCAGCTCTCCTCACTGTAAGTGCCATAGTCTTTGTAAGTGATGCCCTTTGCGTCAAGATACTCCTTGACAAACTGTTTGAGCTTGAACCCGGCGTGATCAGACGCGAGTCCCACGGTTTTAGTCTCCATTTCCTTGTTTAGAATTAATTTGTTATTGCTTATTATAAAGATGTGCAAACGTTATCCTGCCTGCTACTCTATTATCTTTGTCATGGTCAATGCAGAGACGAGTCCGTCGGGGTTCACCTTTGCCTTGATCTTGTAAAGTGCGGACTTCTCCTTAGAGGGGTCAGTGCGCTGGATGTCCTGTGTAGCCGAGACAGCCACTGAGTACTCATACTCATCTTCACCAACCTCGCGCTTGTCGATCTTCATGTCGCTGCCCAGGCTCCATGTCATGCCCGTGATGTCGTCCTTGTAAATCTTCTGCAAGAACACGCTCACGTCTGCCTTGGTGGCGTCTGCCTTGCCGAGGAAGTTGGACATTACTGGAGCCACGGATGCCTCAAGCGACTGCTCGTTATTGGCGTTCATGGCTTGGAAGAAGTGTTTCAACGATGCCGTCACCAGCACTTTCTCCTCTGGCTGCACGGTGCTTGCCTTCAACTTGCGGATAGCATCGTTTGCCTCGTCCACATGCTCGCCATTGGCATGCTCATCGAGATAAGCCTGAATCTCGTCGAGAGAATTGGCATTGGAAGCGAAAGCCCAATCGATAGAGTCGATTTTATGTTGCGCTATCGCCTTGTGCTCAGAATCGGGATGCTTGCTGAGATAGTCGAGCAAAGCCTGCTTTGAGCCGCTCACCACGGCGTTTGTCCAATCGGCATCGCTCTGCCGCAACAAGTTAAGGTGAGCCTGTATGGAGTCGATATGCTCGGATGGCGCGTCCTTATAGCTGTCGAGATAGGTCTGCAACACAAGTGGATCGTCGCTTCTCAAGGCATATTCGTAAGCCTCTTCTTCCTTGGATGTCTTGGCGTTGTTGTAGAAATAGAAGCAAACGCCACAGAGGACCAAGGCGAAGATTATGGCCGTGATGAGCGCGCCGTGGCTCTTTTTCTTCTGCACGGGTGGGGGAGTGGCACCGCCATTCGCGTCTCCTGCGCCTGGCACACGTGGCGGCACAGGAGGTTGCTGGGGCATTGCCGACGCTTGTTGAACAGGCGACGTTGCCGCCTCGTTGCCAACATTCTGTCCAGCCACATTGCCGACGACACCAGACATTCTTGTGACATGGTGGCAATTGGGGCACATCTCCTGGTCTCTGAAATACACCTCGCCACACTGTGGGCACTTAACTGTCTTCCCCGCTATGCCCACGCCACAGCAAGGGCAGAAGGGAGCCTTGTCGCTTATTTGTCGCCCACACTCGGGGCATTTGATCATTGCCATAATATTTTTCTATATGTTGCTTTGTTTAATTTATTCTTACCTATGCCTGAACCGTATTTCCCTGAGCTTGTGCTTTCCCATGAACCGGCTCTTGTCCACAAAACCGTTTATGCCGTCGAGCTTGCCCTTCGCGGAATATTGCCACAACAGGTATTCCTTGCCGTCGGTGAGTTCCGGTTGGCGAGACGAGTATTGGGCTATCATGAGCTTGTAGTCGTCGAGCATGCCTTGCAAGTTGGCGTTGTAGAAATTCGCCCCCGAGTAGACGAGTGGCCGCTGCCTGTAGGCTTTCTCCACGAGATCGAGAAACTTTGCGAGCGAATCGCGAAACTCCTCACGCGGCAGGCCGCTGCGTGTCTCAACATCAATCATTGGCAAGAGGTCTTGGTCGCCTGGGCGGCACTGAGCCATGAAGTTGCGAAGCTGCTCCTCTTGGTCCACCTTGGGCCTGTAGAAATGATACGATCCCACCTTCAGTCCGTAGCTGTGGGCAAGGTCTATGTTTTGCTTGTATTTATCGTCTATCCTCGTGCCTCCCTCAGTGGCCTTGAGGTAGACGTAGGCCATCTTGCTTTTGCCAACAGTCTCCCAGAACACGTTGCCCTGATAATGGCTCAAGTCGATGCCGTGGATATGGCGACACGTGTCCTCACACTCCACGTGCTCGCCTTGGGCGAACGACGCCAAGCAGAGAAGGTTGAAAAACAAGATTAGGGAAAGAGTTTTCATTTTATGCCGAGATAAATAACAGTTGAAACCACCACAAACCGAGTCAATGCCTATGCATCATTCTTGCGTGCGTTGATGCGCGCTATCCACTCTTGTCGGCGAGTCTTGCGCCTTTGTGTCGTCCGCCTGAGGCTCATTATCATCCTGAATCCCATCCAAACGAGGATAACCAAGATGACGACAAAGACCGCAACGAGAATATAAACGTCTTGTTTCATAGCTTATTATCAGTTTTCCCTATACCATTTGTAGAGCATTTCCACGCCTTGCTCAATCTCTATCTTGTGAGTCCATCCGAGGCTGTGGAGCTTGCTCACGTCGATAAGCTTGCGTGGCGTGCCGTTGGGCTTGTCCTTGTCCCACACAATCTCGCCCTCGAAGCCCACGGTCTTCTTCACGAGCTCGGCAAGCGCCTTTATGGTGAGCTCCTTGCCCGTGCCCACGTTGATGTGGCAATTGCGAATCTCACCCAAGGCAGGTATCGCGCCACCGCGTCCCTCGGAGTTGTTGCGGTTCACCGCTCCATCTGCCTTGGCACCGTAGAACACGCTTGAATATTTCTCTATGCCGATGATGTCCTTGAAGTCGACGTTGAGCAACACGTAGACAGAGGCGTCTGCCATGTCTTCCGACCAAAGGAACTCCCTCAATGGCGAGCCGTCGCCCCAAAGCGTCACCTTGTTGTTCTCTATGCCATAGAAGGCAAGCGCTTTCTCTATGCGCTCTTGCGAGTCGTTGCCGTCCACGTTGCCCTCGCCGATTATGGCGCGAAGCTTGTCGGTGGGGTTGATAGGACGCAGGCTCATGTCGCGATGAATGGCTTCCCAATTGTTTTCGTGAAGCAACTTGGCAAGGAATACCTTGCGCATCATCGCCGGCATGACGTGTGAGTTTTCCAAATGGAAGTTATCGTTGGGTCCATAGAGGTTGGTCGGCATCACGGCAATGTAGTTGGTGCCATACTGCAGGTTATAGCTCTCGCACATCTTCAAGCCGGCAATCTTCGATATGGCGTACTCCTCGTTGGTGTATTCCAGGGGAGATGTCAGAAGGGCGTCCTCCCTCATTGGCTGCGGAGCGTTCTTTGGGTAAATGCAAGTAGAGCCGAGGAAGAGAAGTTTCTTCACATGATGCTTGTATGCCTGCTCAATGACGTTGCATTGAATCTTCATGTTCTGCATGATGAAGTCGGCACGATAGAGCGAGTTTGCCATTATGCCGCCCACGAAAGCCGCCGCGAGCACTACGGCGTCAGGTTGTTCCTCGTCGAAGAAACGCTCAACCGCAAGCTGGTCTGTAAGGTCCAACTCGCCGTGAGTACGTCCCACGAGGTTATCGTAGCCACGCTTCTTGAGGTTATTCCAAATTGCAGAACCAACAAGACCATGGTGGCCTGCAACATAAATTTTACTTGACTTGTCCAACATTTCTATGGATTTCCCAATTTTTTAATCGATTAGTGACCGATTTAATACATAAGTGCAAAGTTACGAAAAAAATCAGACAATGCAAATGTTTTAATCACAGGATTAAATAATCGTGATTTCATCGTAATGGCCATGGCTTTTTATCGTTTCGGCGTTGCACCGCAATCGCGTCGGCTTTGCACCGCAAAGGCAGCGGCGTTACGGCGTAAGGGCAACGCCTTTACGGTGGAAAGGCAAAACGCCTGCGTGCGTGGACTTTTCGCCAATGGTTGAAAACGCATTCACAAATCTTAAAAACGCTGATTTTGATTGCGGTTTCAACAAAATAGGATAAATACTTCTTGGATGGATGAAAAATATGTGGTAACTTTGTATGATGAATTAAATTAGGTAATGATGAATAGCGAAAGCACACCAAATAACGCAAACGAAACTACGGCAAGCAGACAAAACCCATTCATGCAACCCTACGGCACCCCTCACAACACGGTGCCGTTCGACAAGATACAGTTTGAGGATTTTGAGCCCGCCTTCATCGAAGGCATTCGACGCGACGACGAGGCGATTGCCAAAATAGTGGACAACCCTGAGCCGCCGACGTTCGACAACACCATATCGTGGACCGACAAGACGAAGGGCGAGCACTACTACGACTTGCTTGACCGCGTCTCCAACGCGTTCTCGTGCTTGATGAGCGCCGAGACGAACCCCGACATGGAAGCGCTGGCACAGAAGCTTAGTCCGATACTGACCAAGCACGCCAACGACGTGACTCTCAACCCGAAGCTCTTCGCGCGCGTGAAAAGCGTCTACGAGAACCATCGTGAGCTGACGCCTGAAGAGAAGACATTGCTCGAAAAGGAATACGACTCGTTCGTGCGCAGTGGCGCGCTGCTCGACGAAAGCGGGAAAGACAAGCTGAGGCAGCTCACCGAGAAGGCGTCAATGCTCTCGCTGCAATTCTCACAAAACTTGCTCAAGGAGAACAAGGCTTTCACCCTGCACATTACCGACAAGGCGCAACTCGACGGACTGCCAGACTCCGCCATCGACATGGCAGCCCAGACCGCAAAGGAGAAGGAGCTTGAAGGATGGGTATTCACGCTCGACTATCCGAGCTACTCGCCATTCATGACCTATTCCACGCAACGCGACTTGAGGAAGCAGCTCTACATGGCACGCAACACGGAGTGCACGCACGACAACGACGCCAACAACTTGGAGATATGCAAGCAGATTGTGAACCTCCGACGCGAGATAGCGCAGCTTCTTGGCTACGACACCTTTGCCGACTACGTGCTCAAGCACCGCATGGCAAGCAACACGAGGACGGTCTACAAGCTCTTATACGACCTCATCGACGCCTACAAGCCTACTGCCGAAGAGGAAGTGAAAGCCATTGAGGAGGAGGCCCACAAGATGGAGGGCGACGACTTCAAGCTGGAGCCGTGGGACTTCTCGTTCTACTCGCACAAGTTGCAGATGGAAAGATACAATCTCGACGCGGAGATGTTGAGACCCTATTTCCAGCTCGACAACGTGATAAAGGGCGTGTTTGGCCTCGCCAACCGCCTCTACGGCATAACCTTCAAGGAAAACAAGGACATACCGGTCTACAATCCTGACGTGAAAGCCTACGAGGTGTTCGACAAGGATGGCAGCTATCTCGCCGTGTTCTATGCCGACTTTTATCCACGCGAGGGCAAACAGGGTGGAGCATGGATGACTGAGTTCCAGGGACAATGGATCACGAGGGAAGGCAAGAACGTGAGGCCACACGTCAGCGTGGTGACCAACTTCACCAAGCCAACCGACTCAAAGCCGGCATTGCTCACGCTCGGCGAGGTGGAGACGTTCCTCCATGAGTTCGGGCATTCCCTGCATGGCATGTTCGCCAACACGCGCTTCGAGAGCCTGTCGGGCACCAACGTGTGGTGGGACTTCGTGGAGATGCCATCGCAGTTCATGGAAAACTACGCCGTGGAGCCAGAGTTCCTGCACACGTTCGCCTTCCACTACAAGACGGGCGAGCCAATACCCGATGAGCTCATTGAGCGCATAACGAAGAGCCGCAACTTCAACGTGGCTTACGCATGCCTAAGGCAGGTGAGCTTCGGACTGCTCGACATGGCATACTACACCATGGCGCACCCGTTTACCGACGACATCGTGCCTTTCGAGAAGCGCGCGTGGAAAGACGCCATGATAACCGAGCAACTGCCCGACACGTGCATGACCGTACAGTTCTCGCACATCATGGCAGGAGGCTATGCCGCGGGCTACTACAGCTACAAGTGGGCTGAGGTGCTCGATGCCGACGCCTTCTCGGTGTTCAAGAAAGAGGGCATCTTCAACCAGCAAACGGCACAACGCTTCCGCGACAGCATACTCTCGCGCGGCGGAACGGAGCACCCCATGACGCTCTACACACGCTTCCGTGGGCAAGAGCCTACCATCGAGGCACTGCTTGAGCGCAACGGGATAAAGAAATGACCCATACAGCAACCGACACATTATATAATATGGAAGAAGAGGAGAAGAAGCATCAACTGGATTGCCGCTACTTGCGCATGGCGCACATCTGGGCAGAGAACTCATACTGCAAACGCCGCAAGGTGGGCGCGCTCGTGGTGAAAGACAAGACCATCATCAGCGATGGCTACAACGGCACGCCGAGTGGTTTCGAGAACGTGTGCGAAGACGACAACAACGTCACAAAGCCATACGTGCTCCACGCCGAGGCCAACGCCATTACGAAACTCGCCCGAAGCACCAACAGCGGTGAGGATGCCACGCTCTACGTCACGGCTTCTCCTTGCATAGAGTGCTCGAAGCTGATAGTCCAAGCCGGCATACGACGCGTGGTCTACGGCGAGAAATACAGGCTCGACGATGGCATCAAACTACTGAACAGAGCTGGCGTGGAGACAGAATTTATAGGAGACATACTTCCTGGGAAAGAAAATGAAGAAAGAGAATAAATACCGTTTCATGCCCTTGCTCATGGCTCTATGCATGGTATTGGGCATCATGATTGGATCGTTCTACGCCAATCACTTTTCAGGTAACAGACTGACTATTGTCAACAATGGTTCGAGCAGGCTCAACAACTTGCTCAGGATCATCGACGACCAATACGTGGACAAGGTGAACATCGACTCGCTTGTCGACAAGGCCATACCGACCATACTCTCGGAGCTTGACCCTCACTCGGTATACATCTCGGCGAAGAACGCGCAAGCCGCTGCCGATGACCTCAATGGCAGTTTCTCGGGCGTAGGCATTGAGTTCGTCATCAGGCAAGACACCATTAGGGTGCAAAACGTGATAAAGAACGGACCAGCCGAGAAGTCGGGCATCATTGCCGGAGACAAGATTGTGTATGTAGACGGCAAGAAGTTCGTGGGCAAGCAAGTGACCAACGAGGAGGCCATGCGCCGCCTCAAGGGCCCATCAGGCTCGAAAGTAAAGATTGGCGTGGTGCGCTATGGCAGAAAGGGCATAGTGAGCTTCACCGTCACGCGTGCCGAGATTCCCACGAAGACCATCACCGCGACCTACATGATCGACGACAACACGGGTTATATCAAGGTGAAGAACTTTGGCGAGAAGACATACCCTGAACTCCTCGTGGCCTTGGCAAACCTTCAGCAGCAAGGATTCAAAGACCTTATAATTGACCTGCGCGATAACCCTGGCGGCTATTTGCAGAGCGCCGTGCAGATGGCAAACGAGTTCTTGCCAGCCAAACGTCTCATTGTCTACACGCAGGGGCGCAAGTCGCCAAGGCGCGATTACACGTCGGATGGACATGGGGCTTACCAGAACATCCCGCTCGTGGTGCTCATCAATGAGGGTTCAGCGTCGGCATCGGAAATATTCACCGGAGCCATGCAAGACAACGACCGCGCCACCGTGATAGGCCGCCGCTCGTTTGGCAAAGGTCTCGTGCAGCAGCAGATACCTTTCTCCGACGGTTCGCTCATCCGCCTGACCATAGCACGCTACTACTCTCCTTCTGGCAGATGCATACAAAAGCCATATGTCTATGGCGACGACCAGAACTACGCCCAAGACCTCTTGGAGCGTTACCAGCACGGCGAGTACTTCTCACGCGACAGCATCAAGCATACCGGTCCGGCTTATCACACGAAGATTGGCAGGGTGGTGTATGGCGGTGGGGGAATCACTCCCGACATATTCGTGCCCGAGGACACCACTGGCATGACATCTTATTATAAGGAAGCGGCAATGAGCGGACTTATACTGCAGTTCGCCTTCACCTACACCGACAACAACCGCCAAAAGATGAAAGACTTCAAGCAGATGTTGCAACTCGCTGACTATCTGAAGAAGCAGAACACCGTGGGGCAGTTTGTCAACTATGCCGAGAACAACGGCTTGCAACGCCGCAACCTGCTCATAAAGAAGAGCCACAGCCTGCTGGAAAAGTATATCAACGGACGAATTATCTACAACATGCTGGACGAGCAAGCTCTCGATGAGTATCTCAACGACGGCGACCCAGTGATAAAAGCGGCAATGAGAGTGTTTGCTCGAAATGAGGCATTCCCAAAGAAGCCAGAAAAGAAGGCTGGAAAAAGATAGACGTCATGGACAAGCACGCACTTAGACAAATAATAAAAGACAGAAAGAAAAGGTTCAGCGTTGACGAGCTTATCATACAATCGATGGACATCACGCTCCAGCTTGAGAAGCACCACCTCTACAACACGGCACGCACCATCTTCCTCTACAACAGCATGCCCGACGAGGTCAACACTCATGGACTCATAGCATCGCTCCACAGGCAGGGGCGATGCGTGCTTCTGCCACGCATGAAAAACGCGGAAGAACTGGAACTGGTTAGGTATAAGGGCAAACTGAGCATGCGAATGTCGGAGAGATACAACATCCTTGAACCCGAAGGCGAGCCGTTCTCCGACTATGGCTCAATAGACCTCGCCATCATCCCGGGCATGGCCTTCACGTTGGACGGCGAAAGGCTCGGCAGGGGAAAAGGATACTACGACAGGTTGTTGGCTAAGATGCCGACAGTATATAAACTTGGACTATGCTTCCCGTTCCAGATATTGGACGCCATCCCCACAGACCATAACGACGTGCTGATGGATGAAGTCTTCGCTCGAACAAAACCGTAAACACCTATTTGAAAAACCTTTAATACATCATTATGAATTTGGATCTGCTGTCAGCTGATGACATAACACTTCTGCAAAAAAAGATTACCAACGCCAACAACATTATACTTGTATGCCACACTCGCCCCGATGGTGACGCCATAGGAGCGTGCTTGGCGATGAACGCTTATCTCTCAGGACATTTCGGCAAAGAGTCGGCAATCGTGGTCCCCAACGCCTTCCCCGACTTTCTCTATTGGCTTCCGGGGAGAGAGAAAATCGTGCGTTTCGACAAGCACCCAGATGATGTCAAGCGAATGTTCAAACACGCTGACCTCATTATCTGCCTCGACTTCAACATGTATTCGAGGGTCGACGAGATGAGCGAGGTGCTGAAGAACGCAAAGGCTGACACGATAATGATTGACCACCACTTGGGCAACGACATCAATTGCTCCGTGAAGGTATCGTTTCCGGAGGCAAGCTCCACGTGTGAGCTGCTCTTCCGCTTGGTATGGCAAATGGGCGGATTCGACGAGATGACACAGAAGTTCGCCGTGCCATGCTATTGTGGCATGATGACGGACACGGGTGGCTTTACCTTCAATTCCACGCGGCCGGAGATATTCTTCATCATCTGCCAGTTGCTCACAAAGGGCATTGACAAGGACAAGATTTATCGCAATGTTTACAACAACTATTCATCGTGGGCAATACGCCTGCGCGGGTTCTTGATGTCGCAGAAGCTCAACGTCATGGATGATCTGCATGCGAGCTACTACACTATGACGCGCAAGGATATGAAGGATTTTCACTACGTGCGTGGCGACGGTGAGGGACTTGTCAATATCCCATTGCAGATAAAGGGCATGAAGTGTAGCATCTCCCTTCGTGAGGACGACCGCATAGACAATCGCATTTGGGTGAGCCTCCGCTCGGTGGACGACTTCTCCGTTGAAGAGATGGCAAAGCGCTTCTTCAATGGCGGAGGACATTTTAACGCAAGCGGCGGCAGGCTCGATTGCAGCATGGACGAAGCCGTGAAAATAACAAAAGAGGCAATAAACTATTACTCCGAGCAATTGCGAAAGTAAAAGTTCATTGCCTGCACAATAAAATCAATTGGCTCTCATCCGAAAGGTTATTTGGTTCTACATCGGAAAGTCATTTGACCCTTGTCCGAAGAGTTATTTGGCCTTCATCGTTATCAGCGGCACAAGCATCTCCTCCATGGAGATGCCGCCGTGTTGGAAAGTGTCTTTATAGTAAGACACATAGTAGTTGTAGTTGTTGGGGTAGGCGAAGAAGCTGTTGCCATAAGCGAATACATAAGACGTGCTGATGTTGGGCGATGGCAAAAACGCCTTATTTGGCTCCTTGATGGCGAACACTTCCTTTGAATTATATGCCAGGTTCTTGCCAAGCTTATATCTAAGGTTGGTGTTGGTGTTCCTGTCGCCGATTATCTTCAGCGGCTTCGAGCATCTTATCGAGCCATGGTCGGTTGTCAACACCACGGTGTAGTCGGTGTCGGCAAGCATCCTGAACAAGTCGGCGATGACCGAGTGGCGAAGCCATGAAAGGGTGATTGAGCGATAAGCGCTCTCATTGTTTGCCAACTCACGAACCATTTTCGACTCCGTACGAGCATGCGAGAGCATGTCTATGAAGTTGATGACCACAACGTTAAGGTCGTTCTCCTTCAGCGAGTTGAATTGTTGCAACAATTTAGCCGCGCCTTCAGAGTCGTTAATCTTATTGTAGCTGAACTTGTCGTGCCTGCGGAACCGCTCTATTTGCGTTCGTATCAGTGGCTCCTCGTTAAGGTTCTTTCCCTCTTCCTCATCCTCATCGACCCATAGCTCTGGAAACATTTGGGCTATCTTGTTGGGCATCAAGCCAGAGAAGATGGCATTGCGAGCATACTGCGTCGCAGTGGGCAAGATGCTCATATACATATCCTCTTGCATGTCAAAGTAACCGCCAATCTCCTTTGCCAGCATTATCCATTGATCCCAGCGGAAGTTATCTATTACGATCATGAATACCTTTTCGCCCTTGTCTATCAATGGGAATATCTTGTCCTTGAATATGTCTTGACTCATTGTCGGGCACGATACATTCGTGTGTTTCCCCCTAAGCCTTGCGGAGATGGCATCCATCCATTCCATATAATGTGACCTAATGTATTTGGCGAAGCCTAAGTCGGCCTCTTCCTTCTGCATGGCAAGCATCTCTGCCATTTCGTTGCCTCCCGTGCTTAGGTCAACTTCCCACCTTGTTAGCTTGCGGTACACGTTCATCCAGTCGTTCCAATCATGGCAACTGTCTATCATCATCGAGATCTTCTGATAGTCGCTGCGATAGGTCATCTGCGTCACCTCGCTCTCGATTTCCTTCCTGTGGATGTTCTTCTTCAACGACAGTAATATCTGGTGGGGGTTGACAGGCTTTATGAGATAATCGGCAATCTTTGACCCGATGGCTTGATCCATAAGGTCTTCCTCCTCGCTCTTAGTGACCATAATGACTGGAGTCTGCGGTTGAATCTCCTTTATTTTCTGCAACGTCTCAAGGCCCGTAAGTCCAGGCATCATCTCATCGAGCATGATAAGATCGAAAGAATGCTTGCCACATTCTTCCAAGGCGTCTGTACCATTAGACACAGGCGTTACGTCATACCCCTTGTTCTTTAAGAATATTATGTGACCTTTGAGAAGGTCTATCTCATCGTCAGCCCAAAGTATCTTTCCGTTGTTCATGTAATTAGCTCAATATAACTATACCATAAATAAAATGTATTCATCAGAAACCGTCGAGCTCGTAATCCTCGCTCTCGATGTCAAATGTTTTCTTCTTCTCTTGCCGTGGTTCATTCTTTTCCTGTTTTGCCTGTGGCTTTACCGTTGGAGTGGCCTTCTTCTCAGACGAAGCCGGAACATCCTTTACAGGTGAAGTCGTAGTCTTCTTTTCAGGCGAAGCAGGTACGTCCTTTACAGGTGAAGCCGTGCCCTTCTTCTCAGGCAATGCCGGAACGTTCTTTACAGGCTGAGTGGTCTCGTTTTGCTGGTTGGCAGGTTGCGCTTTTGGAGTTTCCAGGTCTACTTCCGGCAAAACAATGACGCCGCCACGCTGTCCATCTGTTTCCTCTTCCGGCTTTTCGAGGTCATATCCAGGCTCGGTAACATTGTCTTCCGTCTTCTCTGTGTCTTGCCCAGGCTCGGTAACTACGTCCTCAGGCTCTGTAAGGAGCTGAAGGGTAGATGGTTTTATTGGCGCGAAGTGGACATCATAGAACTTCTTGTAATCGTCATAGCTATATGCCACGCCAAGCAAAGGCAGGTTGTCCACGCTGACAATAAACGGACGCGCCTTGCCCATCAGCTTCAGCACTTGTGGTTGCGTCAACAAGCTGCGCGAATACTGCAAAGCCTCATCATAGTTGCGGAAGCCCGACACGCGCATACGGTGAAGAATGTCGTCGTTGTCGATGGCAATGTCGAAATCGCGCACAAGGAAACTCGTGAAGTTATACTTAGCCACTTGATATAGCAACTTGTTCTCGTCAACAGAGTCTGGCTGATAGACCAACATGAAGACGAATTGCGTATTCCGCTCGGCGCTCAACGGCTTTGCCTTCAATTGCTCCGTCTCGCTCAATGTCTCGCTGCGCATGGACCACACGTTGCCAATGTCGAACTTTGCCCCACGCAATCGCCTGCCACTCTTCACGCCATTGATAATCATGCCGGCAATCTTGGCGACATCGCTCTCGGGAAATTTCTCCACAAGGTTGTTGAGACCTTTCAGGCAAGCCTCGTCGTCGCCCTCGTTCAACCTGCTCAGAGAGCCAATGAACATGAACTTATCCCTGTTGGCTCCTTGCGGGAAGCGAGTCTCCGAGAGATTGACGTTGGCATTGACCACCTGATGGTTGTCGGCCTTGAAAGCATCATAGGTTGCGGCATATAGCGAGTCCTCCATATGCACGCCATAGCGGGCGTTGACAACAAAGTTGGGGTCGGAAAGCAGTGCTGTCCACTCGCTCTTGGGGTATTCCGCTTTAAGGCTGTCGACGAAAGTCTCTGCCTTCGCCCCTTGTCCTTTCCTTGAATATAAAAGGAACAGATGATAGAAAGCGTCGTCCTTGTGCTCATAGTCTGAGTATTGAGTTATGAGTCGTGTCAGCGCCTTCTCGCTCAACGGGAGGTTGTCGAGCTTGTCCTTGAATATGACTCCGCTATTGTAAAGTCCATCGGCAATGATGTCGTCGCTTGCCTTGACTTGCTCTTTGGTGAAAGGAATCTGGGCAAGGTAATACTCGCGTTTATGAGGGTCGTTCACGGGGTCTTCGCCAACTTTCTTGACAGAATCCAGCGCCTCTTGCGCGTTAAGGATAGAGTCGCGTCGCTCATCGGAGATGTCGGCAAGGTTGTCGTCTTGCTGTTTCACGACCGTCTTGTTTATACGTTGCCAATTGTCCACGTTGTCACGCTTGCCCCAAAGCGTCTGGAATTGTTGCTTACCTTTAGCCACAGCCATGGGGTTATAGAAGTACCACTCACCTGTCTGTTGCCCCGTGTTGGCGTTATTGACATTGGTCTGGTTGGCTTTCTTGTTCGTTCCCGAGTCAAAGGCATTATCGTTGCCTTGTTGCCTGTTGGCGACTTCATTCTCAGCCTGCTTCTTCTTTTCCTCTGCCTCTTTCTTCTTCAATGCTGCAATGACCCTGTCTATTGCCATGTTGCGTTGCTTCTCGTCCATGCGCGCGAGGCTCTGCAATGAGTCTTGAAGATGAATGGCATCCGTGTAAGGCACAAGTTCGTCGAGCACCTTCGAGCGTTTTGTCAGTCGCTCGTATGCCTTGTTGTCCTTGTCGGTCATGCCCAAAGCCAAGTTGTAGCAACGGCGAGCATCGGCATACTGCTCGCGAGCCCAATACAAATCAGCGAGTTTCAGAAGCAACGCGCCACGTTCCAAGCCCGACCTCGTGGCTTTCTCGTTGCCTTTCTCGTATGCCGAAATTGCGTTGAGCGTGTCCTTCTTTATGAGATAGATGTTGCCGATGGCGAAATACACTTGGTCGAGATATTCCTTGTTCTTGTCCGATCTTGCCATGCGTCTGAGCTTGGAAATCATTCCGTCCGACCTCGTGTTTGCCATCACTTCCGTCCTGGCTATTCGGGCGTTGAACTCCAACTGATAAGGCGGATTCATGCCTATCACCTTGGTGTAAGCCTTGTAAGCCTCCTGATTCATTCCCGCGGCTTGGCAAACCTGGCCCATGATAAACCACTCGCGCGCCTTCTGCTTGCGTCGTCCCTCATGTTTTATCACATTCCTCAGATATGGAATTGCCGACTTGTAGTCGTGGGTAAGAAGATAATAGTCGGCAAGGGCATAGTCCCAATCCTTGCGGGCTTGCCATGGAATTGAGTCGCGTCTGTTGTTCCTTATTATGTCCTCAGCATCGTAGGCGAGGTCATTCTCTATATAGCATTTCGCCAACCATGCTTGCGCCCGTGAGTAGATGGCAGGTTGGGTGCGGTAAAGCATGCTCATGTAGGCGAACGTGGAGATGGCGTTGTCGAGGTCTCCTTTATGAAACTGCGAGCGCCCCAAGAGCATCCAGGCTTTCCACATGAACGGGTTGTACTCCTTCCTCGACAGCCATTCCCTGTCGCGGTCGGTCTTTCGCTTGCTCGATTTCCATTGTGGGCGTTGCTTTATACTATGCCTGTCTATCACCTTCTCGGCCTTCAAGATGGCACGGTCGAAGTTTGACTTGCCCAGCTCCTTGCTGTTCTTGTTTCTTACGGTATAGAGCGGAAGGAAGTCGGTGTAGTTGTCTTGGTTGCCATTCTCCTTCTCCAACGAGCCGTCCACATAAGCTACGGCACCATTATAATATGTGTTGTAGCGTGAGTTGAACGCGTGCCACCAACGCGTGGCGGCAGTGTTCTTTGCCGTGGAACAGCTCTCTATCAAAAGGATGACAAGGAGGGCCGCCAAGCCTATGACCGTTATATGACGAAACTTCTTCAATGCTGGATATATGTGATATTTATGCTGCTATGTGGCAAGCGAGACATACTCGTCCTTGATGCCGTCTGGCATGTTGATGCCCCTGAGTATCAAACTGCGGTTCCATGCCTTGACCTCATCAGGGCGGAGCGTCTCCAGCACTTCGGCAAACAGTGTGGTCTCTTCCTCCGTGTAGCCATCAGAGGGTCTGCCCTTGAAGGCGTCGAGCTCCTCATCGTCGAAGTATTCCACTGGCTCCGTCGCGGCTTTCATCATGCACTCTTGCTCGCACATCACGTTTTCGGGAGAGCAACGCGTGCAATCGCCATCGCCGACAACAACTTCTTGGCTCTCCCCACGTTTGTGGGAAACATAGCCAAGCAAGGCACAGAACGCGCCCAAGGCCACAAGCGAAAGCAGGAGGTACCACATGACGTTATACTGACTTAATGGTGAATCCTGCCATGCGAAGGTCGTCCCAAAATGTTGGGTACGACTTCGACACCACCTCAGGGTTGTTGATTCTCAGTCCCGGGAACTTGATTGCCAAAGGCGCGAACGCCATTGCCATGCGATGATCCTCATAGGTGTCGATGGCTTCCATCGTGGGCTCACGCTTCGTGCCGTCCCATGTCATCTCAGAGTCGTTTGCCACTTTTATTACGAAGCCGAGCTTGCCAAGCTCCTTGCGCATAGACTCCAAACGGTCGGTTTCCTTTATGCGCAGACTCGCCAAGCCGGTGAAATGGAACGGAATGTCGAGCGCGCAACAGGTCGCTATGACGGTTTGCGCCAAATCCGGACAATTCACGAAGTCGTAGGTCAACGTTGCCACATGCTCAAGGTGGCGCGTGAGCGTCACCGAGGTTGGCTTGCCCGAGTGCAGTTCTTCAAACGAGGTCCTGATTCCGAGCAACGAGAATATGTATTTCACCACGGAGTCGCCCTGGCGAGAGCTGTCCTCAAGTCCTTTCAGCACGACGTCCACCGCGCCTGAAGGATAGAGCGACGCCATCTCATACCAATAGGAACTCGCGCTCCAGTCGTTTTCTATAAGATAATGTGAATCCTCGTAAGGCTTTGCCTTCACTTCGATGGTGTTTGGACTTGTCCATTCCACGCTTGCGCCAAAGCCGTGCATCACGTGGATTGTCAGGTCGATATATGGGCGCGACACTATCTCTCCGGTCAAGTGGAGCGTCAAGCCTTGCTTGGTGACAGGGGCAACGAGCAACAAGGCTGAAATGAATTGCGAGCTTACGTTTCCGGGTATCTCAAGCTTTCCGCCCAACAAAGGATGCCCACAGATGTGGAGTGGGGGAAAGCCCTCGTTGCCTTCGTAGCTTATCGTGGCTCCCAACATCCTGAGCGCGTCTACAAGTACGCCGATGGGCCTATGGCGCATGCGCTCCGAGCCCGTTATCGTATGGTCGCCTTCGGTCACCGAGAGGTAAGCCGTGAGGAAACGCATGGCGGTGCCAGCCGCTCCAACGTCGATGGTCTTTGGCATGTGCCTAAGGGCATTGACGACGGCGTGGGTGTCGTCACAGTCCGACAGGTTATCGGGCAGTTGCCCGCCACACAGCGCGTGCACTATGAGGGCACGGTTGCTGATGCTCTTCGAGGCGGGCAGGTTTATTGTGGCTTCAAGATTCGTCGGGGCGGTAATCTCGTATGTTGTCATTTTGGCTTTATTTTATTGTGATTGGTTTTATGTCGACAAGTCCATTCGCGGTCGCGGCTCTTGTCGTGCGATATTTCTTTGGGCCAGGAATCAGCGGCGAATAGTAGAGCACGTGGCGTATGCGCTTTTTCTGTTCAGGCGTTATCTTGAAGCCCAACCCAACGCTGTAGTCCATGATGTTGTCGGCTTCGTATTCCGTGCCCTCACACGAACAACGTTTCAGCAATGGGTCGATATATTGCTCGTTCTTGCCCGCGCTCTCCAAGTATTCCAAATACTCATGGCGGTTGTACGAATAGGTGTCATCGCAATAGTCGGTGTCGGCACAAGAGTCTACGGGCTCCACGCTGCTGCCATCGCCGCCGTCGAGCTTTTCCGTAAACACGTGGTAGAGACCGAGATAATGGCCAAGCTCGTGCGCCAAGGTCATCACTATGTCTGCCGAGGTATATGTCGTCATCTTGTGGTTGGAGTTGGTATAGCGGTCGCTTTGGTAGTAGCCGCCCTTGGGCGACGTGTTGGCATACGTGCTGTTGATGGCAGAGCAATAGGCAAAGCGCAGGTTCGCCTTGCTTACGTTTGGCGTCGTAATGGTCTCCAAGCCAGCCAGCTCGTTGTCGCCCTTGATGGAGTATGGCATATGAGAGATGCCAAGGGTTATGCCATTGCTGCTGTCGGCGTTCTTGAAGTTGAACATCATCACGTTTATATACTTGCTTGGCTCCCAAATATACTTCACGTTATCGCCTGTCTGGTCGCCCATGAACTGTTCCTCGTCTATCGGATACTCACCCGTATATTTCACGTAGTCCACTCCCGGGTGAGCAAGGGTCTTGCCATCCTCGTCGGTCGTGGCAAGCACGAACTTTATGTTCACGTTCTCGCTCTGCCCGTAGACGCCACCCTTGTAAATCTCGTTGACATATTGCAAGAGATTGCCGAGGCGTTGATAGGGGATATATTGGCTTGAATTGCTGCTGTTGGCGTAAAGCACGTGGAAAATCACGGGCACCTCATACGTGTAATCGTCGTTTATCGTCGTGGTATCCACTTTCTCGTTTCCGCCGTTTGTGGTGGTCTCGTCATCAGCATTGTATGAACCACAACTGGCTTGCAGCAAGCCGATGGCAAGCATCAGCATCATGACATATCTCTGCATAAGTATCGACCGTTTAAATTATCTGTCTATTTTCTTGCAAATTTACTAAAATTGTCTCTAAACACACGGCTCATGATGTCTATAATATGTTTAATTTTATCAAACGAATAAAAAAGTTGGCAGATTGTTTGGTGGATTAAAATAATCGCCGTAACTTTGCACTCGCAAAAACGGAACGGGATTTAGCGCAGTTGGTAGCGCACACGTCTGGGGGGCGCGAGGTCGCTGGTTCGAGTCCAGTAATCCCGACCTAAGAGAGTGGCAAGAGAGAACATCTTTTGCCACTCTTTTGTTATATGCCTTTCAGAAGCCATCGGCGTTGCATCGTAAGGCCATCGGCTTTCCACCGTAAAGCCATTGCTGTTACGCCGCAAAGGCACCGTCATTGCACCGCAAAGCCGACGCCTTTGCACCGTAAGGGCAAACGAGGGAATGCGGTACGACAGTTTTCCCCACATGAACAGGCATTGAGCCATAATAAATGTTGAGATATTTTGCCGATTCCATGCTTTTTCTTATCTTTGCAGAAGATAAGCTGCACTCGGCAAATTGAAAGCAAGCTTTCTTTGCGCTCGTTTGCATTATCTTTGCAAATAATTAATTAAAACAAGACTGTAAACACGGCCATTACATACATATCTGATGTGCGGTTTTCCTTTTCTGCTCTCGCTCTTCATCACGTCCACGGTTGGGCTTTCCCCAGCAAGTGACAGTACCACTGTGCCAAAGAAGAAGCTGTCTTCTTTCAAGAGGTTTCTACGTAATTTCTCACGGGTGGACACCAACTACATAGAGCCGCAGAAATACGACTTCACCGTGATGTTTCAAAACACCATGAGCTTTGAAAGCTACACGCTGAGGACAAAAGACGACCAAAATGTTGTCTTGGCGCCACTGCCGTCGCTGAAGTTGGGTCCTTATTTTGGCTGGCGATTCATCTTCCTTGGATACACCATCGACATCAAGCAACTGAAAAACGAGGCGAGAGAGGCTTTCAACCTCAGCCTGTACGCGCCGCAATTGGGCGTCGACCTTTTCTGGCGCAAGTCGGGAAACAACTACCTCATAAGCAGCATGGATTGTGGCAACAAGTCAATAAACAAGGCCATGCAACACCTGGAGTTCAGCGGCTTTGAGACTTCCGAGCGTGGCATCAACGCCTACTACATATTCAACCACAGCAAGTTCTCTTACCCTGCGGCTTACAGCCAAAGCACTATCCAACGACGCTCGGCAGGCAGCGCGCTTGCCGGAATAAGCTATTCAAAGCACAAGCTGAGCATGGACTGGGACAAGTTTCACGACTTGATAGACTATGTGGCTGGCGAGGGAACCGCGCAGGAGGTTTGCGACACCACCTTGCACTCCACGAAGATAAGCTACTCCGACATCTCAATCGGCGGAGGATACACTTACAACTGGGTCTTCGCGCGCAACTGGCTGTTCAACATATCGCTGCATTTGGCGCTGGGCTACAAGCATTTGATTGGTGAGCAAAACAACGTGAAAGATTTCTTCCAAAACTTCAACTTCAAGAACGTGATGATCGACGGCGTGTCGAGGGTCGGCTTGGTGTGGAACAACATGAGATGGTATAGCGGCGCGAGCGCGGTCTTCCACTCTTACAACTACAGCAAATCCAACTTCTCGGCAAACACCATATTCGGCAACGTATACATATATGTTGGATATAACTTCGGACTGAAAAAAGAATACAGGAAAAAGAAATGAAGAAGACACTAATTTGCATACTCTCGCTGCTGCTGGCAGCCAACATCTCGGCACAAGGAATAGACTACACTAAGGCTGACTCGCTTAAAGTAATGGATTTGTTCAAGAAGGCAAAGAGCCTGAAAGACAAGTCGATTGCCTCTTACATGGTTTTCTTCGGACGCGAGTTCAAGGACGTGCCCTACGTGGGGAAGACGTTGGAGAAGAATGCCAACGAGAAGCTCGTCGTCAACCTTCGTCAGCTCGATTGCACCACCTACGTGGAAACCGTGTTGGCACTGTCGAGGGCAATGGCACAGGGCAAGCCTACATTCGCCAACTATTGCGAGAACCTGAAGAAGGTGCGCTATCGCGATGGCAACGTGGTTTACCCGGCAAGGCAGCATTATTTCACTTACTGGATTCAAGAGAACACGAAAGAGAAAATCGTGAAAAACATTAAGTCGCCCAATCCGCCCTTCTCCGCGACACAAACCGTGAACGCCAACTACATGACCACTCACGTTGCAAGCTATCCAATGCTGAAGGACAAGCCGCAATGGGTCAAGCAGATTGCAGAGATGGAGAAGGCTATCACGGGCACAAGGCAGAAATACATTCCCACAAGCGCCGTGGTAAACAGCAACGTGGTGAGGAAGACCGTGCACGATGGCGACATAATAGCTATCGTGACGACAAAAGCTGGCTTGGAAATCAGCCATATAGGCATTGCCGTATGGCACGACGACGGCCTGCATATGCTCAACGCGTCATCTCTCTACCACAAGGTCGTGGAAGACGACAACCTCTTGCAAACCTACCTGCGCAAGCAGACGTCGGCATTGGGCATCCGCATCGCAAGGCCTTTGTAAACGATAGGTTGCCTCCTATAATAACAAGCTCAGAATGGAACCATTAGCAGAACGAATGCGGCCACGCACGCTCAACGATTATGTTGGGCAGGAACACCTCGTGGGCGAGAACGGCTTGATGCGCAAGATGATAGAAGGTGGCAAGGTCTCCTCGTTCATCCTTTGGGGACCTCCTGGCGTAGGAAAGACCACGCTGGCGGAGATTGTGGCCACCGCCATGAAGGTGCCTTTCTATACGCTCAGCGCCGTCACCAGTGGAGTGAAAGACGTGCGCGACGTGATAGAACGCGCCAAGAAGGGCAGCTTCTTCAACAACGCCTCGCCAATACTCTTCATCGACGAGATCCACCGTTTCTCCAAGTCGCAACAAGACTCCCTGCTTGGAGCCGTGGAGCGCGGAGTGGTCACGCTCATAGGCGCCACCACGGAGAACCCCTCGTTTGAGGTGATAAGGCCATTGCTCTCGCGTTGCCAGGTCTACGTGCTCAAGCCTCTCGACAAGGACGCCTTGCTGAAAATCCTCCAACATGCCATCAGCACAGACGTGGAGCTGAGGAAGAAGCACATCACGCTGGAGGAGACTGGCGCCATGATGCGTTTCAGTGGTGGCGACGCGCGCAAGTTGCTCAACATCCTTGAGCTTATCGTGGAATCGGCTCAGGGTGACGACATCGTCATTACCGACAATAAGGTGGAAGCTGAGCTCCAGACCAATCCACTTGCCTATGACAAGCAAGGAGACATGCACTACGACATTATCTCTGCTTTCATCAAGAGCATTCGAGGCTCTGATCCCGACGCCGCGCTCTATTGGATGGCGAGGATGATAGAGGGGGGTGAGGAGCCGCAGTTCATAGCACGTCGCGTTGTCATCTCGGCGGCTGAGGACATTGGCCTCGCCAATCCCAACGCCCTGCTGCTTGCCAATGCCGCCTTCGACGCGGTGATGAAGATAGGATGGCCCGAGGGACGCATTCCACTCGCCGAGGCGGTGGTCTACCTTGCCACGAGCCCAAAGAGCAACTCTGCCTACATGGGCATAAACAGCGCCATTGAGGAGGTGAAGAAGAGCGGCAACCAGCCTGTGCCAATGCACATCCGCAACGCCCCGACTCAGCTCATGGAGCAGCTGGGCTATCACGACGGCTACAAGTATCCGCACGACTATCCTGGCAACTTCACGCCGCAGCAGTATCTGCCCAACGACATTGCCGGCAAGCGCTTCTGGCATGCTCAACACTCACCCGCGGAAGAGAAGCTATACCAGAGAATGGTGAATTGCTGGGGGGAGAGATATAAAGAATAAGGAAGAAGGAATAAAGAAGACAGAGGACCTTCGGACCTTTGGAAAGAAGAAGGAATAAAGAAGACAGATTAAAGAAAACAACCATACGACATGAACATAGTAATACTCGACGGATATGTCGCCAACCCCGACAACAGTTGTTGGGAGCCTCTCAAGGCTTATGGCACACTGACGGCATACGCCCACACGAAGCCCGACGATGTTGTGCAGAGGGCTAAAGATGCAGAACTGTTGATAGTCAACAAGGTAAACCTTACTGATGAAGTGATAGTTCAACTGCCTAAGCTCAGATATATCGGCGTTTTGGCCACCGGCTACAACAACGTAGACACGGAGTCTGCCCACAGGCACGGCATAGTGGTGAGCAACATCCCTTCTTACTCCACCGAGAGCGTCGTGCAGATGACGTTTGCCCACATCTTGAACATCACGAACCAAGTGGGCCACTACGCCGACCAAAACAGGGCGGAAAGCCAAGGGGGAGAAGCGCGCTGGGCAAAGAAGCCAAACTTCTGCTATTGGGACACGCCATTGGTGGAAATATCCGGCAAGACGCTTGGCATCATCGGGCTCGGGCACATTGGCATGCGCGTGGCGCAGGTTGCCCTCGCCTTTGGTCTTCACGTCGTTGCTTATACGTCGAAAGACGAGGCCGCACTGCCCGAAGGCATCCGCAAGGCATCGCTTGACGAGCTTCTCAGTTCGTCCGACATAGTGTCCCTGCATTGTCCGCTCACGAAAGACAACCTCCACTTCTTCAACGCTGAGCTCATCGCCAAGATGAAGCAAGGCGCCATTCTTGTAAACACCGCGCGTGGCGCGCTTGTAGACGAGGCTGCCATAGCCGATGCCCTTGCCACTGGCAAGCTGAGTGGATACGGAGCCGACGTGATGGACAAAGAGCCACCACTCGCCGACAACCCATTGCTTCAGCAGCCCAACGCTTATATCACGCCTCACATAGCCTGGGCAACAAAGGAGGCACGACGCAGATGGCTCGACATCTGCTTTGCCAACGTCGAGGCTTTCATCAAAGGCAAACCTATAAATAAAGTTTAATCAAAGCCATGCAGTTCACTGACCCTCAATTGGTTGACTCCGTACAAAACATCATTGAGATTCTTGGTACGTTAGCGTTTGCCATCTCCGGAATACGTCATGCCGCGGCAAAGCATTTCGATTGGTTCGGAGGATTCGTGTGCGGGTTCGCCGTGGCCATTGGCGGCGGAACCCTGCGCGATGTCATGCTGGGATTGCCACCTTTCTGGATGACGTCGCCCCTCTACATCGTTTGCACCATAGTGGCACAGATATTCGTCATATCCTTCTCAAGGATGCTCAAGCGGCTCGATAACGCGTGGTTCTTCTTCGACACCCTTGGCCTCGCGTCGTTCACCATCACCGGCATACAGAAGACCATCGAATGTGGCTATCCGTTCTGGGTAGCGATAATAATGGGATGCATAACGGGTGCCGCTGGCGGCGTGATACGCGACGTGTTGCTCAACAAGACGCCAGTGGTGCTCCGCAAGGAGATTTATGCCATGGCGAGCATCGTGGGCGGACTGCTCTATTGGGCGCTCACCGACATGCACGTCAACGTGGCAATCACGGTTGTAGCAACGTTTGTTTTCATCGTGACAGTAAGGATATTGGCAGTGAAATACCACATCTCCCTTCCCGTGCTGAAAGACGAGGAATAGGGTGGCACGCTTTTTTAACGGCATGTTCACCTGATTTTAACAAGTCAGAAATATGCCGTACCTACCTTGCCTTTGAAAAAAAAATTGTAGCTTTGCACCGCTATTGGCGCTAAGTATTAAAACACAGTAACCATAGAAGGATAATGATTGTTAGTAACAACGTAAAGGGAATTGCTACTATCGCAAGCATAGCCGTGCTATCGTGCACGAGTTCTGTTTCATACGGCAAGGTTGAAAACACGGAAATAAAAGGCTCAGAGGTAAGAGAGATTGGTATAAAGGGTGTCATCATCGACAAGGCCAATGCCGACAAGCTCGTCGGAGTGGTCATCGTGCCCGACGACAACATGAAGGCCGCCACCCTGACCGATGCCGACGGCAGCTTCCACATCTCCACCAACGGCGTGAAGAGCCTGCGCGTGTCGTGCGTGGGTTATGCCACAAAGACCATACAACTCAACGGCAACACGCTGTCGGGCAAGGACATAGAACGGCATGGCGACTGCTATGTCATCTCTCTCGATGAGGATTATTTCAAGATAAACGAGGTCGTGGTGACGGGACAGGGAGCGGAGATAAGCAAGCGCCGCCTGTCGTCGAACATCTCCACGGTGAGTGCTGCCGACCTTGAGAAGGTGAAGGTGGGACGCATCGACCAGATGTTGCAAGACGCGCTGCCCAACGTGCAGATAAACCTCACCACGGGGCAACCTGGCACCACGTCGATAATCAAGTCGAGAGGCTTGTCTTCCGCCTATACCAACTCCACGCCAGTCATCTATGTGGATGGTGTGCGGGTGGACAACATGAACTCCGGTGCCACGCTCAACAACTACCTGAACGGCCAGACGGCAACCTCGGGCTCCATTGGCGACATACCGATGGAGAACATCGACCATATAGAATATGTGACAGGAGGCGCGGCGACAACGCTCTACGGCTCTGACGCTGCCAACGGCGTGATACAGATATTCACCAAGAAAGGCTCAAACAACAAGATTTCGTTCTATGCCGGAGCCGACCTCGGGGCGGATGTCGCCTCAAGCCAGTTCTACCACTTCAAGCGCACGAAGGAGCTCCTCCACCAGACTGGCTTCCAGCAGAAATACCGTTTCGGCTTCGATGGCGGTACCGACAGGTATGGCTACAGCTTCGGGGCAAGCATGAGCGAGAACACCGGCACGCTGATACACGACGGCAACAAGGACCGCAAGTATGACATGCGCTTTGGCTCACACGTCAAGTTCAACAAGTTGCTCGAATACCAAAACTCTTTCGGCTTCGTGGTGGAGGACTTCAACCGCCGACGCAATGGCAACGAGGGCTACTACACGGGGCTGTGGTTCGCCGAGGGTGCGGCGTGCACCAACTTCCACTACACCGACGCCAACGGGCAGACACAAAACTACACCGCCGACATCGACGCCCTCGACGACTACGCCTTCGCCAGGATGAAGGAGTTTGTGGACAAGGCGGAAAGCCTGCAAAACAACAAGGAGTCGGTGAAGCGCTTCCAGACATCGCAGAGCCTCGTGTTCAAGCCCATCAGCGACCTCACATTTAAGGCAACGCTCGGCGTGGACTACCGCGTGAACACCGACAAGCTGATAACCACCAACGAGTATCTCGTCCATACGCAGCAGAAGCCTGAGGGGACGTCAAACGCCGGAAGCATTGACAACTTCGACAGGAAATATTTCGGACTCACGGCAGACATCAACGGGCAATACAAGTTCAGGTACAAGGAATGGCTCAGCTCCGTCACCACGGCTGGCTTCCAGTTTTTCAGCACCCACGACCACCAGTCGGTCTATAACGGCAGCAACGTGCGCGATGGCGCGCAAATCATCTCCGGAGCAGGAACGCTCACGGCAAACGAGTGGCTCAGCTACCTCTACAGCTATGGCGTGTTCGTGCAGGAGAACATCGGCATCAACGACCGCTACTACATTGACCTCGGCTTGCGCTCCGACTACAACACGGCGTTTGGCGACAACGTGGGCTGGCAGATCTACCCCAAGGTGGGGCTCTCCTACGTCGTCAGCGAGGAGCCTTTCATGAGGCGGCTCACGCAGTCGGGCATAGTGAACAACATCCGCATAATGGCAAACTATGGCATAGCCGGCAGCTACCCGCCAGCCTTTGAATACCAGCGCACGGTGTCGTTCGGCTCTTACAACGACCAGCAGGCTGCTTACTTCGGAAAATACGGCAACCCCAACCTCGCGCCCGAGAAGAAGCACAGCTATGAGGCAGGCTTCAACGCCACGCTCTTCAACCACGTTCTCAACATCGGCTTCACATATTATTATGCACTGACCAAGGACGCGCTCTTCAACGTCCCCTCGCTGCCTTCGTCGGGGCAGTCAGCCAACTACCTCGCCAACGTGGGCAAGATAGAGAACAAGGGGGTGGAGATTGCCCTGGGCGTGCAGGTGCTGAACACAAAAGACTGGAAGCTCAGGGTCAACGCCTCGCTCAACACCAACCGCAACAAGGTGCTCGACATTGGCACCGCCGTGCCGTTTGCCATTGGCGGATTCTCCTCGCGCACCATACAAACCGTCGTGGCTAAAGGCAAGCCCGTGGGATTCCTGCGTGGCTATAAGGCAGTGCTCAACAGCGACGGCTCGCTGAAGGAGGTGCTGCCTTTGCAAGACCTCGGCTCCACGCTGCCCACGAAATACGGCAATTTCTCATTGACAGGCAACTGGCGCAACCTCTCCTTCATCGTCAGCGGCGACTGGCAGACCGGAGCCTACGTCCACTCCTTCGACCGGCAGTTCCGCTTTGCCAAGGGCCTGAAAGACCCAGCCGTGCCCGACAAGGCGCTGGAGGGAACCACGCAGGCGCTACAATGGCTCAACTTCACCAACTTCTTCGTGGAGAAGTCCGACTTCCTGAAGATAAGAAACATCGGCGTGAGCTATGAGTGGGACTTTAAGCGCGTCATCAAGTCGGCAACGTTGGGCTTCAACGTCTACAATCCTCTCGCCTTCACGGCTTCGTCGGTTGACCCCGAGGCTTCGCTCTCAGGTGCCCGCTCGCAGGGTGCCGTGGCAGTGGGCGGACTCAACTACTCGTCTTACTCCACTCCCCGAAGCTTCATCGGCTCCATAACCCTCAAATTCTGACAACAATGAACACCATCAAGATAAGGAACACCGCCGCATGCGCCGTGGCTGCATTTGCTCTCTCGGCATGCGACCTCGTGTCGCCAAGCGACATCATCAACCCCAACGTCGACGAGGACACGTTCAAGAACACGCCCAACGCCTTGCAGAGCTGGGTCAACGGCACCAACAGCACCTTCGCCACCACGGTGAGCAAGTTTGTGGAGCTGACCGAGATTCTCTCCGACGACTACTTCAACAACTATAGCCAGAGCAGCAAGGTGTTCGACTTCCCGACCATACTCTATACCGACGCCGACGTCACCACATTGCAGCGTGGGGTAGGGGCGCTGAGGGAGATGGCGCTCAACGGGCTCAACAACATATCGAAGACCGACAACACCATGACCACGGAGCAAGAGTTCAACTTGCGCTACATTGAGGGCTACTCCTATTTGCTCGCCGGAGAGAACTTCGTGGGACTGCCCGAGGAGAACGGTGGCGAGGTAAAAGACTGGAAACACAACCTCAACAAGGCGATAGAGACCTTCAACGCCTGCCTGAAGCTGGCGCAAGCCACCGAAGACAAGGCCTTCATCCAAACCCTCCTCGCGAGAGCATACTATAAGCTGGGCGACAGGCAAGAGGCGGTAAGCCACGCGCAAGCAGCGTTGGAGCTCGCTCCCGACTTCATCAAGCAGGTGACGTTCGACGGCAAGAACAGCGTGGACAACAGTTTCCAAGGCTACGTCTACGGCTTGCCCTACGGCACGGCGTTCCAGCCTCTGCCGCGCCTCGACTTCCTCGACCCAAAGTATTTCCAGACCACCGACCCACTGGAGCAACGCCCCATATGCATAGCCAAGGCAGAGGAGCCTTACCTCATCGTGGCTGAGGCGGAGATAGCCGACAACGACCTTGCCAAAGCCAAGCAGACCATGACCGCACTCCTCAGTCTGGTGAAGGCGCGCCCCGTGCAGAAAGGCGTCAACGACCAAGTGGAGCAGCGCGACAATGGCGGCTACAAGAAATACCCCAACAGTTCGGCATTCAAGGTGGCGGCATCGGCAACCGACTCCTTGCGCTCGGGCCTCATTCTCGACCGCCAGGCTCCAAACCTCATCGACATACCTTACATATCGGGCACGTCGGTCAGCCAGGAGATGATAGACCAATGCGGCACGCAAGACGACCTCTTGCGATTGCTCTACCTCATGCGCCAGGAGATTTTCTTCGGCGAGGGAAGACGCTCTGCCGACCTTGGCATACGCCTGCCCGTGTGCGAGGTGGAGGCTGCCAACACCACGTCGGCTGAAGGCTACACGCAAGCCTTGATACCGCCATTCATACCACTGAACCAAGACATGGACGCCTTCACCATCGACAACGAGGCAAAGACGGTGGTGATAAAATACAACATGAACAACGTCATAGTAGACAACAAGAACACAGAATATGTCGCGCCTTTCTTCCATTAAGTCATTAGCCTTGGCGATGCTCGCCATGCCCACATTGCTCCTGGCACAGCCAAGGAAAGCATCCCACGTCATACTCATCACCATCGACGGCATGCGTGGGGAGATGATAACCGACCCCACCTTAGCCACAGAGAACCTGAAGCAGATGAAGGCGGAAGGGCTCTACGTCGACTGGATAAAGGGTGTCACGCCTTCCGCCACTTATCCCTCGCACACAACCATCGTCACGGGGGCACTGCCCTCAGACCACCACATCTATTATAACGCGCCGTTCATGGGCAACGCACCGCGAACCATCAGCTATTGGTATGCCGACTCCATAAAGGCGGAAACGATATGGCAAGCCGTGAGCGACAGGGGAGGCACGGTGGCTTCGCTCTTCTGGCCCGTCTCCACGCGGTCGAGGCACATCAAGTATAACGTGCCCGAATACTGGTCCATCAAGCCTGGCGCCGACCAGATGGCGTTCTTGCGAGATAACTGCTCACCGCGTGGACTGCTCAACACCCTGGAGCTGCATGCCACGGGAAGGCTCGACTACGACGAGAACTTCACCGCCGGCTCCATCAACCGCGACGCCAAGGAGGCTTTCATGGCAAACTACATCATGAACCACTACCATCCCGAGCTGCTCACGCTGCACCTCATCACCACCGACTACGCACAGCATCAGACGGGGCTCAACTCCCCACGCACACGGCGCACCATAGAGTCGGCAGACGCCGCCGTGGGCATCATCCTCGACAACCTGCGCGACCGCTCCATGCTCGACAGCACGCTGGTCATTGTCACGGGCGACCATGGCTTCGTCGACGTGGACAGGCAACTGGCACCAAACACCATGCTCGTGAAGGCGGGACTGCTGGGCAAGGACTATGGCACCGACTGGAAAGCGTGCTTCCACGGAGCTGGAGCCATGAGCTTCCTCTACCTGAAGAAAGCCGACGACAACAAGACGCTAAGGAAGGTGGAGAGGCTGCTTGCCGACCTGCCCGACAGCGTGCGGCGAGAGTTTCGCGTCATCACCCACGACGAGCTCACGAGCCTTGGCTGCGACCCCAAGGTGGCGTTGGCAATAGAGCCTGTGGCAGGCGTCGACATATCAAACTCGCGAGAGGGAGGCTTTGTCCAACCACGTCGCGGAGGCACCCACGGCTATTCCTGCGGAGCAGACCACACCGCCCTCGTGGCTTATGGAGCAGGCATCGGGCACGCCACAGTGCCCACAATGAACCAGACAAGCATAAAGCAGTTCATACTCGACAGATTGGCGCTTCCCGTGCCCGCCAATGAAGAAAAACGCAAGTAGGCTTGCTTGACTCACAGATTATTAGTAATTTTGCAGAAAATATCAATCAATCAAAATGAAAATATCATATAAGTGGCTTAAGGATTACGTTGATTTCGACCTTACACCCCAAGAGACAGCCGACGCGCTGACCTCAACAGGTCTTGAAGTGGACGCCCTCGACGAGGTCGAGGCCATAAAAGGAGGCTTGAAAGGCCTATACGTGGGGAAAGTGCTCACATGCGAGCAGCACCCAAACAGTGACCACCTGCACGTCACCACAGTGGACCTGGGCAAGGCGGAGCCACAACAGATTGTCTGTGGAGCGCCGAACGTGGCTGCGGGGCAGAAGGTGATAGTGGCTGACCTCGGCTGCAAGCTCTACGACGGCGACCAGGAGTTCACCATCAAGAAGAGCCGCCTGCGCGGTGTAGACTCCTTCGGCATGATTTGCGCCGAGGACGAGATAGGCGTGGGCACAGACCACAACGGCATCATCGTGCTGCCGGAAGACGCCGTGGTGGGCACGCCAGCGGCTGAATACTACCAGCTCGACAGCGACTGGGTAATCGACATCGACATCACAGCCAACCGTGCCGACGCACTCTCACACTATGGCGTGGCACGCGACCTCTACGCATGGCTCACACAGCGTGGCTACAAGACAAGCCTCCACCGCCCCGACTGCTCACAGTTCAGCGTGGACAACGAGGACATGCCCATCGACGTGGAGATAGAGAACACCGACGCATGCAAGCGCTATGCCTGCCTCAGCGTCACCGACTGCGAGGTGAAGGAAAGCCCAAAGTGGATGCAAGACAGGCTCAACGCCATTGGCCTCCGACCGATAAACAACATCGTGGACATCACCAACTACATCATGATGGCATACGGCCAGCCAATGCACTGCTTCGACGCCGACAAGGTGACGGGCCACAAGATCGTGGTGCGCACGCAGCCCGAGGGCACCAAGTTCATCACCCTCGACGGCGTGGAGCACACCCTGGGCGAGCACGACCTCAGCATCTGCAACACCGAGGAGCCAATGTGCATAGCCGGCATATTCGGCGGCAAAGGCTCGGGAACATACGAGACCACACGCAACGTGGTCTTGGAGTCAGCCTATTTCCACCCCACATGGATTCGCAAGAGCGCGCGTCACCATGGCCTGTCCACCGACGCAAGCTTCCGCTTCGAGCGCGGTGTGGACCCCAACGGCACCATCTACGCCCTCAAGCAGGCAGCCATGCTCTGCCAGCAACTAGCGGGAGGCAAGGTCTCCATGCAGATAAAAGACGTGTACCCACAGCCAATGGCCGACTTCGACGTGCGCCTCAACTATGAGTATTGCGACCGCCTGATAGGCAAGAAGCTCGGGGCAGACACCATAAAGAGCATCGTGACGAGCCTTGAGATGAAGATAGACAGCGAAGACGCCGAGGGGCTCAACCTCAAGGTGCCTGCCTACCGCGTGGACGTGAAGCGCCCCTGCGACGTGGTGGAGGACATTCTGCGCATCTACGGATACAACAACGTGGAGATACCCACACAGCTCAAGTCGTCGCTCACCACCGAGAACGAGGAAGACAAGGAGCACAAGCTGGAGAACATCGTCTCTGAGCAGCTCGTGGGATGCGGATTCAACGAGATCCTGAACAACTCGCTCACGAAGGAGGCCTACTATGTCAAGGACGAGCTCAACAGCTACCGCCGGGCAAACACCGTGAAGATAATGAACCCCCTCTCCACCGACCTTGGCGTGATGCGCCAGACACTGGTCTTCGGCGGACTGGAGTCGCTCGCTCGCAACATCAACCGCAAGCGCGAGAACCTCCGCTTCTTCGAGGTGGGCAACGTCTACCACTACAACCCCGAGCGCGACGACCACGACACGCCAATAAAGGCATACAATCAGCAATACCACATCGCCCTCTGGGTCACCGGAAAGCGTGTGGAAGGCTCATGGGCACATGCCGACGAGGACTCATCGTTCTATGAGCTCAAGGCTTACGTGGGCAACATCCTGAGCCGTGCCGGACTGCCCGCTGGCCTCGCCCTGGAGCAGAAGACCACAAACAACCTCTTCGCCTACGGCCTCACGCTGAAGACACGCCAAGGCGTGGTGCTCGCCGAGTATGGCAAGCTGGCAAAGAAGGTGGCACACGTGTGCGGAGTGGAGAAAGACGTGTTCTACGCCGAGCTCAACTGGAGCGCAATAGTGAAAGCCACGAAGAAGAACAAGGTCGACTTCAAGGAGCTCTCCAAATACCCGTCAGTGAGCCGCGACCTCGCCCTGCTCGTCGACGACAGCGTGGAGTTCGCTCAGATAGAGCAGATAGCACGCAAGGCGGAGAAGAAGCTCCTGCGCAGCGTCAGCCTCTTCGACGTCTACCAAGGCAAGAACCTGCCCGAGGGAAAGAAGAGCTACGCCGTCAACTTCGTGTTCGAGGACGAGGAGAAGACGCTCTCTGAGAAGCAGATAGAGGCTATGATGCAGAAGCTCATTGCCAACCTCACAAAGCAGCTCGGCGCTGAGCTGAGATAAACCCACGCACGGGGAGCAGGGCAGCGACCCTGCTACATCAACAACAGACAAGAGAAAAACAAGAAAACATAACACAAACCAATGGGAAGAGCATTTGAATACCGTAAGGCAACAAAGATGAAGAGATGGGGCCACATGGCCCGCACGTTTACGAAACTGGGCAAGGAGATTGCCATCGCCGTGAAGGCTGGCGGCCCCGAGGCTGAGAACAACCCACGCCTGCGCGCCATCATAGCCACCTGCAAGCGCGAGAACATGCCTAAGGATAACATACAGCGCGCCATAAAGAACGCCATGGGCAAGGACACGTCCGACTATAAGGAGGTGACTTACGAGGGATACGGACCTCACGGAGTGGCTATCCTTGTCGACACGCTCACCGACAACACCACACGCACCGTGGCTGACGTGAGGTCGGTCTTCAACAAGTTCAGCGGAAACCTCGGAACCACAGGCTCGCTCTCCTTCCTCTTCGACCACAAGGCCGTGTTCACATTCAAGAAGAAAGAAGACACCGAGATGGACGAGCTCATCCTTGAGCTTATCGACTTCGGGGTGGAAGACGAGTTCGACACCGACGAGGAGACTGGCGAGGTGACAATCTACGGAGCTCCTACAAGCTTCGGCGACATGCAGAAATACCTTGAGGACAATGGCTTCGAGATTACCTCCGCCGAGTTCACCTACATCCCCAACGACCTTACCGACATTCCTGCCGACCAGCGCGAGACCATCGAGAAGATGGTGGAGAAGCTTGAGGACTTCGACGACGTGCAGAACGTCTACACCAACCTCAAGCCAGCAGAGGAGTAAAAACACACACATGCGGCGGCGTGCCTTGTGCCCGTCCATATTATGCCCGCATAGCACACAAATATCCACGTGGATTCTCTTTCCACGTGGATTTTCTTGTTTTATACGGGGTCACTTTTTCCGTGTTTTTTCCTCACACGGTTTATTTTCACACGGACTTTTCTCCACAGGGATGTCATTTCACACGTTTTCGGATGTCTTTTTTCCACACGGATTTTAAGGATTTAAAAGATGGCTACGCTATCCGCTACGCGGTGATGGCTTTGCAGGGGCGGGCCTTGTGCCCGTCCGTAACGGATGTTTTTCTCCACACGGATTTAAAGGATCTAAAAGATTGCTACGCTATTCGCTACGCGGTGATTCAACGCAAAAACGGAATAACACGGTATGCGTAATCGGCAACGCCGACATCTTTAAAATCTTTTTAATCCGTGTGGGAAATAAAGAATGTGTGTGCCCATTCGGGACGCGGGCGGGCACAAGACCCGCCCCTGCACATGTGTATCCGTGGGAATCGAAGTCCGTAAGGTACGCGGTTCAACGTGCAGGGGCGGGAAAGGGTCAATCGGTGGCAGCGTCGGTGGCAGTAGAGGCAGCGGAGGCGGAAGGCAGCTCCTCAGCCGTCACACCATCGAGCAAGCACTTCACGAAGGTTCCCTTGCGCTTGCCCTTGGCGCTGACCTGGCCGTTGGGCACGAACTTCACGTCGGGGCTGTAGATGATGCGGTAGCCATAGATGCTGGAGGCGGTGAGGTCCTCAGCCGTGTCGGCAGCCTTGCTCTTGACACCCACCCTGAACGAGCCAATCTCGTCGAGGGTCACGGTCTGCGAGTTTTGCAGGTGACGCTTCATCGCCTCGAAGAGCTCGATGAGCACCGCCATGATGTCGGAACGGGTCACTGTGGTGGAATGGCTAATCTCCTCGGCAAGGTCGCGTGTGCTCACCTGGCCCATGCTGAGGGCCTTGGCATACCACTTCTTGTAGGCACTCATGCCCTCGGTCTTGAACTGTAGTTTTTTGTAACGTATTGACATAATCCATTTAAGTTTTAAAGGGTTAATAATGATGTTTCTTTAGACAGAGCTCTTGTCTTTATACATTGCAAAGATAGCAAGAAATCCTGAGAAACTGCCGTTTTTCGCCTCTTCCCGACAACAACTCCCGACTTTTCGCGCCTGCCATTTTCTCCTCTGCCCATTGTGTCGGCGTTGCGATGGAAGGGCAGTGGCGTTGCGGTGGAATGATGGTGGCGTTTCGGTGGAAGGGCAGTGGCGTTACGGTGGGAAAGCAATGAAAAAGTCACAAAGGTCACAGGTCACAGGTCACGATAAGGATTTCGCATGTTTTTGTAGGGTGTGGGGTATGCCGTATGGCTCAATATCCAAAACATTTCTCTCATGGATTTTCTCCCCACATGATCCTTTTTCCTCACACGGATTTTAAAGATTTAAAAGATTGCTACGCTATTCGCTATGCGGTGATTCAACGCAAAAAACGGAATAACACGGTATTATGCCATTCGGGACGCGGACGGCCACAGGGGCCGCACCCTGCAAAACATCCGCGATGGTTCAACGCGCAGGGGCGGGCCCTGTGCCCGTCCGCAACCAATGTGGATGAAAATGGTATGCGTAATCGGCGAAGCCGACATCTTTTAAATCTTTTAAATCCGTGTGGAAATAAAGAATGTGTGTGCCATGCGGGACGCGGGCGGGCACAAGACCCGCCCCTGCAAGGCATCCATGGTGGTTTTAAGGCACAAAAAAACGCCCGTGCACATGTGTTTCCGTGGAAATCGTGGTGAAAGGTGGGAATGTAAATATGGCATAAAACTATATTATATCATGAAATCCTTTTATAATTAACTATATTATATCATGAAAACCTTTTATAATAATGTACGCGCGAACATTACTATATAAGAGAGGATGATGCTTTATGGCATTGTATTGGGCATAAAAAACATGCAAAATCCTTATCGTGACCTGTGACCTGTGACCTTTGTGACTTTTTCGAGCATGCTACCTCCAAAGCTCCCCAAGAGATGACTGCGTAAAGCTAATAAACTTATTGTTCTAGATTCAGTATAACTCTGTCAAGCTAAAAGTGTATTTATTTAACGCTGCCAAAGCGGAGAAATCAGGTTATTTCTTATTTTTTCGCCTTTTTTATCAGAATTAGCTTGTCTGAGTACTCAATATTCTCTCATGCGCATGCGCGCACGCGGCTTGCAGCCTCTCTCGCGCTGTCAGCTTCCGCAAGCCGCTCAGACATATATTCTATTGTGTATCAGCCTTTTTGCCTTTCTTGGCTTCACCTCAGTATTAACCAGCAGCGCCTACTTAGCTAATCCATAACGAGATATAAAAACAAGTAAAAAAAAATTACGAAAAAGCTTGCACGTTTTCTAAAATTTTTTGTAAATTTGCAGATGAAAGGTAGGGAAACTCCCGCACGTGAGAGACAAAACGAAAAATATTATTTTATCCTCACGTTTAGTTTTAAATCGCCCCCTATGGGGCACCTAAAAATCATATTAATTCATGGATAACAACCATGAATAAGCATTATGAAAAATTTTAAAGTAGTACGTCGGGTAGAACTCGACCACACTCTCTTAGAGAGACATCTATCAAAGGTTGGCCAGGCGTTAGCGGACTCCGGCGCAACGGCATTGGATTCAGGATGCGGCATAGGCGAGGAGCTTGTCCGCAGGCTCTTCGATTGCCAGGACAAGGCGACGCTCACCTTACGTGAGTGCACAGAGAAAGAGTTTTATGCAATCATCGATTCCCTGTCTGTTGAAACGACTTGTGCTGAGATAATCAGGATAGAACAGCAAATGAAGGAGCAAGAATTGACACCTAAAGAAAATGGAGAGGCCCTGCTCATGGGACTAAAAGGGCGGAAAACCAGATTAAAGAAGCAGTTGCCCGCGTTCATCTTCGGTGGCCATTCCGCGACTGGCAAGCGCAAAAACGAGGACATGGAAGCCTCAGGCCTTAGCATGCTGGACATTGATCACATGGAATGCTCCCCGAAAGAGCTTTATGATAGCATGATAAAAGGCAGAGAGAAGGAGCTTGGCATCGCAGTGGTGCACATGTCGCCCAGCGGGCAAGGCATGCACATAGTGTATGAGCTGGCAGGCGGGGAGACTCGTGCAGAAGCCAACGAGCGGATATTCACCGAGCTTGGCCTCGACAAGGACGAAAGGCTGCCTGAGGGCTACGACAAGGGCGTGAAAGACATTGCCCGCTGCTCGTTTGCCGTGCCAAGGAAATACTTTTTCTATATCGACAAACAAAGGCTTTTCTATCGCGATGCCCACTCGCAAGCTGTCACGGCTGCCGCTGAAACGTCGGCAAACACCAACGCACGGCTGAAGACCGAAGCCCAACCAGCGGTTGCCACCCAGCATGGGAGCGGCGCGAGCGAGACAAGGAATGACAAGGAAGAACGGATTAGGAATGAAAAGGGGACAGACAACTCACCGCACACTACTATTCAAGACCAGATGACGCAGGAGCAAGCACTGCAGATATTCGACAGGACATGCTCCGAGGTCTTGGCGATGGACCAAAAAGGCATCGACGCTGAGGGGCATCGCCACAACAACCTGTTGGCCATTCTCTCCACTGGCATTTGCAAGACCGTGCCCCAGGAGCTGATGCGGCAGGTCGTGGCAGAGCGCATGCCCTCTTATGCCAGCGAGGCAGAAAGCCAGTCGCTCATCAACGACTTCTACGCCAATTATCTTGAGCCCAACCGCCCCATGCCGAAGCAGCTCGCCAAGATTCGCGCCGAGGTGCTCTGCCTGGCAAAACAAGCCACTGCAACGACGGCAAGCATCGATGATGACGACATGGATGACGCGGACTCATGGGAAAAGCAGCAGCAGGAGCTGAGCGACAAGATAGTGAAACTCCTGCCGCGTGGCTTGAGCGACACACTCGTAGGCCTCCCACCATACTTGAAGATGCCCGTGCTATGCACGGTGTTTCCCGCAGCCGCGTCCTATGCATGCGGAGCACGCTTGAATTACGGCGGAGACGAGAAACAAAACAACTTGATGACTGTAGTAGTAGGTCCATCGGGAAGCGGAAAAAGCTTCTGCGCTCGCCGCTTGGCGCCATGGATGAAACAGATGGACGAGGCCAGAGACGAGGTTGACAAGATAGAGAGGGAATATCAAGAGAAATGCAGAACGCGCAAGGCAAACGAAAAAGCTCCCGCCACTCCACATCTCTTCAAGCAAAAAGTGCCTTTCAACCTCAGCCTATCACAAATCGTTGAGCGCTTAATAAATGCGCAGGGGCGTTCTCTCTTCAGCTTCTGCGAGGAGCTCGGGGTGATGGTCAAATTCATCAAGCGTGGAGGTTGGTCGGACTTAACTGAGTTATACACTCTTGGTTTTGACGGTGGTGAGTATGGCCAAGACTATCATTCCACAGAGTCGGTGAGTGGCACGGTCAATGTAAACTACAGTTGGTCTGCCACGACCACCCATACCGCATTCCGCCAGTTCTTCACAAGCGCCAGCATTGAAAACGGATTGGCATCTCGCGTGATTGTGTCGGGAGTAGCAGACCACAGGTATGACCCCTACGTCGAAATACCCAAACTGTCTGACGACAACAAGGCGCGCATCTACGAAGCCGTGGAGAAGCTGAGCAAGGCTGAGGGAGTGTTGGAGCTTCCCCGCGTCAAGAAGGCCATTATGGATTGGCAAGAGAAAAAACGCGTTCAGGCCATTGCTTCATGCAATGACGCCCTGCTTTTATTCCGTATCCGCTCTGGCGAAATGGCTTACCGTTGCGCCGCAGTGCTCAAGTTGCTCACAGGCAAGGAGAGCAAGAACGTGGTGAATTTTGCCCCACTGATGGCAGAATACATCATGAGGGAGCAGATACACTATTTTGGCAATGATTTCTACAACACTGCCATGAAGGCTTCCGAGCAGCAGCAGCGCTACACCGTCAACGGCTCCATATTCGACAACCTTAAACAGCGGTTTACGAAAGAGGAGGCCTTGGAGCAGAAGTTTGGTAAGAAACCCTCATACACCCGTTCGGAAAAGCGTGCGTTCAAGACTATGATTTGGAGGTGGAAGAGTAACCACTGGATAGAGAAGGTTGCCTCGAACACGTGGGAGAAGAAAGTGGACTACGCGAGCTTGCTGGACAAAGGGTTAGGAAGCCATGGAGTCACGAGTCATGAGTCACGATAACCTTAAGCGAGGAGGAAAGGATGGAAATCGTGATGAAGAGGCTCTACATGAAGCCTGATTATACGATAGGCAGGATGTGGGTTGACGGTGTGCCGTTTTGCGACACCCTGGAGCCTCCCTGCCGCCACTTGAACAATCACCGCTCTCTGGACAAGATAGCCAAGGCGCGCGAGCAGGGGCCCATGGCCGTGCCCAATGGCCGCTACCGCGTGCTGGTGACCCCGAGCCGCGAGCATGGCAGGTGGCTGCCGCAAGCTGTTGGGGTGCCTGGGTTCCCGACGGTGCTCATAAGGCCCGGCAACAAGCCTTCGGACACCATGGGCGACATCTTGCCTGGCAGGAACACGCGGCGTGGCTATGTGCTCGACTCCACTGCCCATGCCCTTGCCCTGGCCCGCAAGGCCACTGACGCCATGGAGAGGGGCGAGGAGGTTTGGCTGACAGTGCGCGAGCTGCGTCAGTATTCCACGTCCCAGAGGAAGAGCCCCTTGGCTGGCATCGACTCTCCTGAGTCTGACCGCGAGCCATTGGCTATGATGCCACGGAACTCTGCCATGGAGACACGGTGACGACCCACATCGAACAAGGTGCCGACGACAGCCCTGACCATGTTGCGAAGGAAGCGGTCGGCACTTATCTCGAAATACCACTCCGATGGTGATGTCTGCACCCATCGCGCCGTGTTGACATGGCAGATGGTGGTGCGGGCATCGCTGTCTGCCTTGCAGAAGGCCTTGAAGTCGGTTATGCGCAGGAGCTCCTGTGCCGCCTCGTTCATCAAGGTGAAGTCGAGGGGGTAGTGGGTCTCCACGGAGAAATGCCTGGCGAAGGGGTCTTTTCGGGTGTGGATGAAGTAGCGGTAGGTGCGCTTCACGGCTGAGAATCGGGCATGGAGGCTCTGTGGCACTGGCTTCAGCTCGCGGCATGAGATGTCGCTGGGCAGCAGCTGGTTGAGCCTGTAGAGCAACTGTTGGCAGCAGAGGCCCTCGCGGTCGTCGAAGTGGCACACCATTGTTCTGGCATGCACTCCAGCGTCTGTGCGTCCAGCTCCAGTGACGCTCACCTTCCGCCTCAGTATCTTCGTCAGCGCGTCTTGCAGCCTCTCTTGCGCCGACATGCCGTTTGGCTGAATCTGCCAGCCATGATAGGCGGTGCCGTCGAAGCTGAGGGTGAGGAAGTAGCGCTGCTCGGGGCAGGGAGAGAAGCGCACGTAGGCACGGTCATCAAACGACTGGTTGCCGCGCATCAATCCCTTCGTGGCCTTGAACGTGAGGATGCAGAAGGGGTCTGTGGCAAGCTGCTTCTTGAGCTTGCGCTCGCTCTTCTCCAGCGTGGTGCAGAGGAAGGGATAACCATCAGTGGCGAGCACGATGTCAGAGTCGTGCCCGCCATTTTTCGTGTCCACCTTGATGACCTTTATCCCTTGTCGGAAGATGGGATAGCCGTCCATCACGGCATAGGTCTTGTTCTGCCCGTCCATCGCCTTGATGAGGTCTGCGAGCACGCCGTCCCTTGCATAGTCGTGCACCAGCACTCCGCCATCTGTCATGTCGGGATGCTGGCTCTCCATGCTCTTGAACGATGCCGCGCGCCTCTCGGCTATCACTGCCTCAGAGGGCTTGCCGTTGGTGTGCAGCTTTCCGCCGACGATGCACTGGCAGTCGCCTATCATCCACACCTCTCCGTTGTGCTGGCTGTATATTGCCACTGAGGCGCAAAGGCGGTCAACAGGGTCGAGGGCAGGCATTGCCTCTGCATCTTTCGATTTTTCGGCTCCTGCCATGCCATGCTCCACGTAGATGTGGCGTATGGCTTGCGTCAGTCCATCACAGAAGCCGTCGAGGGAGATGTCCTCGGGCATGTGGCTGATGTAGTCGGCAATGAGCTCCATGCAGAGCCTGCCATTGCTCTTGGTGGGGTCCACTTGGCGAGTGCCCTTGCTGGTGCTGCCATCGACGACTGCCACGAAATGTGGAGTCACCACTATGCCATCCTCGCAAGTGGCATCGTCGTGCTTGCCCTTGATGTATTGTTCAGCGATAATCATCTTCTGTTCTTGCTTTTTGGGTGGAAGTTGGGGTTGAAGGAGGCGCGCTTCGGCTTCTGCCTCTGTTGGCTTTCCTGCCGTGAACCTTGTGCCTGGCGCTGGTCCTGCTGCCTCCATTCATCGCGCTGTCCTTGTGCCCTGCCTCTTCCCTGCGCCTGTCGCCTGTCGTCTCTTCCGCCTTTCTCTTGCCTTCCTCTCTTTGGCATGTCGGGCGATGAGCCAATGGCCTTGTGGTCGTATTTGGCACGTCCATGATAGGGCACTCCGTCGTAGAGCTTGGCAATGAGGTCAGTGCGGCCTATTCGCCTGAGCTCCCTCTCTATGCCCATGCGCTCCTCGGGCTTGTACCAGAAGAAGAACATGCGCTGTGCGAGCTTCTCCTTGGGCGTCTTGGCACAGAAGAGCGGCTCCAGCGTGTAGGGGTCGTAGCCTGTGTAGAAGGCGGTGGTGGAGACGGTCATTGGGGTGGGGGTGAAGTCTTGCACCTGCTCCAGGTGGAAGTCGAGACCCTTGGTTATGACGGCAAGCTCTGCCATGTCCTCCTCGCTGCACCCTGGGTGGGAACTGATGAAGTAGGGTATAATCTGCTGGCGCAGTCCTGCCTCCTTGTTTATCTTGTCGAAGAGTCGCTTGAACTCGTAGAACAGGGTGAACGATGGCTTGCGCATGAACTTCAGCACGTGGTCGGAGGTGTTCTCAGGTGCCACCTTCAGTCGTCCGCTGACGTGCTTTGTTATCAGCTCTCGGGCATATTGCATTGCCGCCTCGTTTGACTTCTCGTCTTTCGACTTGTGCAGTATGAGGTCGTATCTCACGCCACTGCCTATGAAGCTCTTCTTCATGCCAGGCAATGCGTCCACGGCATGATATACCTCCAGGAGCTTAGTGTGGTCGGTCATGAGGTTTGGGCAAATCATGGGGTTGACGCACGATGGTCGCTTGCAGTGCTCACACGCCTTGAGGTTGCGGCCGTGCATGCCATACATGTTGGCAGATGGTCCGCCAAGGTCGGAGATGTAGCCCTTGAAGTCGGGCATGGCTATGATTTTCTTCGCCTCCTTGACGATGCTCTCCTTTGAGCGGCACACCACGAACTTGCCCTGGTGGGCGGATATGGTGCAGAAGGAGCAGCCGCCGAAGCATCCACGGTGCATGTTGATGGAGAACTTTATCATCTCGTAGGCGGGGATGGTCTTGCCCTTGTACTTGGGGTGAGGCAGTCGGGTGTAGGGCAGGTCGAATGCGGCGTCCAGCTCCTCGCTTGTCATGGGTGGGTACATGGGGTTTTGCACCACGTATTCGTTGCCCACCTTCTGAATGAGCCTCTGTCCGTGCATGCGGTTGCACTCCTCCTCGATGTGCCTGAAGTTGTCGGCGTGTGCCTTCTTGTCGCGCAGGCACTCCTCATAGGAATGCAGCACGATGTCGTCCTCCCTGATGCCTCCTGGTATGTTCTCCTCCCGCCTGATGAACGAGGTCTGAGGTATGTCGCCAATCTCGCTGATGTGCCTTCCGCTGGCCAGCGCGTCGCATAGGGCAGGGGTATTTTTCTCGCCCATGCCATAGAGCAGGAAGTCTGCCCCGCTGAGGCATAGTATGGGCCTGAGGAGCTTGTCTTGCCAATAGTCGTAGTGGGTGAAGCGGCGGAGCGATGCCTCTATGCCTCCCAGCACCACGGGCACGTCGGGGAAGAGCTGCTTCAGGATTTTGGTGTAGACAATGCTTGGGTAGTCGGGTCGCATGTCATGGCGCGAGTCAGGGCTGTAGGCATCCTCATGGCGCATGCGTCGGTTGGCAGTATAGCGGTTGACCATGCTGTCCATGTTGCCAGGCGAAATGGCGAAGAAGAGCCTTGGCCTGCCCAGCTTCTTGAAGTCGCGGAAGTCGCCATGCCAGTCGGGTTGCGGCACTATTGCCACCTTGTAGCCAGCCGCCTCGATGATGCGCCCCACGGCTGCGGCACCAAAGGCAGGGTGGTCCACATAGGCGTCGCCAGAGAAGAGAATGACATCAAGTTGCGTCCATCCTCTCAGCTCACATTCTTTCTTCGTCGTAGGCAGGAAGTCGGTGAGCTGTGGGTATGGCTTCTGATTGCTTGGCATAGGCTTAGCTGTTCTGTTCGCCAGACTCCTCGCCCTCCTGTGTTTGGCTGTCGTTCTTCCAGTTGATGTAGAGCAGCACGAGCTGGTGCAATCCGAATGCCTTCATGTTCTTGTTGTAGAGCACGTCGAGGCAGAGGTCAAGGAGGTCGTGGTCTGAGCCCTCAGAGCCTTCGAGCAGTGAGCGCACGTTGAACTTGAGCTTGTCGAGCACGCTCTCGTCGATGATGCCATTGCTGTCGATGAGGTTGCGCAGGAGTGCGTATTTGTCTATTGTGGCAAGGTGGTTGTCGGTCACCTCGATGCTTCGTGTCCCCGATGGGTTGGCTTGTATTTTCATGATTAATGTGTTTAAGATGGTTATATGTTCGTGTTTATGTTTTTTCGTTCAATGTGCTTTGCTCGTTCAAGAGTGCTTTATTTGTTAAGGAGGAAAGCGAGAATGCCTCGCATGATGTTGGCTTGCGTCTGCCTGTCGGTGATGCTCTCCAAGGGGAATCCCATCACGAAGGCTCGCGAGGGCTTTGCCGCGGTTGCTGCTTGCCCCTCCGCAGCCTGACTGCCATCGTAGCCAACAGCCGCAGGACTGCCATCGGCATAGAGCATTGCGGTGAAAGCTCCTGGTGCAGGCGAGAGCTTGTCGGCAAACTGCACGCAATAGTGGTCGGGGTTTGGCGTGTCGTATATCCTTATGTCGCTTATTCCCAAGCCGCTGATGCCATTCAGGGAGTCGGTCTTGGCAGCTCCGTCCCAGCAGGCGTGCAGTGCCTGAGAGAGCCAATCGCTGCCCGTGGAGCCGCCTTGTGCATTGCCTGTCTCTGCATTGCCAGCCGTGCCAGTCTCTGCATTGCCCGAGCTTTTCTCCGCATTGTCTGAGCCGACGTAAGCGCCACTGACCAGCAGTTTGCCTCCATTGGCAAGATAGCGCGTGAGCGTTTGCTTCATCATGGGCGAGAAGGTCTTGTAGTATCTCGTCTGGTTGGCGGTGTACTTCTCCAAACCGAGCACAAGGTCCACGGCATCGTAGCTGTTGATGTCCACAATGCCCGTCTCTATGGCATGCGAGGAGCAGCTCACCACGTTGTACTTATGGGCAGAGGCAATGGCAAGGGCATGCTCAGCCACATAGTTGAAGTTGTTGCCAGCAATGAACTTCCCGTTCCATCCTGCCGTGAGGCCCTCGGTGACACCGATGTCAGAGTCTAAGTCGAAGTTGCCATGCCTGCCCTCACCAGAGACCGCAGGGCTCGAAAGCCTGTGGAAGCCATTGACCACGAGCACCGTGGCTGTGGCATTGGGCTGCCTCACCACCGACACCACCTCTGAGGGGAAGCTCTCACCGCCGAGGTTGCAAGCCGACACCTTGAAGTGGTAAGCCACGCCAGGCTCTATGTCGAGCGAGAAGCTTGGGCGCTCCACGCGTGTGCCATTGTCGAAGCCACCTTTTCCCACTGCCGTGTACACTATATAATATGTGGGCGTGGCTGTGGTCTCCGTGGAGTCTTTCTGTGGTGTCCAGCTCACCGTTGCCTTGCTCCTGGCGAGGCTGACGCTGAGGTTCAGTGGTCGCAAGGGCTCTATCACCGTGGGCTCACCGTGCATGCCGTTGACAAAGCGCGCTATGGTCTTGTAGATTGAGCGGGCCATGTCGAAACGGAAGTTGGGGTCCTGACCCAAGAGCATGTCGGGGAAGCTCTGGTGCGACAAGGTCTCAATGATGGCAGATGGCACGGCAGGCAAGCGCGACTCAGAGTAGTTGCGGTCCCACAAGTAGCGTTTGGGCCAAGCCTTGTACTTGGGGCTAAGGTCGGATACCAAGTTGTCGAGCAGGTTGCGTGCGAATATCTTTGATGCCTGCCTCGTGACCCCACTTGCCAGTTGACCATCGTTGAAGTCGGTGGTGCACACGGCGAGACTTCCCCATGGAGTCTTGCCATCGGGGTTGAAGCCAGCATCGCTATGCACGGCCAGCGAGAGCTCTATTGGCACGCCCTTGCCATCCTGTATGGGGTTGTAGACAGAGCCACCCGCAAGCCAGTTGGTCATCAGCGAGCGGGCATTTATGTCGTCGGAATAGTCGTCGGAGCCTTTCCTGCCTCCATAGACATCGTATGGCGCTCCTGCCCACTGTGCCCAGTATCTCGCTCCCTCCACGGCCCGTGGATAGCCGCTTGTGGAGCCTCCACGCGCAATGTTGCCTATGCCACCGCCAAACCTGACGGCATCGGCTGTCACTATTCCTTTATGTTGGCTTTGATTGGAGAGCATCACGCAGTTGTCCACGCTGCTGCCCTCGTCGAAGGTGAATGTGCCAAGATATACCCACGTGCCGCCGCCCATGCGCTGGTTGACCCTGAACTCTGTAGCCACACCTTGATGGAACACCGTGTAGTGGGCATCGTCGATGCTCTTTGCCAGCGTGGCATAGCTCACGTAGACGGCATACTTGCCACCCTTGACGAAGTAGGGCTGCCACTTCACGAAAGCCTTGCCTGCCTTCTTGGTGACCTTTATCTGCCTTGCCCCGCCAGCCTCGAATGGGTTCTCGCCATCTTGGTAGTTGCCAGCGTGGGCGGCAAAACCAGGTTGTGCGGCAGTCTTCCATTTGCCCGCGCACTCTGCATAGCATGAGGCTGAGGCGTTGAGCCCACCGTCGGGGTCAACTATGTACTCCATCTGCTGCCAGTCGCGCTCGCGTGGGGTGAAGACATTGGCTCCTGCCCGCTCAAGCATGGGTATGAGATAGGGCACCACAATGGTCTGTGTGAAGAGGTCCTCGGTGGTGGAGTAGAGCAACGGGCGCTGCCATATCCACTTGCCTCGACTGCCGTCATAATACCTGCCATGTGACGCCCACACTGAGAGGTGCCTGCCTTGAAGGCCTTTCGGAGCATCCGAGAGAGAGGAGACATTGGTCACCCAAGGCGCTCCATGATAGCTGATGCCTCCCCAGAGTGTGGGGCATTGGCTCGTTTGGGACGCATTGTCGATGGATTCAGGCTGTGCTTGCCTTGCCTGCGCACCGCTGAGAGCCCGTCTTGCCTGCGCTCCACTGAGTGTCAGCATGATGCCCGCGCACAACGACAGAAGTTTTATCATCTCGCCACCTCTCATTCCTCGCCTGTGGTGAAGTTCTCGGGGTTCTTGCCCTTGTAGTGCTTGAAATATTGCTTCACCATCCTCATCTCGTTGTCCACATCGCCAGAGGGTATGAAGCTCTTTGTGCACTCTATGAGCTTGCGCTCGTAGTCAACGCCAAAGAGCAGCACGGGGATGTTGGCTTTCATGGCTATGAAATAGAATCCACGCTTCCACTCGGGGTTGAGCGAGCGCGTGCCCTCAGGCGTGATGCAGAGCTTGAACTCATGGCGCTTGGTTGCCTCCTCGGCAAGGTTGTCGGTGAGGCTGGTATGCTTTGACCTGTAGACGGGTATGCCACCCATCTTCAGGAAGAGCGGCTTCAGCGGTCCCCAAAACCACTCCTTCTTCATGAGGAAGTTGATTTTCAATCCCTGCGAGTGCATGTAGAGCTCGCCAAGGATGAAGTCCCAGTTGCTGGTGTGGGGCGCGAGGGCGATGATGAACTTCTCGGGAAGGTCAACAGTGACGTTGAGCTTCCATCCAAGGCACTTGAACAGAAGCCATCCACAAAATTTCTTTAACATGAGGCAGAAGGAAACTAACCTAAATTGGATATGTTGTCAATGGTCTCAGACACCACGCTGTTGAAGTTCTTCACAAGTGCCTTGTAATATTTCCTCGCGGCCATCCCAGGCTCTGGATGTGAGATGCGAGAGATGAAATCGTCGCGCATGATGATGATGGAGGCAAGCACTCCGTCGCCCTCTTTCTTGTTGGTCTTGTCGCTATAAATCACGGCAGCCATAGCCTCCGCGAAAAGCTCACTTGTGATGTAATTGATAGTGCGCTTCAGTTGTCTTTTATTTGCCATAATAAAAAGGTGGTTTTTACTAAACTATTGATTTTATGCCCAAAGATATGGAAAAATATTGTAACTGGAAATAGATGTGTTCTAAAAAAGTGATAAAAATATATTTTATTGGCTATTTCTTTCCTTATTTCGGCTAAAACCGCTACTTTTGCAATTGGAAATTCATAAATTCAATCAATTTTCAAATCAATGAAGACAAGTCTTTTGCAGAAAGCACGCGCACAGTATCAGCCCAAACTCCCCAAGGGCCTTCAGGGTGCCGTTAAAGTGAAGGAAGGCGAGCCTACACAGAGCGTAGGTGACCAGAAAGAGATTCAGGAGCTTTTCCCCAACACATACGGAATGCCCCTGATAGAGTTCACTCCTGGCGACAAGGAGGCCACCAACGAGATGAACGTGGGTATCATCCTCTCTGGCGGTCAGGCTCCTGGCGGCCACAACGTCATCTGCGGTCTCTACGATGCCGTGAAGAAGATGAACAACAACAACAAGGTCTATGGTTTCCTGATGGGTCCTGGCGGCCTCGTTGACCACAACTATGTGGAGCTGACCGAGGAGTTTGTTGACCAATACCGCAACACTGGTGGTTTCGACATGATTGGCTCTGGCCGCACAAAGCTGGAGAAGGTTGACCAGTTTGAGAAAGGCTTGGAGATTATCCGCGAGCTCAATATCAAGGCCATTGTCATCATTGGTGGCGACGACTCCAACACCAACGCCTGCGTGCTGGCAGAGTACTATGCCGCAAAGAACTATGGCGTGCAGGTGATTGGTTGCCCAAAGACCATCGACGGCGACTTGAAGAACGACCAGATTGAGACCAGCTTCGGTTTCGACACAGCCACGAAGGTATATTCTGAGCTTATCGGCAACATTGAGCGTGACGCTAACTCAGCCCGCAAATACTGGCACTTCATTAAGCTGATGGGTCGCTCGGCCTCTCACATCGCCCTGGAGTGCGCCCTTCAGACACAGCCAAACATCTGCCTTATCTCTGAGGAGATTGAGGCTAAGGACATGACCCTCAACGAGATTGTTGAGCAGATTGCCTCTGCAGTGGCTAAGCGTGCTGAGGATGGCAACAACTTCGGCGTGGTGCTCATCCCTGAGGGCCTCATCGAGTTTGTGCCTGCCATTGGCCGCCTCATCGACGAGCTCAACGACCTGCTCGCTGCCCATGGTGACGACTACAAGAACCTCGACAAGGAGGCACAGCGCGAATACATCATCGCACACCTGAGCAAGGAGAATGCCGACACATTCGCCACTCTTCCTGAGGGTGTTGCCCGCCAGCTCTCACTCGACCGTGACCCTCACGGAAACGTGCAGGTGTCTCTCATCGAGACAGAGAAGCTCATCTCCGACATGGTTGGCGCCAAGCTGGCTGAATGGAAGAAGGAAGGCAAGTATAACGGCAAGTTCGCCGCTCAGCACCACTTCTTCGGCTATGAGGGCCGCTGCGCAGCTCCATCCAACTTCGATGCTGACTACTGCTATGCTCTCGGCGTGAGTGCCGCAAACCTCATTGCCAACGGCAAGACTGGCTACATGGCCATCGTGAAGAACCTCTCTGCTCCTACAGACGAGTGGAAGGCTGGTGGCGTGCCAATCACCATGATGATGAACATGGAGCGCCGCAACGGTGAGATGAAGCCTGTTATCCGCAAGGCTCTCGTGGAGCTTGAGGGTGCACCTTTCAAGGCTTTCGCTGCTCATCGCGACGAGTGGGCAAACGACACATGCTTCGTATATCCTGGCCCAATCCAGTATTGGGGTCCTGCTGAGGTGTGCGACCGCGACACCAGGACTCTCTCACTGGAGAATGCCGAGAAGAACAAGTAATATAGATTAATGCGCAATAAAAAGCCAGTCCGTAGACGGAGTGCGTCTTCCCGAAATCACAAGAGAAGACCCCAAAGCCGGCACGGACTGGCTTTTTTCGATTTCAAGGGCTTTTTCAAGAGGAAGAACGGCAAGGCTTGGGTCTTTGGCGCACTTCTCGTGATGGCTCTTTATATCTGGGCGTTCTGGTATTTCTTTGTAGGGCCAACAGGCTTCCGTTGGCGCGCGTTCTATGGTGACGCCAAATACCCTGAGGGCTATGAGATTCACGGAATAGACATCTCGCGATACCAAGGAAAGATAAATTGGGACCGCTTGCGCTCCAATGCGCTCATTGACGGCTGTCCACTGCGTTTCATTATAATAAAGGCAACGGAAGGTTCAACAAAGGTTGACCCAAACTTCGCCGACAACTTCTACCAAGCTCGCGAATATGGCTTCATTCGCGGGGCATACCACTTCTGGAGCACAAAGTCGCCAGCTCGCAAGCAGGCATATTTCTTCCTGAAAAAGGTTCATCTCGAAGAAGGCGACTTGCCTCCCGTGCTTGACATTGAGCACAAGCCAGCTGACCAAAGCGTGGAGGACTTCCAGACTGACGTGCTCGCTTGGTTGCATATCGTGGAGGACAAATACCACGTGAAGCCGATAATCTACACCTACTACAACTTCAAGGAGAAATACCTGTCGGCACCCGTGTTCGACGACTATCCATATTGGATAGCCCACTATTATGTCAACAAGGTGGAGTATAAGGGCAAATGGAAGTTTTGGCAACACACCGACACTGGCGTGCTGCCTGGAATCAAGGGCAATGTGGACCTTAATATCTACAATGGCTCTTACTACGACCTCATGCAGCTCACGATCGGGCATGAGGAATAAATCACAAAATCACGAATCACAGGTCACGATAAGCCCCAAACACGGTAACATCATCGCGACCATATGAACCCTGCCTCTTACAGCACGCCCTTAGACGATGGCAGCTGGAAGTGGTTGATGTCTCTCCTGACCGCCATCTTGAGGCTGCGCGCGAGAGCCTTGAATATGCCTTCTATCTTATGGTGCTCGTTGGTGCCCTCAGCCTTGACGTTGAGGTTCATCTTAGCCGCGTCGCTCAGGCTCTTGAAGAAATGGAAGAACATCTCCGTAGGCATCTCGCCAATCTTCTCACGCTTGAACTCAGCGTCCCACACAAGCCATGGACGGCCACCGAAATCGAGTGCCACCTGGCAGAGGCAATCGTCCATGGGCAGGCAGAAGCCATAGCGCTCGATGCCTCGCTTGTCGCCAAGGGCCTGGAGTATGCACTCGCCCAAGGCAAGGCCCGTGTCCTCAATTGTGTGGTGCTCGTCCACGTGCAAGTCGCCCTTGACATGGACGGTGATGTCTATCATGCCATGATGGCCAATCTGCTCAAGCATGTGGTCGAAGAAGCCAAGCCCCGTGGTCACGTCGCACTTGCCTGAGCCATCGAGGTTTAAGCGCACATAGACATCGGTCTCTTTCGTTGCCCTGTGCACCTCGGCTATGCGCTCGCCAGCAAACAGAATCTCGGCAATCTTGCTCCATGTCATGCCTTCCTTTCCAAGGATGAGCGACTTGCAACCCATGTTCTCGGCAAGTTGGGCATCGGTCTCCCTGTCTCCGATGACATAACTTCCAGCTATATCAACGGTGTCGTCGTTCATGTATTTCTCTACCATTCCCGTGCCAGGCTTGCGCATTGGCGAATTGTCCTCGGGGAAATGGCGGTCTATCAGCATGTCGTCGAAGGTGATGCCCTCGCCCTTTAGCGTTTCCAAGATGAAGTTGTGGACTGGCCAAAAGGTTTCCTCGGGAAAGGAGCTCGTGCCCAATCCATCTTGATTGCTCACCATGACAAACTTATAGTCAAGGTGACGCTTTATGAACCCAAGGTTGCTGATGACCGTCGGCACGAACTTCAACTTCTCGAAGCTGTCTATCTGCTCATCGCTTGGCTCTTCGATAAGCGTGCCATCACGATCTATAAAAAGGATGCGTTGTTTCTTCATTTATCTTACTTCTTCAAAATCAATAGACCTTTCATTATTTTCCGTCTCGGTTGGCTCTTGGCTTGCCTCCGCCTTCTTCAATGCCATTCTCGCCTTCTCCTTCTCGTCAATGCAGCCATAGGCATAATAGAAGACGAAGACGACCCAAGGCCTGACAAATATCATGACAAACGTGCAGAGGGCGGAAGTGACGAATGCCAACAGGCCAAAGCCCGAAGGCATGGCGGGGAAATCGCCTTCCATCATGCTGATACGTCTCATGCCTGACGCAAGCGAAAGGATATTGTTTGGCATGCCGACAAGCGTGTCGATAATCATCACGATAATGCCCACAAGCAACACGATGATAAACAAGAATCCCCATTGACGCCAGCCTGCCACGTAATGACGCTTGAACATCGCCATGACCTTCTCGTCTTGCTCGATGCTATATTTCATAGTAGAGTAGCAGAGCGGGAGCGCCAAAATGAATACAACCACACAGGCTATCATAGCGACAAAAGCACCCATGAGGGGCATGGCTGTGGGCTTTGTTGTAAAGCTGGCACAAGCCACGGAAACCAGTGCCACGAACAAACACGCCACTATCGTCAAGCCTAAAAGGACAAAGGCGAGACGTATCATGCGTGGCAGGTTGGCTCTCACGCTCCTGCCGTTGAGAAGGCTGATGATGATGGTAAAGAACCAAACATAAGCGCACGCGCTCAAGAGCCCCAACACTGCCAATGCGATGAAACTGCCAACGCTCAGGCTGCTGGTGGTAACAGCCATTACCACATTTGTGCTAATCATGTAGATGGCAGCCGTCAGCAGAGACAAGACAAGCGCTGGCAACCACAGACGGCGAACGATGGTCTTGAAATTGGTTCGGTAAAGGTTGTACGCGTCGTTTAGGCACCTGCCTAAGCTGCGATTCTTATAAAGTTCTGATTCCATGGTTTCTACTGTAATTGATTAATGTGTTACTCTTAATATGATGCCGTGCAAGGAATGCCAGACGCGATGACCAAGTCCTTGATGCGGTCGAGCTCTTCGTGAGTGGCCTTCTGAAGGTTCTTGTCGGGAGTCTCGCGGTCGATGGTATAGACCATGACCTCCTGTGGCTTAATGCTTTTCACTGCATCCAGCCATGGCATGACAAACTCATCGCTGGTGTTGTCGGTGCCATCGCCCTTCATGAACATTGTCTGAATGATGATGTGCCCATCGAACCACTTCATGTGCTCTATGATTTTGCTCACGTCGTATGTGGGTTGGGTAGGGCGGTCAACCTTCTTGATGTATTCGGCATTCACCGTGTCGAGCTTTAGGATGTTGTTGTCCACCTTCATCAAGGCTTCACGCACCTTCTCACGACTGATGAACGTGGAGTTGCTCAGCACGCTGATTTTGGCGTTAGGGCACCACCTGTCGCGAAGTCTCACGGTGTCGTCTATTATCTCGGGGAAATGCGGATTGCCAGTTGGCTCGCCATTGCCCGCGAAGGTTAGCACATCGGGATGCTCATTATCGTTGTGCATCTTAATCAACTGCTTTTCTAACGCCTCTGCCACGACCTCACGGGTGGGGTAATGGGAGTGCGTGCGATGGTCGGCATTGAAGCCACATTCGCAGTATAGGCAATCAAATGTACATATCTTGCCATCGGCAGGCATAAGGTTTATGCCAAGGCTAAGTCCAAGCCGACGGCTATGAACCGGTCCATAGATAGGACTCGGATAAATGACAGTGCTCATGTTATAACTATTTTCTTATTTGACGACAATGCAAGTGGGAGCGCGATGAAGCGTGCTTCTATTGCCCAGCCACCGCTTGCCTTGTGCAAAAATAGGAAAATAATGGATAGCAAGCAAACTATTTAATGTTTTTCTATCTAAATTTCACTTAGCCTTGCACAATGTCGCATTAACATGCAAACTACTTACTTATATTTACCTGAACATGCTTGTAGCCCATGGCATGAAAGAGAGCCGCCACTTGTATGCGGGCGTTGTCGGAGGCTTTTTGAAGGTTGGCTTTCGTGAGACACCTCTTCCTCATCATCCTCTCTGCCTTTCGCGTCAAGGCAGCACGGTCTGCCTCAGTCCATTTGCCGTCCTCTATCAAAGGCCTTGTGCGAGCCTCATCGATGAAATGACTGTCGAGCAACGTTATCTTAGGAAGGGTGACAACAACCGAGTCGTTGTTTGCTCGCACAAGGTCATCGCCTGCCTTGCTGAGGTCTGAGCCAAGGCGCAGCGTACCATAATATATGCGTGAGAGCTCTTTGTCGCCAAAGAAACCATGTCGCACGGTGTCCACGATTTCCTCATCGCTCAACGTGAGGAACTCCCATTGCCCGATGCTTCTCACGTTCTCCACTTCCATTGGCGTAGGCATGATGTTGCCCTTTGTTTCAACGCTTACAAGGGGTTGCTTGTTTAGAGAGAAGAACAACACAAGCGCGCAAACCAGCACAAGCAAGACTATTGATAACAACAATATATATCGGATTTTCTTCATGGCTGTCTTAGTTTAACTGTCGGATAAGCGCATTGATGTCTCCTGGATGGAAGTCTTTGCGGAATGTCACCGTGACGTTCTCCTCGGCAAAACCACACTGCACCGCAATGGGCACAATGAGCCTTGCCGCGTTTTGCTGTGCGTCCTTGACGATGTTTGTCCTCGAAAGACTTCCTATGATTTCTGTCCGTCCTTTTCGTTGCAAACTGGTCAGTTCCTCGTCGGTGAAATCGTGGCGAAGCAACCCAACCTTCTGCTTCACACCTTTATGGTCTATGGTTGTCGAGGTGAGCATTATCTCGGGGTCGGGGAGGATAATCTCCAAGCGGTCGCCATGCCGGATAATGTTCTCATGCTTAATCTTTCCAAGGTCGATAAAAGCCTTTGCAGTGGCGGAGATGGGAATGGCTACCTTGCGGTCGCTCAATGGCAACGCCACCTTCAGGTGATGATTGAGAAAATTGCCACTGATGGTCGTCGTGTCGGTATAAACCATTATCTTGCGCACGTCATATTGAGCGGTATAGAGCCGTGAGCAAGCAGAGATGTTTGTGGTAAGCACCTCCATGGTGTCTTTAGTATCTTGGCTTTCCGATTTGTCGGTCTTGTGGTCGCCACACCCCACGGCAATGCAGAGCAGGCTAAGACAGCAAATAAGAAGCATGTTTTCCTTGATGATGTTCATCGCTATTTTCCTGAGATTATCATAGCGCAAAGATAAAAAATATTCTACATTTTTATTAACTTTGCACGTGCAAATTGAGTTTGAAAACAAAAATAACATGAACAAGGCAATAATTTATGGCTTGCCACTGCTTCTCGTTGGTGTAGCTTCATGCAAGGACAAGCCACAAAGTAACATCATTATTGCGCACAAGCCAGTAGTCGTAGCCAAGCAGCACAAGCCGCGTGCCATTGGCGATGTTGTAAGGAACAACAACATCAGTTGGGTAGGGGGAAAGTACACGGTAAGGATTACCGTGAAATGCGACACATCGCTGCCATTGGCAACCGATGGCGTGACAAGCTATTACGACAACCGCGTGAACATCAGTATCATCCGGTCAGACGGCTCATCATTCTTCAACCATACCTTCACGAAATCGGACTTTAAAAACCATGTTGATGCCAACTACTATGAACATGGAGCCCTTATCGGCATAATATTTGAGAAAGTGGAAGGGGACAAGTTGAAGTTTGCCGCAAGCATCGGCAATCCTGACCGCTCAATAGATGACTTTGCCTCGCTCGACATAACGATAAATCACCTTGGCGGCATCTCCATATCGAAAAGCAATAACGAAGAAAGCGAGTAAGATTTTCTCTTACTCGCTTCCCCTAATATCTTTATTTTCTCCGTGTTATCTGTCGGGTGTTGAGAGAATCCTGTACGAGTTCTCAAAACTCCTTGGATGCTTACCTATCAAGCAGATATTTACCAAACAGTTGGCAAGCATCTCCGCATCGTTAAGGTCCACACCCTTTTCCCTTGTGAGGTTCTTTCCGATAATCACCTCCCATGTCGTGTCAAAGTCATGGTCGTCGGCGCCAATATATTGTTCGTCTTCGTTGGCACCTTTCATGAACTTATACTTTATATCTTTCTTCGATGCCACAGGTCTCATGCCGAGAAGGGTGTCCCAAGCCTCACCCAACTGTTTCCTGAACTTTCCTGTTCCAGGGAACATGTCAACGATGACAGGCATTATCTCGTCAAACTCATAGGCTTGAAGAAGTTCGTATAAACGCATAAAGAAAGTATTAGTCCTTTTTTTAAAATTTAGCCATCATGATGGCATCAGCGGCACACTCGGCTCCCTTGTTTCCAAGTTTTCCACCGCTTCTCTCCTTTGCCTGCTGCAAGTCGTTTGTGGTAAGGAGGCCATAGATGACGGGAATGTTCTGCGTAGCATTGAGATGGGCAATACCATAAGTCACGCCTTGGCAAATGTAATCGAAGTGAGGTGTCTCGCCACGAATGACGCTTCCAAGGATGATAATGGCATCAAAGCCATCGTTCTTGCTCATCTGCTGCGCTCCATAGACAAGCTCGAAACTACCTGGGACGTGCTTGACATGGATATTCTCTGTCAGCGCTCCGTGCTCCTCAAGCGTATCTACCGCTCCCTTGAGCAACGCTCCGGTGATTTCGTGGTTCCAATCGGCAACCACGATACCGAAGTTCATATTGCTTGCGTCAGGAATGTTAACGTCACTTAAATCAGTAAGATTGTGAAGCTCTGTTGCCATTACTTGGTTGTTCTTTCGATGTACTTGTCAATGTCGTTGCTCTGAACGAGGGCCGAATTGACATACTTCTTCTTGATGTCCTGATAAATCTTGTTGGCATCGTCCACCTTGTTCTGTGACTCAAGCAGCTCTCCAGCCTGAAGCAAGAATGTTGGAGAAAGACTGTTGTTGGTGCCGTTGTCTGCCTTAGCGTCAGCCTTGCTTGCAGCATCTTTGAGGGTGCTGATAGCCTTGTCTATCTGACCCACGTGAGCGTAAGCATTGCCAAGAGCCTCGGTAGCGGCGGGGCTAATCATGGCGTCACCCTTAGGTGAATAGTCCTCAAGGTATTTCACAGCGTCCTGCCACTTGCCAAGGTTGGCATAGCAAAGACCAGCATAGAGCTTGGCGAGGTTGCCGGCATCCGTACTGCTGTAGTCGCTTGCGATCTTTACGAAGCCAGCATAGCTTGCGCCGTCGCCGTTGAGTGCCTTGTCAAACTGGTCAGCGTTGAAATACTCCTGTCCACGAGACAAAGCCGTGCTTGCCTTCTCCTGACGAGGACCACCGATAAACTGGTTGTAGCAGATTACAGCTGCCACTACCACGATGACTGCGATGATAGCACCACTGATAATCTTCTTGTTCTTTTCGAAAAATGCCTCCGACTTTACGGATGCATCAAAAGTCTCCTTTTCGTTGTTGTTTGCCATTATTTTTATTTATTATTTTTCTATTTGGTCTACCTATATTTATTGCGTGGCAAAATTAGTCATTTTTATTCAAACATTGAAATTTATAAAGCTCTTTTTTCAATTTGTGATACAAAAGAGTGGGTTTGTCGCATATTTAAGTTACCTTTGCCGATAATTATGATACTCAAGAAAATTTCAATTATCAACTATAAGAACATCTTGCAAGCCAACCTCTCGCTATCTCAAAAGCTGAATTGTTTTGTCGGAAGCAATGGGGTGGGAAAGACCAACTTGCTCGATGCCGTATACTTCATGTCGTTTTGCCACAGCAGCTTCACAAATCTTGACAGCATGGTCATAAATCACGATCACGACTTCTTTGTCATTGAGGGCGACTATCTCTCTGAGAACGCCACAGAGGAGCGCATTTACGCAGGCATGAAGCGTGGCAAGCACAAGCACTTCAAGCGCAACGGAAAGGATTATAAAAAACTGTCGATGCACATCGGCATGATACCGCTAGTCTTTATCTCGCCTGCCGACAACAGTCTTGTGACTGGTGGGGGCGAGGAGCGGCGAAAACTCCTCGACGTGGTAATAGCGCAACTTGACAACACCTACATCGAGGCATTGAACAGGTACAACAAGGCATTGCAACAGCGCAACGCCCTCTTGAAATCAGCGCAAGAACCAGACATCACTCTCATGCAGCTCTTCGAAGAGGAAATGGCGAGGAATGGGGAGATAGTATATAAGAAGAGGGATGAGCTCGTGAATGACATCACTCCTGCTTTCCAAGAGGCATACACGCAAATATCAGGCGGGCGAGAAAATGTGTCGCTGCGCTATGTGTCTCATTGTCAGCGTGGACCATTGCTTGACGTCATACAACGCGACAGGTTCAGGGACAGGGCAGTGGGCTACAGTCTTCATGGCACCCATCGCGATGACCTTGAGATGCTCATCGATGGTTACCCAATACGTCGCGAAGGCAGCCAGGGGCAGACAAAGACTTACGTCCTGGCATTGAAGCTCGCCCAGTTCGCTTACCTTAAACAGAAAATGGCGGGCAAGATGCCATTGCTTCTTCTTGACGACATTTTCGACAAGCTTGACGCCAACCGCGTGGAGCAAATCATCCACTTGGTTGCCGACAACAACTTCGGACAGATTTTCATAACCGACACCAACAGGGAGCACCTGGACAAAATTCTCAGTCATGCCGACGTTGACTACAAGCTCTTTGACGTCAACGACGGAGAGATAACGGAAAGAACCAATTAACCAATCGGGAGGACGCAATGTTTAAAAGGGACGTGAAGCCATTGGGCGACTTGCTGCGCCAATTCATCCGCAACGAGGGACTTGAGACCCCGCTCCTCCAGAAGCGCGTGGTTGACGCTTGGGGCGAGGTAACGGGAAGGACTGTTGCCCAATACACCGCCGAGAAGTTCATTAAAAATCAAGTGCTTTTCGTGAAAATAACAAATCCCGCCCTAAGGCAGGATTTGAGTATGATGCGCTCCCAACTTGTACGCCGTCTCAATGAGTCGGCAGGCGGAGCTATTATTTCTGACGTCAGGATCTACTGACCTTTTTCTCCTTTATCAATTCTTGAACGAATGGATAGGCGCAGGTATGCGGCCTACACGGTTGACAAGTCGCTCACTTGAGAACTTATTTACGGGCATTATTGGCGCGTGACCCAAAAGTCCTCCCCATTCTATTGTCTCGCCCACATACTTTCCAATTACAGGAATTATGCGCACGGCGGTGGTCTTTTGATTGATCATGCCGATGGCAGACTCGTCGGCAATGATGCCGGAGATAGTAGTGGCAGGCGTGTCACCAGGAATGGCAATCATGTCAAGTCCGACAGAGCAAACGCAAGTCATAGCCTCAAGCTTCTCCAATGTCAAGGCTCCTACGTTGACCGCGTCTATCATGCCTTGGTCCTCACTGACGGGGATGAACGCTCCCGACAGTCCGCCTACATATGAGCTTGCCATAATGCCACCTTTCTTCACTTGGTCGTTGAGAAGGGCGAGGGCGGCGGTTGTTCCAGGCGCGCCAGGTTGCTCCACGCCAATGCATTTGAGGATGTCGGCAACAGAATCGCCCACAGCCGGTGTTGGTGCCAACGAAAGGTCTATAATGCCAAAAGGCACGTTGAGCCTGCGGCTTGCCTCTTGAGCCACGAATTGTCCCACGCGGGTTATCTTAAACGCAGTGCGCTTGATGGTCTCGCAAAGTGTCTCAAAGGTTGCAGACTGGCCCTCACCGTTTGCCTTACGGCAGTCAGCGTCCATCTGCTCCAATGCAGCCTTCACCACGCCAGGGCCTGACACACCCACGTTGATGATGGCATCTGCCTCACTCACGCCATGGAATGCGCCTGCCATGAACGGGTTGTCGTCAGGTGCGTTGCAGAACACCACCAACTTGGCAGGACCAATGCAAGCCCTGTCTTTGGTTTGCTCAGCACTGTCCTTGATAATGCTACCCATCAACCTGACGGCATCCATGTTGATGCCTGTCTTCGTGGAACCCACGTTGACACTTGAGCAAACCACATCAGTGACCGACAAGGCCTTGGGAATGGAACGGATAAGCAGTTCCTCGCTTGGCGTCATGCCCTTGCTCACGATGGCAGAGAAGCCGCCGAGGAAGTTGACACCAATCTTTTTAGCCGCATTATCGAGCGTCTTGGCTATTGCCACATAGTCGTCGATTGTCTTGCAGCAAGCCGCTCCCACCAATGACACCGGCGTGACACTGATGCGCTTGTGCACGATAGGGATGCCTATCTCGCGAGAGATGCTCTCGCCCGTCTTCACGAGATCCTTGGCAAGGGTGATTATCTTGTTGTATATCTTGTCGCAAGTCTCTTTCAGGTCAGAGCTCACGCAGTCGAGCAGGCTGATGCCCATCGTGATGGTTCTCACGTCAAGGTTGTCCTGCTCAACCATTCGCTTGGTCTCGAGAACTTCAGAAGCTGTAATCATAATTTATCTTTCAAGAATTACCATTAACACGGTTTAGCCGTGTCAGATTCTATACATCTTATCGAAGATGGCCTCCAACTGTATCTTGGCCTGCACGCCCTTTTCCTTGCCGGCGTCGTCAAGCTCAGAGCTGATTGCCTCGAAAGTCTTGCCACTCTCCGATATGTCGACAATCATCATCATGTTGAAGAAGCCATTGACAATGGTCTGGTTAATGTCAAGAATGTTGATGTTGCTCTCGGCAAGGTAGGAACAAATGTGCGCGATGATTCCAACCGTGTCTTTTCCCACAACAGTAATGATAGCTTTTGTCATCTTATTCAGTTTTTGGTGATAATGCAGGCAAAGGTAATACTATTTGGTTAATAATCAAAATTAAGAGAAATAAAGTTACATTTTTCCATCGTTTCAGCGCAAACGCCCACTGCTAATTTGTCATACCACGGATGTCATGTTGTCACGTTTGGCGTTTAGGTACGTCCTTTGATGGAAGGCGGTTGTAACGTAAACATGAACATAAAAGAAAGGAAGACATATGACATTCGACAAATTTACAATCAAGGCACAGGAGGCCATCCAAGAGGCGGCCAACACCGCGCAGATGGCTCACCAACAGGCTATTGAGCCAGTTCACCTTTTGCAAGGCATCTTGCAAAAAGGACGAGACGTGACCAACTTCGTCTTTCAGAAGCTTGGCGTCAACGCCATGCAGATTGAGAATCTCGTTCAACAAGAGTTGAAACACTTGCCACGCGTAGAGGGTGGGGGACAGCCTTACCTCTCCAACGTCTCCAACAACGTGTTGGCAAAAGCCGTGGAAGACTCGCAAAAGATGGGCGATGAGTTTGTCTCCGTTGAGCCGATCCTGCTTGCCCTCCTTCAGGTCAACAGCACCGTGAGCCGCATACTCAAGGATTCCGGTTGCACGGAGCAGGAGATGACGAAGGCAATCCAAGAGTTGCGCCAAGGCCAGAAGGTGCAAAGCCAAAGCGCCGACGACAACTACCAAGCCTTGTCTAAATACGCCCGCAACCTTGTGGACGAGGCTCGCAAGGGCAAGCTTGACCCCGTGATAGGCCGTGACGAGGAGATCAGGCGCGTGCTCCAGATTCTGTCTCGCCGCACCAAGAACAACCCTATCATAATAGGTGAGCCTGGCACGGGCAAGACCGCCATCGTGGAAGGTCTCGCAGAGCGCATTGTGCGCGGCGACGTGCCGGAGAACTTGAAGAACAAGCAACTCTACTCGCTCGACATGGGCGCACTTATAGCTGGCGCGAAATACAAGGGTGAGTTTGAGGAGCGATTGAAGAGCGTCATCAAAGAGGTGACCAACGCCAACGGCAACATCATCCTCTTCATAGACGAGATCCACACGCTTGTAGGAGCAGGTGGCGGCGAAGGCGCGATGGACGCAGCCAACATCTTGAAGCCTGCCTTGGCAAGGGGCGAGCTGAGGGCCATCGGTGCCACCACGCTCAACGAGTATCAGAAATACTTTGAGAAAGACAAGGCCCTGGAGCGTAGGTTCCAAACCGTCATGGTGGACGAGCCCGACGAGGCTGACGCCATAAGCATTCTTCGAGGACTGAAGGAAAGGTATGAGAATCACCACAAGGTGAGGATTACCGATGACGCTTGCATCTCCGCCGTGAAACTCTCTGAGAGATACATCTCCGACCGCTACCTCCCCGACAAGGCCATCGACCTCATGGACGAGGCTGCCGCAAAGCTTCGCATGGAACGCGACTCTGAGCCGGAGGAGCTCGACGAGATCTCACGCAAGCTCAAGCAACTTGAGATTGAGCGCGAGGCCATAAAGCGCGAGGGCGACGATGACAAGATAAAGCAACTCGATAAGGACATTGCCGAGCTGAAAGAGAAGGAGCACTCTTACAGGGCTAAATGGGAAGCCGAGAAAGGTCTGGTGAACAAGATTCAACAAGACAAGCAAGCCATTGAGGACCTGAAGTTTGAGGCTGAGAAGGCTGAGCGTGAGGGCGACTACGCCAGGGTTGCCGAGATACGCTATGGCAAGTTGAAGAGCTTGAAAGACGACATCGAGTCTGTGCAGTTGCAGCTTCGTGCCACGCAAGGTGGTGATGGACTCGTGAGAGAGGAGGTGACCGCCGACGACATAGCTGAGGTAGTGAGCCGCTGGACTGGCATACCCGTCACGAGGATGATGCAGAGCGAGAGGGAGAAGTTGCTGCACCTTGAGGATGAACTTCACAAGCGTGTGGTTGGCCAAGACGAGGCCATAAACGCAGTGGCTGACGCCGTGCGCCGCTCGCGTGCCGGACTTCAAGACCCGAAACGCCCAATAGCATCTTTCATCTTCCTCGGCACCACCGGCACCGGCAAGACAGAGCTTGCAAAGGCACTTGCCGACTACCTCTTCAACGACGAGAACATGATGACGCGAATCGACATGAGCGAATACCAAGAGAAATTCTCGGTGACAAGGCTCATAGGAGCGCCTCCGGGGTACGTTGGTTACGACGAGGGTGGACAGCTCACCGAGGCAGTACGCCGCAAGCCATACAGCGTGGTGCTGTTCGATGAGATTGAGAAAGCCCATCCCGACGTGTTCAACATCCTCTTGCAGGTGCTCGACGACGGCAGGCTGACCGACAACAAGGGTCGCACGGTGAACTTCAAGAACACCATCATCATCATGACCTCCAACCTCGGCTCGCAGTATATACAGTCGCGTTTCGCCGACTTGAACGACGCTAATCGTGACTCCGTGATAAATGACACTCGCAAACACGTGATGGACATGCTGAAGAAGACCATACGCCCAGAGTTCCTCAACCGTATCGACGACATAATAATGTTCTTGCCATTGACCAAGGAGCAAATTGGCAAGGTTGTGACGTTGCAGATGAACCGTGTCGCCAAGATGCTTGAGACTCAAGGCTTCACGCTGAAGTGGACTCCAAAGGCCATAGAATGGCTCGCCAACGTTGGCTACGATCCTGAGTTTGGTGCCCGTCCAGTTAAGCGTGCCATACAAGACTTCGTGCTCAACGACCTCTCAAAGCAGATTCTCGCCGAGAAGGTTCTACGCGACAAGCCAATCGTGGTAGATGCCGACGACAACGGCATGAAGTTCAGCAACTAAGAGAAAGCGAATGGCTGATTAGCAGATAATGTGATTGTTTTTTTAGATAATACCTAATGAGAAAAGTCGCAGGACGTTTATTAAGCGTCTTGCGACTTTTTTGTATGCTCGGCATAAGCATTATCAATGGGTGGAAGCCCCGAGTAATCTCTAATAGCGGGAATTATATAGCCAAGAACAAGGGTGTTCATCGTATGCGGAAGCGCACGTACGGTGGTGTCTACCTTGTCGACTTCTTTACCAATTGCATATAGCCATATGGTTTAGCGAATGTATCAGTGCAATCAACATCATTGATCATGTATTTCCGGCTCCAAACTGGAAACCACTTATCTTTCCAGGACGTTATCACCGACGTGAAAACTACCTTGTCCTCACTGTTGTCTCCCCAGTGTATCTCTATTTCCTCCGATTTCCAATCATAGTCGGAAAGGAACGGACCAATTGCTGCAAAGACCTTGATTTCCTGGCAGCTATCCATCTGTTCTTCAGTCCTAATCCCATGGAAATATGCGAAAAACGCACGAGTACTTGGTTTCACGTTGTCTTTGGCTTCCTCGTCCATCTTGTACACCTTCCCTTGGAATGTTATGTAGGTGTTCGCTATAAAGTCGGCATCGTAAGCTGGACTATCCTTGTCTATCAAGCTCTCGCCAGCGGAATTAGTCACATCAAACATGAATACTATGGGGGCAAAATCAACAATAGGGTTTACTTCCCTTTCATCATCATTGCCGCAAGATGCCAAGGCAAAAACTACCATCATAAAAAACCAAATGCGCTTCATTGCTACTGCTTTTTAACGGTTATTATTATTTGATTATACATATAGTTGTCTGGTATCTGGTAATTGAAGCCATAGTACCAGCCGTCTGATTGTCCCTCATTTCCGAAGTTCATGTGGAAATATTCACCAGCCTCAGAATCTTTTTTCTTTAATGCTGTGGCCTGATAAATCATGAAGCCATTTGGAGACTTGGGCACTATTTTAAACCTCGGGTCATTTGGTTTCTTAATGAGCGTGGCAATGACAAATTCCTCTGTATTCTTGTATCCATCGCATACCCACGCATGTCCATCCGTGCCATTATCCCCTTGGATGTATACAGGATTTCCGGCCTTTATTTGGTTGCTCAATTCGTCATTTGTAATCTTATATATAAGGTTAGCCTCATATCCGAATTTCTCGAATGTTTCTTTTGCTTTTATCTCGTTTGAGTAAGTGCCTTTCGAATCAAATCCCGTGACACAAGCATCCCAAATGTCAATCATCAAATTTTTTAACGCATTATTGTTATAGAGGATAGGCTTTATTGGAATATTGTCCCAATCATATTTCTCTGGATACTTGTGATAGTAGGCAATCTGGGCGATAGCTATAGGTGTACATCCTGCAAAATAATAGGATTTTCCTATATTGAAAGGCGCGTATTGATGCCATTGGGTTTTCAATAGCTCGCCTATTGAATCTTGCCTTATGGTTTTTGCGAAAACCTGCACAACCTCACGATAATTATACTGTGGGTCGGAACAGTCTTCCATCTCTCTCACGAAGGCTTCGTAATCGTCTGTTGACAAGAAATGTTGGGCTGTTGTCAAATCTCCCAAACATTTGTACCCAAGCGACTCCTGATATTCCCTTTCTTTCGCTTTCCTCTCTTCTATCTCTGATGGCAAGGCACGCGTCAGCACTTTTTCTGGAGTCTTCTCGAAAGAAGCCCATTGCAACGCATATTTTATGCGCAAGGAATCTGACGTGCACATTTGCGCATTCCTTACTATTTGCTTAAAATCCTTCATCAAATCCATTGAAGGATGGTCGGCATCGAAAACGAATTTGCCCTTGTCAGAGAAGGCAAGTATAGGCTGTGTGTTCTTGCTTGCGCTTATGACCACGAATCCATTGCCGTGCCCATAGTTTATGACATACATTAAGGGTTTGCCACTAATGCTATCGGAAATGGTAGTTACCTCGTAGGATATTGCCGCACGTGTCATGGGAGTGACACCCTTGAAGAGCGTTGCCATCTTGTTGGCATCAATAGCGGAAATGGATGTAGGCTCCCTGTCTATATACAAGTCGCTCTTGCTAACGAACTCACTTTTGTTTTCTGAACCAAGATTCTCCTCGTCTTTGGTCGTACACGACTGTGTAAAAACGAGAACCAAAGAAAGTAAAGTTAAAATAAAATTTCTCATACGCTTTAAGTTTATTGGCTGATATAGTCTCTTTTCATTTGCAAATATACGAATTATTTTCATACATGGCAAGAATAATGGTCAAAAAAATGTTTTTTCAAAAGAAAGCACTATCTTTGGAGCATGTTTCGCTTTAAACAAGGGAATTATGAGTATAGCAGAGACTCAACAGGCTTTAGCCTTTGCTGCCATGTGCGTGGATTTGACAGCACAAGCAGAGGGGTGCAGCAGACGGGAAATGTATGATAGAATGAAAAAGGTTGGGCTGATACATGGTCTGACAACCAAACTCGACGCACTACATACGCAAAGCAAGGAGTATGTAGCGACAGATTTACGGCAAGCTCTCCACCAATTCGCTAAATGTCAATATCCGCAAACTTTTAAATGTTAAATATGTCAGAATCCGCGAACTTTTATGCTCTTGTTGCAGCTTATCAAAGGCGATGTAACTCCCATAAAGACCAAAGAACGCTTCTCCGTCAAAGGAAACTGTAGGTCATGCCACCAACTCTTCCTTGGGAAACTTTGGTAATATGAAGAGATGAAAGTCTTGTAGTTGAAACAAAGGGTTAGATGAAAGTCCCTCTGGTCCTTCTCTGATTCTTGCCAACTGAGGAAACGAAAATGCGCCAACTGCCACAATTAAAAATCGCCAACTGCCACAATGAAATTCCGACAACTGCCACAATGAAATATAGAATATAGCAACCTTTAACTCTTTTATTTGTTTGATATTCAGTAAAATATTGTATTTTTGCAGCAGTTATTGAAAACAATAAATAGAATTAGAGCATTTGCATATTTGACTTGTCGTGGCGGTTGGCCAAAGGCTTTGAGCAAGAAGACAGAAAAAGCTGCTCTTCAGCAAGCGATAGAATATTTCGAGGCAGTGACGAAGTTTGATATCTCCCGTGTTGAC
>CAVHEN010000008.1:24428-83458 GCA_963635115.1 Oscillospiraceae bacterium | reverse complement strand
TGCAAAGATAACGGATTTTAATGAGATAGCACAGTTACGAGCCTGTAGTTTTTTCATAAAAGGAGCTAATTCGCGACGCTTCGGCGTTGCGGCGCAAAGGCGGCGGCGTTGCGGCGCAAGGCCACTGTCGTTGCGGCGCAAAGCCATCGTCATTACGGCGCAAAGCCGACGTCCTTTCAACGGCACGCCGAAGGCTACTTGTCAGGCTCACAACAAGAGGGCGAACGAGGCGCCGCAAGCCAAGGTGTTCATCCACTCCTTGCTTGCCTTGTTATGCGACGGCAGAAGATTGTAGTCGGCGAAAAATCTCATGCCATAGTGGTTGTTAACGCTGAAAGTGAGCGACAAGCCGCTGCCAAAACAGACCCCGCTTCTCGCGCCCACCGTGATGGCTGAGAGGTTCAATCGTGGGTAACGCACAATGCCGACGAGGAGCTTGCTCCCCACCTGCCAACGCCTCGACAATGGATAAGCCAGGTAGCAGCCTCCGCATGCCGACAACGCGTCGAAGGTGTTGTCCTCGGCTTGGTCGCCATTCAGGACAAGGGCGGTATTCGAGACTGTGAGCCGTCCGCCAAAACCGACATAGGGGTTGAGGAAGCAGGCGCCCTCAAGCCCGACGGAAGAGCCCGACGAGGTCCTGAAGGTGTTGCTTTCGTCTATGTCGTAGTGGCTCAGCGGCACGTTGACGCCTACATATAGGCTGAGAAACGACGGGCGCTCCTTGCCCTCGCCCTGTGGCATGGTCGCAACCTTGCGCAAGCCCTTGTCCTTGAAAATCAAGTCACCAAGCCAGTATCCTACCTCTGTCGTCAGCAAGCCGATGCCCGCCCCCGTGAGCACGTCGCTGAGCCAATGCCTGTTGTTCGCCATGCGGAAGAGACCTGTCGCCGTGGCGGTGGCGTAGGCGCCCACCCCAATCCACGGGCTTATGTGCCCATATTCCTTTGTCAGCATTGTCGCGGTCATGAAGGCCGTGGCGGTATGCCCTGACGGGAATGACCTGTTGTTTGAGCCGTCGGGCCTCGTCACCCTCGTCGTCGTTTTCAGCGTGTTCACCACACCGCCCATCAGCAAGCCCGCGAAAGCGTCAGACACGAGCATGCGACCCCAGGAGCTGCGGCCCTCTACGCCCGCGGCCTTCAACCCCAACATCAACACGGCTGGGGAATATTGCATATAGTCGTCGAGGTGATTGCCGAACTCAGGCAAGTAGTCGTTTCGCAAGCCGCGAAAACGGTCGTCCTCGCTCTTTACCATGATGCCTGCAGCTATCAAGGGTGCGCCCGTAAGCGCCATCCTGCCCAAACGCGACGACACGTTATCCTCAACGCGGACGCTGTCGCGCATGGGGTTGCCTGCATAAGCCTTGCATGGCATCGCAAAAAAGGCAAGCGACACGAGGGCTTGGCAAACGACAATCTTGCCTGCAAATCTTCTTTCCATAAAGCCGAACGGTAAATATTCTTGTTACGCAATGATAAACCGCCACAAAAATACGCCCACACTTTGTGGAAAGTTTGTAGAAAGGAATACGATTTTTGGTGTTTAGCCTCACCGCCTCTTGGCGAAATCCACGGTGAAAGAGTGGGTGCCGTCGTGGAAGTCGTATGCCACGTTCCACCCATGATAGTCGGCAATGGCCTTTACTATGGCGAGGCCCAAACCGTTGCCGCCCTTGCCCTGAGCGGGGCGATAGAAGCGGTTGAAGATGTGCTCAGTGGGCAACGCGGGCTCATCCGACGTGTTGGCTATGCTCAGGGCATTGCCGGCTATGCTTATGATGATCTTGCCCCCTGCCCTATTGTGCCTCACGGCGTTGATAAAGAGGTTGCTGACCATGCTCTCCAGCAACACGCCGTTGGCTTCGACCATCAATGGACCAGGAGAATAGCGACGCTCTATGGTCAACCGCCCCGAAACTGTTTCGAGCGAGGGCAACAGCTTGTCCATGAAAGCGTCGAGGCATATGGTCTCCTTGTTGTCGAACTGGTCGTTGTCTATCTTGGCAAGAAGCAGGAGGTTGCGGTTGAGGCGCGACAGGCGCGAGGTGATCTGGAAGAGGTCTTGTATTATTTCCGCCTGGCTCTCAGATAGTTCGGGCTGTTGCAGAAGCAGTTCGAGCTTTGCCTGGAATATGGCGAGAGGCGTCTGAAGCTCATGCGAGGCATTCTCGGTAAACTCTTTTTGCGCCTGGTAGCTGTTCACGCTCTTTTCCATCAGTCGGCGCAACGCCTCGTTGAGAGTGGCAAACTCCTTGACGTCGCTCTGCGGCAGGTCAGGAACGCTCGACTTCTCAAGCCGGAACGTGCCAATGCTCTCAAGGGTTTGCTCAAAAGGTTTCCACAGGCTTTTCGACACGAGGCGCATCGTCAGCGTCACGCCCACGCCAAGCAACACGGTGATGAGGACATATTGCAACATTATGCCTTTCATGATGTCCTCGCCCAAGTCGAACGTCGGGAGCGTCTGGCCTCCACGCACGGCTTCTATCAGGTCTGCCAGGTCTTCGGCATAATAGTTCTTCGTGAGATAATAGAATGCCGGTGCCGCGAGGGCGAAAAGAAACGCCGTGCATGCCACGAACCGCGTCATGGACTTCCTCAATAAGCTCTTCATGCCTTTACCCATTTATAACCCATTCCGTAGACATTCTTTATGCAGCTTGGCACGCCAGCCTGCGCGAGTTTGGCTTTCAGGTTCTTGATGTGCGTGTAGACGAAGTCGAAATTGTCCATCATGTCGGCAAAGTCGCCGCTCAAGTGCTCGGCTATGGCACCCTTTGACATCACGCGGTTCGCATTGCTCAAGAACAGCAGCAAGAGGTCGTATTCCGACTTGGTGAGCACTATCGCGTGGCCGTTTGCCGAGACGCTTTTCTCCAACAAGTTGATTGTTATGCCATTGGCTCTCAACAGGTTGCTTGCCCCAAACTCTTTTCGGCGTATGATGGCATAGACGCGCATGCTCAGCTCGGCAAGATGGAAAGGCTTTGCCAAGTAGTCGTCTGCCCCAATCTCCAAGCCGCAGACCTTGTCCTCCAGCGAGTTCTTAGCCGAGATTATTATCACTCCGGCGGGGTTGTCCCTGCGCTTGATGTCGCGCAGCAGGTCAAGCCCGTTGCCTCCAGGGAGCATGAGGTCGAGCAACACGCAATCATAGTCGTAGACGCGAAGCTTCATCAATGCCTCAGCATAGTCAAAAGCCTGCTCACACACGTATTTCTCCGACTTCAAGTAGCTCACGATGCTGTCAGACAGCTTTCGCTCGTCTTCCACGATAAGTATCTTCATTTGCCTGTGTCTTAGTGTTGTCGTTCATGGAGAGCAAAGGTGCCCCATGCGTCTTTCACGTGCAAATTTATGAAATAAAGTTGAGGAAATATTGAAGAAACGAGGTTTAGCAATAAAATAACGCCAACTACCAAAAATACACAAAGTCGCCCCATACTTTTGTGCCAAGAATCCGCGCTGAAGCGGCAAACAAGCAACACGACACAAAACCATAAACGCGACATGCAGATAAAGACTTTCGTAGACCGGCCCATTCTCTCGGTCATGCTTTCGGTTGTCACCGTCATCATCGGGCTCATCGCCCTAATGGCTCTCCCCATAGAGCAATATCCCGACATAGCGCCGCCCACCGTCAAGGTGAATGCCACCTACACCGGAGCCAACGCTGAGACCATAATGAAGAGCGTCGTCACGCCACTGGAAGCGGCGATAAACGGCGTGGAGAACATGCAATACATGACATCCAACGCTGCCAACAACGGCACTTGCACCATTACCGTGTATTTCAAGCAAGGCACCGACCCAAACATGGCAGCAGTGAACGTGCAAAACCGCGTGGCATCGGCACAAGGGCAGTTGCCGGCAGAGGTGACAAAGAGCGGCGTGACCGTCAGAAAGACGCAAAACTCAAACCTGAAGTTCATAACCCTCTACAGCCCCGACGGACGCTACGACGCGAAGTTCCTGACCAACTACATGAAGATCAACGTGGAGCCACAACTGGCGCGCGTGGCTGGCGTGGGCGAGGTGAACGTCATTGGCGCCGACTACGCCATGCGCATTTGGCTCGACCCTGCGAAGATGCGCGCCTATGAGCTCGTGCCAAGCGACATAGACAATGCATTGGCAGCACAAAACATTGAGTCGCCCACGGGCAGCCTGGGCGCAGAGTCGGGCAACACCTTCCAATACGTTCTGAAATATCGTGGGCGCTACAGCGAGGTGGACGAGTTCAGAAACATCGTGGTAAAGGCCACTACCGACGGAGGAATATTGCGCCTCGGCGACGTGGCAAGGATAGAGCTGGGCTCGGTAGACTACAACATGACGAGCACGACGGAAGGCAAGCCGGGCGCATCGGCAGGCATCACGCAAACGTCCGGCTCCAACGCCAACGACATAATAAAACAACTCGACAAGGTGGAGAACGAGATAAGGAAGGCACTGCCCCCGGGCATGGTGCTTGAGGACCAGACCAACGTGATGGACTTTCTCGGAGCGTCCATGCGCAATGTCACGGAGACTCTCGCCATAGCCCTCATGCTCGTGGTGGTTGTGACGTTCCTGTTCTTGCGCGACTGGCGCTCCGCTGTCGTTCCGGTCATCGCAATCGTGGTCTCGCTCATCGGCACCTTCGCCTTCATGTATGCCATGGGCTTCACCTTGAACCTGCTGACGCTGTTCGCCCTCGTGCTCGTGATAGGAACCGTGGTCGACGATTCCATCGTCGTGGTGGAGGCGGTGCAAGCCAAGCTCAGCCAAGGCCGCGCCAGCGTTTACGAGGCCACACTGGAAGCCATGAAAGACTTGAGACACGCCCTTGTCACCACCACGGTCGTCTTCATGGCGGTGTTCATTCCCGTGAGCTTCACGAGCGGCACCACCGGCGTGTTCTATAAGGAGTTCGGGCTCACCATGGCAGTGGCGGTGGCGATATCGCTTTTCAATGCCTTGACGCTCTGCCCATCGCTGAGCGCCTTGATCCTGAAGAGGAAAGCGGCAAGGACGACCCGCGGGCGTGGCAAGTGGACGGGCACGTATACACGTTGCGTGGTAAGCATGATGCGCCATGGCAAGCTCGTGGCGCTTTCAGTGCCCGTTGCCGTCGCAGCGTTGGCGGTTATGATATTGACGACAAAGACGAGCCTCGTGCCACAAGAAGACATGGGAACCATCGACGTGGGGGTGCAGTGCCATCCGGGCTACAATCTCGTGCAGACAGCGAAGGTGATGGATCAGGTGGAGGCGGTGATAAGAGGCATACCACAGATAAAAATCTACACTCGCATTGACGGACGCGACGCGCATTCCAACCAGAGCTCGTCTGCCGGCTTCCTGTCGATAAGACTCAAGAACTGGGCAGAGCGCACGGGGCGTGCCGACGACATAGACAGCGTGGTGAACGAGATCTACCGCCGCACGGCCGCAATCAAGGATGCGGACGTCAACTGCGCCACCCTGCCCACGATACGTGGCTACGGGTCGAGCAGCGGCTTTGAGCTTTACGTGCAAAACCGCTCAGGCGAGGACTTCAAGTCGCTATCGCTTGCCACAAAGCGCTTCGTGGACGCCTTGAACAAACGGCAAGAGATAGCCAAGGCACACTTCACGTTCTGCATGGACTATCCTCAATACATGGTTGAGGTGGACGCGGCGCGGTGCATGATGATGGGCGTGTCGCCAAAAGACGTGCTCGGCGCGCTTTCGGCATACATTGGCGGCGATTATGCCTCAAACATCAACAAGTACACAAAGCTCTACCGCGTCATGGTGCAATCGGCAGCCGCCTATAGGCTCAATGAGGCGTCATTGTCCGACATGTATGTAAGGAGCGGCGACGGGGCGATGTCGCCCTTGAGCGAATATGTGAGACTGAAGAAGGTGAACGGCGCGGAATACCTTACCCACTTCAACCTCTTCCCTGCCATTCGCGTGAACGGGACGGCGGCGACGGGCTACAGTTCCGGACAGGCCATACAAGCCATAAGCGAGGTGACAGCACAGACCCTGCCCTCAGGCTATGGCTACGAGCTGAGTGGACTCTCGCGCGAGGAGTCTTCGCAAGGCAACGCCACGGCGCTGATACTCATCATAAGCATCGTGTTCATATATATCATACTGTGCTGCCTGTTTGAGAGCTTGCTCATACCCTTTGCCATAATTCTCGTGGTGCCTTTCGGACTTTGCGGCAGTTTCCTGCTGTCGGCAGCGTTCGGCATAGACAACAGCATCTACATGCAGATAGGCCTCGTGATGCTCATCGGCATGTTGGCAAAGACCGCCATCCTGCTAACGGAATACGCCACGGAGCGACGCGGTGAAGGAATGACAATAGCTCGTGCAACCTTGTCGGCGGCTTCAGCCAGGCTGCGCCCGATTGTGATGACGGCGAGCGTGATGATTGCGGGAATGATACCTCTGATGCTTGCCCATGGCGCCGGCGCAAGGGGCAATGTGGCAATTGGCACGTGCGTCGTTGGCGGAATGGTTGTTGGCACGACAGCCATCCTCCTGTGCCTGCCGACACTATACTGCCTCTTTGAGAGATTGGACGAAAAGGCAAGCGCAAAGCGAGCGCACGGCTTGCCCGCTCATGGCAAACAAGCCATTTGCCATGGTCAAGCAAGCGGCATCCATTAAGCTGATGTCAAGCCTGCAACTCCCATTTAGCTCGTGGCAAACCAGTAACTCACATTAAGCCATTGGCAAACCAGCAACTCACATTAACGAAAGAATCTCGCGAGCGTGTTCTCGCGAGATTCTTTTTATTCAGATATAGAGCTTTTGTATGCGCTCAACCTTGTTTTTAGTAGCCATCATTCTGTTTCAGCTTCTGGTTGGCGTCAAGTGCGCCCTGCGGAATAGGAAGATAGCGGTTCGTGGTCTTGAACGTGCGGTCCTCGATCTTCTTCTCGGCAGCGCTTGCGTTCACGTTGATGGTGGCGCGCATGCCTGGGTCTATGCTCGCGTCCATGTTCACCGTACCCACGCGGCGCTCAAGGGTGCCGTTCATCACGGTCTCTGCAAGCATCTTGCCATTGGCGTCTTTCCAGCGAAGGATGTCGTCACGACGAAGGCCCTCGCCAGCCAGCTCCACTGAACGCTCGCGGCGGATCAGCTCACGCAGCTTGTCCTTGGTGTTGTACTTTGCCTCGTCAACATCAGGCATTCCGGCACGCTCGCGCACCATGTTCAGGTATCTGTAAATATCGGGAGATGGGCCGTCCAGCTCATTAGAAGCCTCGCAATAGGTAAGCAGAACCTCTGCATAGCGGAACACGATGGGCTTGCACTTGGTGTTCCATATGTCAGAATACTGGGTCCTTGGTGCCAGATACTTGGCCCATGTCAAGCCAGTCTTAGAGCAGTTGTCGGCCGCGGTCATGTAGTTGGCGTTGGTTTCACCGTCGATTTCCTTGTCCAAGCTGTTATAAATGGCTTCATTACCACGGCTATTGATATAGTCGCTACCAGGGAAGGTCACGGTCATGGCCAAGCGAGGGTCGCGGTTTGCAAACGGGTGTGTGGGATCGTAGCCAGAGCCTGCCTCGTCGATGGTCATGCCATTGCTCATCTCATAGGCATCCACCAGGCCGTAGGTAGGAACGATGGAAGACCAACCACCGTCTGCGTTGTTATACATACGGCCAATCACGTTGTTCTCATAGTCGTTCTCCACAGCCTGCACGGCAAGGATAATCTCTGGAGAGTTTTGTCCTGCCACAGTGAAGACGTTAGAATAGCTGGGGTCAAGTTTATACTGTCCGAGGTTAATAATTTGCTGCGCGCGGTCAAAAGCCGTGGCATAGTCGCCATAATAGAGAGCCTCGCGCATGCGGAGAGCCAGGGCGGCACCCTTTGCTATGCGGCCAGACGCGGATGGCGTCTCGTTGATGTCGTTCACCAAGTCGTCGAGCTCGGTCTCGATGAAGGTCTTCACATCCGCCTCGCTATTGCGTTCCACCATGGCGTCCTCGGCTGTGGCATAGCTCTCGATGATTGGCACGCCACCATAGTTCCAGTTCATCAGGAAGTAGCGGTAAGCGCGAATCCAGCGGGCCTGCGCCTTCATGTCTTTCTTGACAGCATCGGAAGAGAAACTGCACTTGTCGACATTGGCAAGGAACTCGTTGCATCGACGGACCAGCGTGAAGCTATACCAGTCTCTGCCACTGCTGGCAGTCACCGTACCATTGCCAATAGGGGTATAGCCCTCCCATGAGAACTGGTCGTAGCCGAAGTCGGACGTTCCGTCCCAATAGAGGAGGAAGCCATCCCATCCCCAACCACTGGCGTAGTTGTCCTGCCAGTCGCTATAGCAACCCACAAGGAACTTGTCGGCATCATCCTGTGATTTCCAAGTCGTCGATGGCGAAAGAGCGTCCTTTGGGGCCGTGTCCAGGAAATCGGAGCATGAGGTTGCCATAAGAGCCGTCATGCCGATGAATATGTATTTTTTAATCTTTCTCATAATAGTGTCTGTTTAAAGTTACTTAGAATGTTACGCTCAAGCCGAAGGAGTGAGTGCGAAGCAATGGATAGGAGCTGAGTCGCTGGCTGGTTGCCTCGGGGTCTACATTGATGTCGAGGTTGTCGATGGTGAACAGGTTCTCGCAAGAATAGTAGACACGCACCTTGTTGATGTGCAAGAAAGCGAGTGCCGACTTAGGCAGTGTGTAACCGAACTGCAGATTCTTCAAGCGGCAGTAAGAAACATTCTTGAGCCAGAAGGTAGAAACCACCTGACGAGAGGAACTTGGTGAGTTCATATTCGTAAAGAGACGTGGCATCTTGGGGTTCGACTTGTTGTAGGTCCAGGAGTCCTTCCAGATGGTAGCAGGGTGAGAGCTATCGCCTACGAACGCTCCTTCAACCTCGTAAGCATCGAAGTAACGGTAAGCCTTGAACTGTCCGTTGAAGAACAGAGAGAGGTCGAAGCCCTTCCAGGCCGCGTTCAGGTTTAAGCCAAAGGTCCAGCGTGGCACGGAACTGCCGGCATAGATACGATCGTCGGCATTAATCTTGCCGTCGCCGTTGGTGTCCACATACTTCAGGTCTCCGCCCTTGAAGCTGCCGCCTGAGAACGGGCAAGTGCCCTTGGAGCCGTCGGATGGCCAATAGTAGTCCATATACTTCTGGGCCTCCTCGTCGGAACTGAAGAATCCGTCAGCCTTATAGATATAGTAGCTGTTGTACTCTTCGCCGGTGGCATTGCGCTGGTTGTAGCCTGTTGACACATAACCCTTACCCGGCATGCTTTCGATCTTGTTCTTGTTGTAAGCCACGTTGAAGCCTGCGCCGAAGGTGACATCGCCAAACTTATCATTGTAGTTGATGCTGATCTCAACACCTTGGTTGCGCATCTTGCCCACGTTGTCGAGGTAGCTGCCCAATGCAAACTCGTAAGGAGCGTCCACGGAGATGAGAATGCCGTCGGTGAGACGGTTGTAGTAGTCCACTGTGGCATTTACCTTGCCATTGAGTAAACCTAAGTCAACGCCTATGCCCCACGTGGTGGCTTTCTCCCAAGTGATGGTATTGATCTTATAAGAGCTCTGGTAGTAGCCGGAGGTTACATTGCCGTCGAAAACATACTTGGCCCCGATGCTATAGGTGTTGATGGCTGGATAGTAGTCGCTCAACGCCTCTTGGTTACCGAGTTGGCCCCACGATGCGCGAATCTTGAAGTTGGAAAGCCATGACTTGGTGCTCTCCATGAAAGGCTCCTCGCTGACGCGCCATCCTGCGGAGAACGATGGGAAGTAACCCCAACGATGTCCGTCGGCGAAACGGCTGGAAGCATCGGCACGAAGGTTAGCCTCGAAGAGATAACGGCCTGCGAAGTCGTAGTTGACACGGCCAAACCATGAGAGCATGTTCAACTGGCGCGTGTTGCCACTTGCCTTCTGTGTTGAGACATCACCGGCGTCGATGTCGGTCACTTCATTGTTAGGGAAGTTCTTGCGATAGGTGTACCAATACTTATAGTTGTAACCCTCTGCGTGCCATCCTGCCAATGCGCCCACAGTGTGCTGACCGAAGGTCTTGTTGTAGGTGAGCAAAGCCTCAAAGGTCTTGCGTTCCCACTTATAAACACGCTCGTCGTGGAAGTTGGGGTCGGTCGTCTTGGTGGCGTTGTATACGAAATACTTCTGGAAGTAGTCGTAGTTTTGGTTGTTGTTGACATAAGACGCGCTGACCTTTGCCGTCAGTCCGTCGATGATGTTGTAGTCTACGCCCAAGAGTCCCGTGAAGTTTGTGTTCTTGCGTTTCACCTTCAGTGCGTTGTCGAGCCAAGCGATTGGGTTACCGTCTGAGATGGTGTCCCACGTGCCGTTGGTGTTGCGCGCTTTGATCCACGGCGAGATCAAGTTGAGCTGACGTATGATCTGGTCGGAGCTGCCACCGGCGTAAGCTGATGATGGGTCACAATAGTCGTTCTTGATGAAAGAGAGATTCATGCGGGCGGTGATGCGCTTGCTGAGCTTCATCTCCATGTTGGTGCGGCCGTTGAATTGCTCACGTCCAGCGTGAGGCAAGATACCCGACTGCTTCAAGTATCCGGCAGAGGCAAGGTAGCTGAAGTTCTCGTTGGCACCGTTCACGCTCACGTTGTGGTGCTGCAGCGAACCCGTCTTGTAAGCCAAACCGTACCAGTCGGTGTTTGGAAGGGCACTGATTTCCTCCTCTGTGGCAAACTTCTTTGCCTTGCCCTCGCTCTCAAGAGCGTCGTTAAACATATGCGCATAGTCGTAAGAGCTCAACCTGTCTATCAAGCTGGTGGGATTCTGCGCACTGATGTAGCCATTGTAGGTAACCTGTGGCTTGCCGCTCTTGCCACGCTTGGTGGTAATGAGGATAACGCCGTTGGCTGCCTTTGAACCGTAGATGGCGGCAGAAGCGGCATCTTTCAATACGGAGATGCTCTCGATGTCATTGGGGTCGAGGCTACTCATCGTGCCCGACTCCACGCCGTCTATCAAGATATAAGGAGAAGAAGTGTTAAGAGTTCCGACGCCACGCACGTTGATGCTACCGGCGTCCATACCAGGCGCGCCATTGGTGCCGCTGATGGTCACACCCGGCATCAAGCCTTGGAGTCCGCTCTGGAGGTTCTGGATAGGACGGCTCTCAAGCACCTTGCTGTCAACAGAAGACACGGAACCCGTGAGGTTCACCTTCTTCTGCGTGCCGTAACCCACGACCACAATCTCGTTCAGTTCCTTGTTCTCAGGCTTCAAGGTGACCTTCATGTTGCTTCCGGCTTGCAGGGTCTGAGCCGTAAAGCCGACGTAAGAGATCGCCAGCTTGGCATTAGGGTTCTTCAGGTTCAAGGAGAACTTTCCATCCAAGTCGGTCACAGTTCCGTTGGTCGTCCCCGCTTCCATCACGGTAACGCCAATGAGCGGCTCGCCCTGGTTGTCGACCACGCGTCCTGTAGCCACTTGCTTCTGCTGCAAGATGCTGCTACTGGAGGGGGTAGTTTTGTTAGCAATAGCTTCTGGGCCTTCCCCAAACACAGGAGTCATAGAAGTCAGCGCGCAAATAAGCAAGGCTGTCTTCAATTGGTTTTTAGGTTTAATGTCCTTACTCATGTCATTGTGTATTAATAGTAAAAATCTGCCTGCGCAAATTTAAAAATATAGGCTTAGCTCCGGTATTCTTATTCTTTTGTAAAGTTAGGCAAAAAGAAGACAAGTAGCAAGGAAAAAGCAACTTTTTTTCGTAAAACACGAAAAAAAACACCTGACGGATTTAACCCGACAGGTGAACGTGATGTTAAGGAAGATATTGCAAGTGGTTCATGGCATGCCCGCCCCACGTGGTCTCGCCAACAAACTCGAAGCCAATGGCACGGTAAAGGCGCTCCGCCCAAGGGTGCGTGTGGTCCACGAGCAAGCCTATCGGCTGGGTGCCGTGGCGCTTGATTGCCTCTTTTATGAGCTTTGTGGCAATGCCACGCTTGCGGAAGTCTGTTTTCACGCAAAGCGAATCCAAGTAGTATTCGCCCGCTTTCGTCTCTTCGTCCATGGCGGAGAAGTCGCGGCCAAGAAATTCGCGCGCCGCTTCTATAAACCTCTGACGCAGCCTGAGCAAGTCTTTGCCGTCGTAAGCCACGAGGCATCCAGCCACATCGCCGCCCACCTTCGCCACAAGGGTGTTGCGGTATGAATATTGACTGTCGTCCATACTGACGAGCTTGGTCATCATGCGGTGGAAATCGTCCAAGGTGTGTTCCGGGCCAGCGAAATTGCGACAACAGTCGTGGTCCATCGCCTCCATGATAAGCGAGGCTATCTCTGGAGCTTGGCCCTGGGCGGCACTCTCTATAACGACAGGCTCCTCCATGTTAACAAGTTTCTCCATCATAAGGTCATTTGCAGATTTATAGTTCTACCAATAGATAACAACTGTGCCAATAAACTACAGCCTTACCGTCTTGTTCATCAGATAACCATCGAGGATGACCATTGCCGCCATGCTCTCAACGATGGGCACCGCCCTTGGCACCACACAAGGATCGTGGCGTCCGCGAACGTCGACGGTGGTGGCGTTGCCGTCAACGTCTATCGTGGGCTGCGGCATCAGCAATGTGGCGACGGGCTTGAACGCCACGCGGAAGAAGATGTCGGCACCATTGGAGACGCCGCCTTGAACGCCGCCCGAGTGGTTGGAAAGCAATCCGTCGGGCGTCATGATGTCGTTGACCTCTGAGCCGAAGTGCCGTACCATGTCGAAGCCATCGCCAATCTCAAACCCTTTCACGGCGTTGATGGAGAGCATCGCCGCGCCAAGCTGAGCGTTGAGCTTGCCAAACTCCGGCTCACCAACGCCAACGGGGCAGCCCTTGATGACGCACGTCACCACTCCGCCCACGGTGTCTCCCCTACCCTTGACGTCGAGGATGAGATTCTCCATCTCCTTCGCCTTCGCCTCGTCGGGGCAGCGCACCACGTTGTCCTCTGTCTTGGAAAGGTCGTATGCATGGTAGTCGCGGTCAAGCTCGATGTTGCCGACCTGCGACACATAAGCCTGCACGGTGACGCCAAGTTGCCGAAGGGCGAGCTTGGCAAGCGCGCCGCCAACGCATCGCGCTATGGTGACACGCGCCGATGAGCGTCCACCGCCGCGGTGGTCACGGATGCCATACTTTGAGAAATAGGTGAAGTCGGCGTGCGACGGGCGGAAGAGCTTGCGAATGTTGTCGTAATCCTTGGAATGCTGGTTGGTGTTGCGCACCACGAAGCCAATGGGCATGCCCGTGGACTTTCCCTCAAACACGCCGCTGAGCAACTCCACTTGGTCGGGCTCGTTGCGCGACGTGGTGATCTTGCTCTGCCCAGGGCGACGACGCGAGAGCTCGCGCTGGATGAAGTCCACGTCGATGGCTATCCCTGCCGGCATGCCGTCTACGACGCCACCGACAGCCGCGCCATGGCTCTCGCCAAAAGACGTAAGGGTGAAGACATTTCCAAATGTATTGCGCATGATTATTTATCGGATTATTAAGAGTTATGTTTGGTTTGTGTTACAAAGGTACGCTTTTTGCTTTTAATTCAACACCTCGCCGCCATGTTTTTGCCAAAATCACCACTTTTAAGTATTGTGGCAATGAAAGAAAACAAGTAATTTTGCAAACAGAAAAAGGAAAGGCATTGAAACTCTAAAATGCTTGGTACTTTACGAGATAGATATCATAATGTTTTTGTATAATTCAATATTAGGCCCGCCGTGAGGTGTGCCTTTTATTTTTTATTTACCCAGCAAGAGTTTGTCCACGTCAACGATAACCTTTTCCTCGCCCACGAGGAAGCGGAGCGCCCTGTCGATGTCGCCGCTCGGAGCCGCCAGCGCTGCCACCTCGTCCAATGCGTGTGGCTTCTTGTCGGAAAGGAGGTCGAGAATGAGTTTGACCGCGGCATTCTTGTAATTGATAGACTCGTGCCGCCCGTTTAGGCACACGTCGCAGTGGCCACATTCCGCCACGTCGTCCTCGCCGAAATAGCGCAGCAACTGCTGACTCCTGCAAACATTGTCGTTGCCGGCATAAACCATGACAGCCTCTATGCGCTTGGCAAACTGCTCCTTGCGATCCTCATAAACCGACTTTGGAATGAACACTTCCTCTTCCCTGTCTCGCTGATAAGAGACGAAAGGCATCTTTCGTTGTGGTATGTAACTGATGATGTTGCGCTTGGTCAAGCTCTTGAGCACCTGGTAGCACTGGTCGCGCGTGAGCTTGGCTTGCGAGGCGATGAGCGACTCGTCAACATAGCGATAGTCGGTGAAGAGGCCTCCATAGCAGCGAAGCAACGCAGTCATCACCGCCTCGTCGTTGCCCGTCAGGGCGTCGAGCTGATACAAGTCGTTGCGCCGCAACAAGACATGAACCCTCGCCGCCGAATCGGGGTCGGTCTCATAATGCAAGTATCCGGCATTGTCGAGGATGTGAAGAGAGGAGTTGACCTGAATGGGGAACAGGTGATAAGTTGCGCAGAACTTCCCGATGTCGAAAGTGAACGTATGGCCCATGCCACTTCCCAAGCCTACTTCGTTGTAATAAGCCAAGCAGTTGTACACATTATTTATATAGTCTTTCGGCGGGAAGTTCTCGTCGATACGTCGCGTCAGCTTGCCCACGTCGCCGCCATTCCACAACAAGACGGCATAAGCCCTGTTGCCGTCGCGGCCTGCGCGTCCGGCTTCCTGGAAATAAGCCTCAATGGAGTCGGGGCAGTCGAAGTGGATGACAATCCTCACGTCGGGCTTGTCTATGCCCATGCCAAAGGCGTTAGTTGCCACGATGACGCGCTTCTTGTCTTGCTGCCACAACTTCTGCCGCTCATCGCGAGTGGAATGGTCAAGCCCCGCGTGATAGAATGTGGAGTCGATGCCGGAGCCGCTCAAGAACTCGGAAATCTCCTTGCAACGCAGCCGGCTCCGGACGTACACTATCGCCGAGCCAGCCACCCTGCTGAGGATATGCACCAGCTCAGCCGGCTTGTCCTCTGCCTTGCGCACAACATAGGAAAGGTTCTTGCGCTCAAAGCTCATGCGGAAGACGTTCTTCGCCTTGAACGCGAGCCTATCCTGAATGTCGTCTATCACTTGGAGCGTTGCCGTGGCTGTGAGCGCCAACACGGGAACCTCGGGCTTAAGTTTCCGCAGGTTGCCTATCTCCAAGTAGGCGGGACGGAAATCGTAGCCCCACTGGCTGATGCAATGAGCCTCATCCACCGTGATGAAACTCACGCGCATGTGGCGAAACTTGACCTGGAAGATCTCAGAGGAAAGACGCTCCGGCGAGACATAAAGCAACTTTACGCCGCCGAGGATGCAATTCTCCAACGCGCTGACTATCTCGCTGCGCTTCATGCCCGAATAGATGGCGGTTGCCCTTATGCCCTTCGCCCGCAGATGCTGCACCTGGTCTTTCATCAAGGCTATGAGGGGCGTCACCACGATGCACGTGCCCTCTGCCGCGAGAGCCGGAACCTGGAACGTGATGCTCTTGCCGCCGCCCGTTGGCATAAGTCCAAGCGTGTCGCGGCCAGAGCCAATACTCTCGATGATCTCGCGCTGGATGCCGCGGAAATCGTCATAACCCCAGTATTGGCGGAGAATGTCTCGATAGATGTCCCTTTTCTCCGGTTCCATTTGCTTTCAGCGTGGCTAAATATCTTCTTCCGTTGGCCGGATGTCCTCTATCTGGAGCTGCACCTGGTTGCGCTTGAACACGTTTGCCTCCAAGGTATAGGCTATGTCGAACGACCTCTTCGACTTTATGTACCTTGCCGAGGCGCTCTGCCCGAAGGCTATGCCGTTGACCACCGTGCCCGACTTGGAATCGACGAGCTCCAGCTTGATATGCTCCTGCGAACGTCCCACGACTTTGCTCGTGCCATAATCGTAGACACCCTTGGTGCAAAACATCGGCTTCTCGTTGCCTGGGCCAAAAGGCGAGAAGCGCCTCAGGTCGCTGAAGAAGCGCTTGGTTATGTCCTTGAAGTCGAGCACCTCGTCGATGCGCAGCATAGCCTCGGTCTGCTCCGCATGGATATGCTCGTCGACATAGTGCTGAAAGCGGTTGCGGAACTCCGGCACGTCGCTCCACTTCAATGTCAGGCCAGCGGCATAAGTATGCCCGCCGAAGTTGAGCAGCAAGTCGCGACAGCTCTTTATCGCCGAATAGATGTCGAAGCCCATCACCGAGCGTGCCGACCCCGTGGCAAGGTCGCCGTCGCGCGTGACGACCACCGTGGGACGGAAATATAGCTCAGTGAGGCGCGACGCCACGATGCCGATGACGCCTTTCTTCCAATGCTCATCGTAGAGGACGATAGACGAGTGGTGCCTCTGCGCGTCGATGCGCGACACTATCTGGTTTGCCTCCTCGGTCATCTGCTTGTCTATGTCCTTGCGCTGCTCGTTGTACTCGTCGATGTGGCGCGCCTCCTTCACGGCGGTGTTGAAGTCTTTCTCCACGAGCAGGTCCACGCTCTCCTTGCCGTTCTCCATCCTGCCCGAGGCGTTGATGCGCGGGCCAATCTTGAAGATGATGTCGCTCATGGATATGTCGCGGCCGCTAAGCCCGCAGATGTCTATGATGGCCTTCAAGCCAATGGAAGGATTCTGGTTGAGCTGCTTCAAGCCGTGGAAGGCGAGTATGCGGTTCTCGTCGACCACGGGCACGAGGTCGGCGGCGATGCTCACCGCGCAGAAGTCGAGAAGGGGAATGAGACGGGAGAAGGGGATGCCGTTGTTCTTAGAGAAGGCTTGCATGAACTTGAACCCTACCCCACAGCCACAAAGGTGCTTGAAGGGATAGGTGTCGTCGGCGCGCTTGGGGTTGAGTATCGCCACGGCGTCGGGCAGCGTCTCGTCGGGCATGTGGTGGTCGCAGATGATGAAGTCGATGCCAAGGCTCTTGGCATAGGCTATCATGTCGTTGGCCTTGATGCCACAGTCGAGGATGATGATGAGCTTCACGCCTGTCTCGTGTGCGTAGTCTATGCCTTTCTTGCTCACACCGTAGCCCTCATCGTAGCGGTCGGGGATGTAATAGTCGATGTTAGAGTAGAACTGCTGCAAGAACTTATAGACCAAGGCAACGGCGGTGCAACCGTCTACGTCGTAGTCGCCATAGACGAGCACGCGCTCCTTGCGCCCCATGGCGTCGTTGAGCCTGTCCACGGCAACGTCCATGTCCTTCATCAAGAAGGGGTTGATGAGGTCTGAAAGTTGTGGACGGAAGAAGCGCTTGGCAGCACTCTCCGTGGTGATGCCACGCTTGACGAGCAACCCCGTGAGAGTGGGGCTCATGCTGAGCTTCTCGCTCAACTCAACGGCTTGTCGAGATTCCTCAGGTGATAAAGGTTCGTACTTCCATTTGAAATGCATGTGGGTATTTTTTATTTCTAATGCAAATTTAGACAAAAATCCCGAATTATAAGCCTGTTGGGATGAAAAAACAAGAAAGAATGCCACAGCCGCCCTGTGCGATCGCGGCGCAAGGGCATCGCCTTCACGGCGCAAAGCCGGCGCGATGGCGGCGCGAGGGCAACACGGTTGCGGCGCAGAGGCAAAGGGGCATCACAGGAATCCCCGGCAAGCCACAACGCGAGCCGGGGATCGTCTGTTACATTAAACCATCAAACGCTTACCTATAAAGCTTATTATCGAGTCGTCATCCTGAATTCTAAAGTTCCTCCGTTCATTATTTCCTCGTGGGTGATGTAATGCCGGTTCAACGGCTTGCCATTGAGTTTTATGCTCTTAATCACGTAGTCGTCGATGCCCTTGCGGTTTGACGTGATGACAAACTTCTTGCCGCCAGGGAGTGAGATCTCCACGCGCCTCAGCTGCGGACTTCCGAAATCGTAGCGTCCTGACGCGGGGTCTGTAGGGTAAAAGCCCATGCTGCTGAACACGTACCATGAGGACATTTGCCCGCAATCCTCGTTGCCGGAGTATCCTGCCACGCTGTTTTTATATTGCTCGTTCATCACCTTGTTGGCGTAATAAGCGGCACGCTCCGGCCTGTTGATATAGTCGTAGAGATAGGCGCAGTGCTGGCTTGGCTCATTGCCATGAGCATACTGCCCTATGAAGCCGCTGGCGTTGCCGTTTTTCTCGGCGTTGTCGGTGTCGAGCGTAAAGAAGGTGTCGAGTTTCTTGCCGAAGTTTTTAGCGCCTCCAAACAGGCTCACGAAATCGGGCACGTCTTGCGGCACATACCAGAGATATTGCCAGCCATTGCCCTCGGTGAACGGGAAGCCACCGTTGCCTCCGTATTTGAGCGGGTCGAACGGCTCTATCCAGTTGCCCTTGTCGTCCTTTGCCCTGAAAAAGCCCGTGTTCTTGTCGAAGAGGTTACGATAGAAGTGGGCACGCTTGTTGAAATGCTCATAGTCCTCTGTCTTGCCAAGCGCCTTGGCAAGCCTTGCCACGCATGCGTCGTCGTAAGAATCCTCAAGCGTAATGGAGACCGATTGCGTCTGGAGATTTTCAGGCATGTATCCATATTTCTCATAGATGCGCCAAGGAGAGTTGTAGTGCTCCCTTGTCTCCGTGCCTTTCACGGCTTCGTATACTTTATCCACGTCGACCCCGGGTATATGTTTAAGCGCGGCGTCAACAAGGACGGGTATGGCGTGGTTGCCTATCATGCAATAGTTTTCCGTACCCCACAATTGCCAGATTGGCAGATAGCCATAAGTGTCGTATTGCCTCAACATGGAATTGACGAAACCCGCCACGCGCTCAGGCTTGAGAATGGTGTATAAAGGATGGGCAGCACGATAAGTGTCCCACAACGAGAAGGTGCTGTAATGCTTTTCCCCAGCCTCCAAGCGACCTGTCGCATAGTCGGTGCGCATGTAGTCGCCATTCAAGTCGGAGATGATGTTTGGCTGCAAATATGCGTGATAGAGCCCCGTGTAGAAGATGGTCTTCTGCTCGTTTGTGCCGTCAATGCGGACGTTGCCAAGCTCATTTTCCCAAGACGCGACGGCCTGCTGGCGGACAGACTCAAAGTCCCACGTCGGGTTGTCGCTCATGTTGCTCTCCGCGTTCTCAATGCTGTTTGGGGAAATTGAGACTTTCACGAGCAGTGGCTCCGACGATGGGGCAAACTGCAAGAAGCAGTGCTCGTTTGTGCCATTTGCCATGTCTCCATCGAAGAACCTGATACCATAGTTCATGAAAAGCGTGTGCGTGACAGGGCGACTGAACTTTGCGCAGAAGTAAACTTTCCTGATGCGTTGCCAATCGTTCATGATACGGAATCCGACGAGGGTCGTGGGATTGATGAGTTTCAGTTGGGAATCGTAGATGCGATGACGGCCGTTTTCCTTGTCGACGGAGTGATTGACGTCAAAGACAATCACGTTGTTCGCCCCCTGAGGGAATGTGTAACGATGCATGCCGGTATATGTCGTGGCGGTCATCTCGCACAAGACATCAGAGCCGTCGAGGCGAACGCTGTAGTATCCTGGCGAGGCCTTCTCGTTCTGATGAGAGAAAGTCGTGGAGTAATCAAAGTTCATGATGTTGCCTAACTCTTGCAACGACTTTGTGCTCGGCATGACAAGAATGTCGCACAACGACGCACATCCCGTTCCGCTCAAATGGGTATGCGAAAAGCCATAGATGCGATTGTTGTTATAATCATAGCCTGACGGCTCGTAACCCGTGGGCGCTTCCTTCGTGTCGGGACCCAGCTGAACTAATCCAAAGGGTGTGCTCGCCCCCGGATGGGTGGCTCCGGAGAGGCTGTTGGAATCGACCGCACCTGTGCCAATAAACGGGTTGACATACTGAGTCACACCCTTGTCGACCTGGGCGACGCATAGCATGGAGTAAGCCATGAAGGCAAATACTCCCGCTGCTTTGAGCAAGATTAAGTTTCTTTTCTTGGACATGGTTTAAAAATCTTGTTAGGAATTAAGTTCGGCTGCAAAATTAAGACATTTAGGCTCTCGTTTCTTGGTTGGGAGTTAATTAGTAGGCTCAGAATCATGATTAGGAAGCAATCATCGCTAATTATCAAAGCGTTACGACAATGGCAAGCAGGCTAATTAGTAGCTGGTTTTTACTCATAAGCAAGACGACACGCAACATATAATTGAAAAAAACGCATGGGAAACACCCTTTTTTCTGTTTTGATTCATTACTTTTGTGGAAGAAAACAAGAATGCCATGAAAAGAATCTTTGCCCTTCCATTGCTTTTGATAATATCCTTGTCTATATATGCTGACAGATCAATACAGCAACTCTATAACCAGTTGGACACTGCCATCGCTAATAAAAACAAGTATTGCCAGATAAAGGAAAAGCGGATAGCGTCGTTACGCTACGCATATATTTCCGCGAACTCGTCAGCGAAAAGGTTTAAGATAATGCTCAACATGGCAGAAGAGTATAGGACCTTTAACAACGACTCTACCATCACTTGCCTTCAACATGGCGTTGAAATAGCCGAAGCCATGAAGGACAAGCAAAGGGCTGATTTCTGCAGAAGCCTTCTTGCCTACCAATACGCTAATTCTGGATTCTATACAGAAAGCATGGTCATTCTTAACCGCGTTTCCCTTGATAAGTGTGACAAGGCGACGATGACAGAGTATTATAAATCAAAAGGATTCCTTTATGATCAGCTCAGCATGTACAGCAAAATCCAATCGGACAAGGCTTACTTCCAGTCTGTGTCAGACAGCGCGAACAATGCCCTTTTGAAGATAATACCAAAAGAAAGCACTTTCTACTTTACTACTGTTTTTGTCAGGCATAGCGACAAAGGGGAATACCCGCAGGCCCTCAAGACGTGTAACGAGTGGGCAAAAAACGTCAAAGAAGGAACTCATGAATATGCCATCATGATGTATTACCGCTACTGTGCCCTAAGCAAACTTGGAGAGACCGAGAAAGCCGAGCGTTGCTTACTTCAGTCCGCTATCTGCGATGTGGAAACCGCGACGTACAATGAGACCGCCATTTTTAATATATGTCAGATCCTAAAGGACAGAGGAGACGTGAAGAGGGCGCAAACCTACATGAAGTACGCCTATGCCGCCGCCATCTCCTTTGGCGGTAAAATCAGGGATAACATAACCCACGACTTAGAGAACGTCAACTCTAAATACATCACTGATCTTAACGAGAAGCAACAGTTTGTCAATCGGGCTTTTATTGCCATTGCAATCCTGTTTTCCCTGACTTTCGCTCTTCTCATATATTCATTGTCTCAACACAAAAAACTGACAGCACAAAAGGAAAAAGTGGAATACATGCTTCATCAGTTGCAAGAAAACAATAAACAATTGTCAAGGCTGGCTGAACAAAACAAAGTTGCCAACCAAAAGCTGGTGGAGGTGAACATAATAAAAGACAAATACATAGGCATATTCTTTGGCTTTTGCTCTTCATACATTAATCTCACCGACAAGACGCTCAAGTCAGTAAACAGACTTCTTAGGAATAAGCAGTATGACGACTTGTATCAAATGTCCAAATCCACTGAACTCAAAGAGAATGCGATAAATGAGCTTTATAGCAAATTTGATGAGATTTTTTTAAGTATGTTTCCAACATTCGTACAGAGCTTCAACGACTTGTTGTGCCCAAAGGCAAGAATCGTGGTAAAGAAACAAGACTCGCTGAATACTCCCCTGCGCATATTTGCCCTGATAAGGCTTGGCGTTGAGGAAAGCTCTAAAATAAGCGAATTGCTTAACTTGGCGCTTAGCACCGTTTACAACTATCGAACAAAATATCGAAACGAAGCCCTTAATGGAAGGGCCACGTTCGAGGATGAAGTCAAAAAGATTGGCATAAAGATTACCAATGCCCAGGATGACTAAACAAGAAAAGGACAAGAGTTTGTGCTTTCAAGCTCCTTCCTTATGAAGCAAGTAGCCATCCTGGCACGTCTTCTTTCCACCATCAGACGATAGCAAACGCCTCGCCAAAGCACAAATGAAAAAACAAAGGCCCGCCACATGGCGAGCCTTCTTTGTATTGTCGTTTTGCGAGAATCCTTAGAAACCGCACTTCTTGCGGATGTCTTTTGGCACTGCGTTCTTGTTTACCATGAAGTCCATGGTGTTGGCGACGATGAAGTTCTTGGTCATGTACCAAATGCCCTTGTAGTCACCAGTTGTGCCCCAAGAGTTCTTCACCATGTAGTATTCCTTGCCATTCTGGTCTTTTGCGATACCATAGATGAGCATGCCGTGGTCGTCGGTGAGCTCCCAGTCGTCGTAGCGCTCTTGGCGCTGCTTCTGTGTGGGCTCTATCTCTGGCACGTTCACGCCAAGCGAGTCTACAAGGTTCTTTTTCTTGGCAGGGGCGAGCTTGAGCCAGTGTGCCATGTCGGAACCCTCCATGCTGGCGAGCTTCTTGGTGTCGTACATGTAAGCGAGACCTGTGCGTGTGAAGCCATCCTCCGACACGTCACCACCCCAAGCCACGGTGTAGCCGTTCATGATGGCGTTGTCGATTATCTTGGCCAAGTCGTTGATTGGAACGTTCCACGACAGTGGGTTGCGCCAGTTGTCCTGCACCTCAACGGCGAAAGCAGTCCAGAAAGGATGGTGGGTATAGCTCGTGAAGCTAACGTAGTTGTCACAAGCCACACTGTCGAGGCCCAAGCTTGCGGCAAAGCTCTTCGGGGTGTAAGTCTTGCCCTGGTATGTGAACTGCGTTGGGCACTTGCCCAGATATGAGTCGAGAATGCCCTGCAAGCCGTTCTTCCAAGCAGGTGACAACTTTGATGCCTTGCTCTTGGCGACGGCCTCTACATAGGGGCTCATCACGTTGAAGAACTCATTGAAGTTGAGCAAGGAGTCGCCGTAAAGGCTGCCAGTCTGAGGCATTGCCGTCTCTGGGCAAATGCCATAGTGCTGAATCACATAGAGAGGATCGTAGGCGCTGCCACCCTGCGCAAACTGGCAATCGCCATGAAGGCGAACCACCTGAATGGCGCGGTCCATGTATGTCTTGTTGGCTACAAACGACTCGCAAAGGTCGTAGGTCTTGCCTGTGTTCTTCAGAATCTCAGCCTCAAAGAATGCGAGGGTTGAATAGTCCCAACACGTGCCTGAACGGTTTTGGTTCTTGATGCTGGTAATTGGGTTTTCCTTTACTACGGTAAAGACAGGCTTGTTAGGGTTAACACTGTCTTTCTTTTCAGCCGCCCCTGCATTTAGGGAAAGCAATACGGCCATTGCAGCCAAGATTGTACTCTTCATCAAATTTGTCTTAGTTTTAATAATTGTTGCAAAATTACGCAAATTCACTCATATAACGAAACTTATCGTTACTATTTTTATACAAAATCAAAGCTTTTGCGTTTTTTGCTTTCACAAGCAACTATTAGACACGAAACATTTTGCCATTCCACATATTATTACTACCTTTGCAACACATCAACCGCAATGGCCCCGTAGCTCAGTTGAATAGAGCATCAGATTCCGGTTCTGAGTGTCGCGGGTTTGAGTCCCACCGGGGTCACAAAACGCAAAACCCTGCAAGCCAAATGGCTCGCAGGGTTTTGCGTTATATCTGCAAGACGGTACAAGTGACATGCCGTACCGTCTCTTCTCAATAATTGGATTCTTTATTTCTTCAACCTGAATGATGTCTCAATGCTTACAAGCTCGGCAGAGAAAGCCTTGTCAACCTGCATGCGTTTCTCTACCTGCGAGCAAGAGTGGATAACCGTGGAATGGTCGCGGTTGCCAACGAGTTTGCCTATGCGACTTGCCGGCATCTTGGTGTATTTCTGCGCGAGATACATGGACACCTGACGCGCCACCACATAGTTGCGCTTGCGGCTTTTAGAGTTGATTTGCGATGTCGTGACATTATAATGCTGGCAAACCTTCTCAAGGATGTCGTCAACCGTAAGCGGGCGGTCGTCTATCTTCACGGCTCGCTTCACCACTCGTTCTGCCAAGCGCATGTCGATATTACAGTTATAAACGATTGAATAAGCCATCAATGAGTTGATGACACCTTGCAAGTCGCGCACGCTGCCGCTCGCCGTCTCCGCGATAAGCTCTATTACGTCTCGCGGAATCTTCAGTCCGTCGCGCTTGATCTTGTTTTCCAATATGTCCACGCAGAGCTTGTGGTTAGGTTTCTCAAGCTCGGCTATCAATCCACACGAGAAACGTGTGAGCAGACGGTCTGGCATATCCTTGAGGTCTACTGGCGGACGGTCGGAAGCGAGGATTATGCGCTTGCCATTGCGGAAGAGGTTATTAAATATGTGGAAGAATGTATTTAGCGTGCCCGTCTTACCCATCCATTCCTGAATGTCATCGACTATAAGCATGTCGATGGTCTGGTAGAACGCTATGAAAGAGTTTACCGAGTTTTGCAGCACCGCGTTGCTATACTGCACCTGAAACAACCTAGCCGATATGTAAAGCACTCGCTTCTGCGGGTAAAGTTCCTTGGTTCGCATGCCAATGGCATTGACAAGGTGCGTCTTTCCGCATCCCGACGGCCCATAAACAAACATCGGGTTGAACTGCATGGTACCGGGATGCTCAGCGATTGACAGTCCTACCGAGCGCGACAGTTTGTTGCTGTCGCCCTCAATATAATTGGAGAACGTAAGATGTGGGTTCAACTGCGGGTCTAGCGCTTGGGGCTGCGCCGCGTCGAGCGGCGTCGGACTTTGGTTTGCCCTTTGTACAGGCTTTGGCTTCACGCCATTCGCCGGTTCTGACCATACGGTCTCCGTGCCTCCCTTGTCTTTGCCCTCGCGGTCGACGACGACGCGGTAGGATAAATGTATCTTAGGACCAAAGCACTCATGGAGCACCTTGGTAAGAAGATCCACGAAGTTCTCTTCAAGATATTCGTAGACAAAGGGGCTTGGCACCTGAACAAGGATCATTCTTTGAGCCTCATCGAAGTGCTCAAAGACAATTGGCTTGAACCACGTGTCATATATTTGCCCGGTTACATTCTGCTGAATGAGCTTCAAGGCATTCTGCCACCGGGAATCATCTTTTGCTATCATTTTGCTGTCTCAGAGATGTAGATTGTCTGCCATCAAAACGCCTCATTATCGAAACGCAAATGCAAAGCTACACAAAAAATCGTTACGTTGCAACCCCCACGTTCACCGTTCGTCATCGTCGTTTTCTTATAACCTCTTATGAATTATGACATTAGGGGGTCGCAACGCTCGCTTGTTAACGTAATTTAAATTTCATGTCGTCTTACTTGTCCTTCTTCCCGAACAAGGAGAAATGGACATAACGCTTTGGGTGTGCCTTGAGGTCGATGAGCAAAGAGTCGGCGGACTTCATCGTGTTATTCAGGTTGTGATAAAGGTCCTTGTCGTTCATGAGCAAGCCAAGCGTTCCGTGTGGAGACTTGAGCTGCCGTGTGACGCTCTCAACGTTGTCGAGCGTGCGGTCCACCTTGGCCATGGTCTGCGCGAGGTCAAGCCGCGCGAGGTTTGCCGTGAGCTTGTCGGTGTTTTCGAACGTGCTTCCAGCCTTATCCATGGCAAAGTCTGCCTTTGTCAACAGTCCTGGCACTTTGCTGTTAGCCTGAGCCACAAGCTTGTTAAGATCAGCGGAGGTGGCAGCGAGATTTGTCGACATCGTCTCAATGTTGTGCAACGAAGTCTTGAGGGCGGGGTCGGCAAGCAACGTGTTCACGCTCGTCAGGATGCTGTCCACCTTTGGCAGCAGGGCGGCGATGGTCGGCACGAGTTGCTGCACTGCGCCCATCACTCCGACGTTCAGGTTGCCTTGTATGGTGTCGCCTGGTTCTACACGCTCACGAGGATTGTTGGCAAGCAGGATGTTCATCTTGATATTGCCCATAATGTCGCTATCTATCTCGGCCGATGATCCTTTCGGCACACGTAGGTCGTCGTCCACCTGAAACTCCACAAGCACATTGCCGCTCTTCTGGTAGTCGTAGATAATCGACTTCACGGTTCCCACCTTATAGCCGTCCGCGTATATTGGGTTGGAGGCGGAAAGGCCGTCGATGTTCTTGAACATGGCGTAATACACGTTATCCGTGGAGAATATAGGCATGCCCTTGAGGAAATGGAGCCCGAAGAAGAGCACCACAATACCAACGATAGCCACTACGGCAATCTTGACTTCTTTAGTAAAAAACTTCATATTAATCGTGTTATGTCGTTGTACTTATTTCTTTTTCTTGCTTTCAAGAAACTCTTTAATAGCCCCATTCACATCAGTCGGTTTTCCGTTTTTCATGGCAATGATGAAACTGTCGGGAAACTTGTCGAGGATGGTGCCGCGTAGCTTCTTTATCTCGTTGTAGTTTGCCGAGGCGCCATAGGTGTACCTCAACTTGTCGCCATCGGTGAAGCTCTCGCAGTTTTTCAGCCCCTTGAAGAGCGGACTGCCTTCTTTGAGCTTCTGCTTTCCGGCAAAGATCTGAATCTTGAACACGGGCGCATTCTTGTCGTCCTGCTTCACGCGCTCGGCCTTCTTGGTTTCCTCGCGCGCCTTTTGCTGCTTCTGTTCTTGCGCGTTCTCGCGCTTGCGCTCGACGGTTCGCCTCTCCGTCTTCGCGGCTTTGGCAGCATCATTGTTTGCGGCATCATTGTTTGCGGCAATGTTTGCCGACACAAACGCCGACGAACCATCAGCGGCTTCATCGCTAAACGGTATCTCCGTGCCCAAAGTGCCATAGCGTTGCTTGTAAATCCTGAAGGCGTTGACGATGCCCCTCGTGAAAGCGTCAAGGGCAATGTCTGTATTCAGGTAAGTCTCCTCGTCGGACGTGGTGATGAAGCCAAGCTCCAGCAGCACAGCAGGCATTGAGGTGAGGCGCAGCACCGCAAGGTTGTTTTGATGCGCGCCGCCGTTCTCCCTTCCCGTAGCGCGACAGACCTCAGTCTGCAGGAGTCGCGACAGATCCACGCTGCGCTCACGGTTCTTGTCGGCTATAAGCTCAAACATGATGTCGCCCTCGGCTGAGTTCTCCAGTCCCTTGTATCGGGTCTTATAGTCCTTCTCCAGGAATATCACCGAGTTCTCTCTCTTTGCCACCTCAAGGTTTTCCTGTATTCCCTTCGAGCCCGTGCGCTCTCCGGTACCCAGCGTATAGCTTTGGAATCCGCGGCTTATCTTTCCACCCGCAAGGGCGTTGATGTGGACGGACATGAAGAGGTCAGCCTTGCAGTGGTTGGCCATTTCGGCACGCTCGTGGAGCGGAATGAAGACATCTGTGCGGCGGGTATAGACCACCCGCACGTCGTCGAAGTTCTTCTCAATGGCGTCGCCCACGGCGAGTGCGTAGCGTAGCGTCAGGTTCTTCTCGAATGATATCAAACCCTTGGCGCCGCAGTCGTTGCCTCCGTGGCCAGCATCAATCACGACCGTGAATTGCCTTTGTGCGGCATTGAGCGCCAAAGAGGCGAGAAACAGCAAGCAGAGCGTGAGAAAAGGCTTGTGAAACATACTTCTGCTTTATTCTGTCACATACTTCTTCAACGCTCTCACCACTCCATTCTTCCACGTGTTGATGTTGTCGTCGTTGAGCGACAACGAGCTCACGAGCTTCACCACATGGTCGATGGGCATCCCGTAACGCAGCACGCCGGAGATGAGCTTGGCATAGTTCCAATACTCAGGATTGAACTTGCCCGACAATCCCTCCACGGTGGTCTTATAGCCACGGCGGTTCTCAAACTGGAAGTCGTAGCGATGCGTGCCGTCGGGGTTGGTCTGCCTTATTATCTTTCCCTTCACCACGGTCTTAGGCAACACTATGCCCTCTTCGTCGTCTTGCAGGCCGGTGAATATCTCGTAGGGGCGGCCACCGAGAAGGCCCACGAAAGCCACCCACTTGTCTTTATTGTTTTGAAATCGCACGACGTCGCAGTCGAGCTCGTCGGGGCGATCCTGTATCACTTGAGGACGCGCGTAGTCGCCATTAGCCCAAATGGAACCGTCTGACGAGGCAGTCGATTGGGCCTTGATTTCCTTATCCGATTGTTGTAAATCCATGAAACTAATGCAAGCTTGTTTTGTTCTCTTCTCGTTCCACACGAGTAATTAATTTGCAAAAATACCTTTTATTTTCCACATTCTATATAAAACTCGGCAAAAGGTGCCGTTTTTTCAGATAATTTTCCATAACTTTGCATAATTACGTTCAAAAGAGAACAGTAAAAACGGAATTATGGATAGTTTGAAACATCGAAAGAGTATAAGGAAATATTCCAGCCGCGAGGTGTCTTCCCGATTATTGACAAGCCTGCTGAAAGACGCCGAGCGCACACCTACGATGGGTAACCTCCAACTCTACAGTGTCGTCGTGACACGTAGCAAGGAAATGAAAGAAAAGCTCGCGCCAGCCCACTTCAACCAGCCGATGGTGACCGGCGCGCCCGTAGTGCTCACCTTTTGTGCCGACTTCCGCCGCACCACGCTATGGGCGGAGAACCGCAATGCCGACCCTGGCTACGACAACTTCCTTAGTTTCATCAATGCCGCCACCGACGCGCTGCTCTATTGCCAAACCTTCTGCAACCTCGCCGAGGAAGAAGGCTTGGGCACTTGTTTCCTTGGCACCACGGTGTATCTACCCCAACTCATCATCGACACCCTTAAATTGCCGAAGCTCACCTTCCCCGTGGCGACGATCACGCTCGGGTGGCCCGACGAGGCCCCCGCGCAGAGCGACCGCCTGCCCATCGACGCCATCGTCCACGAAGAGACCTACAACGACTACACCCCAGAGAGCATAGACAACTTCTATGCCTACAAGGAGTCGCTGGACGAGAACAAGCACTTCGTGGAAATAAACCACAAGGAGACATTGGCACAAGTATTCACCGACCTGAGATACACCCGCAAGGATAACGAGGCAATGTCGGAAGGATTGAGAGACGCCCTTAAAAACCAAGGCTTTATCAAGTAGACCACAATGATTTCATTTTCAGATATCCAGGTCACCAAGGTGGTGACCAGCAAACAACAAAAGGCTTTCGTAGACTTTTTCTACGACCTTTATCGCGACTGCCCGCACGCCGTGCCTTACCTTTACCTTGCCGAGAAGCTCACGCTGAAGCCAAGCAACAACCCCGCCTTCGAGTTTTGCGAGGCCCAATGTTTCCTTGCCTACAAGGATGGCAAGGTCGTGGGCAGGGTGGCAGCCATCATCAACCACCGCGCCAACGACTATTGGAAACGCAAGATGGTGCGCTTCGGCTGGTTCGATTTCATCGACGACATCAAGGTCACCGAGTCTCTTTTGCTCGCCGTGGAGGAATGGGGAAAGGAAAAAGGCATGACCGAGATAGCCGGACCTTTCGGCTTTGAGGACATGGACCGCGAGGGCATGCTGGTCGACGGCTTCGACCAACTGTCGACCATGTACATCAACTACAACTACCCTTATTACCCAAAACACATGGACGACCTTGGCTACAAGAAGGACAACGACTATGTGGAATATCGCGTCAAGGTGCCTGAGGTGACGCCGGCGAAGTTCGCCAAGACGGCGGAGCTCATCAAGAAGCGCTATCACCTTGAGGAGCGCAAGTTCAACTCCAGCGAGATGACCAAGGGTGGCAGGGGGCGCGAACTTTTCAACATTCTCAACATCACCTACGGCAACCTCTACGGTTACTCGCAGCTCTCAACGGAGCAGATCGACACCATAGTCAACAGCTACATAAAGCTTGCCGACCTCAACCTCGTGACGTGCGTGGTCGACACCGAGAAAGACGACAAGATGATCGGCTTCGGTGTCTCCTTCCCTTCTTTCTCCGAGGCGTTGCGCCACACCCACAACGGCAGGCTCTTGCCCTTCGGTTGGTGGCACTTGCTGAAGGTGATGAAATGGCACAAGACCCCCGTTGTCGACCTGCTGCTCATAGGCGTGCTGCCAGAATACCGCGTGAAAGGCGCCAACGCCATCATCTTCAACGACCTCATATCATGGTACCGCCGCTACGGCTTCAAATACGCCGAGACGGGACCACAGATGGAGACCAACAAGGGCGTGCTCTCGCAATGGCAATACTTGGAGTCGGAGGAGGTAAGGCGGCATCGCATCTACGTCAAGGACATAAAATAACCAACGATAAGACACTATGGAAAACGAAGTTTTGAAAGCCATAAAGGAGCGCCGAAGCATTCGCCGCTTCAAGGAAGAGCAAGTCAGCGACGAGCAACTCAACGCCGTGCTTGAGGCAGGCACGTGGGCACCCACGGGCATGGGCACGCAAGAGCCATTCATCGTGGCCGTGCAAGACGAGCAGCAGAAGGCCGTCTTGTCGAGGATTAACGCGGAGATCATGGGCGCCAAGGCCGACCCCTTCTATGGCGCGCCAACTCACGTCTATGTCTTCGCGCCAGCCGCCAATCCCAATGGCGTGAAGGATGGCAGCCTTATCCTCGGCTCCATGATGCTCGCCGCCCACTCCATCGGATTGGGCTCATGCTGGATCAACCGCGTCGACAAGATGGTCGACTACGCCGAGGTGAAGGAGCTCATGAAGGCATGGGGACTGCCCGAGGGCCTCATGGGCGTGGGATCTTTGGCGCTGGGCTATCCTGAGGGCGAGCCTCACGCAGCCAAGCCCCGCAAGGCAGACTACGCAAGGGTCATAAAGTAAGGCAACACAAGACTGGCAATGATAGACAGGCAGACAGTAGATAAGATCAAGGACACGGCAAACATTGTGGATGTCGTGTCGGAGTTTGTCACGCTGAAGAAGTCGGGCGCCAACTACAAAGGCTTGTGCCCCTTCCACAACGAGAAGACCCCGTCGTTCTATGTCTCCCCTGCCCGTGGCACCTGCCATTGCTTTGGATGCGGCAAGGGCGGCAACCCCGTCAACTTCATCATGGAGCACGAGCAGCTCACCTATGTCGAGGCGCTGAGGTGGCTCGCCAAGAAATACCACATCGAGATAAGGGAGCGCGAGCTGACCAACGAGGAGAAGGAGGAGCAGTCGAAGCGCGAGTCGATGTTCATCGTCAACGAATGGGCGGAGAAATATTTCGAGGACCTTCTGCACAACCATCCCGACGGCAACGCCATCGGCATGCAATATTTCCGCTCGCGAGGCTTCCGCGACGACATCATCAAGAAGTTCAACCTCGGCTATGACCTGCCCGACCGCTTCTTGCTTGCCACCGCCGCCAAGCAGAAAGGCTACAAGGAGGAGTTCCTGGTGTCCACGGGCCTATGCTACAAGACCGAGCGCAACGAGCTCATCGACCGCTACGCCGGACGCGTGGTCTTCCCATGGACGGGCGTGAGCGGCAAGGTTGTCGGCTTCACGGCGCGCGTGCTCGACAAGCGCACGAAGGGCGTGAACCAGAAATACGTCAACTCCCCCGACTCCGAGGTCTTCCACAAGGACCACGAGCTCTACGGCATCTGGCAGGCCAAGCGTGCCATAGCCAAGGAAGACAGGGTGTTCATGGTCGAGGGCCAGGCCGACGTGATATCCATGCACCAGTGTGGCATAGAGAATGTCGTGGCGAACTCTGGCACGGCGTTGAGCCTCCATCAGATACACATGCTCCACCGCTTCACGGGCAACATCACGCTAATCTACGACAACGACGCAGCCGGCATACACGCCGCCCTGCGAGGCACCGACATGCTGCTCGCCGAGGGCATGAGCCTCAAGGTGCTGCTGCTGCCCGACGGCCAAGACCCCGACGAGTTTGCCAGGAGCCATACCGCCGAGGACTTCCGGAAGTATATCGACGACCACCAAGAAGACTTCATACAGTTCAAGACCTCGCTGCTGCTCAAGGGCGAGACCGACCCGAAGAAGCGCGCCGACGGCATCAACTCCATCGTGGAGAGCATATCCATGATACAAGACCCCGTCTTGCGCGACACGTATATCCACGACTGCTCGCAACGCACCGGCTTGGCGGAGGCGACCCTCATTACGAGGATGAACGCATACATCAGGAGCAAGGGCAATGCCACGCCCGCCCCACAGGCTGCCGCCCCAACTGCCGAGGAGCGCTTCGTCGACGACAATGGCGGAGTCTCATCGCTCATCGTCAGGCTCATCATCAAGCATGGCGAGTGCATTATATATAATAATGTGGAAGACGACAACGGCGTCTGCCACAACCTCTCGATAGCGCAGGTGGTGGACTATAGCCTGTCGCAAGACCACCTCAACTTCACCAACGAGCTCTACAACCGCATATTGCACGAGGCGGCTGAGCAGAGCGCGGACCCGCAATGGAAGGCGGAGCCCTATTTCCTGCATCACTACGACATAGAAATATGCCGCGTGGCGTCCGAGCTTTCCGCCGACGCCTATCATGTGACCCAGCCGAAAGACGACGGGCCCATAAACGAGGAGGCAAGGAGGCAGAAAGAGGCAAACATGATGGACACGCTCAGGGAGCAGACGGAGCACTTGCTGCTCGACTTCCGCATGCGCTACGTGGAGAAGCACCTGAAGGAGCTGAAGGCGCAGATGCTGAAGGTGGCAGGAGACATGGGCAAGCTGAGGGAGCTCATGGAAGAGTTCAAGGACATGCAGCAGATACGCAACGTGCTCGCCAAGAAGCTCGGCAACAACATCTTCATATAAGTTTTCTTGTCGCGCCAGCGGCGGCGCGACCTCTTCGCCTTTGCGCCGTAATGGCATCGCGATTGCGGCGCGAGGGCATCGCGATTTCAGCGTGAACGCGCCACGATTGCGGCGCAAGGGCAAACAAGGAATCCCACGTGGCGATTCACTCCCCGCACGAATCAAGATAACCCAATTATTTATCTCTAAAACCATACGAGTTCTTAACTATATTTGCTACCTTTGCATATTACAAAGGAAAAGGCCATGCAAATAATCGATATCATATTCTCCATCTCTTTCTTCTTGATATCCATCGCCTTGACAGCCCTCGTAGTGTTTAGGCTTTGGGACTTGAAAAAGACCATGCGGACACCACGCGTGAGCAACGTCAAGGCTATAATAAAGCGAGCCTTGAGGCAACTGAACGTCAACGCCGAATGGACGAAGGACAAGGACTTGCTCACCTCGCGCTTCGCCTACCAAGGGGGGCACTTCACCATAGAGGTCGAGAAGGGACGCGACTTCGCCACACTCAACTACCTCTACTTCTACAAGGCAGGCATGGACTGCATTGAGAACGTGCGCGCCGTGTGCAACCTGTGCAACATCAACGCCGAGAACTGCCGCATCGTCTACACCGTGGACAGCAAGGAGAGCTGCGTGGACCTGCACTTCATAAGCGAGATTCCCGTCGTGCAGGTGGGCTTCATGCAGCCGTTGCAAAACGCCATGGGCAACGCCTTCAGATGGCAAAACACGTTCATAAAGAAGTTCGATGACTTAGGCAAAGACAAGAAGACCGACCACGAGAAGAGGGGCACCGACATAGACAGCGAGATTGAGCTCCTGCGCGAGCAAGAGATGACCCATCAGCAGGAGGGGCCAGAATGGCACGAGACGGAAGGCACGGCCTTCAGCCTGAGCCACGTGCTCGCCACCACCATGGGCCTTGGCGGCATCGTGCCTATAGGCTTGACCATAACCGCGAAGGAGGCGACCCGGACCTTCTCCAACCCCGGCGACATCTTAGGCATGAACGTCCACGCCGTGCTAATAGGCGAAGGTGAGTTCAAGTGCGACTCAGCATTTGCCAGACTCGACTTCTACGACCCGCGCGACCTGACGAAAGAACGCCACTTGATGATAGACTTCGAGGCAGAAGGTCAAACCGACGACACGCTCTATTATCGCATGACGCTATCGCTCACGCCCACGGCGCTCAACAGCGAGACCGACGACGGCTCATGGCAACGGCAGAAACTGACCACGAGCCTGCTGCTCGGCTACGACCTCACGCCCTCAGAAGAGCGGCTGGCGCATTTCCGCTATGTATGGAAAGAGGCCATGAGCAAAGCCAAGAATGGCGACAAGGACGACATGACCGAGGAGGAAAAGCTGCTCGCCAAGATGCAAGACTCGCACATAGCCAAGAACTTCCACATTGGCAAGCGGCTGTATGTGCAAAGGCGTTTCTATGAGGCCCTGGGGCACCTGACCGACGCCTACCATGAGCTTGAGGCCAAAATGATCGGCAACGACCACGCCTGCAGGGAATCCATCTTCGAGATAGCGTATCTCATTGCCTGCTGCTACATGAGCTTGGGACAATACGAGATGGCGGGCTTCTACATTCAGACCACGACGCCCTTCGTCATCGGAAAGTTCACGAAAGTGTATATCAACAGCCTGGTCAACAACAAGGACTTCAGGGCACTCGATGCCGTAAACACGTTGCTCAGCGAGCTGTGTCGCATGCGCGAAAACAGCTTCGTGGACGACGAGGACGACGACCAATACGACGCGGACGACTCGCAACTGGAGAGCTTCATCAGCTTCGCGAAGCGACGCAAGGCCTACCTGCTCGTCAACCTCGGCAGGTACGACGAGGCGGAAGCCATACTCACGAAGATGCTCAACGAGCCGGAAAACAGCGACTTCGCGCTCAGCGAGCTGGCGTATATACAGAAAAACAAGTGACGGCACCAACCACACGCAACAACAACACAAACACACAATAATATAAAATGTACTACATAGAAAAGACGCTTGAGATATCAGCTTGCCACCACCTCATCCTCGACCACGGCAGCAAGTGCGAGAACATACACGGCCACAACTGGCAGATAACGGTCTACTGCAAAGCCGAGGAGCTGGACAACAACGGCATGGTGATCGACTTCACGCTCATAAAGCAGAAGATTCACGGCAAGCTCGACCACAAAGACCTGAACGAGGAGCTCGACTTCAACCCCACGGCAGAGAACATAGCCAAGTGGATCGTCGACGAGATACCCCACTGCTACAAGGCAAAGGTGGCGGAGACGGCGAGCAACGTGGCCATTTACGAGAGATAGAGGATGGGCAAGACTTATCGCGTCAACGACATCTTCTACTCGCTGCAAGGCGAGGGCCACAACACCGGACGCGCCGCCGTGTTCGTGAGGTTCAGCGGTTGCAACCTGAAATGCGCGTTTTGCGACACCGACTTCGCGAGGTTTGAGCCCATGACCGCCAGCGACATCGTAAGCCGCATGGCAAGCCTCGCACCCGAGTCGGAGGCACGGCCCATGGTGGTGCTGACCGGCGGAGAGCCCACCCTGCAGGTAGACTCCGACCTGATCGACGCCATCCACGACGCGGGATTCGGCATGGTGGCGATGGAGAGCAATGGCACCAACGACCCGCCCGCGAATCTCGACTGGCTGACGGTGTCGCCCAAGGAGCGCGTCAACGTGAGCCGCTGCAATGAGCTGAAGGTGCTCTTCGATGGCAAGGGCGAGCCCAGCACGCATGGGGTGAGCGCCGACTTCTACTACCTGCAACCGCTCGACAGCGGGGATCCTGCTGCCAACTTCTCCATACTGCGGAGTTGCGTGGACTACATCACCAAGCACCCGCAATGGAGGCTCAGCCTGCAGACCCACAAGCTCATAGGCATAAAATAAGAAACAGGAATGGGGGGAATGGACTATATCTATTGGGGTTTCTACGTCGCGTATGTCGCTGTTGACATCGTCGTGATGCTGAAGGTCGTGATGGACAATCGTCAGCCTTCAAAGACCATGGCGTGGCTCCTCGTGCTTTGGGCGGTGCCTTTCGTGGGCATTCTCCTCTATTTCTTCTTCGGGCAAAACACGCGCAAGGAAAGGCTCATATCCGAAAGGTCGATGAGCCAGCTCACCAAGCGGTCGATGCTTGAGTTCATCGAGCAGAAAGACTTGCGCCTGCCAGAGTCGCACCGGCCGCTGATGATGCTCTTCAAGAACCAGAGCATGGCATTGCCCTTCAAGGACAACGAGGTGGAGATCTACACGTCGGGCTACGACTTTTTCCCAGAACTGCTGCGCGAGATCAGCCTCGCCGAGAGCCACATTCACCTCGACATATACATTTTCGAGGACGACGAGCTTGGCAACCTCGTTGCCGACGCCTTGATAGAGCGGGCGGAACACGGCGTGGAGGTGAGGGTGATCTACGACGACGTGGGGTGCCTGAAAGTGAAAAACGCCTTCCACGAGCGCATGCGCAACGCCGGCATAGAGGTGCATCCCTTCATGCCCGTGAAGTTTCCCATGTTCACCTCGAAAGCCAACTACCGCAACCACCGCAAGATCATCGTCATCGACGGGCGAGTGGGGTTCATTGGCGGCATGAACATTGCCACGCGATACGTGAAGGGCACCGGCACGCAACCATGGCGCGACACGGTGACGCGAGTGACCGGCGGAGCGGTCTACGGATTGCAACGCGCGTTTCTCGTCGATTGGTATTTCGTTGACCGCACGCTCATCACAAACCAAAGCTACTATCCCCCACTCGACCCTGCCATCAACAACAACTGCCTCGCGCAAGTGGTGACAAGCAGCCCAACCACAAATTGGCCCGACATCATGCAGGGCTATGTGCGCATATTGCTTGAGGCAAAGCGCTATGTCTACATGGAGACCCCTTACTTCCTGCCCACGGAGCCCGTGCTTTTCGCCATGCGCACCGCGGCGCTCGCGGGCGTGGACGTCAGGCTGATAGTGCCCATGCACAGCGACTCCAAAATCGTGGAATGGGCAAGCACGAGCTACATCAACGAGGTGGAGGAGGCAGGCGTAAAGGTTTATTTCTACCAGGCGGGGTTCAACCACTCCAAGTTTCTTGTCAGCGACGACAGCATCAGCACCTGCGGCAGCACGAACATAGACTTCCGAAGCTTCGAGCACGACTTCGAGGCAAACATCTTCTTCTTCGACGAGGGCGTGGCCCTGCGCATGAAGAAGATATTCCTCGACGACCAGGCACTCAGCTCGACCTACAACGAGATATGCACGAAGACGCACTTCACGTTCCGGAAAAGGCTTTGGACAAGCTTAATAAGACTTTTGAGTCCACTCTTGTGATTTTTTCGTAACTTTGCACCAAAGCAGTTCATCTTACACATAGAGGAATGAGAAATGAGATTTAAAGTCAACAACACATATTGTCTCTGCGGATGCGTCTTCCTGTTGGCACTCCTGTGCCTCATGAGCATCGGCTCTCCAATTCACTTTGAGAAGCAAAAGGCAAGGCGCGAGAGTGCCGTGAAGGAAAGGCTGATGACCATTCGCGCCGCCGAGGAGAAATACAGGGCAAGGCATGGCGTGTATGCCTCAAGCTTCAAGGAGCTCGCGCGGTGCGGACTTCTCGCCGACTCGCTCGGCTATGTCCCGGGCGTGGAAGGCCAGCGGTTCTCGCTCACGGCGACAACGCTTCCGGGGAAGAGCGGCAAGGCCATTCCCGTGATGGAATGTGGCGCTACGTACAAACAGTATTTAGATGGACTCGACAAGTCGAGCGTCGACGAGCTCACGGAGGAAGCCAACGCCAACGGCAGGTTCCCCGGCCTGAAGATAGGCGACACCGAGACACCAAACGACAACGTGGGCAACTGGTAAGGCGCCCAGCCACGCTAACAACATGAATACCGAAAAGACCATGCAGAACAGAATGACAATAAGGGTGGCAGCCGGATCACTCGCCTTCGCACTTCCAAAAGACACCGACCGCACCCAAGTGGACTTTTATAAGTATACCTCGAAAAGCGGCATCTCAGTCGCCGCGCAACTGCGCGACGCCTTCAAGACCGTGGCGATGCTGAAAGAGCCTGCAACGCAAAGGGTCAAGGTGCTTGTCGACTCGCCCGTGCTTCTGATTCCACTCGACGAATACAACGAGAACGACAGGGAGACCCTCTACAAGCATTCGTTCCCCTCCACCGAGGGTTGCGCCATCGTGGGCAACGTGCTGCCCGACTTGAACGCCGTAGCCGTGTTCGCGCTCAACCGCGACTTGAAGCTCGTGGTGGAAGACCATTACAGCGACACAAGGTATATCCACCTCTTGCAGCCCGTGTGGGACTACCTGCACAGAAGGCACTTCCTTGGCAACAGGCGAAAACTGTATGCCTATTTCCACGACAACGAATTGGAGATTTTCAGTTTCGAGCGCAACCATTTCATCTTCTACAATCGCTACCAGGCCAACTCCGTAAAGGATGCCGTCTACTTTACGCTCTTTGTTTGGAAGCAACTCGCCTTGGACCAGATGCACGATGAGCTGTTCCTCGGCGGCGAGATTCCCAACAAGGAAGAGCTGCTCCGCAACCTGCGCACTTACGTCCAGATGGTCGCGGTCATCAGTTCGACGGCAAGTTTCAACAACATGTCGCTGACACAAGAGAAGGGCATCACGTTTGACATGATAACATCTTTACTCGCATGAGAATAATAACCGGAAAATATAAAGGACGCCATTTCGACATCCCACGCACGTTCAAGGCAAGGCCCACCACCGACTTCGCAAAGGAAAACATCTTCAACGTGCTCAATGGCTACATCGATTTCGACGGCGCGTCGGCATTGGACCTATTTGCCGGCACGGGAAGCATCTCGCTTGAGATGCTGTCGAGAGGTTGCGCACCTGTGATAAGCGTGGAGGCAGACAGGGACCACTCCGCCTTCATATCGCAATGCATGAAGAAGATTGGCGCCACCGACAACATCTTGATACGCGGCGACGTCTTCCGCTTCTTGAAGAAATGCCACGAGACGTTCGACTTCATCTTCGCCGACCCGCCATACGCCTTGGACAACCTCGCCAGCTTGCCAAGTCTGGTTTTCGAACATGAACTGTTGAAACCGGAAGGCGTCTTCGTGCTGGAGCACGGAAAAGACTACGACTTCTCCGAGGAGCCGCACTTCGTGGAGCACAGAAGCTATGGGAGCGTAAACTTCTCATTGTTCAGATGAAGACGTTTGAGCTGGTAGAGCGTATCATCTGTAACTTTGGCTTCTCACCCACCCAAGACCAATACAACGCCCTCACCGTCTTCTCGCGCTTCCTTGCCGACCGCCGGCAAGAGGCGGTAATGGTGATGCGAGGCTCCGCCGGCACCGGCAAGACCTCGCTCGCCGCAGCCATCGTCTACACCCTCCACTCGCTCGGCCAGCGGCTCGTGCTCATGGCACCCACGGGACGCGCCGCCAAGGTTTTCTCGCTGAGCAGCGGCATGCAGGCTTCCACAATACATCGCGCCATCTACCGCGAAAAGAGCTTCACGGGGATTGGCGGCAGCTTCGACCTCAACTTCAACGTACACAAAAACACGTTGTTCGTGGTCGACGAGGCTTCCATGATAGGCAACGGCAGCGCCGGCGAAAGCGGATTCGGCTCTGGCAGCGTGCTCTACGACCTCATGCGCTTTGTATACAATGGCAACAACTGCCGGCTCATGCTCATAGGCGACAAGGCGCAATTGCCACCAGTGGGCGAAGACGAGGCGCCAGCCCTGTCGCCACAAGAACTTGAGAGCTACGGCCTGAACGTATACCAATGTGACCTCGACGAGGTGCTCAGGCAAGGACAAGACTCCGGCATTCTCTTCAACGCCACGCTCATAAGGCGCATGATTACCCATAGCGAGATGACCCGACTGCCAAAGATCCGCGTGGCAGGATTCGCCGACATTGCGGTCATGCCAGGCAACGAACTGATAGAGAGCCTCGCCTCAAGCTACAGCAAGATGGGGACCGACGAGACCATCGTGATAACACGATCCAACAAAAGGGCCAACATATATAATAATGGTATAAGGAACTCCATACTCGACCGTGAGGAGGCAATTTGCCCGGGAGACATGCTGATGGTGGTGAAAAACAAGTACATCTCCAACGGGAACATCAACAACGACAAGGAGCCAAAAGAGACGTTCGTCGCCAATGGCGACCGTTGCATTGTGCGCCGGGTGCGCAACTTCATAGAGCTCTACGGCTTCCACTTCGCCGATGCCACGTTGCAATTCCCCGACTTCAACAACGCGGAGCTCGACACAACCATCCTCCTTGACACACTCACAAGCGAGGCCCCGGCGCTGACAAGGGAGCAGAACGAGAGGCTGTTCGATGCCGTCATGGAGGACTATGCCGACATACCCATCAAGGCCGACCGCATGAAAGCCTTGCGAAAAGACAAGTATTTCAATGCCATACAAGTGAAGTTCGCCTACGCCGTCACTTGCCACAAGGCGCAAGGCGGACAATGGCAACACGTTTATCTCGACCAAGGCTACATGACCGACGACATGCTTACCCCCGACTACATCCATTGGCTATACACCGCATTCACACGTGCTAAGGAAAAGCTTTTCCTGGTGAATTGGCCAAAGACACAAATAGATTCTTGAGAACACTCTTATCTGCCCTTGCGATGCACAAAGTCATAAAGAATGTGCAAAAAACGGCTGATTTCGCGCTAATTCTTTGGTAGGGAGGCAAAATTATTGTAATTTTGTCCCGATATTTCATACGTAACTTCAAGAAGATTACATAATTATATATTTTAAGAATACATGAAATTAAACATTGTAGTGCTTGCCAAGCAAGTACCCGACACGCGCAATGTGGGCAAAGACGCAATGACAGCCGAGGGCACTGTGAACCGTGCCGCGCTTCCTGCCATCTTTAACCCAGAAGATCTCAACGCGCTGGAACAGGCTCTTCGCCTCAAAGATTTGGATCCAGAGAACGTACACGTCGGTGTTGTGACGATGGGACCTCCCCGCGCCGGAGAAATTCTGCGTGAGAGCCTCTACCGTGGCGCCGATCAGGGCTGGCTCCTTACCGACCGCAAGAGCGCTGGTGCCGATACACTCGCCACTGCCTATTTCCTCTCAAAGGCCATTGAGAAAATAGACAAGGACGTGTTCCACGTTGACCTTGTCATTGGTGGTCGTCAGGCCATCGATGGCGACACGGCACAGGTGGGCCCACAGGTCGCGCAGAAGCTCGGACTCAACCAGGTGACCTACGCCGAGGAAATTAAAGAGGTGAAAGACGGCAAGGCTACAATCGTGCGCCATATCGACGGTGGCGTGGAGACTGTCGTGGCTCCGTTGCCAGTGATGATAACCGTCAACGGCTCCGCGGCTCCAGCACGTCCATGCAACGCCAAGCGCGTGATGAAATACAAATACGCCTCTTGTCCCATGGAGCGCAAGGGCGACGAGCCCTGGGTTTCACTTTACGAGACACGCCCTTATCTCACGCTCGGCCAGTGGAGCATCGCCGACTGCGAGGCCGACTACGACCAGTGTGGCTTGGCTGGCTCGCCCACGAAGGTGAAAGCCGTGAAGAACATTGTCTTCCAGGCAAAGGAGAGCAAGAGACTCACCGCTTCCGACGAGGATGTGGAGGGACTCATAAAAGAACTGTTAGACGAGAGCATAATTGGATAGTTAGTAGTTAAGACATGAATAACGTATTTGTATATTGCGAGATAGAAGGCACTACCGTACAGGAGGTGTCACAAGAACTGCTCACCAAGGGCCGCAAGCTCGCCGACACTCTCGGCGTGGAGCTGAATGCCATCGTGGCAGGCACAGGCATCAAGGGTAAGGTGGAAGACCAAATACTTCCCTACGGCGTTGACAAGCTTTTCGTCTTCGACGGCGAAGGCCTCTTCCCTTACACGTCAGCACCTCACACCGACATCGTGGTCAACCTCTTCAAGGAGGAGCAGCCACAGATTGCCCTCCTGGGAGCAACCGTCATCGGCCGTGACCTCGGACCAAGGGTGTCGTCATCATTGACTTCTGGCCTAACCGCCGACTGCACACAACTGGAGATTGGCGAATACGACGACAAGAAGTCTGGCAAGCACTACGACCAGCTGCTTTACCAGATTCGCCCGGCTTTCGGTGGCAACATCGTGGCAACCATCGTCAACCCTGAGCATCGTCCACAGATGGCAACCGTGCGTTCCGGCGTCATGCAGAAGGCTCTCTATGAGGGCAAGGCCAAGGGCGAGGTTGTTTACCCGGACCCAAAGAAGTATGTCAACCCATTGTCATACGCCGTTCAAGTTATCGACCGTCACGTCGAGGCCGCCAAGAACAACCTCAAAAGTGCGCCGATCGTCGTGGCAGGTGGCTATGGCGTAGGCTCTAAGGAAGGCTTCGACCAGCTCTTCCAGCTTGCCAAGGAACTCCACGGCGAGGTGGGCGCAAGCCGTGCCGCTGTGGACGCAGGATGGGTAGACCACGACAGGCAGGTTGGCCAGACAGGCGTGACTGTGCACCCCAAAGTGTACATCGCCTGTGGCATCAGCGGTCAGATTCAGCATATCGCAGGTATGCAAGACTCTGGCATCATCATATCTGTCAATAGCGATCCTGACGCTCCTATCAACCAGATTGCCGACTACATTATCACCGGCACAGTGGAGGAGGTCGTCCCGAAGCTCATCAAGTATTACAAGCAGAACAATAAATAAGAATCGAGAATAACGCACAACAATGACAGACGCAAAGAAACTACAATATTATCTCGACTCACCTCTGATGAAGCGCATTGTCGAGCTGAAAGAGCGCGACTTCGCCGATAAGGACCAGTTCGACTACGCTCCCGTCTCTTACGATGACGCCATCGAGAACTACAAGCGCATCGTCGAAATCACTGACGAGGTGGCAAAGAACATTATCGAGCCTAACTCTGAGAGCGTTGACCTTGAGGGCCCACACCTTGAGAACAACCGCATGATTTATGCCTCAAAGACATACGAGAACCTCGATGCCACACGCAAGGCTGGCTTGTGGGGCATTACCATGCCTCGCCGCTTTGGTGGACTTAACCTCCCAATGACGGTGTTTTCAATGCTGTCCGAGCTCGTATCGGCTGCCGATAGCGGCTTCCAGAACGTGTGGTCGCTCCAGAGCTGCATAGACACTCTCTATGAGTTTGGCTCTCCTGAGCAGCAGGCCAAATACATCCCACGCATTTGCGCCGGCGAGACAATGTCTATGGACCTCACCGAGCCCGACGCTGGTTCTGACCTTCAGCACGTCATGCTCAAGGCAACACAGGACGCCGACGGCACATGGAGGCTGAATGGCGTGAAGCGTTTCATCACCAACGGCGACTCAGACATCCACCTCGTGCTCGCCCGCTCAGAGGAAGGCACCCGCGATGGCCGCGGTCTCTCAATGTTCATCTACGACAAGCGTGACGGCGGCGTGGACGTGCGCCACATCGAGAAGAAACTCGGTATCCACGGTTCACCAACGTGCGAGCTCGTCTACAAGAACGCCAAGGCTGAGCTTTGCGGCGACCGCCGTCTCGGCCTCATCAAGTACGTGATGAGCCTGATGAACGGCGCACGTCTCGGCATCGCAGCACAGAGCGTAGGCTTGCAGCAGGAGGCTTACGACCAGGCCGTGAGCTACGCCCGTGACCGCAAGCAGTTCGGCGAGGCCATCATCAACTTCCCCGCCGTCTACGACATGCTCTCACGCGCCAAGGCAAAGCTCGACGCCAGCCGCGCTATACTCTACCAGACCTCACGTTACGTAGACATCTACAAGACCCTTGAGGACATCTCACGCGAGCGCAAGCTCACCGCCGAAGAGCGCAAGGAGATGAAGACATACAGCCGTTTAGCAGACGCCTTCACGCCTCTGGGCAAGGGCATGACTTCTGAGTTTGCCAACCAATCAGCTTACGACTGCGTGAGCGTGCATGGCGGCTCAGGCTTCATCATGGAGTATAAGGCTCAACGCTTGTTGCGCGACGCCCGCATCTTCTCTATCTACGAGGGCACGACACAACTCCAGGTGGTTGCGGCCATCCGCTACATCACCAACGGCACCTACCTCAACATCATGAAAGAGATGCTCCTTGAGGAAGTGTCCGAGGCCGTTAAGCCTCTCCTCGACCGCATCGCCAAGTGCGTAGACCTCTACGCTGAGGCCGTGGACAAGGTCAAGGCTGACAATGACCAGGCTGAGCACGACTTCCTTGGCCGCCGCCTCTACAACATGACCGGCGACATCATCCTCTCACTGCTCCTGCTCAAGGATGCCACAAAGGATCCCGAGGAGTTCGAGAAGAGCGCCAACGTCTTCGTGCGCATGGCAGAAGAGGAGTGCGTAGGCTCACACGCATACATCATGAACTTCAACGCCGACGACCTGAAGAACTTCGTGACAGAGTAAACTGCATCAGAACTTCACAGCTTTAAATAAAGCCACGCCGATATTATTTGGCGTGGCTTTTTTGTTCGTTACCGAGCTGGGGCTTATTCGCATCCATTGACCCTACAATTCCTAAAAAACGTTGTAAAGCCAACGAATTATGGGGCAAAAAGCACCAAGCAATTGTTTTTTTTCTTATTTTTGTGCAGAATAACCATAACATTGCCACCATGCAAAAATATGCTGATTACATTACCCAAATAGAGATTGACGCGCTTTGGAGCGGCCACAAGCACATCCTCTGGAACCTCGACCGCCGTGTGAACATCCTCAGCGGTGTCAACGGCGTGGGCAAGTCGACCATAATAAACAAGGTGGTGAAAGGACTTTCTGCCGGTGGCGAGTTTCATTCCCACTTGCTTAAAGGCGTGCACCTGAAGGTGAGCCCCGAGGATGCCAACTGGATACGCTACGACATCATCAGGTCGTTTGACCGTCCGCTGATCAATGCCGAAGTGGTGTCGCAAATGAACATCTCACTTGCCACAGAGCTCGACTGGCAGCTCTACAAGCTCCAGCGCAAGTATCTCGACTATCAGGTCAACATCGGCAACCGCATGATTGAGGTGCTGCAGCGAGGCGGAGCCACGGCAGGGCAAGAGGCGCAGCAACTGTCTGAGCCTAAGAAGAGATTCCAGGACTTCATCGACTCGCTCTTCGCCGACACAGGCAAGAAAATAGTGCGCACCGACAACGAGATAAGTTTCTCGCAGATGGGCGAAACCTTGGTGCCATACCAGCTGTCGAGTGGCGAGAAGCAAATCCTCGCCATACTGCTCACCGTGCTCGTGGAAGACCAAAAGCCTTTCGTGCTCTTCATGGACGAGCCGGAGGTGAGCCTCCACATAGAATGGCAAAAGAAGCTCATCGACCTCATAATCGACCTTAACCCCAACGTGCAAATCATCCTCACCACCCACTCGCCAGCCGTCATCATGAACGGATGGATGGACAAGGTGACAGAAGTGTCCGACATTACGATCTGAACAACATGAAACGACTCCAGGACAATCTCACTTCTTCTTATCTGCAAGCGGCAAACTGCCTCAACTCACGCCAGCAGAGAAGGAAAGTCGTGGCTTATGTGGAAAGCTACGATGACGTGTTTTTCTGGAGAAACATACTGAGCCAGTTTGAGACCGACAAGATATATTTCGAGATAATGCTGCCCACACGCGAGAACAACCTTGAGCGTGGCAAGAAGGCGGCCCTCATGAGCGCGCTGAAGGGCAAGACGGGACAATGGCTCATAGCATGCGTTGATGCCGACTACGACTACCTCATACAAGGAGCCACGGAGACTTCAAGGAAGATCCTCTCAAGCCCCTTCGTCTTCCACACCTATGCCTACGCCATAGAGAACCTCCAGTGCTATGCGCCATCACTCCACGACGTATGTGTGGCGGTGACGCTCAACGATCACAACATCTTCGACCTGCGGCAATATCTTGAGGATTATTCACGTGCCATATATCCACTGTTTGTATGGAACATCTGGTACTACCGCACATGTCATTATGGCGAGTTCACCATAACCGACTTCCTGCACGTCATAGACACCGCCAACTTCAACATGAACGATGCCCAGCGCATCATCTCGCTGATAAACAGCAAGGTAGCGCGCCGCTGCGAGCAATTCAAAAAAGCCAACCCCAATGCCGAGGAGAGCTACCACAAACTTCAAGAAGACTTGCAAAGGCTCGGCGTGACGCCGGAGACCACATATCTATATATCCAGGGGCATCACCTTTTCAACAAGATTGTGGTGCCGATGCTCAACCGCGTGTGCGACAAGCTTGTCAGGCAGCGACAGGCGGAGATAGCACGGCAAAGCGTGCACGGCACGCAACGGCGCAACGAGCTTTCATGCTACAACAACTCCGTGGAGACGGTCGTCCCAATGCTGAAAAAGAACACCGCCTTTACCTCTTCCGAGCCTTACAAGCGCATAAAGGCAGACCTGACGGCATTCATGGCAAACAACAACAACCTCTGACCTCCTCATCTAACCTTTCCTATAACCATCACGTCAATATTAATAAACGTTTAACTTTGTAACAACATTTAAACTGCTCTCCATCAAATAAGTTCGAAAACATTATCGCATAACCCTTAATGTGTGTAACTTTGCACCTGTTATAAGATTGTATTTGTAGCTCAGACCACACTGAAAAAAGGAATGAGAATGCCAAAAAGCTGGAAGTGAGTAGGCACAATTAAATTTTATCTTTTATGAAAAGAAAAAATTTTCGTGACCAACTCTCAAGTCTTAAACCTTTAGACTTGAAAGCAGAAGGAGAGATCAAAGGTGGATTTCTGTCATTTGATTTGCATTGCAACACTGTGCAAGAGGCCGGTACTGACGTAGTTATCAACGTCTACAAATGCGTTGTAAGACAAACAAACCCAAAGTGACCTTTGTCAGGTTAACAAACAACGTTACTTTATAAAAGTAGCTTTAAAAGTAGCCTTTTATAGGAACTTAGCACTTTACAAAGTTCATTGGATTTCTGCAATTTAGGACTTTCCAGATTTGAGCAATGGCTCTGTCTTGGAAAGTCTTCTTGAATCATTTCCATAACCATGAAAAAAAGTCTATACAATATTCTTATTCCATACAAGGATAAAATCATAATATTCAATACATTGCAGAACCAAGTTCTTGCCATTTTCAAAACAGACGTTTCTACATGGGGGATAACTAATGATTCAAATTTCTACGACTTAGATGACAGAATTAAGAAAATATTAGTTGAGAAGGGCATTTATGTCAGTGACAATACAAATGAATTAGAAATCGTTCGCAATCATTTACGCAAGACTAATGAAAGCAATGAAAGCTTTACTATAATCATCAATCCCACATTAAGCTGTAACTTTAGTTGCTGGTATTGTTACGAAAATCATTCTGAGCGTAGACGAATGAGCACGGATGATGTTGCAAATATCAAGACTTTTATATACAAAAAGTCTGATGACAAAAGTATTAAAACATTCAACATTCAATTCTTTGGCGGCGAGCCTACACTTTGCTTTAATAGCGTTATCAAACCAATATTAGAGGAACTTTTACAACATCCATTAAAAAACAAGCAACAAATCTTCCTGGGTATGACCACAAATGGATATTTACTTAATGACAATATCATAGAGTTGTTTTCTAAGTTTCATAGTAATTTTGAGATTACCCTCGACGGGAATCGTAGCAGACACAATCAAGTGAGATTCTCATATAAAGGTCAGAACACCTACGACACCATACTAAGTAACATAGCGAAATCATTATCCTCTAACATAAGCGTAACCATGAGGTTAAATGTTTCAGAAGACACAAATCTTGATGTAAACCATTTCTTGGCAGATATTGAAAGTCTTGCCAAATACAACCGTAGTCTTACCATTTCCATCCAGAAAGTATGGCAGGCTAATGATTCCGTAAATAGCTCCATCAAGAAAATACGTGAAGCATTAAAACAACATGGTTTTAATTGTGAAACGGCACCATCAACGAGTATGGACTCAACTTGCTATGCAGATAAAAAGAATGAAGTAGTGATTAATCCAGGAGGCAGGATTTATAAATGTACGGCAAGGAATTTCGAAGCCGAACAAGCTGAAGGTCACTTATCATCTGATGGGAATTTGAATTGGAATAAACGTCACACATTGCGAGAGAATGCCACACCTCTTAATAACTCAGCATGCAGAGTTTGCAATTTATTGCCAATCTGCATAGGAGGATGCTCCCAGAAAATACTCGAAGCAAACAACGACCACGATTGTCCATTGCACCAAGACAATAAAGACAAACTAAGATACGCAAAAGAATTCTTGTTTAACGAATTAGATTAAGGAGGCATAATCATGAAAATCAAAAGACTCTTTTTGTTTGTTATGCTATTTCTCTGTTCATTTAATGCACTTGCACAGACAGAGATAAGCATAAAAATCACCGACACGACAGGCTTCCCCTTGCCATATGCGCAAATCTCGTACTTTGCAAAAGCCGACTCTTCCGCCTCACAATATGCCGTCTCTGACAGCTTGGGCTCAATACATGTCATCGCAAAAGACTTTCCTCTGAACATTACGGCAGAATATATAGGATACAAGTCGAAGAAAGTGGTTTGCGACAAGGCTCAAACATTGAATATCAGCCTTGAGGAGGATGTCCAAGTACTAAATGGTGTAACCATAACTGGCACTCGGCCTAAACTTAAACTATCCAAAGAGGGCTTTGTCGCCAACATCCAAAGTTCCGCGTTAAGCAAGATTGGTTCCGCGGAAGACGTCTTACAACGCATCCCCCTTATTAGGAACACAAGCGAAGGCCTTGTTGTCTTTGGCAAAGGGAAACCGACGATTTATATTGATGGCAAGGAGATGCGCAACCAGGACGAATTGAAGGAACTGAAATCGGGCGACATCAATGAAATAGAAGTCATAACCAATCCGAGTTCAAAATATGACGCGACTGTCAAATCTGTCATAAAGATCAAGACCAAGCATCGCAAAGCCGACTCCCTCTGCGCTGACGCCATGGTAAAAGAAGGCTTAGGCCGAAAGGACAAGCATTTGACCACAGGGTCTGTGTCTATTGAAAAGAGGACCAAGAATTTTGACATCTCAGGGGCCATATGGTATAATATGGAGAGTTCCACACAGTTGGCGGAAGTGAACTCACACAAGAGCACGAATGTCGTCACTGATGAATCGAGCACGTTAAACGACGTGACAAAAAGCAGGGATGCCCATATCAACCTCGGACTTGACTACAACCTTAACGACAGCAACAGTGTGGGCGCCAAGTACACATTGTACCTGCTCACCCACGACAACTCGCATACGCTTCTTGACAATTCGTTGACACGGGAAAGCGTGTCATACGACCACCTGACAAACAACACGGAGTCAAAGACAAGCAACAGGACCGGGCACACCTTGAATGTGTTTTATGATGGCAAGGTTGGCAAAGTGGGGCTTGAGACTGATTTCACTTATTTGAGCAATGGCCATAGTGAGACAAATGCCATAAATGAAACGTCAACCAAGGAAGGCGACAGGTTGCTTAGCACAAAGAACACAGTGAAAAACAGCCTTTACGCGTTCAAGTTCTCAGCCAACATCCCAGCTTGGGAAGGCTCTTTCGATGTAGGAACTGAAGACTCTTACACGAAAAGGGGAGATGATTTTTACAGTGACAACAATTATGTGAGTTCGTCCAACAGCCACTTTAACAAGAAGTATGCCTCTGTATTTGCGGATTACAGTTTAGACTTGCCCTTTGGCAATTTGACTGCGGGTATAAGGTACGAGCATTTCGACTACAAATATTCTGGCGACAATGTGATTAAGAAGACTTACGATAATTTCTTCCCTTCAGTGAGTTTCTCTGCGCAGATTGGCACCGTAAGCCTCCTTGCCTCGTATTCTTCAAAAACAGAGCGTCCGGAATACAGGCAACTAAGCAACGACGTGTTCTATGCCAGCATGTACTCGATGCAAACGGGCAATCCGCTATTGGGCAACACCACCATCCACGACGCGAGCTTAACTATGAGCTGGAAATTCATGCAATTCCAATTAGACTACACCAACTACCATGACGCGATAATATACTTCAATTATCCTTACGCCAGCAACGACTTGGTGACAATGACCACTTACCGAAACATCCCCACCATCAAGCAATTAACTCCTGCCCTCGTCATATACCCGACTTTCGGGATATATAGCCCACAGCTGACCATTGCCTTGCAGAAGCAATGGATAAAATCGAAAGAGCTTATTGGCGAGACAAGCCTTACGAAACCAATCCTGCTGGTTGGGTTCTCCAACACTTTCGATTTCGGGAAGAACTGGCTTCTCGACATGAACCTTAACTTCCAAAGCAAGGGCGATTATCAGAATGCCCATGTCTACAAGAATGTTTGGGGATTGGATTTCGGCATCTCCAAATCGTTGTTCCACGAGAAGTTGAACATAAAACTTGAAGGACAAGACCTGCTGAACATGAATAATGACGCCAGCATAGTCTATAGTCCTAACATTCAATTGTCGCAAGCCAACAAGTATTACAGAAGGATGGTCGTGCTTACCCTGCGGTACCGTTTAAACGAAAAGGGAAGCAAGCACAACGGCACAAGGGCAGGACAAGAAGAGATAGACAAGCTATGAAGAAAAGGCATCAGACTATCACCCTTTTGAAAGGATTATATGTCCTACCCTATTCGCCATCTTCTGTAATGGTTAATAGTTTACTGATTAACAGGGCGTAGCGCAAGCCTTTTGGCTTCACGCCGAAATCGCGCCGCGTTTGCGCCGCAATCGCAGTGCCCTTACGCCGCGATCGCAATGCGTTCACGGCGTAAAGGCGACACGGTATGATTCACGCGAACGCGCGGCATGACTTGCGTCGGCGCGCGGCATGATTTGCAGAGTGCGGCCCTTGTGGCCGTCCGCGACCCGAATGGCACGCCAACGATGGTGCCCGAATGGTTGCGGACTGCCACAGGGGCTGCACCATGGCATACAAAACCCAATGGTCGAATTTATCGGTTCCGCCTAAACTTCTCCGTGCAAACCATGCTCGTTTTGAATAATTGTCGTATTTTTGCATAAACTTATTGGGATATACAAGCCAACACTGAAGTTTGAACGTTTTAAATAATACATCATACCGAATGAAAAGAATTCTCTTAGCCCTAATCGCCCCACTCGCCGCGGTGTCGACTATGGCGCAAACCAATCCCTTGTGGATGCGCTTCCCCGCCATCTCACCCGATGGCAAGACGGTGGCGTTCTCCTACAAAGGCGACATCTGGACAGTGGCTGCCAACGGCGGACAGGCACGGCAAATCACCACTAACCCCGCCTACGACGCCTATCCCGTGTGGAGCCCAGACTCAAGGCAGATAGCCTTCGCCTCAAGTCGCGAAGGCAGCATGGACGTCTACGTGGTGGGCAAAGACGGTGGCGCGCCGCGAAGGCTGACCACCGACAGTGGCGACGAGTATCCCATGGCTTGGCGAAACGACAGCACCATCCTGCTGAAAGCCTCCATCATGCCCAAGGCCACAAGCATAATGTTTGCCGACTTCCCGCAGGTCTACGAGGTGAGCGTCAATGGCGGGCGCATGCGCCTCTTCTCCGACATACCCATGGAGGACGTCAGCGTGGGCAACGACGGTGCCTTGCTCTACCACGACAAGAAAGGCTACGAGGACCCGTTCCGCAAGCACCACCAGTCGCCGATTTGCCGCGACATTTGGCTCTTCAAGGATGGCAACTACACCAAGCTGACCGATTTCGGCGGTGAGGATCGCACACCGGTATGGGGCGGCGATGCCAACACATATTATTATCTCAGCGAGGAAGACGGCACGTTCAACGTCTACAAGCGTCATATGGGCGACGCTGCCAAGACCCAGCTCACCCACTACAAGGGCAATCCCGTGCGCTATCTCACACGCGCCACCGACGGCACGCTGTGCTACGCCTACGACGGCGCCATCTACACCCTCAAGGAGGGCAGCCAACCCGTCAGGCTCAACTTGTCTATACTCGCCGACGACGGCAGCGACAAGCTCCAGCGGCAGGTGCTGAGAAGTGGCGCCACGGAGTTCACGGTATCGCCCACGGGCAAGGAGATCGCCTTCGTGGTACACGGCGACGTCTACGTCACGTCTCTCGACTACTCCACGACAAAGCGCATCACCGACACGCCAGAGCAGGAGCGCAACGTCAACTTCTCGCCCGACGGACGCAGCCTCGTCTACGCCTCAGAGCGTGGCGGACTTTGGCAAATCTACCAGACAAGCATTGTGAATAAGGACGAGAAGCAGTTCACCTATGCCACTCAGCTCAAGGAAGAACAGCTCGTGAAGTCGTCGCTGGTCGACATGCAGCCCGCCTATAGCCCCGACGGCAAGACCGTGGCGTTCATCGAGGACCGCGGAGCACTGAAGGCCGTCGACGTGAAGACGAAAGCCGTGAGGCAACTCATGGATGGCAAGTACCAATACAGCTACGCCGATGGCGACCTTTGGTTCGAATGGAGCCCCGACAGCAAGTGGCTCTTGTCAAACTATATAGGCAATGGCGGTTGGAACAATAGCGACATCGCCCTCGTGCCCGCCGACGGAAGCCAGCGCATCACGAACCTCACCAACAGCGGCTACAACGACGACAACGGCAGATGGGCGCTGGGCGGCAAGGCGATGCTCTTCATGAGCGACCGCGCCGGCTACCGCAGCCACGGCAGTTGGGGCGCTGAAAAAGACGCCTACATCATGTTCTTCGATCTCGACGCCTACGAGCGCTTCCGCATGGGCAAGGAGGAGCGCGCGCTCTACGACGAGGCTCACAAGAAGGAGAAAGCCGACACCACAAAGAAGAAAAAGCCGCTTTTGAAGTGGCTGAAGTCGGGCAAGAAGGCGCAGGCCGACAAGAAGAAAGACGAGGCGAAGGCCCTGAAGTTTGACCTTGCCAACTGTCGCGACCGTGTGGTCCGACTCACGGTGAACTCCTCAAACATGGCAGATGCCATACTCTCTCCTGGCGGCGACACATTGTATTACCAAGCGAGCTTCGAGGGCGGCTACGACCTCTGGAAACACGACCTGGTGGAGAACAAGACAGAGATCGTGATGAAGAGCGTGGGCTACGGACTTGAGGCCGACAAGGACTTCAAGAACCTATACGTCTACAACAACGGCATCAAGCAAATAGACCTTGCCAAGAACTCGCAGAAGAGCATCGACTTCGAGGCGAACTTCAACTACCGCCCTTACGAGGAGCGTGCCTACATCTTCAACCACGTGTGGCAGCAGGTGAAGGACAAGTTCTACGACACCAACATCCACGGCGTAGATTGGGACGGCTACAAGAAGACTTATGCCAAGTTCCTGCCCTATATCAACAACAACTACGACTTCCGCGACATGCTCTCCGAGATGCTCGGCGAGCTCAACGGCTCACACACCGGAGCGCGCTATTATCCGTCTGGCGCCACGCTCCAGACGGCTGCCTTGGGCCTCTTCTTCGACAACTCCTATGAAGGCGACGGGCTAAAGGTGGAAGAGGTCATCGACCGCGGGCCTTTCGCCGTGCGCAACACGGGCGTTAGCAAAGGATGCGTCATCGAGGCAATCGATGGGCAAAAGATATTAAGGGATTCCGACTACACGGCGCTACTCGACGGCAAGGCTGGCAAGATGACGCGCGTCAGCGTTTACGATCCTTCGAAAAACAAGCACTTTGATGTCGTGGTCAGGGCGATCAGCCGCTCAGCACAGTCTGACCTGCTCTACCGCCGATGGGTGGACCGCAACCGCAAGATGGTCGACTCGCTGTCCAACGGCACCATTGGCTATGTCCACGTCAAGGCAATGAACAGCGAGAGCTTCCGCACGGTGTTCAGCGAGCTGCTGTCCGACTCCATGCGCATGAAGAAAGCCGTAATCGTGGACGAGCGACACAATGGCGGAGGCTGGCTCCACGACGACCTCTGCACCCTGCTCTCGGGCAAGCAATACGCCAAGTTCATAGCCCATGGCAAGTACATCGGCTACGACCCGTGGAACAAATGGGTGAAACCGTCGTGCGTCATGATTTGCGAAGACGACTACAGCAATGGCCACGGCTTCCCCGCCATCTACAAGACGCTGGGCATTGGCAAGCTCGTGGGAGCGCCTGTGGCTGGCACCATGACGGCAGTATGGTGGGAAAGAATGATGAACGGCATGGTGTTCGGCATTCCGCAAGTGGGCAACCAGACAATGGATGGCACCTACATGGAGAACCAGGAGCTCAAGCCAGACATAGAGGTCTACAACTCGCCTGCCGACTATGAGAACGGAAACGACCGGCAGCTGAAAGCCGCGGTGGAGAGCTTCAAGTAAGCCGCGCAAGATGCTTTTGAGCCACTGTCTTATTACAAATTGGTTATATTAGCTACCGTTTGTTAATAAAACAGTGGCTCAAATGGCATTTTGCACTATTATTATTATAAAATCAACTGCCAATGGACCGATTGTCAGAAAGATGTTGTAATTTTGTAATTCGATAAATTGCAAATCGCGTTTATTATACTCAGAAAACGCTTAAAGATGAAAGAAATACTCAGTTTGCCTAAATGGTATCTCACGCGTGGCGCACTACCCTATTGGTGTGTCCTCATTGCAGACCTGATAATCGGCTATATCTCCGGCATCCTTGTCTTTTGGTTCTACTATCGTGGGGCGGTGACCTTAGGCAACATCATGCCATTGTCAAAGACCATTGGCGTGTACCTCCTTTTCTTCCTCATTGGTTTCCGCGCGTTCCACACCTACAGCGGCATCGTCCGCTATTCCTCCGTCGACGACCTTAGGCGCATAAGCTACTCGCAAGCCTTGAGCTGCTTCTTCGCCGAGCTGTTCCACTACGCCGTCTTTTACTTCGACTTGCCTTTATTGCACCTTGCCGGACGACAGGTGTTCCTGATGTTCCTTGTCTCCACGGCGTTGATGTGGGGCTTGCGCATCCTCATGAGGGCTCTCTACGAACAGATGCTGGGCAGGAACGCCACGCACAACGCCCTTATCTACGGAGTGCATTATGGCGCCATGGCTTTGGCAAAATCCATACAAGGCAACGTCGGTGGCAAGAAGTTCCGCCTGAAGGGTTTCATCTCGCCAGACCAGAAGTTGAAAGACAAGATCATTCTGGGCCAACGTGCCTATCTTAACGACGAGAGTCTCGTAAGCGTCATCAAGGAGAAAGACATCGACTCGGTGCTGGTATCTCCTATGGCAATACGCAATTTCCGCGACGACAACGAAGTGCAAGACATGCTCCTCAGCCACGATGTCAACATCTACGTGATGAGCAACATGGAAGAATGGCACGAAGGCAACGACATCGACAGCAACAAGCTGCGAGAGATAGAGATTTCCGACCTCCTTCCACGAGACGAGATACAGGTTGACATCGACGCCATTGGCTCCATGCTGAAAGGCCGCACCATCCTCATCACCGGCTCGGCAGGAAGCATAGGCTCGGAGATAGTGAACCAAGTGGCGTCTTTCGGCCCCGCTCACATGGTGCTCATCGACTCAGCCGAAACTCCACAGCACGACATCAGGCTGATGATGCACAAGCGTTACCCCGACATCGACTGCCAAACAATAGTGGCAAGCATCACGCAGAAGACACTGATGGACAAGATTTTCGACACTTATCGCCCCGACTACGTGTTCCATGCCGCGGCCTACAAACACGTGCCCATGATGGAGGACAATCCGGCAGAGGCAATATATAACAACGTGTACGGCACGAAAATCATAGCAAACCTCAGCGTGAAATACGGGGTAAAGAAGTTCGTTATGATTTCAACCGACAAGGCTGTGAACCCGACCAACGTCATGGGCTGCTCGAAACGCCTTTGCGAAATCTACACACAGAGCCTCAATAGCGCACAGCAGACCACACAGTTTGTGACCACACGTTTTGGCAATGTGTTGGGCAGCAACGGCTCTGTCATCCCAATCTTCGAGAAGCAGATACGCAACGGCGGTCCCGTGACGGTGACCGACCCCAACGTCACGCGCTTCTTCATGCTCATTCCTGAGGCGTGCAAGCTCGTCTTGGAAGCCGGCACACATGGACACGGCGGCCAAATCTTCGTGTTCGACATGGGCAAATCGGTGCGCATCGCCGACCTCGCCAAGCGCATGATAAAGCTGTCAAACGCCAAAGATGTGAAGATTGTGTACACAGGCTTGCGCCCTGGCGAGAAGCTCTACGAGGAGGTGCTTGCCAACGAGGAAAGCACAGAGCCGACGTTCAACAAGAACATACGAATTGCCAAAGTCAGGGAATACGAGTTCTCACAAGTCTCAAATGACATCGACAAGATAATAGAAACAGCGCTGACCTACGACCAAAAGGCCGTTGTCGCGCAAATGAGACAGCTCGTTCCCGAATACGTGCCGGCAAACAGCCAATGGGGATAAGCCGTTGCTCCGGCTTGCCTATTCCTTTATAAGCCCAACCCTATCCACAACACATTGCGTGATGTGAGGCTTGCGGGAAAAGCAATAAGCCCCAACTGTTATTGGCTTTTATACCACCACAAGAAACCGTGTGAGGCTTGCGGAAAAAGCAGCAGCATATAACACGAATGACGTTATCATTAAACATTATGGGCGGCCCAAACAGGGTCGCCCATAATATTTAATGCATGTTTTTGGCGTCAGTCTTGGAAATACACGCGCTTCACGCGGTTGCTGATGCCCGTAAGCACTTCATAAGGTATGGTGTCGAGCACGTCGGATAAAACCGTAACGGGCAGGTTGTCGCCAAAGATCTCAACGCTGTCGCCTTCCTTACACTGTATGTCCGTCACGTCTATCATCGCCACGTCCATGCAGATATTACCCACATATTCCGCCTTTTGGCCATTGACGAGACAGTAGCAACGACGGTTGCCAAGGTGGCGGTTCAGGCCGTCGGCATAGCCTATTGGTATGGCGGCTATCACGCTGTCTCGCTCTATTTTGCCCTTGCGGCTATAGCCCACAGTGTCGCCAGCCGCCACGTTGCGCAGCTGGAGGATGGTGGTTTTCAAGGTTGAGACATTGTTTATGACGTGGTTGTCGCGACTGTTGATGCCGTAGAGACCAAGCCCGAGGCGGCACATGTCGAGCTGCCGCTCGGGGAAATGTTCAATGCCAGCGGAGTTGTCGATATGCCTGAGAATCTTATGGCTGAACGCAGCCTGCAGCTGTCGGCTTGCCTTGTCGAAGAGCTCGAACTGGTGAGCCGAGAAGGAATCGAAGTCATCGCTGTCGGAACCGACGAAGTGAGAGAACACCGAGCGGGGAATGATAGCGTCTTGATGCTTGAGCCTGTCGATGAGCTTGTCCATGTCTTCCACTGGATCAAAGCCAAGGCGGCGCATGCCTGTGTCGAGCTTTATGTGGACGGGCCAGCCCGTTATGCCCTCTTTCTCTGCCGCTTTCACGAGGGCATCGAGGAGGCGGAACGAGTAAACCTCAGGCTCAAGGTCGTAGTCGAACATCGTCTTGAAGGCCGACATCTCCGGGTTCATAATCATGATGTTGGAGGTGATGCCATTGCGACGGAGCGTGGCACCCTCGTCTGCCACTGCCACGGCAAGGTAATCCACGCGATGGTCTTGCAGCGTCTTGGCTATCTCCACGCTGCCCGCGCCGTAGGCATCCGCCTTTATCATGCACACGAGCTTTGTCTCGGGCTTCATGAACGAGCGGTAATAGTTGAGGTTGCCAACCACGGCGTTGAGATTCACCTCCAGCACCGTCTCGTGAACCTTCTCCACCAAGAGGTCGGTTATCTGGTCGAAGCCAAACTGTCTTGCCCCCTTGATAAGGATTACCTCGTCGCGCAAGGTGCGGAACACGGTTGAGTCGAGGAATGAGCTCACGCTGCTGAAGAAGAACGAGTCCTTGATGTCTATCCTGTTGGCGTTGTCCGACACCACCGGCCCGATGCCGATAAACTTCTCCACGCCGCGCTCCTTTGCCAGGCGGCTCACCTCGCGGTAGAGGTCGGCAGGGTTCATTCCGCTCTGCTGAATGTCGCTGAGGATGAGCGTACGGCGGCGTCCCTTATGGTCGGGACGGCGGTTCATGAAGTCGAGCGCGATGTCGAGGGAGTTGATGTCGGAGTTGTAGGAGTCGTTGATAAGCGTGCAACCGTGTCGCCCCTCCTTCACCTCAAGTCGCATGGCAATGGGCTCAAGCTGCGCCATGCGCACCTTCAACGCGTCGGCACTCACGCCGAGGCGCAATGCCACGACGGCGGTAACGATGGAGTCTTCTATGCTGGCATCGTCGATGAACGGTATGGCATAGCTGCCTTCCACATTATTATATATATAGCGGATTGTGGTGTCAGCCTCCGACTTCTCCACTGCTTTGACAAACATCTTGGCCGTGTTGTCCTCGCGCGACCAGCACAGCCGCTCGCCCTTGTAGTCGGACGCGTCCACGACCTTTGCGACGGTGGCGTCGTCGGCATTGTAGACAATGACCTGCGCGTCGTGGAAGAGGACGAGCTTTTCCTTGCACTTGGCCTCCATCGAGGTGAAGTTCTCCTGGTGGGCTGAGCCAAGGTTTGTCAGCACGGCGATGGTGGGCTGGATGATGTCGCGCAGGGCAAGCATCTCGCCTGGCTCACTTATGCCAGCCTCGAATACGCCTATCTTGGTGTCATCGTTCATCAGCCACACCGACAAGGGCACGCCGATCTGCGAGTTGTAAGAGCGCGGCGAGCGAGTGACGAAGGTGTCGGGCGAGAGCACCTGGTAAAGCCATTCCTTCACCACGGTCTTGCCGTTGGAACCCGTGATGCCCACTATTGGTATGTTGAACTCGTCGCGGTGACGCTCGGCAAGGCGCTGCAGCGCCTCCAGAGAGTTGGTGACTTTGAGGAAGTTGCCTTGCGGGAAGCGTGCCTGATAGCTGTCGGGCACGGATGTCACCACGAAGTTGCGTACACCACGGAGATAAAGACTTGGGATATACTTATGACCGTCGTTGCGCTCCGATTTGATCGCGAAGAACAATGTCTCCTCCGGGAAACAAAGCGATCTGCTGTCAGTGAGCAAGAATGCGATGTTGGCATCTGCCGTTCCATAGCGACGCGCACCGATGAGGGTGGTGATTTTCTCAATGGTATAAGTCATTGGTATTGGTTTTTTAAATCTGCTGCAAAGTTAATAAAAAAGGCTTTATGTTGATTCGTGTGGGTGTTTTTCTTTCAACACTTTTCATATTCCACACGGATTAAAAAGATTTTAAAGATGCTACGCCGCAAGCGGCTACGCGGAGATTAATAGATACTTAGCAGGGGCGGGCCCAGTGC
>CAVHEN010000008.1:0-24343 GCA_963635115.1 Oscillospiraceae bacterium | reverse complement strand
TGCTAAGCATTATGGTATGCGTAATCGGCGAAGCCGACATCTTTAAAATCTTTTTAATCCGTGTGGAAGTCAACAATAAGGTTTATTTAATCGGCGGGCAACAAGTTCATCTGGCACTCGTCGCAACGGAAGTCGAGCCGGAAGCCTCGCCCGTCGCCAAGGCGCAGCGTCAACGGCTCGCGCCACTCGGGCTTCTTGCCGCCTCGACGCACGCAGAAGCCGAGCTCGTGGCGAATGCAGTAGCGGCACTGCATCACCACGCTGCGCTTAGGCTCCGCCGTCTCCAGGGCTGGCTCCAAGCCGCTCATGCCATGGGCTTCGTAGAAGGCGCGGGCATCGTGGTTGGCTACGTTGAAAAGGTAAGGATACTTCCGGTACTCCTCCGACCAGAAGCGCGCCGCTGCGTCGCCAACTTCTTGCTCGCGGGTCAGGCTGGCGTCGGCGGTCGCCTTTTCGAGGGCCGTGGCGTAAGCCGTCACCGCGTCGCGGCGGAGCTGCGCCAAGACGCTGGAAGGTATGAACAAGCCCTTCGCCTCCTCGCCTATGGTCAGGCTCTTCGGCTCAAAGATTGTGCCGCCGAGCTTGGATAGCTGCTTGCGAATGTTCTCCTCTTGCGGGCGGTTGGCTAGCTGATGCTCAAAGGTTGTCTCGACCGTCCACTCCAGCATCTTCCCAGTGCCCGTGTCCACACTCATCGCGAGGCGGAAGCCATCGCTGGTGGCATCGAACTGCATCGACACCGGGATGACCCTGCGCGCCGTCTCGCCTGCCAGCGCCTTGCCAAACGCCACGTCGTTGTTGCGATACAGCGCCATGCCCCTTCGCAAGCCTCGCGGCATGTGGAACGGGAAGAGGCGGTTGCCCTCCACTCGGTTCACGCGGAAGCCCTCAAGCAGCTCACCCTGCTGGGCGCTGCCGCCGTCGGCTTGGTCCCTGACGAAGCATAAGCCGTCGCCATTGGCAAACGTCGCCATGCCCGACACACGGAAGGAGTCGCCACGGAGGTCTTTCACCGTGCCCACGAACTCGCCGAGCGCCTTGGGCGTGACCATGGTCGGCAAGCCACGCTGGCGGCCTTTCAGGAAATATTGTGTATAGCCACGGTTGAACGTCTTGGCGAGGTCGGGCTGGAAACGATAGTCTACCCTACCCCACGAGGCGCGACGATAGTCGGTGCCACGCCTCTTGACGATGTTGTCGAGGCGCTGCGAGTATGCCGCCACCACATTCTTCACGTAGTCGGCATCTTTCAGCCTGCCCTCTATCTTGAACGACACCGCTCCGGCATCGGCAAGCTCCTCAAGGTGGTCCACCTGACACAGGTCTTTCATCGACAAGAGGTAGCGGTCTTTCACTACCACCCTGCCGTCGGCATCCACGAGGTCGTAGCTCATTCGGCACACCTGGGCGCACTCGCCACGGTTTGCCGAACGACCAAAGAGGCGCTGCGAGGCATAGCACTGGCCCGAATAGCTCACGCAGAGCGCGCCATGCACAAAGACCTCAAGCTCCACCTCGGGCACCGCCTCGTGGATCGCCCTTATTTCCTCGACCGACAGCTCCCGTGCCAGCACCGCGCGCGTGAAGCCGAGGTCGCGAAGCCACGCCACCTTCTCCGCCGTGCGGTTGTCCATCTGGGTGGAAGAATGGAGGAGCGGCACGCGCCCCACCTTCTGCAACGCCACGCGACGCATGGCAAGCGTAGCCATGTCTTGCACGAGCAGGGCGTCGACGCCGACCTCGGCGAGCCGCGTGATGAGCTCTTGCGTGGCGGCAAGCTCGTTGTCGTAGATGATAGTGTTGACGGTGACATACACCTTCGCCCCAAAGAGGTGGGCAAAGTCGCACAAGGCTTGGATGTCGGCAACGCTGTTGCCCGCCGAGGCGCGCGCGCCGAAGTGGTCGGCGCCGATATACACGGCGTCGGCACCGTGGCTGATGGCGGCAATGCCGCACTCAAGGTTCTTGGCAGGTGCCAAGAGTTCCAATGTTCTCATGTATGGAAACAAATGAAGGGGCACGTGCGAGCTGGCACAAACCCCTTCGGTTGAACTATGAAAGCCAAGGGAGGCGATGTGGCTGCCCCGGCTGATTGCTGTTTACTCGTTGAAGCCTTCCGTGAGCTGGCAGATCTTCACGATCACTTCCACGGCCTTCTGCATGACCTGGATGGACACAAACTCGTAAGGGCCATGGAAGTTGACACCGCCGGCGAAGATGTTAGGGCAAGGCAGGCCGCGGAACGACAGTTGGGCGCCATCGGTGCCGCCACGGATGGGTTCCACCTTCGGTCTCACGCCGCTCTCTTGCATGGCCTTGAGCACGATGTCGATGACATACATGTTGGGGTCGATCTTCTCCTTCATGTTGTAGTATTGATCCTTGATGTCTATCGTCACGGTGCCCTCGCCGTACTTGGCGTTCATCTCCTCGACGACGTGCTCCATGAAGTCCTTGCGGCGCTCAAACTTCTTGCGGTCGTGGTCGCGTATGATATATGAGAGCTTTGCCTCCTCGCAGTGGCTGTTGATGGAGAGCAGGTGGTAGAAGCCCTCGTAGCCCTCGGTGGTCTCGGGGATGTCGGTCTCGGGGATGTGGCTGTTGAACTCGCAGGCGAGGCGCGAGGCGTTGATCATCTTGCCCTTGGCGTAGCCGGTGTGCACGCTCACGCCCTTGATGGTGACCTTGGCTGCCGCGGCATTGAAGTTCTCGTATTCCAAGTCGCCGATGTCGCCACCGTCCATGGTGTACGCCCATTGGCATCCGAACTTCTCCACGTCGAAGTGGTGGGCGCCCATGCCAATCTCCTCATCGGGATTGAAGCCCACGCGTATGTCGCCATGCTTTATCTCGGGATGCTCCCTGAGGTAACACATAGCCTGCACTATCTCGGCAATGCCAGCCTTGTCGTCGGCGCCAAGGAGCGTGGTGCCATCGGTCACGATGAGGTCCTCGCCCTTGTGCTGCAGAAGCTCGGGGAACTTCTTCGGCGAGGAGATGATGCCCGGCGAGAGCTCTATGTCGCCGCCGTCGTAGTTCTCCACCACTCGCGCCTTGATATTTGCGCCGCTGGCGTCGAGCGCAGTGTCGTAGTGGGAGATGAAGCCTATCGTTGGCGCGTCTTTCTTGGTGTTGCCGGGCAGGGTGGCATAGATGTAACCCATGTCGTCCATTTCCACGTCTTGCAGCCCTTCATGCTCCAGCTCTTCCTTCAGGTACTTTGCGAAGACGAGCTGCTTGGGCGTACTGGGCACGGTCGTAGAATCTTCTGCCGACTGCGTGTCAAACTTTGTGTAATTGATGAATCTTTCTACTAAATCCATATTTCGCGTGAGTCGCTTGATTATACTATTGCAAAAGTAGTGGTTTTTGCAAACAAGCCGAACAAAAGTGGCTTAATTATTATTAAAACCCTTCATTTATATTATATGTATAAACTCATCGCGCGGGGACGGTTTGCCCTTGCGCCGCAAAGCCGTTGCCTTCGCGGCGCGGACGCGTCGGCCTTACGGCGCAATCGCATCGCCTTTGCGGCGTGAAGCCGACACACCATCGCCCAGACATGGGCGACTAGCCACGTTCATCCAACAAATCAATGCGTTTCAGCGCAAAACCGCAGCTCTGTTTTAACCAAAACGAGTTAACCCTTTGATAGACAAAAGGGAATGAAAAAGTTGAAAAAAAAGAGCGGGAAACTCCTCCGACTTATCAAACTTTTTACTACTTTTGCAGACGGAAACGAACAAAAATCGACAACTTCGGGAAAAGGATAGAGGAAGAAAGTTATCCAAAACGGAAAACTTTCGCATCTCGTTTTCGGAAAAAGTTTCCCGTTTTTGTGCATGAAAAATATTACAAAACTGCCATGATCCAAGTAAGAAAGCGCGACGGCAAGGTAGTGCCGTTCGACTTGACAAAGATTCAAGTCGCCATCCTAAAAGACCTCAAAGCCATTGGCCATGAGGGAGATATCGACGAGATATCACGCAAGTACGCCGACGAGGTATTCGCCCTTTGCGAGAAGAAGTACCTCCCGACGACCGACATCTTCGAGATAGAGAACATTCAGGATACAGTGGTGGAAGTGCTTGCCAAAAAAGGTGAGACACGCGCCGTGATTGCCTATTGCGAGTATCGCTACCAGCACAAGTTGGAGCGTGAGCAGCGCGTGAAGAAAGCATACGAGGACAAGCTCATGGCGAAAAACGTGGTGAACCAGAACGCCAACATCGACGAGTACTCCGGCGGCGGACGCTCAGGCGAGGCTGCCAACGTGTATGAGAAGCAATACGCGCTCGACCACTGCATGTCGGACATGGCACGCGCCAACCACGAGAACAACGAGGTGTATCTGCACGACCTTAATAAATACGCCATCGGCTTCCACAACTGCCTCTCCATTCCTTTCGACGACCTGCTCTCGAAGGGCTTCCACACGCGCCAAGGCGACGTGCGCCCTGCAGGATCGCTCAACACCGCCATGCAGCTCGTGGCTGTGATATTCCAGCTGCAGAGCCTCGACCAGTTTGGCGGCGTATCTGCCACACACCTCGACTGGACCATGGTGCCATACTTCCGCAAGTCGTTCTTCAAGCACTACATCACCGCTTGGGCAAAAGACCAAAAAGAGTTTGGCGACACCGACTTCCTCTCGCTCTACGACGAGACCTACCAAGACAGCGTGGGCGTGACGAGGTCGGCGTTTGAGCAATGGACCGACACCGTGAAAGAGAGCTTCTTCAAGGACACGCGCCTCACGAAGGAAGACTTCAAACTTGCCAACAAGGACAGGCTCGACCAGAAATACTACAACTCCGCTCTGTGCGACACCATACAGGAGCTGCACCAGGCGGTGGAGGCAATGTACCACAACCTCAACACGCTGCAGAGCCGCTCGGGCGACCAGTTGCCCTTCACCTCAATCAACTACGGCACTTGCACCCTGGAGGAGGGCCGCCTCGTGACGCGCGCCCTGCTGCTCGGCTCGCTTGAGGGCATCGGCTTCCATCACAACACGCCGATATTCCCTTGCGGCATCTTCCAATATATGAAAGGTGTGAACGACAAGCCCGGCACGCCCAACTACGATCTCAAGCAGCTCGCCATGCGCTCGACGTCGCAGCGCCTCTACCCCAACTACGCCAACGTGGACTGGAGCGGCAACGCGGGCTACGACATCAACGACCCACGCACATATTTCTCTACCATGGGCTGCCGCACGGCAAACGGCTGGGACGTCAACGGCCTGGGCCAACTGAAGGACGGACGCGGCAACATCTGCCCGACAACCATCATCATGCCGACACTCGCCATGGAGGCCGGCAGGGACGTGGAGAAATTCATGGAGCTTCTCGACAAGAAAATTCACGAGGCGAAAGACACGCTCATCGAGCGCTTCAACTGGATCTGCTCGCAAGACCCGAAGACCGCGCCGTTCATGTGGGACAACCACACCATGGCAGGCTATATTCCAGAGGAGGGAATACGCTCCGCCATGAAGCACGGCACGCTCGCCATGGGTCAGCTCGGACTGGCTGAGACGCTGCAACTGCTCGTGGGCTGCAACCACACCAAGCCCGAGGGCATGGCTCTGGCAAAGCGCATTGAGACGCTCTTCAAGAAGCGTTGCGCCGAGTTCAAGGAAGAATACAAGCTCAACTTCGGCGTCTACTACACGCCCGCCGAGAACCTTTGCTACACTGCCATGAAGAAGTTCAAGGCAAAATACGGCGAGATAAAGAACGTGTCGGACCGCGACTATTTCACCAACTCCATACACGTGCCCGTGTGGGAGCAGATGACACCGTTCGAGAAGATCGACGTGGAGAGCCAGCTCACGGGCTATTCATCAGCCGGCTGCATCACCTACGTGGAGCTTCCGTCGACCACGAAGCACAACGTCGGGGCACTGGAGAAGATCATCGACTATGCCATGGAGAAGGATATCCCCTACTTCGCCATCAACGTGCCCAACGACACGTGCATGGATTGCGGCTACACCGACGAGGTGAACGACACGTGCCCAATATGCGGATCAAGCAACATCAGGCGCCTGCGCCGCGTCACCGGCTACCTGACGACCGACTACCACAACTTCAACCTGGGCAAGCAAGCTGAGGTGAAGGATCGCGTGAAGCACCTGCGGTCGTTCGCCGAAGCGCATTCATTAAAGAAGAAAGAAGACGGAAGAAAGAAGACGGAGTGCGACAAGTGCAGCGGGGGCAGCGCTGAGAAGCTGACCGACAAGAACAAGAAGGTGGCAGCGCCCTTTCAGGACATGTAAACCTCCGCAACACACCTGCTGAACGTTGCTGTATTTCTGATTATTCGGACCTTATTCAGAACAAGACCGATGATTTCGCGCTGAGGATAGTGAGACTATACAAACATCTCACATTCTCAGCCGCAGAAAAGGAGTTCGTCATCTCAAAGCAAATGCTAAGAAGCAGGACTTCCATCGGCGCCAACCCCAACGAGGCAGTATATGCGCAGACGAAAGACGACTTGATCGCAAAGACATATATTGCTCTCAAGGAGTGTTCTGAGACTCTCTGCTGGCTCCGCCTTCTACATAAGGCCAGCTACTTATCCAATAAACAGCACGTCTCCATGCACAATGACGCCGAGGAGATTCTGAAAATATTAATAACATCAATAAAGACGCTGAAGAGAAAGAGAGAAGAGGAAAAGAAGAAACAGAAAGAGAAATGAAAAGAGAGGCTGAAAAATAAGGAGAAAGACGAATAAGGAAAGGGCCGACAGAACAAGCGCATGCACTCTGTCTTCTTTATTCTTTATTCCCTCTTCTTTATCCAGTATTCCCTATTCCGTCTTCCTTATTCTTTAATCTTTATTCTTTAGCTAAGCGATACTATGCGATTTCACGACATTACAACATGCGACGTCAACAATGGCGAGGGGTTCCGCGTAACCCTGTGGGTGGCAGGTTGCACCCACCATTGCCAAGGATGCCAGAACCCAGAGACGTGGGATTTCAAAGGAGGACGACCATTCGGCAAGGAGGCTCACGACTACCTTTTCGCCGAGCTCGCCAAGCCATACATCCAGGGAATAACGTTCTCTGGCGGCGACCCGCTATGCTCTCCCGATGAAGTCACGGCGCTGGCAAAGGAGATAAAGGAACAAATGCCAGGCAAGGACATATGGCTCTACACCGGTTTCACCCTTGAGCAGATACAGGCCGACGACAAGCTCTGCCAGATATTGCCATACGTCGACGTGATTGTTGATGGCGAATACGTGAAAGCTTTGCGCGACGTAACATTGGCATTCAGAGGCTCGCGAAACCAAAGAATAATTACGCTAAGAAACGGTAAAACGACAAAAAAATAACCATTCGGCACAAAAAACGTAAATATTATTTGTGCCTTTCAGAAATTTTGCTTAATTTTGCAGCATCATCGTGAGATGACATCCATTTAAGTTTCATTAGGTTAGTAGTTTGATAGATTTTTAAGGTAAAACGGCATTTATGGCGGTATTTAAAAAAATCCGACATAAATGTAACAAAAGGCAGTGCAAGTGATTGTACTGCCTTTTTTTAACGCCGATATGCTAACTATACAAAACAAACCTAACATTTTATATTAAAAATCATAATAAAAAGGAAAAACCGCACATAATTGTTCTATTCTTCGTAAATTTGCAGCTAAAAAGTAAATAAACGCAATGAAAAAACTCTTTTCGCACGTCGTTATCATCATGGCAGCCGTGCTCTCGCTAACTTCCTGCCTGGGTAACAACAGTGATACCGACACGACATATTACACCGACACCGCCATCACGGCATTCTCGCTCGGCACGCTGAACCTGACCAACCACACCAAGGCGCACGACGGCGTGACAGACTCGACATATACCACCACCTTCTCGGCAAGCACCTACGCGTTTGACATTGACCAATCGGCACAAACCATCAACAACACCGACTCACTGCCCAAAGGCACTGACTTGAAGCACGTGCTCGTGACCATCAGCACCTCTAACAGCGGCACGGCGTTTCTCGTGTTGAAATCTGTCGATAACAAGGATAGCCTCGCATACTATTCCTCATCCGACTCCATCGATTTCACCAACCCCGTGCGCATACGCGTGTACAATATGCTTGCTACGGCATACCGCGAGTATACCGTCAAGGTGAACGCGCACAATGAGAGCGAGAACGAGTTTAGCTGGAAATCCACTCCCATCGACAGCTATGCAGGGCTGGACAACCGCCAGTTCGTGAGCGACGAAGACAAGCTGTTCCTCACCGGCCTTAACGATGGCACGACAAGCGTATTTGGCAATGACATCACGGCATGGAAGAAAGTTGACAAGACTATCGCCAAAGACGACAACGTGATTGGCACGACAAAAAAATACCGCTACGGCATAATCGACGGCAAACTCATGCGCGCCTCCATCAACGGCGGCGAGTGGACAGAGGAGATCCTCGACGAGGACGCCTCGTTGCTCCCGAACGAGAGCGTGAGTTTCATGGCGTCGCCTATGGCCAACGACCCATCTCTCTACAACCTCCTTATCATTGGCAACAGCAACGGCAAGACCGTGAAGTGGAGCAAGGTGGAAGACGATGGCGACCTATCGCAAATGTGGATGTACTATAATGAAGATGAGTATCACCAGAAGAAGGCGTTGCCTTATCTTGCCAACGTGAAAGCCGTGTTGTACGGCGACAGCATAGTGGCGACCGGCGGAGACTTCTCGCAAGTCTACACCAGCCCCGACTGGGGACTCACGTGGAACAAGAGCACTCTCCTGAAGTTGCCTACCGACTTCGGAAGTCAGGCGGCAAAGTTTGACATGGCGGTCGACAAGGACAACATCCTCTACATCACGCGCGACGGCGCTTCGACCGTGTGGTCTGGCCGCCTGTCACAGCTGGGATGGAAGGAAGAGCAGAAGACGTTCACGAGGAGCGCGGCAAGGCGCAAATAGCTGAATGGCGAGATCTGCCATGGGCAACAAGGCTAAGACCATAGCAATAGCGGCAATGGCGATGCTATCGCTGACGTGCGCCGCTCAAGACGATCCGGAATATCGTTATGAGATAGGCGTGGGCGTGGGCACGACAGGGTATTTGGGCGACTACAACGGAAGCCTGGCCCGAGGCCTGCAACCAGCGGCGAGCCTCTTGGGGCGATACAACATAAATCCCTGGATGGCGCTGAGAATGAACTTGGGGTACGGGAAGATGAAAGGGTCGTCAAAGAATGTCGAAACTTGGTATCCCGCAACCGAACATCGCGAATACGCGTTCAACAACAGTCTATACGACCTTTCCGTAGCCTACGAATACAACTTCCTGCCGTTCGGCACAGGACGCGACTACAGAGGAGCCAAGCGCTTCACGCCTTACGTCCTCGCAGGATTGGGACTGGGAATGTGCAAGACCACGGGAAAGACACGGGCCACAATGACAGTGCCCATAGGCATAGGTATGAAATACAAGATGAGCGAGAGGATTAACGTCGGGCTCGAATGGGCCATGGACTTCACCACCAGCGACTGGCTCGACGGCGTGAAAGACCCCTACGACATAAAAAGCAGCGGATTGTTCAAGAACAAGGACGCTTTCCACAGGCTGCAATTGTCGTTGACATACAGCTTCTCGCCAAAATGTCTTAACTGTAACAAAGAGTAACAACACATAAAGAGCATGACTTCGTGCAGTAACCATCAATTCCACACGGCGAGCGCCCCCGTTCCCGAGAGCATTGCCATAATCATGGACGGCAACGGACGCTGGGCCACAGAGAAGGGCAAGGATCGCTCGTTTGGACATCAGGCAGGCGTCGACACCGTAAGGCGCATCACCTCCGAGTGTGTACGCCTGGGAGTGAAGCATCTCACGCTCTACACTTTCTCCACGGAGAACTGGAACAGGCCGCAGCCAGAGATACACGCCCTGATGGGCCTCGTGCTGACAAGCTTGGAAGACGAGATCTTCATGAAGAACAACGTGCGCTTCCGCGTCATCGGAGACACAAAACGCCTTCCGGAAGAGGTTCAGCAAAAGCTGCGCGAGACCGAAGAACACACAAGCGGCAACACTGCCATGACAATGGTGGTGGCATTGAGCTACTCGTCGCGTTGGGAAATAACAGAGGCGGTGAAAGACATCGTCAAGGAGTGGAAAGACACGGAGAAATCGGTCGACGACATAGACGAGGAAACAGTGACACGACATCTCCAGACCAACTTCATGCCAGACCCCGACCTGCTGATACGCACAGGCGGCGAATACCGCATAAGCAACTACCTTCTTTGGCAGATAGCTTACACTGAACTGTATTTCACGCCAGTGTATTGGCCTGACTTCTCTGAGGAAGACCTACGCAAGGCCATTGAGAGTTACCAAAAAAGGCAACGCCGATTCGGCTTGACCGAGACGCAAGTTGACTCCACATTATATAAATAAGAATAAGAACAAGGAAGAATTTGGGAGAAGAACTGACGACATCGCGACATAAACGAGCCACAGCTTTTCTGTCTTCAATCCGCAACAAGTAATAAATGCACTACAACAAGAAGAAAGTAGCAGCTGCAATGATCGCCATGGCATTCTGCCTTGGCTTAGAGGCACAAGAACGCATCGTACATCCCGACATAACCTATGCCGGCACGCCACGTAACCTGACCATCGGAGGCTTTTCAGTCTCCGGAATGGAAGGCTATGAAGACTATATGCTGACAGGCATATCAGGACTCTCTGTTGGACAACAAGTCTCTGTGCCAGGCACCGAGATAACCGAGGCCGTGAAAAGATATTGGAAGCACGGACTTTTCTCCGACGTGCAGATCTCTGCCGACTCCATCATCGGCGAGAAGATTTACCTGCATATCGCACTGAAGCCAAGGCCAAGGGTGTCGACTATCAACTATTTCGGATTGAAGAAAACCGAGCGTGAGGACATGGAGAAGAAGCTCGGCATATTGAAAGGCGGACAAATCACGCCTAACATGATTGACCGCGCAAAAATCCTCGCGAAGAAATATTTCGACGACAAGGGTTATAAGAACGCCGACATCGAAATAAACCAAAAAGACGACCTCTCTAAGAAGAACCAGGTCATCCTCGACATCGTTATCGACAAGAAGTCGAAGATGAAGGTGCGCAACATCTTCATCGAAGGCAACGAGCAACTGAAGTCGTCACGCATCAAAGGCGGACTGTTCAGGAAGGGTGCCTTCGCCAAGACGCATGAGGCTGGCAAGTTGTCTTCCTTCCTCAAGTCGAAGAAGTTCACCCCCGAGCGCTGGAAAGAAGACAAGGAGAAGCTCATTGAGAAATACAACGAGCTTGGCTACCGCGATGCCACCATTCTTGGCGACAGCGTGTGGAACAACGACCCGAACCACGTGAACATATGGATAAAAGTGTCGGAAGGACAAAAGTACTTCATCCGCAAGATCCACTGGGTGGGCAACACCGTTTACACTACCGAATACTTGCAGCGCGTATTGGGCATGAACCCTGGCGACGTTTATAACCAAAAGCTCCTCGACAAACGACTGAGGAGCGACGACGACGCCGTGGGCAACCTTTATTATAACCACGGCTACGTGTTCTCAAACATTGACCCAGTCGAGCAAAACATTGAGAACGACTCCATCGACTTGGAGATGCGTGTGCAGGAAGGTCCACAGGCGCACCTGTCGCACGTGCGCATCTACGGAAACAACCGCCTTTACGAGAACGTGGTACGCCGCGAGTTGCGCACGAAGCCAGGCGACCTTTTCTCAAAGGAAGCCATCATGAGATCCTATCGTGAGATAGCGAGCATGGGACACTTCGACCCGGAGAAGATCAACCCAGACGTAAAACCAGACTACGAGTCGGGAACGGTGAACTTGAACTGGATGCTTGAGCAAAAGTCTAACGACCAGATTGAATTCTCTCTCGGTTGGGGACAGACAGGTGTCATCGGACGTATTGGCCTTACACTCAACAACTTCTCCATGGCAAACCTTTTCCGCAAGAACAAGGAGCGTCGCGGCATATTGCCTATTGGCGATGGCGAGAAGTTGTCGATAAGCGCGCAGACCAACGGTACTTACTATCAGAGTTACAACGCATCCTACTCCACCAACTGGTTCGGCGGGAAACGACCAAACCAGTTCTCTGTCGGCATCTACTACTCAAAGCAGACCGACATCAACAGCAACTACTGGAACCAGTCGGCATATAACAACTACTATTATAATATGTACGGCTACAACTCGTACGGCTACAATTATTCCAACTACGAGAACTACTACGACCCGAACAAATACATACAACTGTTCGGAGCTTCTCTTGGCTGGGGTAAGCGCCTGCGTTGGCCTGACGATTACTTCACGCTCTCCGTGCAAGCGGCATACACTCGCTACATGTTGAAAAACTGGCGCTACTTCTACCTCATGACAAACGGTAATGCCAACAACCTCAACTTCAGCATCTCCGTGAGCCGTGCCTCTACCGACAACCAGCTCTACCCAAGAACGGGTTCAGAGTTCAGCGCAAGCGTGACCCTCACCCCGCCATGGTCACTGTGGGACGGCAAGGATTACAAGCACCTCGCCACCAACTCTAACTCGCCGACTTACGTCAACGAGCAAAAGACCAAATACAAATGGATTGAGTATCACAAGTGGTCGTTCAAGTCAAAGACCTACACCGCCCTCACAAATGGGCAGAAGTGTTTCGTGCTCATGACAAGGGCCGACTTCGGATTGCTCGGCAACTACAACAAGTACAAGGAGTCGCCGTTTGAGACGTTCTACATGGGCGGTGATGGTATGAGTGGCTACTCATCCTACGCTGGTGAGGAAACCATCGGCCTCCGTGGTTACGAGAACGGATCAATAGCATACAACGGCTATGCCTACGACCGCTTCACCTTGGAGCTTCGCTATCCGTTCCTCCTCGGCAACACCACTATATATGGACTCACGTTCCTTGAGGGTGGTAACGCCTGGAGCAAGATAAGCAAGTTCAACCCATTCGACATGAAACGCTCTGCCGGTGTGGGCGTGCGCATATACCTGCCTATGGTCGGCTTGATGGGTATTGACTGGGGCTACGGCTTCGACAAGGACAACGTGAACAATCGCAAGGGCGGATCTCAATTCCACTTCGTCCTGGGACAGGAGTTCTAAACATTTCATCATATAGAGCGTAACAAAAGACACAAATCATTCGTCTAAAAGAAAAATATAACATGATGAAGAAAGGTAACATTTTCAAGTGTATAGCGCTTATGGCGATGATGCTCGCGTTGCCCCTCATGGGCCATGCGCAGAAGTTCGCTCTTATTGACATGGAATATATCCTGAAGAACATTCCAGCCTACGAGCGTGCAAACGAACAACTGAACCAAGCCACAAAGAAGTGGCAGGCCGAGGTTGAGGCGCTCAACACTGAGGCCTCGACGATGTACAAGAACTACCAAAACGAGCTTGTCTTCCTCTCAAAGGAACAAAAGAAAGCCAAGCAAGAGGAGATAATGAACAAGGAAAAGGCCGCGGCAGAACTCAAACAGAAATACTTCTCGCCCGAGGGCGAGTTGTACAAGAAGCGCGAGAGTCTCATGCAGCCCATACAAGAGGAGATCTACAACGCAGTGAAGGAAATATCCGACTTGCGGGGGTACAGCCTCGTGTTAGACCGTGCTTCCGATACCGCAATAATCTTCGGTTCGCCTAAGATAGACATCTCTGATGAGGTGTTGCGCAAGCTCGGATACTCGCCTCGCTAAACGACATCTCGCTAGCTGAATGGCTCTTCCTTGGCGAAAGCATCATAGGCTGGCGAAAGGATTATTGCCTTGCCAAAGCAATTGAACAAAACAACAAACAAATAAAACAAACGACAATGAAAAAGATCTTATTATTCATCATGTTGATGGCACCACTTGCCACCTTCGCACAGAAGTTCGGCAAAGTGAACACCCAGACCATCATGCAGGCGCTGCCCGACATCGCAAAGGTTAACGGAGAGCTTCAGGCTCAACAGAAGACTTACGAGAACGACCTCAAGAGCATGCAGGACGAGCTCACTCGCCAAAACGACGCATACGAAAAGGGAAAGAGCACAATGAACCCCACTCAGCAGAAGCAGAAAGAGCAGGAGCTTCAGACTCTTTACCAGAAGATTCAGCAGACTTACCAGGACAACTCTCAGGCTCTGCAAAAGAAGCAGCAAGACCTCATGCAGCCTATCGTGACAAAGGTGCGCAACGCCATTGACGCAGTGGGCAAGGCTGGTGGCTACACGTTCATCTTCGAGGATGGCGTGGCTGTCTACACTGGCACAAATGTCGAGGATGTCACTTCAAAGGTGCAGGCCGAGATTACAAAGATGAAGTAAACAAAACCTTTGGGAACAAACAAGGGCGGCAATGCTATGCCGCCCTCATATTTTCAGACTTTTAACCACCATGAAGAAACTCATCCTCTTTTTCATCGCCGTGGCATCAATGCTTTCAGCCAACGCGCAAACAGAGTACTCAACGCAAGAGCAAAACGCAGTGACCATCAAGCACGATGGCCAGCAGCCCGTCATTCGCTTTGGTTATCTCAGTTGCGACAGCGTTCTACATGCCATACCAGAATACAACGTGGCAATGAAAAACCTCGAAGAGCTGAAAGCAAAATATGATAGCGAGATGAAGCGCGTGGAAGATGAGTTCAACAGCAAATACGAGCTCTTCCTTGAGGGTCAAAGCGACTTCGCGCCATCTATAAGGCAAAAGCGTCAAGCCGAACTGCAAGAGCTCATGGAGAAAAACAGGGCTTTCAAGAAAGAAGCGCAACGTCTTCTTGAGCAAGCCAAGCAGGAGTCCCTCGCCACACTGAAGAAGACCATACAAGCGACCATCACTCGCATTGGCCAACAAAGAGGTTTAGCATTCGTCGTGAATACCGATGGAGGCAACATGCCCTACCTCAACACGATAATGGGCGAAGACATTACGGAAGAGGTCATCAAGGCCTCAAAATAATAGTATGCAGCAAGAGGATACTATTCTTTTTCCACAAGGGCCGGGGCCGATTGGCGTCTTCGACTCTGGCTACGGCGGCCTGACCATACTACACGGTATCATGCAGACGTTGCCTCAATACGACTATATCTATCTTGGCGACAACGCCAGGGCGCCCTATGGCCCAAGGTCGTTCGACGTGGTTTATGAGTTTACAAGGCAAGCCGTGGGCAGGTTGTTCTCCATGGGTTGCCAACTCGTCATCATAGGCTGCAACACCGCGTCGGCAAAGGCTTTGCGCTCAATTCAGCAAAACGACCTGCCCAACTGGGATCCGAAAAGGCGCGTGCTCGGCGTAATAAGGCCAACGGCAGAAATCATAGGAAACATCACAAGAAACAATCATGTCGGGCTGCTTGCCACCGAGGGTACGGTGAAAAGCCAAAGCTACGACATGGAGATACACAAGTTGTGGCCAAACATCAAGGTCACGGGACAGGCTTGCCCATTCTGGGTACCATTGGTTGAATACAACGAGGCCGACTCACCAGGCGCCGACTATTTCGTGAAAAAGCGAATAGACCAGCTTCTGAGAAAAGACCCAGACATCGACACCATAATCCTCGGTTGCACGCATTTCCCGCTGCTCATGCCGAAGATACTCAAATACACGCCTCCAGGAATCACCATCGTGCCACAGGGGGAATATGTGGCAAGCAAACTGAAAGACTACCTCAAGAGGCATCCCGAAATGGAGTCACGGCTCACCAAAGGCGGTGACGTGAAGTACTTCTCAACCGAGAACGCCACGAAGTTCATGGAATCGGCCTCAATATTCCTCCACGAGAGGGTAGAGGCGACACATATAGAATTACAACTCACAAACAACACATAGACATGCAAGAGACAAGACAAAACAAGATAGCACGACTGCTGCAAAAAGAGCTCGCCGAGATTTTCCAAGGCCAGACACGCCAAACCCACGGCATACTCGTGAGCGTGACACGCGTGAAAGTCAGCCCCGACTTGAGCATCTGCACGGCATATCTCAGCATCTTCCCGCCTGAGAAGGCGAAAGACCTTCTCGACAACATACGCAAAAACGAGAAGACCATACGCTACGACCTCGGCAAGCGTGTACACAACCAGCTGCGCATCATTCCGGAGCTGCGTTTCTTCCAGGACGACAGCCTCGACTACATCGAGCGTATCGACAGCCTGCTGAAAAAGTAACAAGTCTCCCGGACAAAAAGCATCACCAAAGGTGAATTTCCCATTTTTCATAGCGCGGCGTTATCTCTTCTCCAAGAAGAAGACGCACGCCATAAACGTCATCTCCATAATATCCGTCATTGGCGTAGCGGTAGCCACCATGGCTCTCGTCATCGTCATGTCGGTGTTCAACGGGTTTCAGGACCTCGTGGCAAGCTTCTTCACCAACTTCGACCCACAGCTGAAGGTGGTTCCCGCCACTGGAAAGACGGTAGCAGCCGATGACCCCGCGCTATACAAGATCAAGCAACTGCCGCAGATTGACGTGGCAACTGAGACCTTCGAAGACATGGCGCTCGCCGTTTACAGGGGCAGGCAAGCCATGGTTACGATAAAAGGCGTGGACGACAACTTCGCCGACCTAACCCACATCACCGACATTCTCTACGGCGACGGGCAGTTCCAGCTCCACACCGCCAACCTTGAGTTCGGCACACCAGGCATTCGCCTTGCCAACAACTTAGGCCTTGGCGCACGGTGGGACAACTACTTGCGCATCTACGCCCCACAACGACAAGGGCAGCTCGACATGAGCAACGTGGAAAGTGGATTTGCGCTCGACTCCCTGCTTGCCAGTGGTGTCGTGTTCACGGTGAACAACAGCAAATACGACAAGAGCTACATTCTGACCTCAATCGGCTTCGCGAGAAGGCTTTTCAACGCGCAGGGCGAAGTCACCGCCCTTGAACTGAGGCTGAAGCCAGGCTCCAACTTCGATGCCGTGAAGAGCGACATACAGGAGATAGCCGGCAAGCGTTTCAAGGTGGAAGACAGGTATGAGCAACAAGCCGACACGTTCAAGATCATGGAGATAGAGAAGCTAATGGCGTATATCTTCCTCACGTTCATCCTCGTTGTCGCATGCTTCAACATCATCGGCTCGCTCTCAATGCTCATCATCGACAAGAAAGACGACGTGGTCACCCTTCGCAACCTTGGCGCCAGCGACAAGCAAGTCACGAGAATCTTCCTTTTCGAGGGCCGCATGATATCAGTGATAGGCGCGCTTTTCGGCATTGGCATCGGACTGATTCTCTGCCTGCTCCAGCAGCAATACGGACTTGTAAGCATGGGCAGCGGCGACGGCTTCGTGGTAACCGCCTATCCCGTAAGCGTCCACTATTCCGACGTGTTCATCATCTTCCTCACCGTCATTGCCGCAGGCTGGCTGGCAGTCTACTACCCCGTGAGAGAGCTTAGCAAACGGTTATTGAAATAGCAAGCACGAATAAAAGAGAGCCGAGGCATAAGTCCTTAAGAAACAGACGTTTCGGCATTCGAGAACAATGCGATTAGCTTAACGGCGTAATGGCAGCGCGATTGCGCCGTAATGCCAATGCGATTACGGTGCAAGGGCGGTGCGATTACGACGCAAGCCCACTGGCAACAAATGAGCTCGTTCTCAACCATGACTTGAAACAGAACCCAGGATTGGGTGAGAGGTAAACTTCTCAAGCGGCATACCACCAAGGCTTTGGGATTATGCCGATAACACCGGCCGATAATAATTCAAGACGATAAAACTTCAAAGGCATGAAAAAAGGCTGGCAGCTCATTTGGCTGCCAGCCTTTTTTCATACTTGTTATCTTACCGACTAAAAGTCGAGCTCGTTCAAGTTCTTGTCCACAGCCATTCCCTTCGCGCTCTGCTGCTTGACGGTGAACGCACGCAAAGCCTTGAAATGCAGCACGCAGAGCGTCTCATCGCCATTGAGCGTGGCTTGGTTGCCAACGTTGGCAAAAGTAGGATACAGCACCTGCGAGCCATCGGTGTGGTGCCTGTCGTAGGTCATGTTGCGCATGTCCTTCGCCGCCACTGCATCGACCTTTACAAAGCTCATGTCTTTCGGACTATAAGGAAGGACGAAGTTGAACGCGTTGACCGACTGCATGCCTTGACCTTTCACCTTCACCGTCACGTCATCGCCAGCCTTGTAAGCCTTCTTGTCGTACTCGTAAGCAAACTTGCCAGCCAAAGGCTCGTTGTGACCATCGTCATAGACTCCGCCGTCGAGCTTTGTCGTCACGTTGGAAATGTCGTAGGCGTCTATCAAGCCATTGTTGTTCACGTCGCCCACGGAGATATAACCATCGAAGTCGGCATCGCCTTTCTTCAGACCCGTATAGTTCATGTATGAGGTCAAGTCGTTGTCGTCGATCTTGCCATCGTTGTTGATGTCGCCAGGCAAGAGCGTCTTGGTGCCAGGCACCTTGAACACATACAACTCACGTCCTGAGCCGAACCCGCCAACGGCATCGAGCACCTTCACCTTCACATAGCGTGCCTCCGGATGAGTGGTCAGCTTCACCTCTTTCGTCTCTGCGTCGCGAGCCCACGTCTGCTCACCAATCTCGGTCCACGTCTTTCCGTCACGGCTCACCAGGATGTCGGCACGTGTTATCGTGCCGTTGCCAGCGTTGGCACGAGGCAGATACTGAATCTTGTCGAGCGTGTTGATGCTGTGAAGGTCTACGGTGAATTCGAACGGCACAGCCTTGCTATAATAATATGTGTGCCAGATGTCGCCCGTCGTGGCAAAGTCGAAGAGGCGCTCTATGCCAAAGCCCTCCATGTCCTTTGCCGTAGAGGTGGCAGTGAGTCCGTGAATGGCAAACTCCAATGGGTTGACAGCCGTGCGCACGTGCAGTGGCGTCCACTCTCCCGCTCCACTGGCATTCACCGCACGCACCTTGAAATCGTAATCAGTCTGTGGCGTGAGGTCGTTGAACGTCAGCTCGTTGCCGCGAATCGTCGAGTAGTTCTCGCCCTGAAACTCCACCTCATAATAATCGGCATTGTCCACGCTCTTCCATTTCGGCGTGACAGAATATGGTTGCACGTCAGCCGCGAGGAGTTGTGGCGCAGCAAGGCTGCCTGTTCTCGTCTTCAATCCGTTGTCCTTGGCGAGCTGCTCAAAGCCCTTCACCGTCAGCGTCACGTCGTTGGTCGCTATGTCGGTCTTGGCTATGCGAACCGTAATGCAAGGATTCTTCTTCACGCTGAAAGAGGCAAACTGCGTGCCTGGCGTGGAGAAGCGGTTGAGCTCCGGAGCGTCGTCATAGCTCCAAGTGTTCTCACCCGAGGCCGCCTCGCTCAGTGTCACCTTCTTTCCGCCAATGGTGGCTATCAGCTTCGAAGGCTTGGCGTTGCAATCGATGACGAGCGTCGTTGCTTGTTGGATGGTTTGCCCATCAAACTTGCCTTGCGTCTTGTCGATGCGCACGGTCAACTCACCCTTTGCATTCAAATCGGAAGTGATGAGCGTGGTGGCAGCCTCACCCTTCAGGTAAGCCTCCGTCACGCCATCGTCGTCATAGAGGGTAAACGACGACTGTCCATCGGGGTAGATCTCGAACGTTCGTGTCGTCTTGTCTATCTGCGACGGGTTGTTGTTTGGATTGGTCATCGGGATGATGGCACCAGCCTTGACAAACACCGGCAACTTCCACAACGGGCTCTCAAACTCGTTGAGTATGCGTCCGCCCTCGTAGGTCTCGCCTGTGAAGTAGTCGTACCACGTGCCCTTCGGCAGGTAGATGCCATTTCGCTTGTCGTTGCCGTCCTTGTCTGCCGCCGTGTTCTGGTATATCGGAGCCACGAGGAACGAAGGGCCGTACATATATTGGTAGCGTGTGGCAGTACCGCGTGTGTAATCGGAAGGGTCGTCGAGGAACATCGCCCTGATAAGCGGTTCGTCGGTCACAGCCACGTGAGCGCAAGAGTAAGTATACGGCAGGAGCATCGACTTGAGCTTCAAGTAAGAGCGGTTTATGCTCGTTGCCGGCTCGCCAAGCGCGTTGGGGTATTTGGGGTTGCTACCCCATCCGTCCATGTTGAGCTGCATTGGCGAGAACGTCTTCCATTGGAAGTCGCGAATGTTTACGATTGGATTCTTGCCTCCGAATATGCCGTCCATGTCGCTCGTTATGTTGCCCATGCCCGACAGTCCCGCGCCGATATATGTGGGGATATGGAAACGAATATACTCCCATTCGCCACCAGTCTGGTCGCCCGACCATACGCCACCATAGCGCTGCGTGCCAGCCCAGCCGTCGAGCGTGATGATAAACGGACGCGCGTTGGAGCCATAATAGGGCATGATGCCCGCCACGTCGGCAATGCCGTTGAGACCGAACGAATAGCCGTCGCCGACCCAAGCCACGTCGGTCTTGAGTACGCGCACGCCTGCGTCGCGCACCTCTTTCACGATGTCACGCTGTAGCAACGCGGGAATGGAGTCTATCGGATGGAGGTTCGACTGTGTCCATAGGCCTATCTCCACACCGTTCTTGCGGGCATAGTCGCCAAAGCTCTTCAGGTTGGCTATGTTGCCGTCGAGTGTCGAGGTCTGCCCATATCCGGCTCCGTAACCATCGTTTGGCAACACCCAACCCAGTGGCATGTCGCTGTTCTTGTACCTGTCTACCACCGCGCGTGCGGAGAACTGATAGTTGTTCTTCTCACCGTTCAGGCTCTCCTTTATGCCGCCATTGTCTTTCTGGCTCTCCTTGTATCGCTTGCCGTCCTCGAAGAGAATGCCTTTCTCGTCGGTAGTCTCTTTCCAGTAGTCGCGGTTGTAGGCGTTGAGGTGGCCCTCATAAAAGGCGAACTTGGGCAGGAGCACGGGGTTGCCCGTCAGCTGGTAGTAGTCGCGCAACAAGGCGGTCGGCGTGCTGTCCACCATGAGGAACATGTCCAGGTATGACGTGTCGTGGGTGATGGTCACGGTCGACTTGTCGGAGCTGCCGAAGTCGTATTCGCCGGGCTTGAAGGTATAAGGCATTGCGGCGTAACCATTTGTCGACCAATAGAATGGAGCTGGAGATGCCACGCCACCATCGGTCCAGCTATTGGTGTTGACAATTTCTATGCGCTTGCCGCGATGCGAGAAGCGGCCGTTCTGAACACCTCCGCCGTAGAAATACTCGCCGTCGTGGTTTCGAAGGCTAAACGTGGTGCGACCCTTCTGGAAGTCCACTTCCTTGGTCTCTTCCGCCACCACCTTGCCGTTTCTCAGGTCGGTGACGGTCATTAAGCCCGAATGGCGGTCGAAGCACACCTTTATCTCCGCGGTTGCCACCGAGACAGAGTTGTTGTCCTCTGCCACTTCCAGTGTGCCTACCTCGCGTCGAGGTGCGTTGACAAGAATCTGTGCGGCTGGATCGCTCTGCGGATCACGTATTATGCCGCCGTCAGGGTCTTGGAACACGCGGAATATATTCTTACCATAGAAGTCAAGCGTCAGCGTCTTGCCGTTGCCATACAACACCTCAACCGTCGTCGGGTTGATCTGACGTATGCCAGTGACAGGTACGTTTGCCGCCTGCGACATTCCTCCTGCCAACAACGCGGAAAGCAAGGTCGTTAGATGTTTCTTCGTACTCATTTTCTCGTACACATTATTTATTATTAGCTTTATATTTGGGTCTTTTGGATAAGGTCTCTCCCTTTGGCTTCTGCAATCGATATATCAAGTCCAAAATTACAAAACCTTTTTAAGAAACAAACATAAAACGCGTACTAAATAAGGCCTTTTCTGCCAAAACACCAACATTCGTCGATAAAACCGGAATGGAGGGAGGCTTATGGGTTACCAACAGCTTCCTACCTGCCCCTTATCACCACTCTTGGGTTTTATAACCGTCGGTGCCACTCACGCAAGAGAGGTTGGTTTGGCAGACTTCCTCACTTTGCAAGCACATCTTGGCCAACTGAGGAAGCAAAACTCCGCCAACTGAGGAAACGAAAACCAGCCAACTAAGGAAACGAAATTCAGCCAACTGAGGAAATAAAACTCGGCCAACTGAGGAAATACGAAAGCAATTCCGTATCTTTGCACTTGGAAATCAAAGATTTGAACGACATGGAATATAAACATCGAATTGCGGACCAAATGTTGGCAAAGAAGTTGGCAAGCAAAGGCGCGGTGCTGATAGAAGGTCCTAAATGGTGTGGCAAGACAACTACTGCCGAGCAACAGGCAAATAGCATATTGTATATGGATAATCCTGCCTCGCTGGAGACAAATTTACAAATGGCAGAGATAGAGCCATCGGCATTGCTCGAAGGTGACACGCCACGACTCATTGACGAATGGCAATTGGCCCCCAAACTTTGGGACACTGTCAGGTTTGAAGTGGACCATCGGCATGATGTGGGGCAGTTTGTCTTAACTGGCTCTGCAGTTCCCGCAGAAGAGAAGGACATGCATCATTCGGGAACAGGCCGTTTCAGTTGGTTGACGATGCGCCCGATGAGTTTATATGAGTCGGGAGAGTCGAATGGAAAGGTGAGTTTGGCGCAGTTGTTTGAAACGCCAGACAAAATAGTTGCCGTCAACAAGTTGAAAATAGAAGATCTCGCATACTTGATATGCCGCGGTGGGTGGCCTTTTGCATGCGGATTGCAGGGTGAGGCTGCTTTGGCACAAGCATTCGACTACGTGGACGCAGTTATCAAGAAAGACATTTCACGGGTGGATGGGGTGAATCGCAATTCCACGACGGCTCGATTGCTATTGCGCTCCTATGCCCGCAATCAAGGTGCCCAAGCCACGATAGGCACAATAGTTGCCGACATGATGACCAATGATGAGAATGAAATAAGCGTAAAAACCGCAGGAAGTTATTTGGAGGCTTTGCGGAAGATCTTTGTCATAGAGGATTCTGAGGCTTGGAATCCCAACCTTCGTTCAAAGACATCCATTCGCACGGCCAACACTCGCTATTTCATAGATCCATCTATAGGCACTGCCGTTTTAGGGCTTGGGCCCAAAGATCTCATCAATGATCTCAACACGATGGGGCTGTTTTTTGAAACCCTTTGCGTACGTGACTTGCGTGTCTTCACAGAAGCCTTGCATGGAGAAGTTTACCATTATCGTGATAAAAATGGCTTGGAATGTGATGCGGTTGTGCATCTTCGTAATGGCAAATATGGTCTTGTCGAGGTGAAGTTGGGAGGTGACAGACTTGTCAACGAAGGCGCGAATAATCTCATAACCCTTGCCGGCAAGATAAACACAGACAAGATGAACGCCCCTTCTTTCATGATGGTGCTTACTGGTACTGGCGACTTTGCATATCGTCGCAAAGATGGAGTGTATGTCGTGCCTATAGGATGCTTGAAAGATTAGCCATGACAACACCATCCTTGCCTTTGGCTGGGTAATTTCCGCTTTTAGGGCGCACTCATGACCTTAACCCGTTAGACAATGCTCATGCCGAGCATACGCAAAGAAAGGCAGTCAGGTTGCCAATAGCTCCCTGCCTGCCTTCTTTCTTCAGTCTTTATGTCTTTATGAGTCCTTTTACCTTCTCATGTTCCCGAAACTCCTGTTTCCAGATGCGTTGTTTTTAACGTTGGCATTGCCATTGTCCTTGCCGTAGGAGGCATTGCCCTTATTGTAGGATACGTTGTTCTTGTTGTAAGAGGCATTGCCATTGTTGTAGGAGGCGTTACCCTTGTTGTAAGAGGCAGTGTTCTTCTGCTGCGACTTCGTTGTCTGCGCATAGCGCTGACTGTTGTTCTTCGTAGCGTGCTGGGCCGTCTGCTTGTTGCTACGACTTCCCACTGTCGACGACTTTGCCGAAGGATACTTGCTGTAGACGTTGTACACGTAAGTGTTGTTGCGCCAACTGATCGGGCGGTAGAAGTAGGACGCCTTCTTGTAGCCTTTCCATTGAGACGACGTGAAGATGCTCTTCAACAGGCTGTTGCGCTGCTTCCAAGCCTGGGAATTGATGTCGCTATAGCCGTTGATGCCATTCATGTAGGAGAGGTTTGCCTGGTAAACTTTCTCCTTCTGCGAGTTGCTCAAGCCAAGTTCCTCGACCATCTTTTCTGTGAGGACACGAGCCTCCACGTTAGCGTTGTCTATTCTCTGTGCCGACATTGTTGCGACCATCAGCATCAATGCTACCATTGCCATAATCATTCTTTTCATAACTGTAGTCATTTAAAGGATTACTAATCTTGTTAATTGAACCAGAGACCGAACTCTTTCAGGAGAGCTTATCTCTTGTTTTCTGTGGCAAAGTTACGCTGATTTTGTTTCTCTGCAAACGGAAAAACCATAAACGGC
>CAVHEN010000007.1:0-86095 GCA_963635115.1 Oscillospiraceae bacterium | reverse complement strand
TTTCCTTATAGGTCTTACAAGCAATGCCTCATCAGCTATCTTCAACTCATAGTTCGGGTCACCTGCACTTTCCTTGCGTTTCCGAAATCTTGCGCACAGTTTGGCTCAGTCCGAAAAGAAGCCGACTGTCAACTACGCCAATTGGATGTCTAACAGCCTATCACCCACTTGATTCCAGGCATAAGCGAGATGAGCTTTGTCGTCAGGGCGCAACTCGCAAACGTTGTCGCGGCAATGGTTGGTATTGCCAAAGCCGTAGGCAAGCAAAGCGCGTTCTTGTAGACATCAACCCACAAACCAAGCCAGAAGATGTGCATCAGGAACATGCCGAAACTCAGCTTCGACAGCTCCACGACAAGCCTTGGGGCTTTCTCCTGCTCCATGCACGTGAAGAGGATGAAGGCTCCAGCCGTGAGAAGCACGCAGTTGACGGTGCAGAAAGCCCAACCGATCTCAAGCTCGGGGGTGACGTGTATCACGCCCGGCGTGGCTTGCACATAGAACGAGCCTATTGTCAGCACGCCACCGACGGCCGTCAGCAGCGTTCCCACACGCAGACGCTTGCCGCGCGACCATGAGAGATGCACACGGATGTAGTGCGCCATGACGAGATAGCCAAGATAGCCCGAGAAATACCAAAGGGCATGATACTCGTTCCAGAAGCACTGCCCCCACACCTCGCCAAACCAGCGGTTGAGGTATGGCATGCAAGTTGACAGCAAGAAAAGTGCCACAAAGAAGCGCTCTTCCCTCGCCGTTGCCTGTCTGAGCCACGGCGATATCACAGGTATGAAGAGGTAGAGGCTCACAAGCGGATAGAGAAACCAGAAGTGGCCTGCCAACGTCGGGAAGTTGAGCGGCAGGCGCGACAAGTCCCTCACTGACGTGGCAGCGTCTATCTGCCCCCAAAGCAGCGGCAGCGTGCTGTAGAGCACCATGAACACAAAGAAGGGCGGCAATATGCGCGTGAAGCGCTTGCGGTAGAACTGCCACATGCTGACGCCTTCCTTCATCGGAGCTAGCAGATAGGCTGACACGATGATGAACAGCGGCACCGACATTCGCGAGAAACCATCGTAGAGCGACACCCACAGGCGGTCGCTTTCGTTGGCAAGCAGCGACTGCGGGCCAGCCATGTCGGTGGCTCCCGGAGCCGGATAGAAGTTCTCGCTGGCATGCACCACCATCACGAGGAAACAGGCGAACACGCGCACGTAGTCGAGAAACACTATTCGGTTGTTGTTATCTGTTGTTGTCATATCAATGGTTCGGGTTATTCGTGAGTGTTTGGGAAAGCCGATATCCTGAGACGCGCGGCTCCCATCGGCACAAGCGTGACGCTTTCCTTGCAGCCTTTCTTGGCATCCTCGTCGGGCAAGACGCCGCATAGTCCGGTGCTATCTATCGTCCACGACGGCACGCGCCTGCCCACGGCCTCAACCTCAAGCGGCACGTCGTCGAGCGTGAACGGCATGCAATCTGGCTTCATGGCCTTGCGCACCACACGGAAGTTCTCCAGCTCGTTGTCCTTGCCCAGCACGAGGGAGTAGTTCCATGGACCATCGGGATAAATCTCCGTCGTGGGCCATTGCGAGGCATCGGCGCCCTCCTGCCAACGCGAGTCACCAATGGCAGTGGCGCGGCTGTCTTTCTTCACATATTTTTCTGCTATCTTCAGCGACAGCGTGAGTGGTCCGTAGTTGACGCTCACGCTGTTTTTGTTTACCTGCCACGTGCGCAGAGTCAACCTCATGGGCAAGATCATCTCCACACGGTCGCCATCGCTCCACTCGCGGTCTATGCACAGATACTTGCCCGCAACGGGCGCGGTGCCGACAGGCAAGCCGTTGACCTTCACCTCAGCCCCGTCTGCCCACGACGGTATGCGCAGATAGAAGGGGAACGCCACTTTCCTCCTCGTGCCCACAGTGAACGACAGCTGCTCGCCGAAAGGATAGTCGGTCTGCTCGTGTATGGTCACCGTCTTGCCGTCGGCAACCTTCACCGTTGCCTTACAGGCAGAGAAGATCGCGGCAGCCACGCCATTGTCGGGAGTGGCAAGGATGAGGTTCTCGGCAAAGTAGGGCCACCCCTGGGCATGGTTGTGCTGGCAGCAGCGGCTGCTGAACGGGTTCATGGAGAGGAACGGCCCTTGATTGTCGATGCCTGGATGATGGTTCTTGGAGTCGCTCACGACCATGTTTGGACTGGTGATATAGCGCAGGGCCTTGAAGTCGGGCATCACGGCAGCCGGCAACGAGTTGAACGCCACGTCCTCGCAATGCTCCGCCCACGCTGGGTCGCCCGTCATGCGCAGCATTATCTCGTCGGAAGCCATCTGCTCCACGAGCCCGCAGGTCTCCACGCCCTGTCGCGGGTCGATATAGCCCAAGCGCGCGTTCTCGTCGGCGCCGAACATTCCGCCTGGCACCTGCCCGAACGTGCGGCGTATGAGGCTCTGCACATTATACGAAGCGTGGAGCATCGCTGAGTCGCCCGTCAGCATATAATATGTCGCAGGCTCACGAAAGCACTGCGCTATGTTGACGTTGTGCCAGTTGGGCAGCGACGATGGTTGCGTCCAGTCGGCGGTGTTGCGGTGGATTTTCTCCGCAAGGTCGAGCAGCGACGCGTCTCCCGTGCGGTTGTAGAGCCAATAGATGCTAAGGAGGTTGTCGCCGCCACGGCTGTTCTCCCAATAATCCTCAAGCAGCTGGTCGTCGGGCACGGCTGCCTGCCACTTGAAGTAGGCTGCCATGAGGTCGAGCACGCGCTTGTCGTGCGAATACTCATAGTACGACTGCAGACACCACAACATGATCATCTGCGCCCAAAGCTCACGCTTGCCGTTGCGCAGGTTTACGGGACCGAAGTAGCCGTCCTTCTCGCGGCTCGCCAAGGCGCCTTCTATCCACACCTTCGCCTCGTCTATCATCTGGCGGTCGCCAAGGATGTAGGCAAGGTCGCCATAGCCTTTCAGCCAGTAGGGCACTTCCTCCCAACCATGGTCGCCGCCCTTGGTGAGCCACGCGTTGTTGTTCTTGTCGAGCCAACTGCTTATCTCACCCAAGTGCCCGGTGAGCCCGTCGCGCTGCAGTTCGAGATAGCGGCGCACCCAGCCTTCGGGTTGCACTGCCCCAACGGGCAGCTTTATGAAGTTGAGCTGCCGCAACGGGGCGCGATTGTTCACGTAGTTGTTGTTAGCCGAACTGATGTCTGGCCGCTCCACAACGCTCACCCTGTCTGTTTTGACGCTTTTAGAGGTCGCCCTGAAGTGTGCCGCGACAGGCATTGCCCACAGAGCAACGGCAACGACTGCCATGCCTGGTTTCCGGAAAGTCATATTGCCAACCTATTTGCGCTACTATTTTACCACTGAGAACTTGAAGATGCACTCGCTTTGGTACTTCTGTCCGGGGCGGAGCACTGCCGACGGCCATTGTGGCTTGTTGGGCGTGTCGGGATATTTCTGTGTCTCAAGGCACACCGACGCGCGCTTGTTGTAGACAATGCCTCGCTTGCCCTTCACTGTTCCGTCGAGGAAGTTGCCCGTATAGACCTGTATGCCCGGCTCGCTGGTGAACACCTGGAGCTGGATGCCGGTCTTGGGCGAGAGCAGCGTGGCGCACGGCCGCTTGATGTCGCCCTTGGTGTTGAGCACCCAGTTGTGGTCGTAGCCATGACCGTTTTTCAGTTGCGCGAACTTGTAGTCGTCCACGCGCTGCCCTACGGCTGTGGGCTTGCGGAAATCCATCGGCGTGCCCTCCACATTGGCTATCTCGCCGGTTGTCATGAACGTGCTGTCGACCGGAGTGTAGCTGTCGGCGTCGATGGTGAGCAGATGGTTGCCGTTGTTCTGTGCGTCGCCGTCGAGGTTGAAGTAGGAGTGGTTGGTCATGTTCACGATGGTAGGCTTGTCGGTCGTCGCCTCATACTTTATGTCGATGGCGTTGTCGTCGGTCAGGGTCATCGTCACCGTGCAAGTGATGTTGCCGGGGAAGCCCTGCTCGCCATCGGCAGCCTTATAGGTGAGGCGCAACGTGTTGTCGCCCTGCTGCACGGCATCGTAAACGCAGTATTGGAATCCCTTCGGCCCACCGTGCAGGCAATGGCCGAAATTGTTTTGCGGAAGCTGGTAGGCGACGCCATCGAGCGTGAACTTGCCCTGGCAGATGCGGTTGGCATAGCGACCGATGCTCGCGCCGAAGTCTGACGGGATGTTGATATAGTCCTGCACTGAGTCGAAGCCTAGCACCACGTCCTGCATGTTGCCGTCCTTGTCGGGCACCATCACCGACACTATGCGTCCACCGAAGTTGGTGACGCACACCTCCATGTTGTTCTTGTTGCGCAGCGTATAGAGGTCGGTCTTCTTGCCGTTGACTTCTGTCTGGAAGTTGGAGCGCACGAGTCCCGACTCAGTTGTGTCGGCGGTCTTCGTGGCGCACGCCATCATCAAGAGGGCGGTTGCCGCAAGTATAAATAGCTTTTTCATAATGCGAAAGTGTTTTAATTGATTGTTTTTATAAGTTTTTTGTCGCCACGTTGATTCTTGTGGGGAAATCGTCGTGCCCAGTTGCCCTGTCGGCTTCACGCCACAATCGCGTTGCCTTCGCGGCGCAATGGCAATGGCTTTGCGCCGTAATCGCGAGGCCATCACACCGCAACGGCGGAGCCACAGGATGACACCTCCTGTGGCTGACAGGAACGAGGTACGGACGCCCCCACACGAATCAATATGGAACCTTGGTTTTCTACTTTATGCTGTTGAGCAAGTCCGCCTTGCCCTCGTCTATGAGCTTAACGATGAGCTCACCGAAGAGCGTGTTCTGCCATGCGAACCACGGTCGCGTGTAGTCGGTGGCATCGTCCTTGTTGAACGACTCGTGCATGAAGCCCGTGTTGGCGTTGGTGTGCATGAGCATCGCTACGCACTGCTTTATCTCCTGGTCGTCGCGGCTCGTGAACGCCTTCATCATTATGCTCATGGGCCAAACCATGTTGTAGCCGATGTGCGGACCGCCTATGCCCTCGCCCGCCTTGCCACGGAAGAAGTAAGGGTTGTCCTCGCTCCACACGAAGCGGCGCGTGTTCTGGTAGATGGGGTCATCCACGCTCACGTCGCCCAGGTAAGGCATGGCGAGCAGGCTCGGCACGTTGGCGTCGTCCATGAGCATCTGGTTGCCGAAGCCGTCGACCTCGAAGGCGTATATCTTGCCATACTTGGGATGGTCGCAGACGGCATACTTCTTCAGCGCCGTCTCCACCTCGTCAGCCAACTGGTGGCAATCGGCGGAAAGGCGCGCGTCGCCATTCACCTTGTCGAGAATCTCGGCTGCCTTGCGCAGCGACGACACGGCGAAGAAGTTGGACGGGACGAGGAATTGCAACGTCGTGGCGTCGTCGGACGGACGGAAGGTGGAGACGATGAGACCGACAGGTTTCACGGGCGCTCCCAAGCCATTGTTGTTCACGGTGTCGAGGGCGCGCTCCGTCTTGCGCTGAAACTTGTAGGGCCCTACCCCATCCTTGCGTTGCTGCTCGTGGAAGGTTTTCAGCACCGAGGCGATGGCACGAAGCCACTCGTCGGAGAAAATGCTGGCGTCGCCCGTTATCTTCCAGTACTGATAGGCGAGGCGTATGGGATAGCAAAGCGAGTCTATCTCCCACTTGCGCTCGTGCAGCTCGGGCTTCATGTCGGTGAGGTCGGTCATCCATTCGCCCCCCGTAGCGCCGTCGTTGTAGGCATTGGCATAGGGGTCGATGCAGATGCACTTGAATTGCCGCAGTATGACGCCCCGCACGAGCTTCTTCAGCCGTGGGTCCTTGTTGGCAAACTGCACGTAGGGCCAGACCTGCGCACCGGAGTCGCGCAGCCACATGGCGTGTATGTCGCCGGTGTAGACGAAGGTGTCATCGTCGCCGTCGGCAGTGGTGCGATAGTGGGCGGTGGTCTCAAGCGTGTTGGGGAAACAGTTCTCAAACATCCACGCGAGATACGCGTTGTCCTTGAGCAGTTTCTTCACTTCCTTTATCTTCTTCTCTATCGCGTCGGAGCGGAACAGGCGCTCGTTGACGGGCGGACGTTTCGACACCAGCACCATGTCTTGACGAGCCGTGAAGTCGATGTATTTGCCGCCATACTCTACCTGTTGGGCATTGCCGTTGAGCGACATGGCAGCCATTGCCAAAAGGAGGGAAGCCTTTAACTTGTATGTTTTCATTCTTAGCAGAATTGTTGTTTGAAGAATTACGGGAGGCTACTTGGCAACCATCTTTGTCACCGTGCCATCCTCATTGCGTACTATGTTCAGTCCAGGCACCGGCGAGCCGATTTGCATACCCGCCGCGTTGAAATACTGACGCTTACCGGTGCCGTTTGCGAAAGGGGCCTTCACCTGCTTTATGCCAGTCTCGGCGCCATAGAGCGACGTGAGCTTCAAGACGGCCTCGCGCAGACGGCTCTCGTCAAACTTCACCTGCTCGCGGTCGTAGGTCATGATGCCGTTCACCTCGGTCTCCACGTCGGTTGTCTGGGTGTAGACTGCCGCGCCGTAAGCCACCTTGTTGCCATTGTCGGTCACGCCCTCGGCAAGGGTCTTTATCTGTCCGGCAAGAGTCACGAAGGCGTCGGTGATGGTCTTCTCGCTCGTGTAGGTGTTGTAGGTCTGCGCGTTGCGCTCAAACCATCTGTGCCCGCTGATGTTGCGTCCCAGTCCGCCATACTCGCCGAGCACGTAAGGGCGATCGGGGTCGTAGATGCTCATGCTTATCGGCTGGTCGTAGGTGTGCTGGTCCACGATCGTTCCCTCGCCGAGCATGTAGTGGTTGCCGCCGCTGGCAGGGTTCACAAGGCGCGTGTTGTCGAGCTTCTGCGTGTAGGCCACGATGTCGGCAGTGGCATATTGTCCCCAGCATTCGTTGAACGGCGTCCACACCACGATGCACGGGTTGGAATAGTGCTGGTTGATGATGTCCGCCCACTCGGCGCGGAAGTTAGTGTCGAGAGTCGCGTTCTGGCTCTTGCCAGTCTCCTCGCACCAGGTGTTGGACACCCAACCGTTCTCGGTGCTTTGGTATGTTGCGGGCATGTCTTGCCAGACGAGCACGCCGAGGCTATCGCAATCGTAGTACCAGCGCGCGGGTTCCACCTTCATGTGCTTGCGTATCATGTTGAAGCCCCACTCCTTGGTCTTCTCTATGTCGTAGCGCAGCGCCTCATCGGTGGGAGCGGTGTAGAGTCCGTCGGGCCAGAAGCCTTGGTCGAGCAGGCCAAACTGGAAGAGGTCGTGGTTGTTGAGCTGCAAGCGCCAGAAGCCGTTGTCGTCCTTGCGGTAGGAAATCTTGCGCAGCGCGGCATAGCTCTCCACGTTGTCGATGGTCTCGCCGTCCTTCACATAATCGACATACACCTTATACAGGTTAGGATTGGCAGGGCTCCAGAGCTTGGGGCTGCTGATGTCGAGGCTCACGCTCACGTTCTTGTCGGCAGCCACGGTCTGCTCCGCCACCACGTTGTCGTTGGCCTTGTCCTTCACGGTGACGCTCACCTGTCCGCCAGTTGTCACGCCACTCATGGTGATGTCGAATGTCAGCCGGCTGTTGTCCACGTCGGGAGTGGTGCGTATGTCGGAGATGTAGGTATAGTCTACCGGTTCGAGCCACACGGTCTGCCATATGCCCGACGTTGAGGTGTAGAAGATGTCGCCTCCGCCGTTTGGATAGCGGCGCTGCTTGCCTACGGGCTGCGCCTGCTCGTCGGTGTTGTCTATCACCTTTACGTATATTGTGGCCTTGCCGTTTGAGATGCGGTTGGTGATGTCTGCCGAGAAGGCCGTGTGCCCTCCGGTGTGCGATGCCACGATGTAGCGACCCAACATTCCGCCCACGTAAACGTCGGCACGATAGTCTACGGCTCCGAAGTTGAGGATAACCTTCTTGCCCGACCATTCCTCAGGGATGGTGATTTCTCGCTTGTACCAAAGCGCCTTGCCTGGCTCCAACGGACGCATCACGCCCGAGAGGCTCGACTCTATGGGGTAAGGCACGAGTATCTTGCCCTCAAACTCCTTCGGCGCCTCGTTCTGACCGGTGATGGCATAGTCCCAGAGTCCGTTGAGGTTCTGCCAGTCGTGGCGCTGCATCAGCGGGCGCGGATATTCGGGCAGTGGGCAGTCGGGGTTCACGTCGGCAGCCCAACGTGTCTTGATGTGGTTGCCTTTGGCTTCCCAAGTGGTCGAGGTGTCTTGTGGCTTATACTTGTCCATGAGCACCTTCATCCACAATCCGCCTATGACGGAGCGCGCTGAGAAGTTGACCGACGTGCCGGTGGACGCGTCGTAGTAGTCGCTCAGGGGTATGCGAGATGTCGTCTCGTTCACATATTTATATATGTTGTCTGAGAACTTGAGGAACGTCTCCTTGTCGGGCGACATTGCCGCCGTCCATATTGCCCAGTCGGCCTTTGCCTGCGAGTCGCGGCTGTCGAGCGGCAGGCCGTACTCTATCTGCTTGTCGAGGTAATAGTTTATCTCGCGGTCGTACACCTCCTTGGGGAAGAGGTTCTTGCCCCACATCTGATCCCACACGAGGTTGTATTTTTGGCTCCACGTGCCAGTCTTGTGGAACTCCATGCGGTAGTGGTCGCCGTCGCGCGCGTCGGCCTCCCAAAGCAGCGCCATGTTCTTGGCATAGCCACGGAAGCGCTCTATGTCGCGCGTGTTGCCGCCGATAAGTGGCACGAGGTCGGCATAGGCGTCGACGGCAAGGATGGCCTTCACCGAGAGGTTGGTGTTCTGCTCGCTCGGGCCCTTGAAGTCGTCGGTGCAGAGCTGGTTGCCGGGGTTCTGGCCCTCGGTGCGGCAATACTCCGCCCACGTGCGCAGCACGCTGCGGTAGGGCTTGAGCCATGCGCCGTCGCCGGTTACCTTGCAGATGGCGTTGGCAAGGAGAAGGATGTTGGCAGACTCCTCAAGCGGCATCGTGTCGCCATACACCTGACCATTGGCAAGCGGATACTGGCCAAGGTCGTGGGCGGCGCAGTTCTTGTCCTTGCGCTCGGCGGAGATTGCGTATTCAAGAATGGAGAGTATCATACCCTTCTGCAGCTCGGGGTTGTAGAGCAGGTAGAGCGGCGACTCAGGATAAGTAAGGTCAACGGTGTTGACACATCCGTTCGACTTGTTCTCCTTCGAGAAGTAGAGCACGTTGCCATTGTCGTCCTGAAACAGTTTGTGGGCTGCCATAACCAGGCGGTAGTTGCCCGCCAGCATCTCGGCATATTTCACGTTGCCGGCTTCGAGGGCATCGTCGTAGATGGTCTGGTCGAGCTTGCGGCAGCGACTCATTATCTCCTCATAGCGGTCGCGAAGGTCCTCAAACGCCTGGAAGATGGTCTTGCCATTGCGCGCATAGTAGGCCTTGTAGTTCTTCTTCATGTATTGCATGTCGTAGACCTCGTCGTAGCCTACGAGCATGAAGTTGCGCGCCTCTGACACGTCGCCGAGGTCGTTGCAGAAGGCGAGTATTGGCATCTCGGCAAGGTTGGTGCTGCGCACGGGCGTGTCGGCGGACGTCTCCAGCTTGCCGGTTTGCACGAAGGTTGCCTCTGCCGACGTGGGCGAAGCCACGCTCACCGTGCCGTTGATGGCAGGAATGTAGAGGTAGCCCCAGTCGATGGAGATGAGGTCGCCGGAGCGTCCGAGCACGTTCTGCGCCTCTGAACCGGCGCGCGCATATTTGATGCCGTTTTCGGTGACGACGTCCGAGAGTGTCGGCTGGTTCATCTCATTGACGGTGAGCTGTGCCGACGTTCCGAGATAAAACTGCACGTTGTGGGTCTTGCCGTCGAGCGAGGTCACCTGATACGACACGTAGTTGACCGGTGTCGATATGAGGTCGAGGTCGTCGATGAGCATGGGAGCCGTGAACACGAGGTCGAGCTTCACCGGTCCGCAAGTGAAGGCGTAGTAGGAACTTGTCGCCATCACGTCGAGTGAGGTCTGCTCCGCCGTCTGCACTGAGCCGACCTTGAGAACGTTCTCGTAGAGTCCGAAGTCGATGTAGGAGCCTCCCGTGGTGTTGTGGCAGTGGGCGGCTATCACGTTGTCGCCCGCCTTGAGCAGTGCCTTCTGCGCGACAGTGAGCTGTTGCTGCTCGCCCTGCAGCCAGGTGTTGCCTGTGCTGACGACGCGCGTGCCGTTGATGTAAAGCTCAAACACGTCGTCGTGGGAGAACTTCACGAAGAGATCCTTCTTTAGGTCTTCGGCGGTGAGGTTGACCGTGCGGCGCACATAGATATCCTTGTTCTCGCCTGTCCACGCGTTGTTCACGTTGGGATACTCGCCTGCAGTGCCCCACGCCGCTTTCTCCTCGTTCCATCCGCTGTCGTCGAAGCTTGGCTTTGTCCAACTGGTACCCAGTTGCTTGGTGTAGTTGACGCGTCCTGTCCAGCCTGTGCCGTCAACGGTCATTGCCGCTATCGGCTGAAGTAGCGACGTGCGACCTTCGCCCATGAATCGGTAGGACGTGCCGTCGACACGGAGTATGCCTTCAATGGCTTTCTCTTGTTCACACCAATGGCGCGTCGGTCCGCCATTCAACTTGTCATAGTTCGACCAAATCGAGAAGAACGGGTCGTTAACCAGCAATGGCACCGAAGGCAATCGCAGGTCGGTGGTCTTGTAGGGCTTGAAGTCGTCCGCCGTTTGTGCCATCATAGGCGAGCTAAGGGCGGCAGCCATGACCAAAGTGATGATTTTTTTGAATGTCATATTAAAACTGTTTCCGTTTAGGTTTTACACATTATATATATGTATAGGGCAAAGCCAAAACATACACATTGCAAAATTAACCCCTAAGGAACAAAAGGCATGGCAATGCCTGTTCAAATAATGAGAAAATCTAACCATAGCATTTCCACTATTCATATTTTACTGCAAATAAACGACATACACAGACCGCGTTTTGCCGTTTGGCTTGATATTACCTTTTTTTGAACAAATATTACCCTACGCACAGACATAAGAATCCTAACTTTGCAGCGTCAATTATTAATTCGCATCACGAGAACGAATACTAACATTCTTTTTACAAACTAAAAACAACATTATGAGAAAAAGGAATTTACTCCTGTCGTTCAGTCTTCTGCTGAGTGCGTACGGCTTTGCAGCCAACTCGCCATTCACTGGCGCCGAGGCGAAAGAAGGCACCTACTACCTCTACCAGGTGGAAACGGGCAAATGGCTTCAGCCTAACCGTACAAACATCGACGTGTGGACCACGCACGCCTCGCTTGGTGACGTGGGCGACGACGTGCAACTAAAGAAAATCGACGGCTTCAGCGGCTACCAGATTTTCTGCAACTTCACCGCCAACGGCGAGCTGAACGGCTCTGATGAAGACCGCTTCTATCTCGACCAGTCGGACCGAGACCTCACCGACTGGATTTTCGAGCCTATCGATGGCACAACGAACCAATATAAGATTATGGTGAAGGCCAAGCCCAACGCCAGCGACCGCAGCCGCATTGCCGCTGACACATATATCGGCGCCGACGACAACGGCGAACTATCCGACGACCCCACCAACTTCACTTGGCAGCTCGTCACGCGCGAGGAGCGCATACAGATGATGATTGCCGACGCCAAGAAAGGCTCTCCAGCCGATGCCACGTTCCTAATTCCTTGGAACGACCACGGACGCAACGACATGCGCGACCGACTCTGGAAACAGGATGTCGTCAACAACTATGGAGGCGCCTACGGACTGGGAGGCAAATATGGTTATCCCGTGACCGAGGCTTGGCACAGGATGAACGTGCGCAACAGCATCACGCTGACCGATATGCCCACGGGCACATACAACTTCACCGTGCAGGCATACTACCGCGACACCGAGATTGAATCAACCGAACTGCGCGACCGCTACGTCAACCATTCCGAGAACCTCGTCGCCAAATATTTCGCAGGTTCCGCCCAGGGCACCGTGATGTCCATCTTCGACAATGCCAAGGAAACCAACCAGGATGGCTACACTTACCAAGTGAAGCTCAGCGACGGGGAAGGCGATAACGTGCCGAGCCTTTGGGTGCCAAACAGTGTCGACGACGCATGCGTCGCCATGTTCAATGGCGCTTACGTGAACAAGTGGATTCAGGCTCCAGTGACCGACGGCAAGCTCACCATCGGTATTGAGAAAACGGATGAAAGCGAGGCGCACCACCGCGACTGGCTCATCTTCAAGCGCTACTACCTGCAGTATGTGTCAGAAACCCCAATAACCGAAGACCTCAGCGGCCTCACGTCTGAGCTCAGCAGCCTCATCGACAGCGCGAACGAGTTTGCCCTAAACTCTGCCATGACCGAAATAGTCAACAAGGCAAAGGACGATCTTGCCAACGCCACGAGCTCAAGCTCGCTGCTTGAGGCCATCAGCACGATGAAGGATGCCGTAAACACGCTCAACGGCGCCAAGGACGACATCAACAACTACAACGCAACGCTCAGCCTTGCCGAAAACGAGGGCGTTGACGTGGAAGAGGCAAAGAAGCAATACGACGAGGCCACCACACGTAGCAACTTCAGCGACGCCTTGAAGACATTGCGCTACGCACGCCGTCGCGCTCACGCCGAGAAGGTTGAGGACACGTTCTCTGGACATGCTCTCGCCGCCGGCAAATTCTATCTCTACAACATAGGACAGAAGCAATTCCTCTGCGGTGGTTCCGACTGGGGCGCTCACGCCGCTCTCGGATTCCCAGGCGTGGAGATCACCCTTGAGGCCGAGGATGGTGCCGCAGCCGACAACGACAAGTTCCACATAGACACCAAACTCTACAACGGCTCCGACAACCACTACTTGAGCTATCGCGGCTACATGGATGGCTCGAAGGCTGGACAGTGGCAGTTTATTCCAGTTGCCGGCAAGGAGAACGTGTTTAACATCGTCCAGGCCGACTATCCTGACGCTTATGTGGCATGGAGCCCCTACGCCTCTGTCGACAACGTGAAAGGCGACGAGACAACTGTCGGCACCGAGTGCCGCGGCATGCAGCCAAACAATCCCGACGCACAGTGGAAGCTCGTCACACGCGCCGAGCGCGAGGCAATGCTCAAGGACGCTTCGCTTGCGAATCCCGTCGACGCCACCTTCTACATCAAGAGCCCGAACTTCAACCAGCGTGAGGATGCCAACAACCAGTGGGAACTCACCAACGCCAGCATTTGGGAATATGGAAGTTGCCACAACGATTTCGCCGTTGAGTCATACGACTCTGAGAGCGCGTCCATCAACCAAATGGTAAGCAACCTTCCGCAAGGAGTGTATGTTGTTTCAGTACAAGGATTCTATCGCAACGGCAACCATGCCGACCAGCCTAACCTCACACTTTCCCAGGAGGCAGACCTTTACGCGGGCGCCAATATCGACGACATCGTGTTGCTGCCCAACATCACAAGCGAGAGCGGCATGGCTCCAGGCGAGGGCGACAACGCCACTTCCGAGGATGGGACTACATACCAGTATCCTAACGGCATTGAGCAGGCAACCGCCTTCTTCCGCTATGGATTGTATCGCACCCACATCACTATCCTCAAGGATTATGATGACGACATGGCTATCGGCGTGGAGAAGAACCAAAAGGGCGAGGAAGGCGACTGGGTCGTAGCCGACAACTTCCGCATTACCTACTACGGCAACAACACCACCGTGGAGGAAGTGGAGAAAGCTATCGCCACTGGCATCAACGAGATTAATATAAAGCCTTCTGTCAACACAGCCAACGGCAAGGTATACAACTTGCAGGGCGTTCAGGTGAAGAACACAAAGGCACCTGGTATCTACATCAAGAACGGTAAGAAGATTGTTGTAAAATAAGTGATGACCTAAGCAAAGGCTAACGAGTTAGTCATCTTTGCTTGATTAATGAAAGGAGAGGAGAGCCTGAGAAAGGTTTCCTCTCCTTTATTATTGTGTGGCTATGCCAAGTGTGTGTTTTTGCAGATATTTCTTGCTCAAAAAACATAATATCATTAAATTTGCATAAACGATACTATTGTCACTTGAAATTATTACCCTATGAAAATGCAATCAATACACAAAACAGCTGTCCACAAATGCTTGCTGACCACATTGATTCTACTTTTCACGGCATCCGCCAAGGTGATGGCAGACACAAGCGACTACCACTTCCGCTGGTTCACCAACACCAATTGGCTACGCGACAAAACCACACTGTGCGCCCTGCGCGACAGATACGGCTTCTTGTGGGCTGGCACTACTTCTGGCCTCAACTGCTTCGATGGCAACGGAAACTCGGTCTTCAACAACCCCACTGGCTCGCTGCGGTCTACCGAGAGCAACAGCATCAACCTGATTCATGAGTACGGCGACGACATTTGGTTCGGCGGCTCATCAGGCCTTTACGTCTTCAAGCGCAAAGACAACACATACGAGCCCTTCCCATACATGACGAAATACGGAGTGCAGATAAGCTCCAAGGTGCAGAAGATTGTCGCCACGCGCAACGGCAACATATGGATTTGCACCGACGGACAGGGCATGTTCGTGTTCAATCCCAAGAGCGGCACCCTCACGCAGGACAGCCGACACGGTATATTCTTCACAGACATGGCAGTGGGCAAGAACGGCCTTGTCTACGCCGCCAACCTTAACGGATACGTGTCGGTGTTCAGGCCCGACGGCAGTTTCCTTTACACATGCCACCTACCAAACTACGTCGTTGACAAGAACAACATCTACATGGCCGCCTCCGACGACGGCATATACCTGCAAGCCAACACACAGTTCTACCGCCTCAACACTCATACTCACGTCATTGAGCGCCGCAACAGCGTTGCCATGAGGGTGAGCTGCATGCTCGCGGGCGGAGAAGGCGCGCTGCTGCTTGGCACGGCGAATGGCGTGTGGCTATACGACACGCGCAGCGGTGAGACTTCACGGCTCGACCCACCATCACCCTACACTTACGGGCTTACCGACCAGACTGTCAACAGCCTCTGCTGGGACACAGACGGCAGCCTTATCGTGTCAACGCCGAGCGGCATCAGCTATATGCAACGGCAACTGAAGGCCTTCAGCTTCACTGCCCTGCCTGAGACGATGCGCCAGGGCTCGTGCAACTATGTCAACGCGCTCTGCCCTTCCGCCGATGGCAAGGGCGTATGGGTAGGCACCGACCGCGGATTGTGCTTCTACGACTACGCCTCAGCCGCTTCACGCGATGGCGGGCTCACGGGCGCAGCCAAGCCTAATTCCATTAAACCGGTCAACATCAACGGCGACGAGGTGACGTCGTTGATGACCGACGGCAAACTGCTTTGGGTGGGACTGCGCCACAAGGGCGTGCGCGTGCTCGACACGTCAAGCGGCAGCGTCAAGAGTTACACCTATAGCAACTCGACTCCCTACTCGCTGATAAGCAACGACGTCAACGGGTTCTATCGCACGACGAGCGGCGAGATTTTCGTGCTTACCAGCATTGGATTGTGCCGCTTCAACCGCGACAAGGAGCAGTTCATGACGTTCTATAACCTCAGCCAGCAAACATCGTTCACCATAATGCAGGAGGACCGACGCGGACGGCTTTGGGCCGCTACGGAGAACCGTGGCCTATACATGAGGAAGAGCCGGAACGGCATTTTCGACCCGTTCGACTATGCCGGATTCGGCAGGACGCCCGTCACGGCCATGTGTCTCGACGGCAAGGGGGTGCTTTGGGCTGCAGTGCAAGGCATCGGCGTCTTCTTCTACGACGACACCGCCAACAACTTCAAGCAGATCGACCTTCCGTTGCTCAACGGCAAGACGGTGCAGTTCATGGAGACCGACAAGGACGGAATGATATGGATTGGACTACGCGATGCCATCCTGAAAGTGGACGCGCGCAACAACGCGCACAACGCCCAGCTCTACGGCTACAAGCGCAACGCCGACTTCTACCCCATCCAATTGTCGTCGTGCCGCCTTGCCGACGGTCATGTGCTCTTCGGCAGCGGCAACGGGTTCTTCGCCTTCAACCCACGGATGATGAGCTCGGACACGCGCCTGGCCAACGTCTACCTGCAGTCGGTGAGCTTCCCCTACCTATCCAACAGCGACGCCGAACTGATGCGCCTGAAGCTCAACGTGCCGCTCTACATGCAGGAGGAAATCCGCCTGCCCTACTCCGACAACACCTTCACGCTGCGCCTCTCCGCCGCGCGCTATTGCGACATGCCGCAGGTGAGCTACGACTACCGCATGCGCGGCCTGAGCAAGGAATGGGTGAAGGGCGCCGTGACTCCCGAGATCACGTTCACCGGACTGGCTCCCGGCACCTACGAGTTCGAGTTGAAGTGCAGCGACAACAAGAGTGCCAAGGTGTCGACCCTGCGCATAGTCATACTGCCGCCATGGTATCGCACGGTGTGGGCATACTTGGCTTATGTCGTCGCAATGGCCCTCATTGGCTGGTACATGTTCTTGCGCGCCAAGCGCATCGTGACCCGACGCTACAACAAGCGCATGCGCGAGTATAAGGAGCGCAAGAAGTCGGAGATGTTCAAGGCAAAGATAAAGTTCTTCGTCAACCTCATCCACGAGATACGCACGCCGCTCACGCTGATGAGCCTGCCCATGGAGCGAATGGAGGAGGACATAAAGTCGGGCAAGCCGCTTTCTGCCGACGAAAGCATGGACCACATCAGGTCGATGCGCCGCAACATGCACTACTTGCTCGACATAACCAACGAGATGCTCGACTTCCAGAAGGCCGAGAACATGGGCGACATGAAGCTCAACCTGCAGCCATGCGACGTCAACACGCTGATGCGCGACATCTGCCAGCAGTTTGAGCACCCAATGGAAGTGGAGGGCAAGGCGTTCAAGTACACCTTGCTCGACAACGACATCAACACCGCTCTCGACATCGACAAGATGAAACGCGTGCTCATGAACCTCGTTGGCAACGCCATGAAGTATTCGAGGCATGAGGTGGAAGTGTCGGTGAGATGCCTCGACGACGGCAACTTCACCATTAGTGTGGCAGACGACGGCCCTGGCGTGCCTGAGTCGGAGCACGAGAAGATCTTCGACATGTACTACCAGATAGCCAACGACCGCGTGGCGGCAACGCTCGGGACGGGCCTCGGGCTCGCCTACGCCAAGATGCTCGTCGTGACCCACGGCGGCTCGCTCAGCATAGAAGACCGCGAGGGTGGCGGCTCCGTGTTCATGATCAACATTCCGGTGCGCCACGACTATGCGGCAAGCGTGGAGAAGAGCGTGCCTGTGGTGAGGGAAGCCACTGACACGGCAATCGACACGGCTGCAGACACGCACAAGTTCTGCGTGCTCATAGTTGAGGACAACGAGGAGCTTATCAACATGACCGCCGACGCGCTGAAGCAATGGTACAAGGTGAAGAAGGCCCACGACGGCGTGGAGGCTTTGGAGGTGATGAAATACAACGACATCGACGTGATCGTGAGCGACGTGATGATGCCGCGCATGGACGGCATTGAGCTTTGCCGCCGCGTCAAGGAGAACATGAACTTCTCCTACATGCCCGTCATCCTGCTCACCGCCAAGAACAGCAGCCTAGCAAAGGAGGAGGGCATGGAGAACGGCGCCGATGTCTACATGGAGAAGCCATTCTCCATCAAGCAGCTACATCTGCAGATTGTCAACCTGTTCAAGCTGCGCAACCAGTTCTATGAGCGCATGAGCCAGATAAAGACTCCGGAGAGCACGCAGCCAAACGCCAACGGCGAACTGGGCATGAACCACCAAGACATCGAACTGATGGAGAAGATGAACACGCTGATTCAGAAAAACATCAGCGACGAGGACTTCTCCATCGACCAACTTGCCGAGAGCCTCAACATGAGCCGCTCAAGCTTCTATCGCAAGCTGAAGGCCCTCACGGGAATAAAGCCGGTCGACTACATTCGCAACGCGCGCCTCGAATACGCAGCCAAGTTGCTTGCCGAGGGACACAAGGCCACGGAGGTGGCATCCATCACCGGGTTCACCTCGCCATCCTACTTCACCAAGTGCTTCAAGGCGAAGTTTGGCGTCCTGCCGAAAGACTACGTGCAGCAGAACTAAGCTGAGTCCTAATACAAAAAAGGCTCATCCGGCATTCCGGATGAGCCTTTTTTGTAGCCCTATGCTCTCAAGGCTTGCCCCAAACCGGCAAGCCATTGGCATCCCACGTTATTTCCTTTATCCTTATGCCACGCGACAGCGTGATTTTATCCTTGTCTTTCGTCTCATACATGACGTAGGTGGTCTTCTTGTCTGCCGACATCACCACCGACACGTTCGATGCCCCACAAAGGGTGCTCGTGGAGTCGGGCACAAACTGTGGCTCGCTCATCTTCTTCCACGAGCGCGGGTTCAGCAGGTCGCTGCCCACGTTGGCGTAGAGCATGCCAAGGGCGTTGTAGGTTGTCCAGATGCCACTCGCCGAGTAGACCACTATGACCTTGCGTCCGTCGGGCGACAGGAAGGCCTCCGGATTCTCGTTTACGAATATCGGATAGGCGGAGCGCAACCCGTCGGACGTTATCCACTGCCGCTCCCACTCATATTCGGGACGCGACAGCAGCACGCGCTTCGACTTCAGCGTCCACGGGTTCTGCATCTCGGCTATGAAGATGCACTGCGTCTCGGTCTCGATGCGCCGCTTCTCCCAGCCCGACCAGAGGAGATATTGCTTGCCGCCCACCACGACGGAGGTTGGGTGTATGCCGAAGTTCCATTCCTCATTGGTCATTATCGGCCCGTGCTGTATCCACTTGCCTTCCATCGGATTGTCTGCCGTGTTCTCCATGCAATAGATCTGATGGCTGTCGGTATTGTTGTTGTGGTCTCCCTCATAGTAGATGTACCACTTGCCGTTTATGCGGTGCAGCTCTGGCGACCACAAGTCCCTCAGCTCGGTCATTTTTGACGTCAGCACCACCTTGCCCTTGGTCTCCGCAAGGCGGCGCGGGTTGTCGGCAGCCCAAAGCATGATGGTGTCCACCTGCCCTGTCTGCATCGTGTAATAATAGGTGCCATTGTGCTCGGTGACGTAGGGGTAGGCACCATATTTGAACACAACCTGTCCCGTTGTCTCATTCTTGTCGCCAGCGCATGAGGAAAACAGGGTGACGGCTAATATGAACAAGGCCGAAAGTTGACACTTCATATATATATCTTAGTTATTAAATTCGTTTTGCAAAGTTAGGAAAAACAAATGAAAAAAACGTCATGCAATCAAAAAACTCATGCCGGCAGCCATTTGCGGTTGCGCCGCAAAGCCATTGCCGTTGCGGCGCAAAGGCAACGCGATTGCGGCGCGGAGGCGATGCGATTGTGGCGCGAAGGCAAAGGCATAAAACTTTAGCAAAATCCGGTCAATTTTGATAAAATCCGGTCAATTGCCAACGGCGCTAGCCCCTGTAAATCAGCACAGGACAAGCATGAACAGATATTTTTTTTATTTGAACAGGTATTTATTATAAGTTTCACGTTTTTAGAGTTCTTTTGCACCACACAACGATCTTGACTCATTTTTGAAACCTATATAAACCAATAAGAACAAAGACAACCATGAAAAAAATGTTTATCACGCTGGCTGCTGTCGGCATGTTCATGACCGTGGGGGCACAAACGCCAGAGATGTTCATCCCATACAAGACGACATCGCTCAGGCTTCCTTCTGTGCCATTGGTTGTATCCGACCCATTTTTCTCCATATGGTCGCCATACAACACGCTCAACGAGGGACTGACACGCCACTGGACCAACGATGAGAAGCCGCTTGAGGGAATTGTTCGCGTCGACGGCAAGAGCTACCGCTTCATGGGCGCGCGCAACGTCGTGCCGGAGACCATCGTGCCAATGGCCGACGAGGCTGACTGGACGGGAGCCATAAGCCGCGAGAAGCAGGCCGAAGGATGGCAGGCGCCAGGGTTCGACGACTCTAAGTGGCAACGGGCGAAGGGCGCCTTCGGCAGTGATGGACTGAGCTTCGTGCGCACGCGGTGGAGCGATGAGAACAGCGACCTGTACGTGCGACGCGAGATTAACCTCAGCGAGAAAGACCTGCGGGGCGACCTTTTCATCACCTATTCACACGACGACGTGTTCAGCCTATACATCAATGGTGAGAAGGTGACCGAGACTGGCGAGACATGGCGCGAGGGTGTGCGACTTGAGCTGACGCCCGAACTGAAGAAGCTGCTCCACCCGGGCAAGAACATCATCGCCGCCCACTGCCACAACACCACCGGCGGCGCCTACACCGACTTCGGCCTCTACCGCAACACGAGCGTCGACAACGGAAGCATAGCCAACGCCACGCAGAAGAGCGTCAACGTGATGGCCACCTCGTCCTACTACAAGTTCCAGTGCGGACCTGTGGTGCTCGACGTGGTGTTCACCGCCCCAATGCTCATCGACGACTACGACTTGCTCTCTTCTCCCATCAACTACATCTCTTATCAAGTGAGCAGCTCCGACGGCAAGCCGCACGACGTGCAGCTCTTGCTCACGGCGTCTACCAAGATTGGGCAGAACAAGGTGAGCCAGCCCACACGCTCATCGCTCGTGGAGCACAACGGCGTGAAATACGTGAAGACCGGAACCGTGGAGCAACCCATCCTCGCCAAGACCGGCGACCACATCTGCATCGACTGGGGCTACCTCTACATGCCAGCCATCAACGGCAACGTGTGCCTCGCGAGCGAGAACGACATCAAGGGCAGCTTCACGCAAAGCGGCACACTGCCGACAAGCAAGACCGACGTGGTGGCAACCAAGCAGACCGAGCAACCTACACTCGCCTACGTGCACGACTTCGGCAAGACAACCCAGGCTGCAAGCTACGCGCTCATCGGATACGACGAGGTGGAAGACATTGAGTACTTCTACAAGCGCTACAAGGGCTATTGGGCACACAACGGCCAGGTGAGCATCTTCGACATGTTCAACCGCCTCGACGGTTCCTACACGTCCATCATGAACCGCTGCCGCGAGATGGACCGCACCATCTACGACGACGGCTTTAAGGTTGGCGGCACCAAGTATGCCGAGATACTCGCAGGCTCCTACCGCCACGTCATTGCCGCCCACAAGCTCTTCCAGGACGACAACGGCACCATGCTCTTCTTCTCAAAGGAGAACGACTCCAACGGTTGCGTGAACACAGTGGACTTGACCTATCCGGAGTCGCCGCTCTTCCTCGCCTACAACCCCGAGCTTCAGAAGGCCATGATGACATCCATACTTGAGTACAGCCGCAGCGGACGCTGGACAAAGCCTTTCGCTGCCCACGACATCGGGCAGTACCCGAAAGCCAACGGCCAGGTATACGGCGGCGACATGCCGCTGGAGGAGGCTGGCAACATGCTCACGCTCATCACACAGATATGCAAGCTCGACGGCAACACCAGGTATGCCGACACCTATTGGGACATACTCCGCACGTGGGCCGACTACCTCGCTGAGAACGGCCAAGACCCCGAGAACCAGCTCTGCACCGACGACTTCGCCGGACACTGGGCTCACAACGCCAACCTTTCAATCAAGGCGATAATGGGCGTCGCGGGATTCGCCGAGATGGCAAAGATGCGGGGCGACGTGGCAACCCACGACAATTACATGAGCCGCGCCAAGGAGATGGCAGCCAAGTGGGAGCAGACGGCGCGCGAGGGAAGCAAGGGCGACCTCCACTATCGCCTCGCCTTCGACCGCAACGACACATGGAGCCAGAAGTACAACATGATTTGGGACAAGCTGTGGAACACAAACGTCTTCCCCAGCAGCGTCATGCAGACCGAGATAAGCTATTACCTCAAGAAGCAGAACAAGTATGGCCTGCCGCTCGACAACCGCAAGGACTACACCAAAAGCGACTGGATAATGTGGACCGCCGGCATGACTGCCGACCGAAAGACGTTCGACAAGTTTGTGGACCCGCTCTACCTCTACATCAACGAGACCGAGACACGCGTGCCCATCAGCGACTGGTATGACACCAAGACCGGACTGAAGAGCGGCTTCATGGCCCGCTCAGTGATTGGCGGCCACTGGATGCGAGTGCTCGTCGACAAGCTCTGCGGGGAAAAGAAGAAATAGGAAAACCAAAAAACAAAACAGATATGAGAACAGGATTTGACAAGAACAAGTTGGGGAAGCACCTTTTCGGTGCCCTACTCGCTATGTTTGCATGCGTCGTCGTTTCGTGCAAAGACGACAACGCGGCTAACGACTCCGAGCCATTCAACCCGTCACAAGGCATAAAGGTGACAAGCTTCATCCCAGAGAGTGGCGGTTATCAAGACCAGATCATTGTTTACGGCCAGAACTTCGGCAACGACACCACGGGCGTCAGCCTGACCATAGGCGGCAAGAAGGCGGTGCTCGTCAGCGTAAAGCCCGACAAGCTCTACGGTTACGTGCCGTCGGGAGCCTTCTCCGGCGAAGTGGAAGTGTCGGTGAAGGATGCCAGCGGCAACGTGCACAGCGGAAAGTGCGACAAGACGTTCAACTACGAGCGCAAGACCGTCGTTGGCACTCTATGCGGCTACCAAAACGAGAACGACAGCCAGGGCGAGGTGTTCGGCTCGTTCAGCACGTGCTCTGGCTTCAGGGACGCTGGCTGCATGACCTTCGACCCGCTCTATCCCGAGCGCCTCTACATCGCCTACGACCGTGGCGACGGATTCATCCAGGAGCTTGACATGAACAAGCGAGAGACGAAGGTGCTCATGTCGGCAAGCAAGTTCCAGACCCACCGCCTGCGCAACATTGCCTTCTCGCTCGACGGCAAGTACATGCTCGTCTCGACCGACCGCGACGACAACGGCACAAAGACCACAAGCGTGTGGATCGTGACTCGCAACGCCGACGGCACGTTCAGCGACAAGTCGTCGTGCCAGCCGCTTGTGGCTTACAAGCAGTGCAACAGCGTGTCCGTGCATCCCGTCAACGGCGAGGTCTACTTCAACAGCTTTGAGAACGGACAGCTCTTCCGCATGGACCTCGACGACTACTTCGCTTCAAAGACCCCTGGCCCCGACGGCGAGACACCGAAGCAGTGGACTGGCTACCAAGACGACGGGTGCTTCAAGGAACTGTTCAAGATCATGGACCCGTCGTATGAGTTCCAGGTTACGATACATCCTTCAGGCGACTATGCCTACATCACCATCATCAACCGCGACTATATCCTCCGCACCGACTACGACTGGGACAAGAAGGAGTTCACCACGCCTTACATCATAGCAGGCGCTAACGGCAATCCGGGATGGGTCGACGCCGTGGGCACCAACGCCCGCGTTACCCACCCATACCAGGGCGTATTCGTGAAGAATCAGGAATACGTGAAGGCAGGACGCAAGGATGTCTACGATTACTACTTCTGCGACTACGGCAACTTCTGCGTGCGCTACATCACTCCCGACGGACTCGTGCGCACCTACGCCGGACGCGCGCCATCGACCAACGGCAACATCTGGGGCACTGAGGACGGCGACCTGCGCAAGGCAGCACGCTTCCGCGACGTGAGCGGACTCGCCTACGACGAGAGCAAGAACGAGTTCTACGTCCTCGACCACAACAACCGCCGCATTCGCACAATCGGCAAGGAGAGTGAAGACAACAATACCACGGGCAACCCGGAGACAACGGCTGAAAACGAATAAACCTTATGAGAAAATACATATTAATGTTGATGATGCTGATTGGCATCACGATAAGTGCCTCGGCACAGAAAGACATAAACGTCACGGGCACGGTGACCGACAGTCACGGTGAGCCTCTCATCGGTGTAAGCATCATCGTGAAAGACATGAAGGGCTTCGGCTCCGTGACCAACATCGACGGACAGTACACCATAAAGGTGAAGGAATACCAGACCCTCATCTTCTCCTACGTCGGCTTTGAGAAGCACTCCGAAGTGGTGAAGCCAAACACGAAGACCATCAACGTGGTGCTAAAGGAAGACCAGCACAACGCCGTTGATGAGGTGGTGGTGACGGGTATGGGCACACAGAAGAAGCTCACGCTGACCGGTGCCGTGACCAACGTAAACGTGGCCGACATGAAGCACTTCAGCACATCCAACCTGTCCAACACGCTTGCCGGCAACGTGGCTGGCGTCATGGCCATGCAGACATCAGGTCAGCCTGGCAAGAACCGCTCAGAGTTCTGGATACGAGGCATCTCCACGTTCGGCGCAAGCTCAAGCGCATATATCCTTGTCGACGGTTTCGAGCGCGAGAATATCGACGACCTCAACATCGAGGACATAGAGTCGTTCACGGTGCTCAAGGACGCCTCCGCCACCGCCATCTACGGTTCAAAGGGTGCCAACGGCGTTATCCTCATCACCACCAAGCACGGCAAGGACGGCAAGATAAGCATCAACGGCAAGTTTGAGACTTCCTACAACACACGCACCAAGACACCGACGTTCGTTGATGGCGTGACCTACGCGTCGCTGCTCAACGAGGCCAACATCACACGCAGCAAGGGCACTTACTTCACCCCCGCCGAGATGGAACTGTTCAAGAATGGCCTTGACCCCGACCTCTACCCCAACGTCGATTGGAAGGACCTCATCCTCAAGGACGGCGCCATGAGCTACCGTGGCAACATCAACCTCAGCGGCGGCGGCAACATCTCACGCTACTACGCCTCAGTGTCGTACGTTGAGGACGGCGGCATGTACAAGACCGACAAGACCCTGCGCGACAAGTATGACACCAACGCCAACTATAAACGTTGGAACTACCGTGTGAACCTCGACATCGACATCACACCCACCACACTGCTCAAGCTCGGCGTGTCGGGCGACCTCTCCAAGCGCAACTCGCCGGGTATGGGCGACAACGACACATGGAACTCGCTCTTTGGCTACAATGCCATCCTCACGCCGGTAATGTACAGCAACGGCTACGTGCCGATGATCAACATGAACCGCGACGACTTGCGTACCAACCCGTGGGTCATGACCACCCAGACCGGCTACAACCAGGAATGGAACAACAACGTGCAGACCAACGTCACGCTTGAGCAAGACCTCAAGTTCATCACCAAGGGCCTGCGTTTCGTGGGACGCTTCGGCTACGACACGTACAACTATAATTACATCAACCACATACAGCAGCCTGACCGCTGGTATGCCAACGGGCGCGACAAGGAGACGGGCGCGATAATCTTCGACAAGATCAAGGACCGCGTGGACATGTACCAGACTTCCGGCAACGATGGCTCTCGCCGCGAGTTCCTTGACTTGCTTCTGAGCTACGACCGCACGTTCGCAAGCGTGCACAACGTCGGCGCAAACCTGAAGTACACCTACGACACCAAGATACAGACACAGAACATCGGCAACGACATCAAGAACAGCGTGTCGCGCAAGAACCTCGCCCTGGCAGGACAGATAAAGTACAACTACGCCAACCGCTACTTCATCGACTGGAACTTCGGCTACAATGGCTCTGAGAACTTCGCCGACGGCCACCGCTTCGGTTTCTTCCCTGCATGGTCAGTGGCTTGGAACGTGGCAGAGGAGTCGTTCGTGCAAAAGATTGCCCCTTGGATGAACATGTTCAAGATACGCTACTCTCACGGTAAGGTGGGCAACGATGCCATCTATGAGAACGGCTCACAGATTCGCTTCCCATACCTCTACACCATCGACTACACAAACAACAACGTCTACAACTTCGGTACCGTAAACACGCCGACACGCAGCGAGTACCAGCACGGCCTGCACTACTCTGCCCTCGCAGCAAAGAACGTTACGTGGGAGGAATCAACCAAGGACGACGCCGGCATCGACCTCGTGCTCTTCAACAACCGCCTCTCGTTCACCGTCGACTACTTCTACGAGAAGCGCACCGGCATCTACATGCGACGCAACTACCTGCCGGCCTCGCTCGGCCTGGAAAGCTCACCGTTCGCCAACGTAGGCTCTGTGAAGTCGGAGGGTGTAGACGGAAACTTCAAGTATGAAGACCGTTTCGGCCAAGTGGGACTCACCGTGCGCGGCAACTTCACCTACAGCAAGAACACTATCCTCGACTATGACGTTGAGAACAACGTATATCCGTACCAGTACCAAACGGGCTACCGCGTCAACCAGCTCCGCGGACTCATCGCCGAGGGTCTCTTCGCCGACTACGACGACATACGCCACTCGCCAAAGCAGATGTTCGGCGACGTGCAGCCCGGCGACATCAAATACAAGGACGTGAACGGCGATGGCGTGGTTGACGATGGCGACATCGTGGCAATCGGAGCGACACGCACGCCAAACCTCATCTACGGTCTCGGTTTCTCCGTGACATGGAAAGGCTTCGACTTCAACCTCCACTTCCAGGGCTCGGGCAAGTCGACATTCCTCATGGACGGCAAATGTGTCTACGCTTTCAGCCAAGACCGCTACGGCCAGATATTCTCCGACCTCGTGGAAGACCGCTGGATCGACAAGGAGACAGCCGCGCAGCTTGGGCTCAAGGCCAACGAGAATCCCGGCGCCAGCTACCCACGACTCGTGTACCTGCAGAACAACGAGTCGCACAACAACTACCGTGCCTCAACATTCTGGATGCGCAACGGTCGCTACCTGCGCCTGAAGAACCTCGACTTCGGCTATTCCCTGCCTAAGACGTGGACCAACAAGATGCGCATCAACGACATGCGCATATTCATCCAAGGCGCCAACCTGCTCACATGGTCGAGCTTCAAGCTCTGGGATCCCGAGATGGGAAGTTCAAACGGCGAGGCGTATCCTATTACGAAATCAATCACAGCCGGTATTCAAATCAACTTATAATGAAGATAGTCATGAAAAAGAACATAGCTATATGGATGATGGGAGGTTTTCTCGGAGGCGCGGCAATGCTCACCTCTTGCGCTGACCAGCTCGACTCCGACAAATATTTCGACGACCGACGCACCATCGAGTCGGTGTTCACCGACATCAACCAGACCAACGGTTGGCTGGCACAATCATATTACTTTCTCAGGGGGGCGCTTGCCGATGTCACAACCAAAGAGAACAACGGCGCCGGACTCCACTGCTTCGCCGACGACATGTACTATGGCGACCGAGACCCAAACCGCGGCGACGGCTACGCCTACATGAACTCTTACAACGCCTTCAAGCAGGGCGACTACGACGAGAACTATGGACAAGACGCATGGAGCAACGCCTACAAGGGCATCTACCAGGCTTCTGTATTCATCCACAACATAGACCTCAACACCAAGCTCACTGAAAAGGAGCGACTCGACATGAAGGGGCAGGCCCGCTTCGTGCGCGCCTACTACTATTGGCTGCTGCTGCGCCGCTACGGTCCGGTACCAATCATGCCCGACGAGGGAGCCGACTACACGAAGAGCTACTCCGAGCTCTCCATCGCGCGCAGCACCTATGAGGAGTGCGCCGAGTTCATAGCCTCCGAGATGACACAGGCCGCCAAGGAGCTGCAGACGTGGAGCCGCGTCTACGACAACACCGACGCCGAGAACGTGGCACGCCCGACGAAGGGCGCTGCGCTCGCCACACGCGCGCTCGCCTATCTCTACGCTGCCAGTCCGCTTGCCAACGGCCAGCTTCAGAACGGCACACACGCTGCCGGCGTGACCGACGCCGTGGCAAAGGCGCTCGTCAACAAAGACGGCACACAACTGCTCAGCCTCACCTACGACGAGCAGAAGTGGGCACGCGCTGCCGCTGCCTGCCGCGACGTCATAGAGTGCAACGCCAACTACGAGCTCTACCACACGGGCGTGGTGGAAACTGCCACCGTGTCACAGCCTAAGACCATCAAGCCATACGACGACGGCAACTTCTCGACCAAGAACTGGCCCAACGGCTATGCCGACATCGACCCGTATCTCTCCTACCGCGACCTCTTCAACGGCGTGGTTGGACTGAACAACACCGAGATCATATTCTCACGCGGCTACAACGCTGGCACCATACGCCACTGGAGCGTCGACGGCTTCGTCACGCACGAGATGCCCAACTCGCTCTTCGGCTTCAACTGCCACGGACTCACGCAAAAGATGGTCGACGCCTACTACATGCTCGACGGCACCGACTGCCCCGGCAAGGACAGCGAGCAGAACGGCGGTGACGGCTCAGGACGACGCACAGGATGGACCACGTCGCGCGGCAACAACGCCTCAAGCAAGTATCCGCCTCTCGGCATCGGTGTCTCGATGCAGTATGCCGAGCGCGAGCCGCGCTTCTACGCCACGGTGGCGTTCAACGGCTCCTACTGGTGGCGCCACAACCAGAACACCAACACCCAAGAGCGCGTGCAGATATTCTACTACAGGGGAACAACCACAAGCTCATCGAGCTCGTCGGAGGCCACAACCACGCAGAACAACGGCTACAACAACGGCTCGTACTACCTGCGCACAGGCATTGGCTGCAAGAAATGGGTGAACCCTGAGGACTACCGCCAGGTGCGCGACGGCAACGACTACGACCACATCGTGCAGAAGTGGGAGCCAGCCATCCGCTACGCCGACATCCTGCTGATGTATGCCGAGTCGCTCAATGAGCTCACGAAGACATACTCAATCTCCTCATGGGATGGCTCGAAGACCTACGAGATAAGTCGCGACGTGAATGAGATAAAGCGCGGCATACAGCCCGTGCGCATTCGTGCCGGTGTGCCCGACTACAGTGCCGAGGAGTACGCCTCCACCGACCTTCTCCGCAAGAAGATCAAGCGCGAGCGCATGATCGAGTTCGTGGGCGAGGGCAAGCGCTACTACGACCTGCGCCGCTGGATGGACGCCCCGATAGAGGAGGCCATTCCCATCTATGGCTGCAACGTGCTGATGACCGAGAAGCAGAAAGACGACTTCCAAAAGGTCGTCCCAGTCTACTCTCTGCCTACTGTCTTCGCCGACAAGATGTATTTCTGGCCTATCGGCATGGACGAGCTGAAGCGCAACAGCAAGCTCGTGCAGAACCCTGGGTGGCAGTATAACAACTAAATTAAAGAACAAACAAAACATTCACGACCATGAAAGTATTTGATAGCAAGATATGGAAACTCGGCCTGTCGGCTGTGCTCACACTCACTTTCGCCACATCGTGCAACGACGACTGGGGCGAGGAGCAATACGAGCAGTACGTGAGCTTCAAGGCGCCGCTCGACACCGAGGGCAACAGCGTCGGCGTGACCACTGTGCACGTGCCTTTCACGCGACTCGACACCAGCGGCAACGCCATGTATGGCGGGCAGGGACTCTCAAGCTACGAGCTGCCAATCATCATCAGCGGCTCCACAGACAACACGCGAGACCTTAACGTGCATGTCGCCCACGACCCCGACACGCTCGACATTCTCAACTATGCGCGCTTCAACAACCGCACGGAGCTCTACTACAAGGACATGAACAACTACGCGAAGTATAACGAGACGCTCAGCATCCCCAAGGGACAGAACATAGGGCTTTTCCACCTCGACTTCGACTTCCGCGGCATAGACCTCGCCGAGAAGTACGTGCTGCCGCTCACCATCGTGGAGAAGCCTGAGTATGGCTACCAGCGCAACCCGCGCAAGAACTACGCCAAGGCCATGCTGCGCGTGCTGCCTTACACCGATTACTCTGGCGAATACCAAGCCACCAACATGCGCTTCTACATCGTTTCGGGCGGCGTGACCGACAACGAGCCGGGTGCCATGAGCACGGTGCAGGCCTACGTGGTCGACCAGAACACGGTGTTCTTCTACGCCGGAACGTTCACCGAGAGCAGCCTGCTGCGCCGCGACTACAAGATATATGCCAAGTTCACGCCCTACGACAGCGCCGACCCCAACCGCGGCACCGTGACCCTGACGAGCAACACGCCCGCGATGAACTTCGTGCAGAACAAGACTGCCACCTACACCATCATAGAGCAGGCCGACGAGGTGCAGAGCTACATCGTGCGCCGCACGGTCATCATCAACGAGGTTGACTACACGTTCGACGACTTCTCCACAGCACCGGGCTCGTCCATCACCTACAACGTCAACGGCACCATGACCATGGAGCGCAAGCTCAACACTCAGATGCCGGAGGAGGACCAGATCGTGTGGTAACAACCATAATTTAGCCAACATGAAGAAATATCTCATTACTGTCTCTTTGCTCGTGTGTGCCTTCACCGGCACATACGCCGCAAACGACGACGACCACCAGACGGCCGTGCGCGACATCAAGCGCGCCATGGCCATGGTGGACGCCGCATGGAGCAAGACCATAATTGGCTCTGCCGACAACATGTACATGGCCGACATCTACGACACGGAGAGCGGCGAGGCGAGCGGGACGTCTGACGTGTGGCCCTACACCGCCGCCATCGAAGCCCACTGCTCTCTGCTGGAGGCTCTCAACCTTGTGAAGGACAGCGAGGCGGAGCTCTACGCGTCGAAATACGAGGTCTACAAGAAGCAGCTGGGGCTTCTCATCGACAACCTGGAGTATTACCGTGGCACCTACAAGCTCGCGTCGTATGCCACAAGCAGCAAGGAGTGCAGTCCCTATGCCGTGCCGCGTGCCAGCGAGAGGGGCGCAGCCAACGTGTCGGGCATACTCAACGTGTACGACGACCAGATGTGGATATCGCGCGAGCTGATACGCGCCTACCGACTCACGGGCACCGAGGCGTGGCTCGAACGCGCCACATACCTTGTGGACTACGTGCTTGAGGGATGGGACTGCTGGCGCGACGCCGACGGCAACGAGTATGGCGGCATAACCTGGGGCCCAGGCTACAACTCGAAGCACGCATGCAGCAACGCGCCTGTCATACAGCCGCTCGTTTGGCTGCACGACATCTACAAGGACAGCGGCAAGGAGTGCAAATACTACTACCGCGACGCCAGCAACAAGGTGAAAAGCGAGACGAGGCAGCGCGCCGACCTCTACCTTGAGTTTGCCCAAAAGGTCTACGACTGGCAGAGGCAGAACCTGCTTCACGAGAGCGGCCTCTACTGGGACATGATGGGCGCCGACAACACCATCAAGACGCAGCGTGGCTATCGCCAGCACGTCGACTGTGGGGAGGCAAGCGGCAGCCTGTTCAGCTACAACACGGGCACGATGATTTCGGGCGCGGCCGAGCTGTACCACGCCACGGGCGACGAGACGCTGAAGACGCAGATGAACACCACCGTGGCCACGTCGCTTGGAAAGTTCGCACGCTATGTCCGCGCCCACGGCGCCTACCTGTTCAACACCGACGAGAGCGCGCTCAACGGGTTCAACACCTGGTTCAACGACGTGCTCTTGCGCTCTTACGCCGACGCCTACCCCTATGCCGAGGACAACAAGGCGGCTACCGCGCTGAAGTCGTGCCAGACGTGCCTCGACTACGCGTTCGACAACTACAACCGCGACAACATGTTGCCCATACGCCTGTTCGACGGCTGGGGCGACGAGGTGAAGACGAAGCCTTTCCACCAGTTCGCCTTCGCATCTGAGTATGCCGAGATTGCCACTTGGCTGCTCAAGAAGGAGCAGCAGTCCACAGGCATCTCCTCAATATCTGTCAGCGCCCCTTTTTCCCATGCCGGCAGCGTTTATACGCTGTCGGGCGTTAAGGTGTGCGACAACGCGGAGCAGCAGGCATCGCTGCCGCGCGGCATTTATGTCGTGGGAAACAAGAAATGTGTATTGGGCAAATAAGGATAACGATAAGAAGAACCAATCAAGCCCGTAGCGGAGGTCGCAAGCCTCCGCTACATTTCGTTATGCAAAACCAAGTGCAAAAGGCGCGCGAAAGCCCCAACTGCAATTTTTGCCTAATATTTTGAGAAGTCTTTCCCCAATTTGTTTTGCGCTTTCGATATTTCGGCATACCTTTGTAGTCGCAACCGTGAAAGAACAGGCAACAATCGGCATTGCAAGGCAGCGAGGCCGATTTCGCGTTTAAGGATGCGCCAAGTCTGCGCCAAGACATTCAAACTGCAAGACCTACGGAAACGCCACACATTAATAATAGGTGTTGATGCAGTCCGGTTTCTTCAGTTCGGGCATTTCCTTTCCCTGTTTGCGCCATTTGCCTGCCACATGGGTGGCAGTAGTAAAAACTATCATCAACATTGCACTCTAATAAAGGTAATAATCATTATAACAAAAAACATTATGAACAAAAAGTTATTCTCTCTTCTCGTTGGCTTGGCAATGGTTTTCGCCGGCCTGACACTCGCATCTTGCGGCGGTGATGATGACGAGCATAGGAATACGTCGCAGAATGTATCCTTCAAGTGTGAGGCAAACGAGGCTTTGCTGGCGATGGCAGACCTCACCATTACTTACAACGACGCCGACGGCACCGCGCACACCGAGGCCCTCACAGGCTCATTCTCGAAGCAGTTCACCGTGACGAAGTTCCCCGTTAAGGGCTCGTTCAAGATTAAAGCCACGCGAAAGGAAAAGATTGATGTCGACAAGGTAAAAGGCAAGAGCCCAACGCTCACCTATGAGTACAAAACCGGCTTATATACGAAGCCAGGCAGCATCATGAAGATGTTTGTATATACAAATGATGAAGTCAACGACTTGATCAGTAAAATCAATGCGGCAAGTTGGGACTGGGAGGTCAACTCTGCTGGCACAATCAAAAGCAACTAAGCCTCTGCCTCAGCACGCACATCAATACATTCGGCTGCACGCTGATTCGTTTGGGTCAAGGCTTGTCGAGAGCCGCGGTAGGTTTTGCCGCTACGCGATTGCGCCGTAAAGGCATCGCGATTGCGGCGTAAGGCCACTGCGATTGCGGCGCAAAGGCAACGCGATTGCGCCGTGAAGCCAAGCGCAGGTGCATGGCACGCCTTCCCCACCCCACAAGAATCTACGTAGAGCCACACCGTTTCGCCCCATGCTCAGAACCGAGCATGGGGCTTCTTGTTTATGGCGGTTCATTGTGTCCAAGGCAAGGAAACATCGCGTCCAGCGTGATGTCACGGCAAAGGCACGGCATGCCCGCAGATTGCTTGCATTGTCAGCATGCGGAATTATTTATGACATTTCTCCTCGTTTTATTTGCGGATGCATAATAAAAGGGTTATCTTTGTGGAAAATATGTAATTGTCACACCACTATCTATCTTTGCAAATGATCATTCGCAATCTTTTAACCGCAGTGAGTTGTCTCATGGCAACCACGCTGACCGCCCAAACCCGTTTGGCGGGCTATGAGTATGGCTCAGCCACCGCTCCCACAGGACAAGAGTGGCAACAACCCGAACTGCTGGGCTACAACAAGTTGCAGCCCCACGCATGCTTCACCAGTTTCGCCACGGAGGGTGAGGCCAAGGGCGTGCTGCCCGAGAAGTCGAGCTACTGGATGAGCCTCGACGGCAAGTGGAAGTTCCACTTCGCCAAGAACCCCGACGCCCGCCCCAAGGACTTCTACCAGGCAGGCTATCCCGACCAGGGATGGGACGAGGTGGACGTGCCAATGTCGTGGAACATCTACGGCATCCAGAAAGACGGCTCGCAGAAGTATGGCACGCCAATCTATGTCAACCAGTGGGTCATCTTCAAGTATGAGCGCGCCGTGGGCGACTGGCGCAAGGGCGTGATGCGCGAGCCCCCAAAAAACTACACCACATATGAGTATCGCAACGAGGTGGGCTCTTATCGCCGCTCGTTCACTCTGCCCGCCACTTGGAAGGGCCGCGAGACGTATATCAGCTTCGACGGCGTCGACTCGTTCTTCTATCTCTGGGTCAACGGCCACTACGTAGGCTGCTCAAAGGACTCGCGCGACGTGGCGGAGTTCGACATCAGCCCGTGGGCTAAGGCGGGCGAGAACGAGGTGGCGGTGGAGGTCTACCGCTCATCCGACGGCTCGTTCCTTGAGGCACAAGACATGTTCCGCCTGCCAGGCATCTTCCGCACGGTGGCTGTCTATAGCAAGCCGAAGGTGCACGTGAGCGACCTCAAGGTCATTCCCGCATGGCAGACCGACGGCACGGGCCGCCTCGCGGTGGACCTCTCGGTGGCTAACGTCAGCGGCAAGGATGCAAAGAACTACACTGCCGTGTTCAAGCTCTTTGCCAACAAGCTCTATGGCGACGTCGAGGGCGAGGGGCAGACGCTGAGCTCGACATTGGGCACGCTGACGCTCACCAAGGCCGACACGCTGACACGCCACACCGATTTCACCGTGACAGGCGTGAAGCCCTGGACTGCCGAGGAGCCCAACGTCTACACTCTCGTCTGCGAACTGCTCGACAAGAAGGGCAACACCGTTGAGGCCGTGAGCACGCAGACGGGCTTCCGCACGGTGGAGATACGCGACGTGGCAGCCGACGACGACGAGTTCGGAATGGCAGGCCGCTACTTCCTCATCAACGGCAAGCCGCTGAAGCTGAAGGGCGTCAACCGCCACGAGACCAGCCCAGCGCGCGGCCACGCCATCACGCGACAGCAGATGGAGGAAGAGGTGATGATGATGAAGCGGGCAAACATCAACCATGTGCGCACGTCCCACTACCCCAACGACCCTTATTTCTATTATCTCTGCAACAAGTACGGCATTTGGCTTGAGGCCGAGGCCAACGTCGAGAGCCATGAGTATTTCTACGGCGCGGCAAGCCTGAGCCACGTGCCCGAGTTCCTCAACCAGCACGTCGGTCGCATGATGGCAATGGCAAAGGCACGCGTCAACGACCCCTGCATTGCCATTTGGAGCCTTGGCAACGAGGCTGGACCGGGCGAGAACTTCAACGTCAGCTACGATGCCATCCACGCCTTCGACCCATCGCGCCCCGTGCAATACGAGCGCAACAACGACATCGTGGACATGGGCTCCAACCAGTATCCGTCGATCAACTGGGTGCGCGCCGCCGTGCGTGGCGACATGGACCTGAAGTATCCGTTCCACATCTCAGAGTATGCCCACTCCATGGGCAATGCCGTCGGCAATCTGCAAGACTATTGGGACGCCATCGAGTCGACCAACTTCTTCTGCGGCGGCGCCATCTGGGACTGGATCGACCAGTCGATGTACAACTACACGCCAGACGGCAGGCGCTACCTCGCCTATGGTGGCGACTTCGGCGACACGCCAAACGACGGCCAGTTTGTGATGAACGGCATCATCTTCGGCGACCTGGAGCCTAAGCCTCAATACTATGAGGTGAAGAAGGTTTACCAGAACGTTGGCGTGAAGTGGGCAGACAAGGCCAAGGGAACCATCGACATCTTCAACAAGAACTACTACGTCGACGACCTCTCCGGCTACGCCGTCAGCTACGAGCTCACCGCCGACGGGCGCAAGGTTGCAACAGGAACGTTGACCTTAGGCAGCGTGCTCCCACGCCAACACAAGACCGTGACCATACCCGAACTGGCTGGCGGCACACTCGACGCCAACCGCGACTATCAGCTCCACGTGAGCTTCTGCCTGAAACACGACATGCCATGGGCAAGGGCTGGCTACTTGCAAGCCGACCAGCAACTGCTGGTGCAGACGGCAGCCGAGCGCCCGTCATTGGCAACCGCCGCGACTGTTAAGGAAACGGTAAACGTCAAGGAGACGACAAGCGACATCCTCGTGGAAGGCGGCAAGACGTTTGCCGTCAGTTTCGACAAGGCCACAGGCTCCATCCGCTCGCTCAGCTATGGCGGCACGCCCGTCTTCGCCGACGGATGCGGTCCGCGCCTCGACGCCTTCCGCGCCTGGACCAACAACGACAACTGGGCGTACCAGGCATGGTATGAGAACGGCCTCCACGACCTTCAGCACAAGGCGCTTGAGAGCCGCGTCCTGACCAACGCCGACGGCTCCGTCTGCGTGAAGTTCGTGGTGGAAAGCCAAGGCAATGAGTCGGCAACACTTGAAGGAGGCAACAAGAACTGGAAGAAGGTGACAAAGAAGGCTGGCAAGCCCGACTTCAAGTTCACCACCAATGTGGTCTACACCATCCACCCCGACGGCTCAGTGGAGAACCAGAGCACCGTCTCAGCGTCGCGACCCAACCTCACGCTGGCCCGCCTGGGCTATGCAATGAAGTTGCCTAAGGCGATGAAGCACATGAAATATTATGGCCGTGGCCCCGTGGACAACTATCCCGACCGCAAGACCAGCCAAGCCGTGGCAATCTGGGATCAGCCCGATGTTGCCAGCGAGTTTGAGAATTTCCCCAAGCCTCAAGACATGGCAAACCACCAAGACAGCCGCTGGGTGGCGCTCAGCGACGGACAGCACGGCGCAATCTTCGTGGCAGACAGCGTGATGAGCTTCTCGGCTCTGCCGTTCTCCGCCCAGCAGCTCACCATGGCCAACCATCCTCATGAGCTTCCAGCCAGCGACGGCGTGTGGCTCCACATCGACCATGCCATCACCGGCTTGGGCGGCAACAGCTGCGGACAGGGCGGCCCGCTTGACCCCGACCGCGTGAAGAGCACCACACAGTCGTTTGGCTTCGCCATCCGTCCCGCCTCGACAATGGACAATGACAAGCTGACCGAGCTCGCCAACGTGTCGCTCGACGGGCAGGCTCCGCTCAGCATCAGCCGCTCGCAAGACGGCACGGTGACCATCAGCGGAGCGAAAGGCCAGCCTGTATATTATAAGGTGAACGGCGGCAAGCGCCTCCAGACCTACACTCAGCCCTTTGCCTTGCGCGAGGGAGGCACAGTGGTGGCGTTCGCCAAGGGCTCGCGCCTCAACTACCAACAACAATTCGACCGCATAGAGGCAATACCCGTCACGGTGAAATTCGCCAGCTCCGTCGAGAGCGGCGAGGGCGACGCCGACCACATGACCGACGGCAATCCTAACACATATTGGCACACGATGTATAGCGTCACCGTGGCGAATTATCCCCACTGGGCCGACTTCGACTGCGGCGGGGTGAAGACGCTCAAGGGCTTTGGCTACTTGCCCAGGCAGGATAGCCCCAATGGCAACATCAAGGACTATGAGGTGCAAGTGAGCATGGACGGCAAGACATGGAGCCAACCCGTGGCTGCCGGCGCCTTTGCCAACGACCAAAAGCTAAAGCGCGTGACCTTCGACAAGCCCGTGCGCGCCCGCTACCTGCGCTTCACCGCCAAGAGCTCGCAAGACGGACAGGACTTCGCCACCTGCGCCGAGTTCAACGTGTTTGAGCAATAAAGCCTATTGGCTACGTCGGCCAACCACAAACTAAACTGGCGCCAACCACAAACTAAGTTGGTCCAAGCTACAAACTAAACAGGCCCCAGCCGCAGCGGTATTACCGCAACGGCTGGGGCCAATTTCCTTTTCCGGTTTGCCCGCGTGTCGCAATCCAAGAAGACGTCGAGCGGGCATCATTTCAAACAAAGCGTGGCATCACAGCAGCTTCTCGTATGCCATGCGGCTTCCTTGCGGATAGCAAACGTTGCCGCAGAAAGCAAAACCCTGCTTTTCCAACAAGCTAAGCATGCGACTATTGTCGTAGTTGGTGTCGACCTTGAAACTGTGCACGCCAACGCTTAGCGCAAGCTTCTCCACCTCCTTTAGGAACAACAAGCCTACTCCACGGCCCTTAGTCTCCTCTGCCACGGCAAGTCGGTGTAGCACCACATAGGGCTGCTCCGTCAACCATTTACCCTCAATGTCGTCATAAGCAGGCTCGCCGGTGAACACTACCACGCCGTAGGCAACGATCCGTTCCGCCGTCTGCAACACGTATGCCGTGCCGTTATTTACGTCGGTCTCGATATGGTCGCGTGCCGGATAAGCCGCGGTCCATTGGTTCTTGCCCTCTCGCGCCATTTGTTGTTTCGCCTCTTCTATGATCTCCATTATGCGGTCGACGTCGGCAATAGAGGCCTTTCTGAATGTGTATTCCATTTCTTATCGTTGTAAAACGCAATGGCACGCAGCAGTGTCACCAACGACAGATTCCACGTCTCGCGCCATCAACTATCTGCCACAAAGATATGTACTTTCGTTTATCCTCGCAAGGATTTATCCACGATAAAACCAATATGTTCGCAAACATATAACATTTTTTAAAGAACAGACCGTAAGCCTACGACAATATTTAGCGTTAACTTTGCACCCGAACTTGAAACAATTGATCGAAACAATGGACAATAACGTGTATTTGGCATCCAAGCCTCGCTATGAGATATTGGACGGACTGAGAGGTGTGGCTGCCATGATTGTGGTCGGATTCCACCTGTTCGAGACTTATTCGGCAGGCCCCGACTATCAGATTCTCAACCATGGATACCTGGCGGTAGACTTCTTCTTCGTGCTCTCCGGCTTCGTCATCGGATATGCTTACGATGACCGTTGGGACAAGATGAGCACTTGGAGCTTCTTCAAGCGGCGCCTCATCCGTCTGCATCCCATGCTCGTGATGGGAACGGTTTTGGGCGCCTTATTCTTCTATTTCGGCGACAGCGCCAACTTCCCCCTTATCGGTACCACACCTTGGTGGAAGGTTGTGGCACTCACTCTCTTCTGCTGCACCATGTTGCCAGCCGCAAAATCGTGGGACATTCGCGGTTGGACGGAGACCAATCCGCTGAACGGAGCCACATGGTCGCTGATGTGGGAGTATCTCGCCAACATCGCTTACGCCCTTTTCATCCGCAAGTTCTCGAAGACGGTTTTGGCCATATTCGTGGCTTGCTCTGCTTTTCTCACACTCGACATCTGCCTCAACCTCGACGTGTTCCACCTTTTGGAAGGACGTTCTTATGCCGCCAACACGGTGATTGGCGGATGGAGCATTGATGCCGAGCAAGGCTACATTGGCGTCACCCGCCTGCTCTATCCTTTCTTCAGCGGCTTGTTGTTGTCTCGCGTGAACAAGCTGATCAGAGTGAGGGGCGGATTCTGGTGGTGCAGCCTTATGGTTGCAATGCTGCTCTGCATGCCTTGCATCCCAGGCGGCGAACGTGGCACATGGACTTGCGGCAACGGCATCTACAACGCACTCTGCATCCTCATTCTCTTCCCTCTCATCGTGTCGATGGGTGCGGGAAGCCGTGTCACCGACAAGCGAAGCATAGCCGTATGCAAATGGTTTGGCGAGATTTCTTATCCACTTTATGTCTGCCACTACCCCTTGATTTACGTGCAAATAGCTTGGGCTGCCAACCACAAGGACGCGCCTCTCGGCATGCACGTCTTCATGGCTGTGAGCATCTTCATTCTCGCCATCGGCATGGCTTGGGGAGCCTACAAGCTCTACGATGTTCCGGTAAGGGCATGGCTGAAGGGCAAACTGTTTAAAAAGCAACTACGCCAACATTGAAAAGATGCCGACGAGACGCCGAGAACACGAATTGTGAACAAAACATCGGAAAAGTTTGGATTATTGGCAATAACGTCGTAACTTTGGAAAAACAACTTACAAAAACACATGAAACGATCATTAATAGCCGCTTGCCTTTTGGTGGCAATGAGCACGCCTACCTTGGCACAGACCGAGGCTGAGGGCCTTTCCTTTCTTTACAAGAGCATGTCGACACCCGACAGCGTAGACTATCCCAAAGCCTATTGGCAGAAGCAAGTGCGCATGGCCTTGAAGGCTCGCGCCGAGATGCCTTGGGGAAAGCAAGTGCCGAGATGGGAGTTTGAGAACTTTGTCCTCCCTGTCCGCGTCAACAATGAGGCACTCGACAATTCGCGCGAGGTGATCTACAAGGAGTTGGCGCCGCGCGTCAAGGGTCTCACCATGGAGCAAGCCGCCCTGGAAGTGAACCACTGGTGCCACGAGAAGGCAAGCTATCGCCCGAGCGACGGCCGCACGTCGTCGCCGCTCGCCACGATGCGCAACAGCATTGGCCGTTGCGGAGAGGAGAGCACCTTCGCCGTTGCCGCGCTCCGCTCGGTCGGCATTCCCGCCCGCCAGGTCTACTGTCCCCGATGGGCTCACACCGACGACAACCACGCTTGGGTGGAGGTTTGGATTGATGGACACTGGCGTTTCATGGGCGCTTGTGAGCCGGAGGAGACCCTTGACAAGGGATGGTTCAACTGGGCGGCAAGTAGGGCAATGCTCGTCCGCGCGTTCGACTACGAGGGCAACGAGATAGCGACAACCGACACCTACGCCCCGACAAAGACCTTGAAGGTCAAGGTCGTGGACGAGGATGGCAAGGCCATAAAGGACGCCACGGTCGACTTCCGCGTATACAACTACTCCGAGTTTTATCCTATCCGCACCATGAAGACCGACGCCGACGGTTATGTCACGTTCACCACGGGCTATGGCGACCTGCAGGTGTGGGTCAGCACGAAAGACAAGTACGGCGTGAAAAAGGCAGACGCTTTCTCCACCGAAATATCCATAACGCCATGCCACAAGGCTGGAAGTTCATGGGTGGAAGAATATGACCTGCACGTCCCCACCACCGTGCTCGAAGAGCCTGACCGCAGCATCGTAGACACCGTAAGCGCAAACAGTCGCCGCTTGGCGGCCGAAGACAAGATTCGCACCGCTTACCAGAAAAAGACGTTCTACCAAGGCGACAACGACATCCTAAAGAAAGCGCGCAGCAACTGGAAGGTGATGGACAAGTTCTTAAAGGAGAAGAACCCCAAGACCGACCTCGTGATTCAAGGTCTTAGCGAGAAGGATCTTCGCGACGTTTCCATCGACGTGCTTCACGACGCTTGCCTGCTCAACAACGACGCCTTGCAGAGCGGAGGCATCCGCGTATCGATGGAGCACCTCAGGCCCTATGTGGCTTTCTTGCAGAAGCGCTTGCCGAAGATGACCGCAAAGGAGTGGATTGCCTGGGTGGAAAACAACATCAAGGTGGACAACAGCAACAACCCCAAGGAGATTAACGTGTCTGTGGTCGGCGTTTATAACAACCGCAAGTGCGACGACCGCAGCCGCGAGATCTTCACCGTGGCTGGCGCGCGTGCGCTTGGCATGAAGGCCAAACTCGACCCACTGGGCAAGGCAATGGTCGCCGACGGCAACTCTTGGATTCAGCTCAGCAACAAGCAGAATGCGGAGCCACAGCAAGCGAAAGGCACACTCAAGCTCGACGTGCCAGCCGACGTGATGTATTATCATGGCTACACGGTCTCGAAGATGATCGATGGCCGTCCCACGTCGCTCGACTATGCCGACGACGACCCAACCGTGACAGAGAAGTTCCGCAACGGCCTCAGCCTCCCCGCTGGCGACTACCTGCTGACCACCGGCACACGCCTCAAAGGTGGCGACGTGCTAACCCACAGCGTGATGTTCACGTTGCAAGCGGGCAAGACCACGACCATTCCCGCATTCTTCCGCACAAGTTCACGTAGCGTGAAAAGCGACCTGCAACTTGACGACAGCGAGAAGAACGCAAGCGCCACGTCAGTTCAAAGCGCACAGTAATCCATTCAGATAGCATCAGCCCCTTAGCTTCCTCGCAGGAGCCAAGGGGCTTTATTTTGCTCTATATCGGTTCATGTGGGAGACCGTCGCCGTGCTTTATTTCCTTCGTTTGCGTTTGCGCCACAATCGCGTTGCCTTCGCGCCGTGATCGCATTGCGTCCGCGCCGCAGACGCGTTGCCTTCGCGCCGCCAACGCATCACGATGCAATTCACACCGACAAACGCCTCAATCCACACGAATCAACACAGACGCCTTTATTATAATGTCTCAGAAATATGAAGTTAGAAGTTTGCTGCGGAAACATCGCAAGCGTCAAGGCCGCCATTGAGGGTAGCGCCGACCGCATAGAGCTATGTCGCGACCTGGAGCTCGACGGGCTCACGCCAAGCCAGGATATGATTCGCGAGGCCGTAAGCCTCTGCCACCCAGCAGGTTTATTGGTCCATGTGCTCATTCGCTCTCGTGAGGGCGATTTCGTTTACAGTGCCGCCGAGGTTGAGAAGATGGCGGAAGAGGTTCGCATGGCAGTGGACGAGGGTGCCGATGGCGTCGTCATTGGGGCGCTCACGCCCGAAGGCAACATCGACGTTGCCACTTGCCGCAAATGGATCGACGCGGCACGGCAAGCCGACGGCAGCCTTCGTTGCAACGTGACGTTTCATCGTGCCTTTGATGTATGCAACAACCCTTTGGAGGCGATCGGTCAGATAGCCCAATTGGGCTGCAACCGCATCCTCACCTCTGGGCAACAGCCATCAGCGGAGGAAGGCATCCCCCTGCTCAAACAACTCGTGGAGAAGGCCAACGAAATATCCGCAAAGACGGGACGCGAGTTTAACATACTTTGCGGCGCTGGCGTGAATACCCAAAACGCGGGCACCATATTAAAAACGACGGGAGCCACGGAAATCCATGGCTCCCTACGCACGGGTCTTGTATCGGACGCGCAAAAGATAAGGCAAGTGAAGGCTATCTCTTGACCACGATCACGTGGTCTGGCGCGGTCAATGTCGATGGTACGGCAAGCTTCAGCTCCTTGTTCTTATACGTGAAAACCACCTTCTTGCCTGTCTGGAAGTCGGTCACCTCCTTTGGCTTCTTTGCCATCGGTATCGTGATGCTGCTTGGTGCCGTGCCCTCGGCAGGACACACATGGACATAGACTTTGCCCTCCTTCTCGGTCGTGGCACCCCACTCGCAAGGCTTCACTGGTCCAGCCACGGTGCCATATAGTGTCTCTCCATAGACGCTCATCCACTTGCCAATCTCCTTCAACCTGTCGAGGGCAAGCGCGGGCAGCTCTCCGTTGGGCTGCGGGCCTATGTTGAGCAAAAGGTTCGCACCCTTGCCCGAGGTGTTGATGAGCAAGCGAATCAGCTCTGTTGCCGACTTATAGTTCTGGTCGACGACCTTATATCCCCACATGCCGTTCATGGTCTGGCAAGTCTCCAATGGCAGTTGGCTCACGTGCGCCGCCTTGTCGACAAAGCCCGCCGTGTTCTCGCCAGGCAGGTCGCGCTCGAAGAGCTGGATGTCCTCGCCCTCGTATGGGTTCATGTGGTGGTTGTTGCCAATGAGGCAAGCCGGTTGCAACTTATGGATGAGGGCGTATTGCTCGGGCAGGTGCCAGTCGAAGGGAACGGCATCTTGGTCGTGATCCCACCAACCGTCAAACCAGATGGCTCCAATCTTTCCGTAGCGTGTCAGAAGCTCTGTGAGCTGTGCGTTCATGAAGTTGAAGTAGTGGGACCAATCGCTTTTCGTGCTGTCCTTGCCGCAATTCCTGCCCGTGCGGCCCATGGGGTAATCGTCGCGCATCCAGTCGATGTGGCTATAATAGAGGTGGAGCCTTAACCCCTCCTCGTGGCAGGCGTCGGCAAGTTCCTTCACTACGTCACGCTTGAAAGGTGTCGCCTTCATGATGTTGTAATCGCTTTGCTGAGTGTCCCACATCGAGAAGCCATCGTGGTGGCGGGTGGTGAAGCAGACATACTTAGCGCCAGCGTCCTTGAAGGCCTGCACCCACTCATGGGCGTTGAAGCGATGAGGATAGAAAGCATCAGCGGCCTTGGCATATTCCATGCGGTCGGGCACGGCGTTTTGCAGGTACCACTCGCCTTGGGCGAATGTGCTGTAGATGCCCCAATGAAGGAAGATGCCGAACTTGGCATCGCGGAAGTTCTCTCGCTCCTCAAGGTTTTCCTTTGTTGGAACATAAGCTTGCGCCATCACTCCGAGAAAGGACAGAAAGAGCGCGATAGTAGACAGGGTTCTTTTCATACGTGAATGTTATATTAGGAATTTGCGACAAAAATACAAATAATGCCTTGAAACGACAAACACATTCTAATATTTTCGCTACCTTTGCTGAAAATAATTTAAACCACACTTATATGCGACGATTATTGCTCTCCCTTTTTGCGCTCTGCGCTTCGCTATTGTCCTTTTCCCAATCCAGCCAGCCTAAGCCCCTGCCATGGCGCGGAATGATGATTGACGTCAGCCGCCACTTCGTTCCCCTCGACGAGTTATACCGCGAGGTTGACATCATGAGCCACTACGGCCTCAACACGCTCCACCTCCACCTCACCGACGCGGCAGGATGGCGCATGGAGATAAAAGCCTACCCTCGACTGACCGAGGTTGGGGCATGGCGCACCCGACAAACATGGAAAGATTGGTGGAACAAGCCTGCCAACCAGGAAGGCCAGGACCTGAGCTACGTGCGTGCCTATAGCAACAGCAAGGACGGCTTTGGCGGATATTATACGCAAGAGCAGCTGAAAGGCCTTGTCAAATACGCGCAGGCTAAAGGCGTGACCATCGTCCCCGAGATAGAGTTCCCGGGCCATAGCGAGGAGGTTTGCGCCGCGTATCCAGAGGTGGCGTTCAACCAAGCTGAGCTGAACGTCTCAAAGGAAGAGACCTATAAGTTCATGGAAACGATACTGAAAGAGGTCGCCGCGGTCTTCCCCTCCACCTACATCCATTGCGGAGGCGACGAGACTGCGACCCAAAAGGAGGAATATCCCGACGCCATACGCCGCATGAACAGCATCGTGCGTGGCCTTGGCCGCAAGATGGTGGTATGGGACGAGGCGCTCTCCGACTCCGAGGCCGACAGCACCATCGTGATAATGGTATGGCGCAATGCCGACATTGGCAAGAAGGCCCTGCAGCTTGGCCACCAAGTGGTGATGTGCCCAGGCTCGTGGTGCTATCTCGACAGTTACCAAGACGCACCAGCCACTCAACCGGAGACGATGGGCGGCTACAGGCCACTGAAGCACATTTGGGACTTTGGCAAGGAGATCGCCCCGTTCCGCGACAAGCTCCTCGGCGCCCAAGTGACGTTGTTCACCGAGTATGTGCCCACGGTGGAACTGCTGCAATACCAGCTATGGCCGCGCGCCCTCGCAATGGGAGAGGTAGGCATGGGCCGCACGCGCTCATACAAGGATTTCCACAAGTGGGCCACGCATGTCACCGACAGCTTGCGCGGCGCCGGCATTAACGCGTTCGACCTCAGGAAGGAGATTGGCGAGCGCCCGGAATATTCCCAGAAGGTGAAGCACTTGGCTATAGGCGGCAAGGTCCAGTTCAACGGCAATTGCAAATACAGCGACGTGTATAGCGCCGGAGGCGACAACGCCCTCATCGACGGCTTGCAAGGCACGTGGAACAACAACGACGGCCGTTGGCAGGGTTTCTGCTGCGACCTCGACATCACCATCGACCTTGGCAAAGAGCGCACCATCCATGGCGTGACCATGAACTTCATGCAACTCACGGGACCAGAGATTTTCTTCCCAGAGCAAGTCACGGTCAACGGCGAGCCATGCGCGGCCAGCCCCAAGGACTTGCCCTACTCCATCTGCGACTACACGTTGAGCAAGAAGCAGACCACACGTTATCTGCACATCCAAGCCAAACGCTCACCCCACAAGGGATGGCTGTTTGTCGACGAGGTTATCGTGAAATGATTGAATTGATGAACTAAATGAATTAAATAAACAAGACTAACAAGCACATTCCCATAAATGAAATACGCAAATTCCAAGCCCCACTACGCCCTGCTCGATGGTCTGCGCGGCGTAGCGGCCTTGCTCGTTGTGTGGTATCACGTGTTCGAGGGCTACCAATTCGCTGGCAACAAGGCCATTATCGACTTCGCCAACCACGGTTACCTTGCCGTCGACTTCTTCTTCATCCTCTCCGGCTTCGTCATTGGCTATGCCTACGACGACCGTTGGGGCAAGTCGCTCTCCTTGGGATCTTTCTTCCGTCGCCGCCTTATCCGCCTGCATCCCATGGTGATGCTTGGCGCGGTGATAGGTGCCGTGTCGTTCCTGCTCACGGGCATGGAACGCTGGGACGGCACCCACTCCACCCTTCTTCTCACCATTCTCGCCTTGGTTTGCTCATGGCTCATGATACCCGCCATGCCAGGAATGCAGCGCGAAGTGAGAGGCAACGGCGAGATGTTCCCGCTCAACGGCCCTTGCTGGTCGCTCTTCTTCGAGTATATCGGCAACATAATCTACGCCTTCATCATGCGCCGATTGCCGACACGTGTCTTGGCTTGCGTGTCGGCATTGCTCTGTTGCGCCCTGGCGTGGTTTGCCATAACCGACCAATCGGGTTACGGCTCGATAGGAGTGGGCTGGACCATAGACACGACCAATGCCTTCGGGGGCTTGTTGCGCATGCTATGCCCCTTCACCATCGGCCTGCTGATGTCGCGTGTGTTCAAGCCGCTGAAAAACGTTCGCGGAGCGTTTTGGATAGGTGCCATCGTGTTGTTGCTGCTCTTCCATGTGCCTTATATCACGGGCGGCAACCAGTTGAGCCTCAACGGCATATTCGAGGCAGTGTGCATCATTGTTGTCTTCCCAGCCATCGTTTGGCTGGCGGCGTCTGGCAACACCACCGACAAGACCTCGACAAACATCTGCCGCTTCCTTGGCGACATCTCGTATCCGCTCTACATCGTGCACTACCCCTTGATGTACGCCTTCTATATGTGGCTCATCAAGACCAAGCAGTTCACCTTTGCCGAGACCTGGCCCGTGGCGATTGCCACCATGGCTTGCAGCGTCTGCCTGGCTTGGTTGTGCCTGAGGTTCTATGATGAGCCAGTGAGAAAGTGGCTTAAACGCTTTTAAAGCTCCTCCACTATTTCCGACATGTCCTTGCGCACCTTTTGTGGGCAAGGACAATCGGTAGCCACGTGCCCGACGGGGACTATGGCGACCGCCTCGTAGCCTTCCACGGGGAAGAGGCGCTTGATAGCCTCAACGTTGTAGTTGGCGACCCAGCACGTGCCGAGTCCGCGATCAGCGGCTGCAAGCGCGAGATGCTCTATGGCTATGGCGAGGTCTATGTCGCCATGAGCCTTGTTGTCGTCGGGGCGAACCCAACAACCCGTCGTGTTTTTCATCGCCAGCACATACATTGGAGCGGTGGTAAACCAACGGCGGTCATAGCATTCCCTTATCTTCCGCTTCGCCTCGTCCGAGGTGAGAAGCAGAAACTTCCATGGCTGCTGGTTGTGGGCCGATGGCGCCAACCGCGTGCATTCCATTATGTAGTCGATGTCAGCCTTGCTGACTGGCTCGTCTGTATACTTGCGAGCCGAAAAACGCTTTGCAGCTAATTCCTTAAAATCCATGTCAAATAAGTATTTAGATAATGATATGTGTTGCTAACCAACATTTTATGTCACAAGGACGATGAATCCATGAAACAATAATCGTCACATCAACCCACAACATAACGCGCATAACGGCCGCATGCCCGCCTTATGGCATCGACCACAACCCACGACACGGCGAACGCGACGATGGCGGCGAGCGGTATCTGCAACGGAATGGGCACGCCTATCCAACGCACAAGCTCGACACTCGGGCCGATGAAGAAATAATGGATCATGTAGACTCCGAAACCGCATGCCGTGAGGTTGGCAAGCAGGGCGACGATGCGGGGCGACGCCACCCGGACGTGGCTTATGAGCATGAAGACGGGGATGGTCATCATCACCACGTTAAGCGAGTTGTAGGTGAAGAAGAGCTCCAGCATCTCATCGGTGCACTCGGGCAGAGCCGTGACATGGCGGAAACCGAGAAACGTGACGGCATAGCCGACGGCAAACGACGGCAAGCCGAACAGCACCACACGCCACAGCGAAGCCACATGGTGGCGCAGATAGTGGCCAAGGAGCAAATAGCCATTGAAGCCTGCGAAATAGTAAAGGGCGTGGAACTGGTTCCATGAGCATGAGCCCCATATATAGGGCGACGCATACTCGAAATAATAGGGCAGCAGCGTGGTGACGCCCCATGCCACCAGAAACCACAGCTTCGCCCTCTCCGACGCCCGCTCTACCCACGCCGAGAATATGGGCATGTAGAGATACAGACCGATGAGCAGGTAGATATACCACAGGTGAACCGGCACAGGCGAGAAGTTGAGCGGTATCTCTGAGATCCACTTCACCGACACGGCAAGCGACTGATGCGTGGCGTCATCGCCACTGTAGGGGAAGAAGTTGAGCAGCGTGTCGGGCGCGAAGCCCAGCAATCCGAGAAACCACGGGAAGAGGTTGTAGACGATGCCCCACAACACGAAGGGGAAGAACACGCGCCCGATGCGCTTGCGGTAGAACGCGGCGGTGTTGGTCGTCTTGACGGGCAGTAGCAGCGCTCCCGTGAGCATCACGAAGAGTGGCACGCATGGTCGCAGCAGTGCTCCGTAGGCGGCGCCCCACAGCTTTATCTCGCCAAGGTTGGCAGCCGAAGGATCGGGGCAGAAGTTGAAGGGATCGGTTGAGTGGCAGCACACCACTGTGAACATGGCAACGAGGCGCACCACGTCGAGCCACACTACACGTTGTGAATTGTTCATTTCTATCGAATTGATTATCAAGCTATTAGCCTTGTGCTAAAAAGCCGTCGGCGTTGCGGCGCAAAGGCATCGGCTTCGCGGCGTAAAGGCGATGGCTTTACGGTGGAAAGGCAACGGCTTCACGGCGTAAAGGCAAAAGCCTTGCACCGTGAAGCCGACGCTATGTTTTAGGGGTACGTTTTTGGATTATGTAGGTTCATCAAAAACAAGTCACCACAATCACTTGATGTTGTTGTCGATAAAGGCGTCGAGCACTTTCGTGTTCTCTCCCACGGGCGTGATGTCGTAGTCGGCAATGGCAGCCGGAATCAAGCAGCTGTAACCCTCCTTGAGCACGAGCTCGTCGCCAGTCTCGTTGACCTTTATCTTGCAGTCGCCCTTCAAGCTCATGCAGACCACGAAGCTGTCGAAGCCCTTCATGGCGTAGTGGTGTGGCTTGTCGAGGTCGCTCACCCTGACGCAGAAATACTCGGTGTCGAGAATCACGTTTGGCGTGTTAGGCTCGTGGGCATAGTCGGAGCCGTAAGAGTCGGACACGCTGAAGTCGAGAGCCTCAGCCGCGAGCTCGGTGTGCAGCTCGCGTGGTTTGCCGTCGAGGCCTGGACGATCGTAGTCGTAGATGCGATAGGTGACGTCGGACGACTGCTGGATCTCGGCGAGCATGATGCCGCTGCAAATGGCGTGAACCCTGCCGGCAGGAATGTAGAACACGTCGCCTGCCTTCACCTCGTGGCGTGCCAGCACGTCGGTGATGGTTCCGTCGGCAATGCGCTGCTTGTATTCCTCTTTCGAGATCTTGGTCTTGAAACCGCAATAGAGGAAGCTGCCCGGCTTGGCGTCGAGCACGTACCACATCTCCGTCTTGCCCATCTTGCCGTGCACGCGGTTTGCCATCTCGTCGTTGGGGTGCACCTGTATGCTAAGGTCTTTCTTGGCGTCGATGAACTTAACGAGCAAAGGCATCTTGCCGCCATACTGCTCGCTGACGGCCTTGCCGAGGATGGCCTCGGGGTCGGCGGAGATGACAGAGATAAGGTCCTTGCCTTTTTCCGCGCCGTTGCTGATGGTGTCGGGGCTTGAAGGCACCGCGCTGACCTCCCAGCTCTCGCCTACGGGATTGTCGTGTGGGGTCAGGCCCTTGAATGGGCAAAGACGGTCGCCACCCCAAATGGTCTCATGCATATTGGGGTCAAAAAGGAAAGGATAAAGGCTTGTTTTCATTGTGTGTTGTTTGTTTATTTACTATTTCTTGATTGCTTATATTACACTATCTCCCTGGCAATCACACAAGGATTGCCATGGAGACAGGGTTCGACATTGCCAATATGTTATTTGTTTCATGCATAAAGCGAGAGATAATAATAATTATTCTCCGATGCAAAGATAACGTTTTTCGACAAAAAGCAGGCTAATTATCAGCATTCTTTTTGAAAAAATTTGGGTGCATGGCCAGCGACAATCGCCAAGTTGCCGATGCAGCTTGAAAAACGTGAAATAGGGGCAAGGCTGGGGCAATCGCCATCAACAGTTCAAGAAAGCTCCGACATCATATTCCCTCCTCCTCTTCGAGTATGCGGAAGAGTATGGAATGCTCCAGTGCCAATGGCTTATTGTGCTCAAAGAAGATGGTGCCGCACACGGGTGCCTTCACCTCTTCGATGACGGTGCCCTCGTAGGGGTCGATGATGCGCGCAAGGGGTTGGCCTGGCGTCACCTGCATGCCCACAGGGACAAGTCGGCTGAAGACGCCTGCCCTATGGGCGGTGACGTTGCAGAGTTCAGCCTCGTCGAGAACCACCGACGAGTAGCCAACGCTCTTGTCACGGTAGCTGATGACGCCTTCCTTGGCAAGGAAGCGCAGTATGGCCTCAACGGTCTGTATGCTCGTGGCATCGTCCACGAAGTTGGTTTGGCCCGCATAGAGCGAGAAAGCCTTGCATCCCCATATCTGCCAGTTGTAGTTGAGCAACGTGGTGTCGAAGGGCAACGGCTTGCGTATGGTGACGAAAGGCAGGCCGAAGTGTGATGCCGTCTCCACGTCCTCGTAGCCGGTCTTGAGCATGCGCACATGCGGCACGAAGTCGCCTGGCATATAGAAACTTGCCAACTGCATGCCATACTCATAGTCCTTTATGTGCTCGAAGAGTGCCGCCGCTATGCGCTGGGTTGTCTCTCCCTTGTCGTAACCGGGGAACATGCGGTTGATGTCGGTGCCGTCCATCGCCCAGAAGCGCTTGCTCACATTCATCGAGAAGGGGTTGCACGACGGTATGACGAGGATGCCCTTGCCGTCGGCTATCCTGCCCTTGCGCTCCAGTTCCTTCAGCACCGCCACCATTTTGGCACAGATATACTGCTGCTGTATCTCGTCGCCACGCATGGCGCCAACTATTGCTACCGTCTTTTCGCTACTGCCAAAACGGTAGCCCTCTATCATGAAGTCGTCGCGATAGGGCGACTTCATGGCAAACAATGTCTCTTTCTTCATTGAAGTATAGAAATTTAATCCTTCCGTGGGAGGCGTGTCATCTCTCAAAAATCCTTGCCATGAGCGAACCCTCATAGACAATCGGGTACGCCCTGATGGTGAACAGGTAACCGTCTACGGGCGACACCACCCTGCTGAGTATGGTGCCCGAGAGAGGTTCCACGATTTGCCCTATCTCCTCTCCCACTCTCACGTCCATGCCCGAGCGCAGTTCAGTGATGAACACGCCCGATGCCTCGGCATTGAGGAAGCACACGCTGTTGCCCTTGCAAACTATCGGCGTGGAGAGTTTGGCCTCGTCCACGTCTCCCTTCCACATGCCCATCTCGCGCATGAGGTGGAGTATGCCTTCCCTCAGCCGGAAGCACATCTTGTGGTTGATGCGCTGGCCCACACCCATCTCCACGACAAGGCACTTGGTTCCGGTGGAGTTGAGCGAGTGGGCAAGAGTGGCCTCCAACACGGTTGCCGCGTCGTGCACCCAAATGAAGTCGATACCCAACTGCTGTGCGAGAGGGACGAGCTCCTCTTCGTTGAGCACATTGATGCGCACCTGCGGCGTCTCGCGCAGATAGAGGTTGCTGGAGTGGATATCCATCACGAGGTCGGCTCCCTTCAGGTCTTCTATGATGGTGTAAGCCGCCTGTTCCACCATCGTGCCATTGACATCACCGGGGAATATGCGGTTCATGTCGAGGTCGAAATTGGGTATTCCCCTCTGTATGGTGTCTATGCCGAGCGGGTTGAGCGCTGGATATATCTCCACCACGCCGTCGAGCAAGTCTATGTTTTCCTGTAGCAAGCGTGCCATCAGAAAGCACACCATCTGCCCCTCCAGCTCGTCGCCGTGGGTTCCAGTGACTATGCACAGCCTGCGCTTGCTGGTGCCATTGCTTATAACATTCTTCTTGACCATGTACCGTTCGTTGACGGGCAGTTCGGTCGACAAGATAGTCTTGATCATTTGTTGTCTTTCTTATATTATATTTCCTTCAGCATGACGTGTATCTGTGTCTGCTGCGTCGCGCCGCCGGCATAGATGCCACGGCTCACGGGACAGTCGGCAGCGTCCCTTCCATGCGCCAGTTTCAGGTAACCGTAAGTTATGGCATTGCCGTGCGTCGGGTCAAATGCCGTCCATCCGTAGCCGTCGAACACCTCCACCCATGCGTGCGTCTCGCCCTCGCCTTCCATACAACCACATACATAGCGAGCGGCAATATCCCTGTTGCGACAGAGGGCTATCATGAGGTGGGCATAGTCTTGACACACGCCTTTCCCCTGCTGCGCCACCTGTGCAGCCGGCGTATCGATGGCAGTGACGCCAGGGCAGTAGGTCACGTAGGCATGCACCCTGCGGCAGATGTCGAGTGCCTGCGTCCTGACTGCATTCGCATGGCGTCCTGTCGGCGTTTCGCCAAGGCTGTCGGTCTGTTCCCATAGCTGGCTGTCTTGCTCCTCACTAAGTGCTGTAAGGGGCGTTGCCTGCCGATACACCATCAGTGGAACGGCATCAGGTGCCACCGCGTATTCCGCCATGCCTACAATGCCCGTGCTGACGTGGACCATCGAGGCGTGTGGTTCGCGGCTGCCGCCATAGACTATGCGGTTGCCCAACTGGTCGGTGCCGCGCCGCATGTGCATCGATGGCGGCACGACGAGATGCTCCTCCTCCACGTTCATATAAGATCCCACGACAGGCAGGCATCTGAGAAGGAGCGAATGGTTGGTCACTGGCTCTGAGAAGCTGACGGCAGTCTGATAGCAATAGATATATCTCTTCATACCCTCACCATCTGGTTGACATACTTGATGAGCGTGTACTTGTATTCGGTATCTTCGAGGCAGAACTTTTCTTGCGTCAGGAGTTTGTCGAGCATCGCCATGATATGGTCGTCAAGTATGTCGTCCATGCCGTCAGCATAGCGTTTCAGCGAGGCATAGGCGAGCATGATGCGCCTGAAAGGATAGCCGAAGCGGATCAGTATGTCAAGATTTTCCACGTTTCGCCCTATCATCATGAGGTTCAGCGCACGGTAGTTTTGTATGCGTTGCTCGGCAGAGCCCCAGAATGCCAGCGACCAGTCGATGACGCTCTGCAGTTGCGAGAGGTTCTCCTCGTTCTGCAACTTGCATCTACGCATCAGTGCCACACTCATCTCCAGGTAGCTAAGCGTCTCCGACATGATGTCTTCCCTTAGGAGGATGGCATTGTCCATGGCGTAGTTTTGTGCCGAGATGACACTGCTCGGGTTGCTCTCGTCGTAGAGCATGCCGAGGGTGAACTCTTCCGTTGTCGAGTAGTTGTTCTGAGCATCGAGCCGTGCCCAGAACGCGCGGTAGTCGTCGGGCTTGCCGTCTATCATCTTGTCGTAACATTTGTTGAGTTGGTGCAGCGTCAGGTATACCCTCATCTCGTATCTTCCCAACCAGTAGAGTCTGTTGGCCTTGGCGGCCGAAATAATATCACTTTTTACCATATCTTGTCTTTGTATTGCCTGTTGTCGTTTGGCGTCCTGCCAATCTGCTGTCATCACTTGTCCTCCAGCATGACCCATGTGTCCTTGAAGCCGCCACCCTGTGAGGAGTTGACCACAAAGGAGTCGGGGTTGCGCGAGAAGCGTGTCAACCCGCTCTTCCATACCCGTGTGGTGTCCCTGCCGCTCACGACGAATGCTCGCAAGTCGGCCTTGCGCCACACCAATTTACCTTCGTCGAGGAGTTCAAGGTCCTTGAAGTCCACCACCTCCTGCGCTATCCATCGCCGCGGATATTTCACGATGAGCTGCTTCAGCTCCTCAAGCTTCTCCGCGTCGAGGTCTTTCCCGAAGACGACGCCATAGCCGCCAGCCTCGCTCACGTCCTTGACGACGAGCTTTTGGATGTTCTGCAGCACGTAGTCGTAGTCTTCCTTGAAGTAAGGCAGATAGGTGGGCGCGTTCTGCAGGATGGGCTCTTCGTCCAGGTAGTATCTCACCATCTTAGGCACGAAGTAATAGATGCCCTTGTCATCGGCGACACCATTGCCTATGGCATTGATGAGCGCCACGTTGCCAGCCTTGTAGGCCTGCATCACGTTGGGTATGCCAAGCAGCGACGACGGCTCGAACATCATGGGGTCCATATACTCGTCGCTGACACGGCGGTAGATGCATCCCACCCTCGTCTTTTCCTTGTACATTCCGGCATAATACACCTTGTCGTCCTCCACGAAGAGGTCGCCCGGGTAAGCCAACGTGGCTCCCGTCTTCTCCGCAAGGTAAGAATGCTCGAAGAACGCCGAGTTGTAACGACCCGGCGTAAGTATGACGACGATGCCACGGTTGGCGTTCATGTCGTCCATCATGTCGCGCAAAAGGTCGGCATAGTCGCGGTTGTCTGCCACGGCATTGTTGGCAAACGTCTGCGGCGACACCTTGCGCGTGATCTTTCGTGCCATCATGGGGTAGCTTGCTCCCGACGGTATGCGCAGGTTATCCTCAAGCACATACCATTTATTGTCCTTGCCTTCCACAAGGTCGATGCCGGCAATGTGCGCATACACTTTGCCCTCAGGACTGATGCCTTCACACTCGGGCATGTAGCCCTTGGAGGAGTAGACAAACTCCTCCGGCACAATGCCGTCCTTGACAATGCGCTTGTCGTGGTAGATGTCCCACAAAAAGAGGTTTAGCGCCTTCACCCTCTGCTGGAGTCCACGCTCCAGATAGTCCCAGTCTGCCTTGCTGATAATGCGCGGCACCGAGTCGAACGGGAACAACTGTTCCTTGAATACACCTTTCTTATATACGCCGAAACGCACGCCGAAACGTTCCATCCATTTGTTTACCGTGTCCCTGCTGTCTGTCAGATCCTTAATGTTTACATTCATAGGCCATTCCTGAATTATGTTCTTACCTTATTGTTATTTCGTCCACTACCTTGCAAGGCTCCCTTCTTCCGCTGCTACTTATTGCTAACCGCAAGTCCGCCAGCGATAGCACAGTGTACGGTTTTATCCTGCAAAGTTAATCATTATGTCAGACATTACGCACGTTTTTGCACATTTATTTCGCCGTTAACGTAATTTCCTTTCATATTGCCACACATAAACGCACAGAGTTGCCGCACCCGCCGACTTACTGACACGGCATGAAACCACAAGGTGAAAGGGGCAAGGATGGAGCGACACGAGCCAAAGTCCCCCACAAGAAAGGTGGGCAATGTTGATTCGTGTGGATAAATGGTTGCCGAAAACAAATTTCATCGCTCCGCGATCACGGCGCAAAGGCATTGCGATTGCGGCGGGGAGGCGATGCGGTTACGGCGCAAAGGCATTGCGATTGCGGCGGGGAGGCGATGCGGTTACGGCGCAAAGGCGACGCGATTGCGGCGTGAAGGCAAACCCGAGATTCTGGCACGATGGTTTTCTCCCACGCGAATCGGCATAGGGCAAAAAAAGTCCCGCCGATACTTTCGACGGGACAATATTAAGGCAGATTACCTGATGATCAGTTTTGTTAGTGTTGTTAATTCTTTGGAGCTGGTGTTATCTTCTGTTTATTGTTGTTCCAAGTAGAGCACACGACTTGCGTAGTCGTTCTGCTTGTGGTAGTCCACGTTGTGCTTGTATGGCATTTCCAGGCCATTTGCCATGAGGAAAGCGCCGGTGAACGTCTTGCCCTCGAAGCTCAGAGGCTCATTGTCTATCCTGTTGAGCTCGGTGACGCGATATGTCTTGTTCGGGTCGAGACCTGCCATCCTCACGCGAGGCACGTGCTGGTTGACAAACGTCTCCATCTTCCACCAATAGAACACGGCCTTGTCCTTGGCGTCGCTGACGTACATCAGCGAGGCGGCGCCCTTGTGGTCGTAGGGCGAGAGCAGGCGGTAGATGTTGCCCATCTGCACCACTGGCCTTATCCGCTTGTAGTCGGCAATGGCCTTGCGGCAAAGGTCTTTCTCCTCGTCGGTCATGTTCTTTGGCTGAATCTCCATGCCAAGCCTGCCGCTCATCGCCACGTCGATCCTGTATTTCAGTGGTATGGTGCGGAACGTCTGGTGGTTGGGGGCCGCGCTGATGTGCGATGCCATGGCTATTGCGGGGAAGAAGTATGACGTGCCCCACTGCATGTAGACGCGCTGCAAGGCATCGGTGTTGTCGCTAACCCAGAACTCGTCGAAATAGGGCAGCACGCCCCAGTTGGCCCTGCCACCGCCCGAGGCGCACGCCTGGATGGTGAGGTCAGGATACTTCTGGCGGATGCGCTGGCACACCTTCTCGAATCCTCGATGATACTCAATGCACAAGTGGCTCTGGTTGTCGGCTGAGAGGTATTGCGAGCCATGGTTAGCCATGTCCATGTTGGCGTCCCACTTGATGTAGTCGATGGCGGGATGCTTTGTCATAAGCTCGTCGACGATGCCAAACACGAAGTCTTGCACCTTTGGGTTGGCAAGGTCGAGCACAAGTTGCGTGCCGCCGCGTCCCAACACGGGCTCACGGTTCGTTGGTTTGATGATCCAGTCGGGGTGTTTCTCGTAGAGCTCGCTCGTGGTGTTTGTCATCTCGGGCTCAAGCCAGATGCCAAACTTCACGCCGTGCTTCTTGGCACTGTCGAGCAGACCGTCGATGCCGTGGGGCAACTTCTCCGTGTCCACCACCCAGTCGCCAAGGGCGCAGTTGTCCGACTTGCGCTTATACTTGCCGCCAAACCATCCATCGTCCATCACGAAGAGCTCGCCGCCCATCGAGGCAATGTCTGCCATCATCTGGTCCATGCCCTGCTCGTTGATGTCGAAATAGACGCCTTCCCAACTGTTGAGCAATATCTTGCGCTCGCGGTCGCCATGCATGAGCTTGTATTCGCGGCCCCACTTGTGGAAGCTGCGGCTGGCTCCGCCAAGTCCCTCACGGCTGTAGGTCAGGGCCAAGGCGGGAGTGGTGAAGGTCTCGCCCTTCGCCAAGTGGTACTCAGACTCATCGGGGTCGATGCCGGCGAAGAACTGATGATAGTCGCTCTCGTTGGTGTTGACACGCAACTTGTAGTTGCCACTGTAGGCCAGTGCCGCGCCTATCACCTCGCCCTCGTTCTCACGCGCCTTGCCGTCGAGCGAGAACATCACCTCGCCATGCGACGTGTGCGCGTTGCGCGTGCCGTCCCTGTTCTCTATGACCGTCATGCCAGGCTTCAATGGTTCCTCTGAGAGTTGAGCCTCGTTTGCCCAAGCGCCATACAGATGCGAGAGCCAGACGTTGCCGCGCCGTATGGGCAAGCAGCCGGAGTCGAAACGGTTGAGGGTGACCTTGCTCTTCTCCCCGTTCCTGATGCTCGTCCACGTCTCGATGATATCCACGTCGCTATATGCCTTGTAGCAAACGTCGACATAGAGGGGATAGTACGTGTCCTTCATGTGTACAACGGTCAGCGAGGCGTTCTTCTCCTGCTTTGTCTCCACGCTTTCCACCGTCATCTTCAAGGTCATGTTGCCGTCGGCGTGCTTCACAGCAAGCGCCCATTGCGACGCGCCCGACATGCCATAGACGGGATAGGCGGCAAGGCCAGGAGCGCCCGAGCTTTCAAGGTTGCTGAGGTCGGTTGCCGACAGGTGTTGACCGTAGTATAAGAATTTCAGTTCCTTGCCCTTTGTGGCATCGACTACAAGCGATGTCGATGGAGTTGACACGCAGATGTTTTCCGCCATGCTTCCCAACACCGAGAGGCAAGCAAAAAGCAAGGAAGCCAGTCTTTTGTTGTTCTTCATATGATTCAAATTGTTTATGATAGGTTATTATTAAGTCACACTATTACCCTCACCTTGTGGTAATACTCGCGAAACTCCTTTGGCGAGCAGCCTTTCTTACGCTTGAACAACCGGTTGAAGTTGCTGAGGTTGTTGTAGCCGCACTGGTAACTTATGTCGGCTACGCTTTGGTTGGTGTCCACCAACAGGCGGGCGGCGTTGCCAAGACGTATGTCTATGATGTAGTCGCTTATTGTCCTGCCCGTGTGGAGCTTGAAGAAACGGCTCATGGCTGCCTCGCTCATGCACGCCACATCGGCAAGGTCCTTGAGCTTGATCTCATCGTCGTAATGGGCGTCGATGAAAGCCTTCACCGCAAGTATGCGCCGTGAGTTCTCGCCAAGCGTTACCTTGGCGTAGCTGCTCGACGCGAGCGTGCGCATTCCCTCGCTATGGGCGAGCGTGTTCAGAATGGCAAGGAAGTGCATCGACGACAGGAAGCCATCCTTGATGCTGCTGAGGTTCACGAGCTCGTTGTAGACCTTTATGATAGTGTCCATGGGGAAGCAAAGGCCCTTGCGCGCCAGTTTCAGCATCTCAAGAATGGCACAGAAAGGATTCTTGGAGAGGAAGCTGCCGTCGGAAAGGTCAAACTTAAACTGGATGGTGATCTCGTGGATGTCTTCGCTCTTGCATTCGTTTTGCATCCACACGTGTTCCAAGTTGCCACTCGTGATGAGCACGAGGTCGTAGTCGCCTATCACCTCGCTGCTGTCGCCCACGACACGCCTTACCCCCGTGGCATGCTCGACAAAGTTCAGCTCAAACTCCTCGTGGCTGTGTATCGGATAGGTGAACTCCTTCTTGTGGCGGTCGGCTATGTAAAGCATGTCCTTATCCTCAAGAGGCGTTATCTCGTGGAGCACGTGTCCTGTTGTTTCTTGGCTTTTCATGGCAAATGAGTTTTTTAGAAGTCCCTTTCCATCAGTTCAAGGCACATTCGGCTGTTGTGGTATGGACACTTCCAGAAGCCTGCCTTGTCGTCCTTGCGGTTTGGCGTTCCTTCCGCGCTGACGCTCCATAGCCATTCGCCCTTCTCCTTGTCGATGATGTTCTCCTTAACGAATTCCCAGCTCTTCAAGGCCTGCTCAAGGGCTTGCTTGTCGCCAAAATGCTGGTAAAGGTTGACATGGCCGATGATATTCTCGCATTGCACCCACCATTGGAATTGCAGGTCAGTGTGTCCCGTGTCGGTCCAGCGCTCGTATATCATGCCACCATTGTCTCGCAGCCCCTCATCGGCAGCCACGGCAATGGCCTTAACCTTCGGCTCCACGCCTTTCAGTATCGTCGGGTCCGCAAGCACAAGAGCCGTCTCATGCAGCAACCACGAGGCCTCAATGTCGTGACCGAAGCTCTGAATGTTGCGCGAGCCTTGCCATTGGTCGTTGAAAAAGAGGTCGAGATGGTTGGTTTGCGGGTTTAGCATCACGTCGAGGAAGAGGTGCAATAGGTTCACAAGCTTGCCTCGCAAGCCCTCATCTTTCCACACTCGGTAAAGGTTTGTATAAGGCTCAATGATGTGAAGGTGGGTGTTCATCGTCTTGGAGCCATTCTCGTCCTTGTCGGAGAGGCGCATGTCGGCTATCGGCTTCCAATCCCTTGAGAGCGCCTCGGTGTAACCATTGTTCACGGCATCGAACGCGTGCGCCTCGATGTCACGGTAGAGACCAATCGCGCATTTGAGCGCATCCTCATCGCCCGTGGCACGCACATACTCGGCCAAGCCATAGATGGCAAAGCCAATGGCATAGGTCTGCTTCTTCGTGTCCTTGGGCTTGCCGTCGCTATGCAGGCTCCAATAAACCCCGCCATATTCATGATCAACAAAGTTTGCCATGAGGTATTTGGCGGCGCGGTCGGCGGCTTCCTTGTATTCGATCTTGCCTGTAAGGCGGTAAGCCGCCGCGAAAGACCACAATATTCGGGCGTTGAGGATGGCACCCTTCTCGGCTCCTGCCACGAGGTTGCCTTCGCCGTCTATGCGACCATAGAAACCACCGTCCTCGTCGTCGGTCATTCGGGTGAGCCAGAAGTGGAGGATGTTGTTGTTGAGCTCATTCTCCATTTCCCGCTTCAATGTCTGTATCTTGTTCATCATAGCTTCTGTAAGTTCTTATTTTTGTCGTTTCTCGTTGAGTTCCACCGTTATTTCCTTCATTCTCTTCTCCGACAGCGGATAGAAAGTGATGAATGCCAAGCTCAGCAAGGCTCCAGCCGCGGGAAGCAAACTCAGGAACATCTTTATGCCATTGATGGTCTCTGCGTTCTGCGTGCCGTTGGCGACAAAGCCGAAGGCGCTCAGGAGTAAGCCCGTCAAGGCCGTGCCTATTGCCCATCCAAACTTCTGGCTCATGGACGATGAAGAGAAGATAAGGCCCGTAGCGCGGTTGCCGGTCTTCAGCTCGCTATAGTCAGCGCAATCGGCATACATGCTCCAAAGCAACGGGAAGACGCTGCCCGCGCATATGGAGATGAGCGCCTGGAAGACGAATATCAACACGAGTTGGTCCTTGTCGAAGAAATAGAACACGACGCTGAGCACCGTGGCGAAAAGCATCGCGCCCATGAAAGTGTGGCGCTTGCCCAAACGGTTGCTTACCGGTGCGGCGAGTAGCACGCCGATGATGTTTGCCGCCTGGCCCACGGCGAGATACAATCCGCTGAGGGCGAAAGGAATGCCCACGAAGTCTACGCTGCCAAATGCCGTCTCATCGACAAAGTACTTGAAGTAATAAACCGTGGCGCCGTCTCTGATGGAGTTGAACACCAGCGACGCTATGCCGGCTCCGAGAAGAATCCACCACGGGCGGTTATGGAAGAGGTCGCGAATGTCGCTCTTCAGAGGTGTCTTGGTCTCCTTGACCGGCTTCACCCTCTCCCTCGTCAAAGAGAAGCAGCCAAAGAAGAGGAAGGCACAGACGATGGCGACGACAACGACCGTCATAAACCATCCAAACTGAGGCGCGGTCATCCATCCTATAGTAATGTCTGCACTGCGCTTGCCACCAAAGAGACTTACTAAAGGGTCGAACAGCAAGAGCGCGAGGAAAGAGCCAATATAGGCAAAGGTCATGCGGTAAGTGGCGAGCGTGTTTCGCTCGGCTGGGTTTGGGCTCATCACGCCAAGCAGAGAGGCGTAAGGCACATTGATAGCACTGTAAACCATCATCATAAGCGTGTAGGTCAGATAGGCATAGACTATCTTGACGGTTCCGCCAAACGGAGGAGTGAGGAACGTCAAGATGCCTATCAAGGCAAATGGCACGGCGAGGTAAAGCAAATAGGGGCGGAACTTGCCCCACCTGCTCTCCGTGCGGTCGGCAATGACGCCAACGACAGGGTCGAAAACGCTATCCCACACTCTCGTCACCGCGAACATGATGCCAACGGCTGCCGCGGATATACCGAAAACGTCGGTATAGAATATCATAAGGTAGGCTCCGAATATCTTCCAAAACATAGACGACGACATGTCGCCAAAGCCATAGCCTATTTTTTCCTTCAGTTTAATCATGGTTTAAAGGCTTTAATATCAATCTGGGTTAATGATTACGCTTTGGGGTAAGCCGCCAAAGGGTCAACTATTTCCCAAAGGTAATCATAATCCCGCTAAGTGATGATACTTATTGATTGTTTTTTTTGTTCTTCTCTACAAGTTTCTTTATCGTCTCCACGCTCGCTGATGTTGTCAACCCATCCTCGGGCGTGTTCATGCAGTAGTCCACGAGCTTGTCTACTGTAGACACGGCAACGTGCATGCGCGTGTCGGAGCTTGCGTAATAGATCAGCACGCGGCCGTCCTCATCCTCTATCCATCCGTTTGCGAAAGTGACGTTCATCACGTCGCCAATGTATTCCTCGCCCTCGGGCACAAGCAGGTAGCCACCAGGCTGCGCTATCACTTTCGTCGGGTCGTCCAATGCCGTCATGTACATGTAAAGCACGTAGCGAAGACCTGATGCGCAACCACGGACGCCGTGTGCCAGGTGCAACCAGCCTTGAGGAGTCTTTATCGGGTGAGGTCCCTCGCCGTTTTTCACTTCCATGATGGTGTGATAGTGGCGCGCGTTGATGATGGTCTCCTCTTTCACCTCCGCATGCGTGATGTCGTCGATGAGCGCCCAACCTATGCCGCCACCAGAGCCAGCGTCGATGAAGCCGTCTTGCGGACGAGTGTAGAGCGCGTACTTACCGTCCACGAACTCAGGGTGCAGCACCACGTTGCGCTGCTGGCTGAGCGACTTCAAGTCGGGCAGACGCTCCCATGTTTTCAAGTCGTGGGTGCGGGCAATGGCCGCTGTAGCCGTGGCTGCTGAGAGGTCACCAGGCTGTGAGTCGTCGTGACGCTCGGCGCAGAAGATGCCGTAGATCCAGCCATCCTCGTGTTGTGTGAGGCGCATGTCGTAGATATTGGTTGCCGGCACCACGTCGTCGGGCATGGTGATGGGTTCTTCCCAGAAGCGGAAGTTGTCTATGCCGTTGGGGCTCTCAGCCACGGCGAAGAAGCTCTTGCGGTCGGCGCCTTCCACGCGCACGACGAGCAGGTACTTACCATTGAGCTTTATCGCGCCAGAGTTGAGCGTGGCGTTCATCATGATGCGTTGCATCAGGTATGGGTTGTCCTTCTCGTTGAAGTCGTAGCGCCACTCAAGCGGCGTGTGCTCAGCCGTGAGAATGGGGTACTCATACTTGGTGTAAATGCCATTGCCCCACTGCTTCGGGAGGTTCTTTCGTGTGAGGAGCTCTTCATGATGCGCGCGAAGAGCCTCTACTCGTTTTGCGAAATCAGTCATAGTTATCAAATGTCTTTTATATGTTTCTACGTTTGTGAATGTCAGTTGTCAGCGTATGGTCTCTATGTCTTTTGCGAACAATGTCTTTGGGTCAGCGTAAAACACCTTGAAGTCTTCCGCCGAAGCCTTGCCCGGGGCGGCTATGTAGTTCTCCGTCGGATTGTCCCACGCGTTTCTCCACAGCAGCACATAGCATAGTGGATATTCCTTCAGCACGGGCAGGAGGGTCTTGGTGAACCATGTGGAGTCCGGCACGTTGTTGTAGCCGGTCTCGGTCAGGGCGATGAGCTTCTTGTGGCTCTCGCCCACCTTCCTCACCACGTCGAGCTCAGACCGCAACCATCCTTGATATTGCTCGTTGTTGGGCTCGCGCTGATAGATGTCCACGCCCAAGAGGTCAACCACGTCGTCGCCGGGGTAGAATTTCTCGTAGTGTTCCACTGTCTCCGTCTGGTCGGCGAGGTTTGGCGAGTAGCCCCACACGAGGTTGGTGCATCCTCGGCGTGCCATGAACCTGTGGGTGTAGCGATAGAGTTGCTTATACTGCTCAGCGGTGCAGCGACCGTCGCCCCACCAGAACCAGCCGCCGCTCATCTCATGCCACGGGCGGAAGATCACCGGCACCTTCTCGCCATTGGCTGTCGTCAGCGAGTTGACGAAAGCGGACACTTTCTGAAGCCAGACGTTGAATGTGGCGTTCAACTTGCCGCCTGGCAACAGCTTGCTCACGACATCGCCCGAGTAGTCCCACGCGTTCTTGCCCGTGACGGGGTTGTTGGGGTGCCAGCTCAGGGTCACTATGCCGCCCCGCTCGTGCTGCTTTATTATCTCGCTACGCATCCTGTCGAATGGCACGCCGTCGAGATTTTTCGCCTTGCCCAGTTCAAGGTCGCCAAGGTCGAAGCCCATCACCGCGGGGTAGTCGCCGCACACCTCCTTCACGTCGGAGCGGTTCTCGTCCCACTTCCACGAGCATCCATACACGGGGTCGTCTTGATGGCCCACCATGATGCCGTGTTTCTGAATGGCGCCCAAGCGGTTGATGAGCTTGATGGCTGGCCTGCGCGACGCGGCCACCGACATGGTGGCAACGGCAAGCGCCGCGATTGTTGTCAATATCTTGTTCATACTCTGTAATGTATTATAATCAGTTGTGTATCAAATATCAGTTTAGTTAAAGGGGAGTCCACACATCACCGTATAGATAGACTATCGGTCTCACGACCGTCAACTTCAAACTAAAAAACTAAAAACCTACAAACAAAACATCAAATCCCAAACAGTGTTTGTGCGGTCTCCCCTATTTGTCACTTCTTCAACCACAAGCCGTTGAGCTTCTTCGCCATGATGGTTCTTGGGTTGTTGTAGAGCTTCATGAAGTCGGACGCCGAGGCGTTGCCCGGATATGGTCCGCAGAAGTCGCCTTCCAGGGTGTCGCCATGGTTGTGGCCGAGCATCAGGTAGCTCATGCGGCACCGCTCCACCACGGGCAGCACGCTGTTGGTCCAGAACTCATTGTCGGCTCCGAGACCTCTCAATCCGGTGTACACGCCAAATGGTTTCGCGCCTGACGAGCAATAGACCGACACCTGCCTTGTCATGCGCAACAGGTCTGCAGCGTAGCCGTCGGCGTTGCTCCTCAGCAGCATCAGCTGCACGCAATCGATGTCGTCTTTAGGGCAACGAGCCATGAAATCTTCGGCAGAGCCTTCCACCGAGGTGTTGCTGAAGCCAAACAAGGCGTTGGTCGTCGAGCCATCCTGGCGCAGCCATTCCACCGTTTGCGCATAAAGCTTGCCGTAGTCTTCCGCCGAAAGCCTGTCATACCACTTCCCCGTTCCCGATGGATAGAGATACACGAGCACGGGCAACTTGATGCCGTAGTCGTCGTGGAGCGAGCCGAGAAACGCGGCAATCTTCAGCGTCCACGCCTTCAGCTTCCCGTTGGCAGGACTGCCGCCCTGCAGGGCGTTCTCGCCCGGGTTGGGCGCTGTCCAAAGCATGATGGCGAGACCTTGGCGGCGCATGAACTCCACGGCGGTGCGGCGAATCAGCGCGGTGTCGACGCCATCAGCGTTGCGCTTGCGCCCGCTCTCTATGCCGGCAAGTTCGTAGCCTATCACGGCAGGGTTGTCGCCCGTCACCCCGTTGAGGTCGCTGCGGCAGGAGTCGCCTTGCCAACCTATGCCCTCAGCCGTGGCATACATCTGCCCCAACATCACCCCGCGGTCTTCATAGGAAAGAAGATTCTGGCGCAGGTTCTCCGTGCGGGTCGTTAGTCCCGACGAGCCAAGCTCCTCATAGGTCTTCTTCGACTTAGAACATGAAGCGAGGGCGAGGACCGACAACAATATATATGCTATCTTTCTCATTGCCTTCTTTGTTGTTTCCATTATTGGCCTCCACTTGCCATGCGAGGCCATTGTTTCCAGCATCGTGTTGACTCGTGCGCGAAACGTGCCCACCACCCTGTCGGCGTTGCGCCGCAATCGCGTCGGCTTTACGCCGTAATCGCAGTGCCGTTGCGGCGCGATCGCAGTGGCTTTACGCCGCAACCGCGAGGGCAAGATGGCGATACGTTCCGTGGCTGCAAGAAGAGCAAGCGCACGAACCAACGCGGAGCCTTATTTCTTGCCCCAGTTGCTCAGGGTCACGCTCTGCATCTTCATTGCCTCCTTCCAATAGTCGGAGGGGAACATGTTGTTGGTCTGCGACTTGCCTTCCTCATAGTCGTAGTCGTACCACGGCATGAAATAAAGGAACTTGGCACCGGCATCCCACATCTCCGCGATAGATGCCATTTGCTTGTTTTCGGACGTATTGTTGCCACATTCGGCAAGGGTGATCATCTTCGAGGGGTAGAGCTTCGACAGGCCGTCGTATTGCGACTTCAGCTCTGCCGCGGTGGAGCCATAGCAGTCGCAACCCACCATGTCGACCACGTCGTCGCCAGGGTAATAGCTCTCGTCGCTGTCGTTGGTCGAGGTCTTGGCGGTGCCGGTCCATATCCAGATGAGGTTGTGGATGCCTCGCTGCTCAAAATAGTCTTTCATGGTCTTCCATAGCTTCTTGTATGTGTCGCCACCCTTGGTTCCCCACCAGAACCACGCCTGCGGAGTCCAACCCTGGTTGTTGAGCATGTTGCCCGCAGCCTCATGGAATGGGCGCCACAACGCCACGATGCCAGCGTCTTGCAGCTTGAGGATGTTGCTTGCCACCTTGTCCATCTGGTTCCAGAACCACTTATACTCCCAAGTGCCCTCGGTCCAGATGTTGTCCATGTCCCAAGTGGTCTTGTCGGGCGAGGTGGTCAGGTTGTCGAGGGTGCCGCTGTTGTAGTCTGCCTCACTCGCTGGCACGTAGAAGTGCCACATCAGCGATACCACGCCACCTTTCTCAGCCCAATTGGTGACGGGGGTGATGTCGGAATAGTTGATCCAGTTGCCATCCGAATGGATGTTGATGTAGTCGAAGCAGTTGATGGCGGGATAGGTGCCGGTGAGCTTCTTCACGCTCTCCGCGCCAGTGGTGTTCCAGTCTACCTTTGCCACTGCGGAGGTTATGATTTTCTTGCCGTAGTAATACTTCATGTAGGCGTAGAGAATCTTCGTGGCGTCGCTCGCGTTGGCGTCGGCGAGTTGCAGCCCGCTGATGTCCACCGCGATGTCATCGTCGCCTGCGAACTTGAACACCACCTTCTCTATGTCGCTGTTAGCCGTCTCAGCCCAAGGCTCATCTTCGCCAAGCAAGTCGGTGTAAACGGAAGTATTGTTTTGGTCGTGGGCAATCTTCACGATCTCCGTGCAGGAGTATTTGTCTACGGTCGTGCCATCCTTGTGGTACACGAACACTGAGTCCTTATCTGTTTGTGCCGTCGTGGGGAGCGAGGCGGCAAGGGCGACGCCAAGGGTGAAAGACGCGAATATGTGGTTGATTGAATGTCTCATAGCTGCCTCTTATTTCTTGTTTACCTTGATTGATGTTCCAGACACATTAATTATATATACGCCACGCTGGAGATTGGCGAGCGACACCACGGCATCGCCATTGGCGCAATGGACGTCGGCGCTTACGGCAGAGCCGTTGAGCGCGAACACCCTCACCTTGCCCGACTCCACGCCATGCATCACGAGGTTGTCGCCATTGCGCGAGAAGCCCGACGCGGCGTTCACATGGCTTATGCCCGTGGCGTTGCCGAAACTGTATTCGCTGACATCATAGAGGCTGTAGGTGGCGGAAACCGCGTCGGTGGCGACGCTCAACTTGCCGTCGCTCATGGTGATGACTGGTTTCTCGCTGAGGGCGAACGAGTGGACGGTACCGTCTTTCATCTTGAGGTTCAACGCCTCTCCGGAAGCCGACGCCGAGGCGAAAACGCCAAGGGCGACGAGCATTGTCATTAATAATTTCTTCATACGTTTAAAGTTGTTTGTTTATGTTTGTAAGTTTGTTGGTTCTCCTTATTGTTGTCATGATGACGCCTCTTTTCCGCTATCATCACGGTGCAACTGCAACGTCGCTTAATCAGCCTGATTGTTGTCGCGGTTGTATCTGACACTGAACCCTTTTCGTAAGACAGGATGTATCGGCGATTCAAAGTCAGACACTCAGCAGTGGTTTCTGAATGGCAACTCTATCAATCTGTGTTGGCGCGGGCGGTTGACCATGTATGAGGAAGATGTTTGGCACCATTGTGAAAGAAGGAGGGGCAGAGCCCGATCGCGAGGGAAGCCCCTCCTTCCGCGTCTATTCGACAATGAGAGTCATTATCTTGTCGAGTTTTTAAGGTATCGCCACAATCTTGGTCACCTTCAGCTGGTCGCCTTGGATGGTGAAGAGCCTGCCCCAGCCATCAGCCTCGCCAGTGAAGAAAGCCACCTGGTCTGCCGTGAGCGTGAACTCCACATACGACTTGCCGTCGTAGTCCTCAAGATAGAAGGTGTTGCCCCAGTTGTAGTCGTTGATTTGTGCCTTGCCGCCGATGGTGGGGTCTACATACATACGGAACTTCGACTTGCCTGCGGTCCAAGTGTACTTCGACACGTCCACGCTGCCGGTCTTCATCACGTAGAAGCGGCCGTCGTCGCCCCATGTCAGCGAGAGAGGCAAGCTCACCTTCGTAGAGCCGTCATCTGTGCGGACGAGGTTGCCTGAGAGGTCTATCTCGTTGGGAACCACCGTGATCTTGCCCACGTTGTAGTTGCCGCCATCAGTGGTCGTAAGTGTGAGGGTGTATTCGCCAGCCTCAACACTTGAGGGGATTACGAACGTCATCTTCGAGTCGGTGCGCTCGGTTATCTTCGTAACCTTTGTAGAGCCGATGTATATCGCCTCCACGCTGTTGTAGTTGGCGCCTTCTATCGTCACGCTCTTGCCTGGGTTGCCAACAGGAGCGTTGGTCAGTGTCGGGTCGGTGGAAGGACGAATCACGAGGGTCTTGTTCTCCACCTTCACGCCATTCTTCTGGGTCATCACGAATCCTGTGCCAGCGGCGCCAGAGGGCACTGTGACAACGATGGTCTGCGAGGTAAGCCTCATGTCCTTCGCCTCAACGGTCTGGTCGGTCGGGAAGGTTATCGACGCCACGAGGTCGAGGTCGGTGCCACGAATCACGAGGCGCTCGCCTGCCATGAGCGACTGTGGCGACACGGCTGATATCGTAGCGGCTTTCACCGCGCAAGCCACGGTGACCTGCTTGCCATTGGCGAGGCTCAACGCTACGTTGCCACCCTGTGCCGTAGCTGGCACGACGACCTTCAGCTCAGACGCGCCCTTTGAGGAGATCTCGGCGTCAGCGGTGCCATCGGCTGATGGGAACGACACGGATGTCACCAAGTCGAGGTCGTTGCCGCTGATTGTCAGCGTGGCACCGTTCTTCACGGGCGACGGCACGGCCTTGAGGTTGGTTGGCACAACGGTCTCGATGCTTCCCGCTGGGACCTCAACGCCCGACTTCATGAGCAGTGTCACCTCGCCGTCGGTGGCCTCTGCCGGGAGGGTGAACTGTATCTCATCGCTGCTGCTCTTGGTGAAATCCTCAGCCGGAACACCAGCACCATAAAGCACAATCGCTTGCACGAGCTGCAACATCGAGCCCTTTATCGTCACGGTCTGTCCTGCCTTTGGCTTGGCGGGGGTGAGGCTTGCCACTGTAGCGACTTTCACTTCGAGGGCTTCTTCCGACTCAAGCTCGGAAGGCTCCTCAGCGAGGTCGGTCACCTTGATGATGCCTGTGCGTGCCGTCTCGGGGATGCGGACCACGATGGTGTAACGGTCACGCGAGACGAAAGCGTCCTCCTTCACGGTGTCGTTGTCGGCGAATATCACGCCATGCATCAGGTTGAGATAGTCGCCCTTGATGGTGAGCTCGTCGCCAGGCTTGCCGGAAAGGGTGCCTTCCGTGCCAACATAGAACTTGCTCAGCTTCACGTCCTCACGATATGTGACAGGCGTTACGGTGCGCAGCACTCCGCCCTTCTGTGTCTTCAGCACCACGATGCCCGTGTCGCACTTCTCGGCTGGCACCTGGATGGATATCTTGCTGTGTTCGCCTTGCTCCAGCACTTCGATGGAAGTGATTGGGTCTGCGCCCGGAAGGTCTATCTCGCTCACTTGGTCGAGGTGCGAGCCATAGAAGAACAGGGTTCCGCCACGCAACACCGGACAAGGACCGAAAGCCTGTACCTTGACATCGGAGCCATATTGGTCGGTGTTGAGGTTTTCGTTGTCGCAAGCCGTCAGTGAGAGCCCAAGGAGGGCCACCACCGCAAGCATGAATATATTGAAATGTTTTTTCATGGTTTCAATGTTTTTTGTTGGTTTACTTGATTGCTACCGCACGGATGTTGTCAATCTTGATAATCGGCTTGCAGGTCTTGCCAGTGATGCCGCCTCCCATGACGAAGAGCTCCAGTCCGGCAAACGACTTGGCTGAGATGTTGCCCTTGGCTGTCACGCCGGTTGTGCCATACTTGAAGTCGGTTATTGGGATTGTCACCGTAACCCACTTGCCGCCTGTGTCGTAGCTACCAGTGGTTTGCCATGGACGCCAGAGCGCGCGAGGCAACACGTCGTTTTGGAAGTAAGTGGTGTTGCTGCCGGGCACGTCGTTGCCGTAAACGTCCTTGCCTGCGCCAGAATTGGTGACATCGGTCAGCGCGCTCGGTATGATCTGCATGGAAAGGTTGGACCAAGGGTTGCTCGATGGTATGCAAACCTCAAACTTGATAGCCATCTTCTCGTAGTTGGTAAAGTCTACAAGCTCGTTGAGCGGCTCGCTCTGTCCCTTGACGTAGGACACGGGTGTCGTCCATTCGCCTGGCCAATACTCAAACGAGAACGTGCCTTCCGACCATGTGTCGTTCTCAAGCGCCGTGGTGCCGTCGCCGAGCTGCAAGTAGTTGCCCATCAGCGAGGTCTCGTCCGACTTGATGGTGGAATCGTGCCAACCGTGGTTGCCCAAGCCTGTCTTGCCATCAAAGTCGAAGAGGATGCCACGGCTCTCAAGGTAGTGGAACTTCGACTTGGTGGTGCCATAGATAGACGTGACGGTCATCGGGCCTTCGGTAGTGCACTCTGGCAAGGTGAACGACAGGCTGCTGCGAGTCTTCTTTGTGAAGTCCTTTACCACTTGTCCGTCTGGCAAGGTCACGGTGATGGGCTTCGATGGGTCGTCGATGAAGTAGTTGCCGCTGATGGTCACCTCTTCGCCTGCCTTGGCATACTCGCACGACATCTCGTCGACAACGGGGGCGGGAACGATAACATGGAAGTCGTAGGTCACGGTGTCGTGGCTCTGCGTGATCATGTATATCTTGTCGGTGACCCTGTCAGGAATGTCCTTTGGCACGTCCACGAGCAAGGTGTTGTCGGTGATATAGCTCGTGTTGAGCACGGCCTCCTGGTCGTTGAACAGCATTCGGGTGATGCTTGTAAGGTTCTTGCCCACGATGCAGATAGCCTTTGATGGACTGGATGATGTGAGCAGGCTGTCCTTGGATGCTGCATTGGCAGGACGGATATAATAGACGGTCGGAGAGCCGCTCGTCAGCTCGAACTTGTCGGGCTCGTCCTCACACGACTGCATGGTGAGGCCGGCAAAGGCGGCTATCGCTGCCAGCATTAGGCTGTGGAATATGTTATTGCGTTTCATGTGATTGTCATTATAATGTTAGAATGTGATGCCACTTAAATCATAATCTACTGGCGCTTCCATCAACAATGGGTTGTAAGTGATGTCCGACGACGGCAATGGCAGGGTGAAGCTGCGGTCTGTAACGTTTGGCGCAGCCTTGGCATCATCGTATTTCAAGCCAGAGGGAATTGACCACGTGCCGTTCTCATAGTAGTTCTTGTAAAGCTCGTTGAGCAGGTCCTTGTCGTTGTAGGTGTTCCTGCGCTGGGCCTTAAGCTCGCTGATTGCTCCCTGTGGGTCGTAATAGTAGCGACGGACAAAGTCGTACCAGCGGTCGCCCTCGCAAGCAAGCTCCAGCCTGCGCTCTTTCCAAACGTCCTCCCAAGAGATTGACGATGGGTCCTTGTCGTAGCTCTTCACCGAGCGGTGGCGCACCTGATAGAAGAGGTTGCAAGCCTTCGGATCGCTTGTTGAGCCGCTGTTGCCAATCTTTGCCTCGCAATAGATGAGGTAGACATCTGAAAGGCGAAGGATGTGGGTATAGAGGGCCGACATCTGCTTCGCGGCGGCGATGTTGAAATACTTCAAGTGGTCAGCGTTGTCGCCATAGAGATGTTTCACTTCTGCCGCGCCTGTTGGGTTGTCGAGTTCGCCCGGCGACTTGTGGTCTTCGTAGCCGTTGTACAAGAACTTGAGATAGTCGAAGCCTCCACAGTCTGTATAGAAATAATCGTATTTGTCGCCCGGGAGCATGAATGTGGCCTTGCGACGGTCGTCTACGTTCATTCGGTTGCTGCTGAGGGCGCTCTCGCCAAAGGCGTCTTGCAGGTCAACGGAAGGACCGTTCCACTCTCCCCAGCAGTCGCCAAACTCGTCGAATCCCTTTATGGCGAGGTCGCTCTGCAAGGAGTTCTGCATTGTCCAGTTGCCCTGTGTGCTCCATGCCCACGATATTAAATTCTCGCCGCACACGTTGTGGTCGCCACGGAAGATGTCTGAGTAGACTGGTTCCAAAGAGCGTCCGCTATGCTCGATGACGTCGAGCGCGAGCTCAGCTGCCTTGTCGAGGTCAGCCTGATTGCGTTGGTGGGCGGTGCAGGTGATGTAGCTGTATGAGCCGGTGTTGTATTGGGTGTTCTCCTCGGAGAAGCCAGACTTGGTGAGATATACCTTCGCGAGCAATGCCTTGGCGCAGTATTTGTCGAGGCGGCCCTTGCCCGTGGCATCGTTCTCCGGCAGGAGGCTGATGGCTTCCTCAAGCACCTTAACTATGTAGTCGTAGACGTTGCTGATCTTTGCCTTGCGCACGTCGCTGCCCTTCTGCTGGTTGATGATCTCGATGGGGTTGTGGATAATTGGCACGCTGCCAAACGAGCGAACGAGATAGAAGTAGGCGAAAGCTTTCCACGTGAGGGCCTCGCCCATGCAGTTTTTCTTCACTTCCTCTGGAGCCTCAGTGGAGTTTTTCAGGTTTTCGTACACCGTTGTGGCGTGGGTGTTCACCGACCAGAGCGACGCGCTCATGTTGGCCAAGTCTTGGTCGGAGCCGTTGAGGGTGAACGTCAAGTATGGCGACGCACCCCAATAGTAGTTGCCCGAAAGCACCTCACCAACCTTGAAGAATCCGCGTTGGAAGTCATACCAAGGTGAGTTATAGAGGTAGTTGACGCCCGCGCGGCACTGCTCCGCGGTCTTATAATAGTTAGACGTGTTGATGGCGTCTTCTGTCGGACAGTCGAGATAACTATCACAAGAAGAGAATGTGATAACCGACAAGAGGGCTGCACACGCTACGGTCTTGATATTTGTGAGTTTCATGATTGTGCTGTGTTTTAGAATGTAACGTTAAGTCCGAAAGAGTAAACGGTTGGCGATGGGTAGCGGCCGTTGTCGAGACCATACACATAACCGTTAGCGTCGGATGTCGAGGCGCCGACCTCCGGGTCGTAGCCCTTATAGCCCGTGATGGTAAAGAGGTTCTGGATGTTGCAATACATGCGCAGGTTCTCCAGGCCGATGTGCTTGATCCATGTCTTCGGGAAGGTGTAGCCCAAGGTGATATTCTTCACCCTCAAGTAGCTGCCGTCCTCTACATACCTGTCGCTCACGCGGGCGTTGTCGTTAGGATCGTTGAGTCGTGCCGCTGGGATGGATGTCGGGTTAAGCACCTGAACGTTGTCGATGTCGTCGTACCAATGATAGACGAGGCCTGAGTTGTGGCCCTTGTAGCCATTGGTGTAGTCCTTGTTGGGGTCGATGGCCGTGATCTGTGAGCGGCCTTTCACGGTGGCTGCTTGGTTTGCCCAAACCGACTTCATGTTGTCGAGCTTCATGCGAAGGTAGTTGAACACCTTGTTGCCAACGGAGCCATTGAGGAATATTGTGAGGTCGAAGTCCTTGTAGCGGAAGGTGTTTGTCCAACCGAAAGTGTACTTAGGCATTGGGTTGCCGATATAGGTACGGTCGTTCTCGTCGATTTTGCCGTCGGGCTTGCCGTCCGGACCCGAGATGTCCTTGTACTTCACATCGCCGACCCACACGGTGTTGTAGTGGTTGTAGCCGTCTGAGCTTTCATAAGACACAGGCTTTGGCGATTTCTCTATGTCCTCGTATGAGGTGTACACGCCGTCGGTGACATATCCGTAGAACTGGAACAATGGCTGGCCCACGTCGCTCTTGCTTACCACGTCACTCCACTGGCCCGTGCCGAGGATAGCGGCGTTGGACGTTCCGGAAAGCTTGGTGAGCTTGTTCTTGTTCCATGAGATCTCAAACTGTGAGTCCCAAGAGAAGTTCTTGGTTGTGATGGGGTGAGCCGAGAGTGATATCTCAAGACCCTTGTTCTCGATGGAGCCGAAGTTGCCGTAAGGCGCCGCGAGGGCTGAGCTCACATTGCCAGATGTTCCCATGTAGGAGGGGAGCTGCATGGGCATGAGCATATCGTTGGACACCTTCTTGTATACGTCGACGGTGAGGCTTACCTTGTCGTTGAGCAAGCCGAGGTCAAGGCCAATGTTGGTCTGCTCTTGCTTCTCCCAGTGCACGTCGAGGTTGGCGATGCGCAAAGGACGGTATGATGTGCCAAGGCCTGTGCCAATGGACTGCATGTCTGACGACCACTTGCCGCCACCGATGTTGGAGTTACCAGTCTGACCCCAACCAACACGCAACTTACCATTGGTAAGCCACTTGCCCACAAGTTTCTCCATGAACTTCTCGTTTGAGAAACGCCAGGCGCCAGCTACAGAGTGGAACGAACCCCAACGGTGGTCTGGGCCGAAGTTTGAACTGCCGTCGCGACGGAATGTATAGGTAAGGAGATAACGGTCATCGTAGTTGTAAGTCTCACGGGTGAAGAACGATGCCATGGCTGACGTGCCGAAGCCATTGCTTATCTTGTACGTGGTGGCGTCGCCGAGCGATGGGTTGTGGATGGTGTTTGTCGGCAGGTCTTGTGCCTCCGTGCGTGCGTTGTCCCACTTGCTCTTCCAGCACTCTTGGCCAATCATTGCCGTGAAGCTGTGCTTGTCGATGTTGCCCGTATAGGTGAGATAGTTCTTGAACTGTATGAAAGAGCCCGTAGACTTCTGGATGGAGTTCTCGTTCTTTGTCCTTGACCAGTTGCCAAGCGACACGGTCGGCTTGAACACCTCGGCGCGATCCCAGTTGAAGGAATAGCCTATCTCGGTGTGCCACACGAGGTTCTTGATTGGTGTCACCTCGGCAAACACGTTGCCGGTGAGGAGGTTCTGCTTGTAGAGGATGTCGTCCATGAGGGCGAGAGCCACAGGGTTGGGGTTGGTGACACCCTGCTGCGCGATGGACGTGTAGTTGCCGTCGATGTCGTAGATTGGGATGTCAGGCTTGGTGGTAAGGGCGTATGTGATCACACCGTCCTCTTGGTCTGCCTTCAGCAGGCGCTGGTCGGTATTGCTATATGTGGCGCTCAAGCCGAGCTTCAACCATGACTTCAACTGCGAGTCGAGGTTGACACGCGCGCCATAGCGCTTAAACTCTGAGCCAATGATGGTACCGTTCTGGTCCATGTAGTTGCCCGACACGTAGTATTTCACCTTGTCTGTGCCGCCTTGCGCGCTCACCTGATGCTGGTGTTGCAGGGCGGTGCGAAAGATGGCGTCTTGCCAATTGGTTCCCTTGCCAAGCACTGAAGGGTCGCTGAAGTGGTCGTCAGCGCTTACCAGGCCTTGCGATGACATATCGTTGTAATACTCGGCAAACTCGCGGAGGTTGAGCATGTCGATACGCTTTGTCTGACGCTGCGCGGCTATCATGCCGTCGTAAGAGAACTTAGCCTCGCCAGCCTTGCCTCGCTTCGTGGTGATGAGCACAACGCCGTTGGCACCCTGCGCGCCATAGATGGCAGTGGCTGAAGCGTCTTTGAGCACCTCCATGCTGACGATGTCGGATGGGTTAAGAGATGAGAGCGGAGAAACGGTAGACACTGCACCATTGCCAAGGGCGTCGCCCAAGCCAACTGATGAGCCAGAGGTATTGGAGTTGTTCCAGATCACGCCGTCCACGACATACAATGGCTCAGCGCCTGCGTTGATAGTGGCTTGGCCACGCACGCGAATAGAGGTCGAGGAGCCTGGCGCACCGGATGTCGCCATGGATGTCACGCCTGCCACACGGCCACCAAGCGATTGGTCGATGTTGGTTATGATGGAACCCTTGAGCTGCTTCTCGTCCATTGAGCCTGTGGCTCCGGCGAGATCGCTTTTCTTCATCGTACCATAACCCACAACCACAACCTCGGAAAGGGTCTTGTTGTCTTCACGAATGACGACGCTGACGCTGGTCTTTCCATCGATGTTGACGGTCTCAGTCACGTAGCCAATGTAGGAGACTACGAGTTCTTTCGTGCCTTTGGGAACGCTGATGCTGAAGTTGCCGTCCAAGTCGGTAACGCTTCCAGCACCTTTAACGCCCTTCAAGGTCACTGTGGCGCCGATGATAGGTTCTCCGGTATTGCCGTCTGTCACGTTACCGGTCACCTTCGTCTGCGCGAATGATAGGCTCGTGAGCAAAAGAGCCAAAAAGAGCATCACTACTTTTTTCATAAGGTGATTGATTTAAAAGTTTTGTTTAAAATGTATTATATATTTATTGTATCATCACTCCGAGGAGCTTGATAGTTTTGTGGTTTTCACTTGCTTTTGATTGAGATTGCATTTGCTATCTTTTATCGATTGCAAAGTTATTACAAAAGTATGATAAGAAATGACACTATGTTTCTCTTTAATGATACTATCTTGATATAAATCAAATACGCGTTACTTTTGGCAGAAATGGTACTATATTGACGGAGTTAGGAGCAAGGATTGGGCGGCATTAAACCGACGCGGGGCGCAGCCTGTCCGACCGCGCCCCGCTGACTATGGTGTAACAGAACGGAGATGCTTATTCTTTTGTCTCTATGCTTTCGAGCAAGCGTCCCGCAAGCGAGATGGTGTTAGGCTCCATCGTGGCAAGGCGCGTGCGGATGAATGAGGAAAGTCGCTTTAGGACAGAGGGTTCCTTGCTATCCACGAGCCGCGTGAGGTTGAGGACGAGCAGCATGCGGTCGCGCGGGTTGAGGTTGGCATACTCGCGCTCGCAGTTGTCGATGAAAGCGTTGTCATCGTCGTTGACGCGGCTCTCTATCAGGCGAAACATGGGCGCGTACTCATAGCTCTTGTCGAGCTGGAGGCTGATGATCTCGCCCTTGAGCTTCTTGTAATCTGCCTCGTTGTATTTTTTTTCGCGCATCAGATAACCGGAGAAATAGCTCGTCAAGGCGTTGTGATAGAGCAAAAGTATGCGTTCTTTGACGGTTTCTTGTACTTTCTTGTCAAACTTATCGAGGTTGGCAACCATGAATCGCGCACGGTCGTTGTCGAGGCTGAGCGTGTAGCGCGTAAAGATGAAGGCGTTGTCGGCGCTCAGGCGTTGCTTGTCGGAAAGAGCGTTGAAGTAATCGTCTATCACCTTGTAGCCTTCCTCTTCCTTTCGCTGCTCCATGAGGTAGAGAGCGTAGCTGTTTATGAGGTCGGGCGTGCGCTTGCCCTCATCGTAGAGCTGCTTCATGCGTTCTGGCGAGTGGTCGGGGTTGAGTCCCGACTCTATCTTCGACATGAACTGGTCTGGCGGCATGGAGCCGCTTGCCGTCATGCGCTGCTTGCCGTCGGCGTCGAGCACCACGTAGGTTGGATAGGCTTTCACGCCGTACTGCTTGGCAAGGTCCACGCCTTCCTTCTCGGCATTGAGCTTGAGGCACACGAACTTGGCGTTCATGAAGTCGCCCACGTTTTTCAAGGGGAACACCTCGCGCGCCATGCGCTTGCATGGGCCGCACCAGTCGGTGTAGAAGTCGATGAACACGAGCTTCTTCTCTTTCTTCGCAGCCTTCAGCGCCTCGTCGAACGAGACCTGACGGAAGTTGGTCTGTGCCAGGCCTTGCATGGCAAACAACCCCAAGAGAATGGTCGGTATGAGTCTTTTGCTTTTCATTTTGTGAGTTTTCAGGATGTGTGTCTTGTGAAATGTCACGGTATTATTATCGTGCTCCGTGTCGGTTGATGCGGGCGAAGAATTGTCGTGTCAGTTTTCCTCGTTTGCCTTCGCGGCGCAATGGCGTTGCCGTTGCGCCGTAAACGCATTGCCGTTGCGGCGCGATCGCGCTGCCTTCGCGCCGCAATCGCAACACGCGGAAATAGGCTTCGGCAAGCCTTAACCCGCATGAGTCGACATGGCTGCAATCGCCCTCCCGCTCGGGCGAGGGCGATTGCAGGGCTTTTAGTCGTTGCAGTTTCTGTATTCCACCTTCACAACCTTGAGGTTGGTCTTCCATGGATAGCTCTTGGTGGCATAGTTCTTCTCGTTGATTTTCAGGTCGTTGGGGCTATCCTCCACCTCATACTTATACACCGTGCCCTTTGCAGTTGGCGACCACGTAGCCACGATGATGTCGTCGGCATTGCCATCGGAGTGGACATCGAAGGCGAGGTAGGTGATCTCTCCGTCAAATGTCTTCACCTTCTGCGCCTTGTTGGAGTTGTAGTTGTACGCCCAAAGGTCGTTGCCCAGCGAGTAGAGCACAATGTACTGGTTGGAGTAGAACGCGTAGTGGCTCGCCTTGGCAAAGTCGGTCGCCACGCCGAGGTCGATATTCTTGGCGGCGGTCTTCACGAAGCTATAGGCACTGGCTGCGCGGAAGATATACACATAGTACTTGCCGTCGGCATCGCTCATGAGGGCATACGACGAGCCGTTGTTGCCCTTGCCGTTCTCTCCATATACAAGGTCGCGCACGGGAGTGTACTTGGTCTGGTCGAGCCAGAAGGCTCCTTGCGACGACTCGGAGATGGAGGCAAGGTTGGTGTTGGAGCTGTAGGTGCTCGATAGCTTCACGAACTTGTGGTTGGTGCGGTCGAAGAGATACACCGTGCTCGTGTAAGCCGAATTATTGGGATAGAAGCCATAGGGCGACATCTCAACGAGATCCTCTCCGCCCTGCACATAGCAGTTGGCAGGGTTGCCGTAAGCCTCAGCCGAATAGAGCGAGCCGAAGAACATGGCCTTGTCGGTCATCATCCATCGGCTGGTGCGCGAGCGCATCGTGTTGCTGGGGCCGTAGGCGTGGGGCAGGATGTCGATTACCTTAAACGGCTTCTTCACCGCGCCAATCGTTGGCCACGCCATCTCGTTGAAGTCGGTCTCGTTGAACCCTATCTTCGACTCGGTGGACGAATGCGTGAGCGAATAAGAGTTGTCGTCGGTCACGGCATACAGATATTCCAGTTCGGGCTTATAGCTGCCACAGCCTGTGAACACGAGGTCCTTGGCGTGCTTTATGCCCTTGGTGTTGTCGAACATGTCGGCAATGACGGTGGTGTCGCGCTCGTCGAGCATGCTCACGAAGTCGATTCCCACGGTGCCATCCTCCTTGTCGCCATAGAGATAGAAGCCTCGCACATAGGGGCTGATGATGTTGAGATAACAGCTCTTCTCATAGACAACCTTCGTTGCCTTGTCGGTGGCACGGAAGTATATGGTGTAGGAGCCCGGCTTTATGCCGTTGAGCGGATAGGTGAGATCGCGCTCGTTGCTTATCACGGTGTGCGTGTGGTTGTTGCCGCCTATTTCCTTGGAGCAGATGAACCACTGGTAGTCGAAGCCCGACGGGTCATTGCCCGAGAGCGAGCCAGTCACCTTGACGGGTATCTCCAGGCTCTCGACGTCCGCCACCTTGTAGTAGCTTTCCTCTATTCCCTCTATCGTCGCCTCGTTGACCTCTTTCATGGTGTTGCACCCCTCGTCCTCTACACACGAGGAAAGGAGCATGAGCCCAAGCATGTATATTAAGCTGAATGTCTTTTTCATGTTATTTGTCGTTTGCGTGTTGCTTTAGATAATCCTCGGGCTTGGTGAACGCCGACCATGCGTCGTTGCCATACTTGCCGCCCTGCACGGCCATCACCCACATCATGGTGCCGTCCTTGTCGATGACGGGATCCTTGGCGCGGGCTCGGCGCACAAGCTCGTCAGCCACCTGCTGACCAATGGCAGTGGCGCGCGCCGAGGTCATCTTCTCCTTGGTGTAGTCGAAGATGGTGGTGCCGGAGATCTCCATCATGTACTTGTACTTCACGTCGGAGAACTTGCCGAAGAGTCCGCCGCCGGCGTCGGAGCCGAACCATCCCTCGGGCTGTACGAGCACGTCGTCGATAAACATGTTGTGGAAGCGTGCGTCGTGGTTGTTGTTGAACTCCTCCTTGGGCTGAGTCTCCTCGTAGGGGCCGGGATAGTCCTTATAGTTGTTGAACATGGTCTGGAAGTGCTCATTGGGCACTATCTGCAACTGGAACTTGAGCGTGTCGTTGCTCATGCGCGCCGTGCGGTGAAACGTCACGTTGACGAAGGTGTGGGTCTCGCCCGCCTTGATGGTGTACTCTTGCTGCAGCGGCTCGTACTCTTTGCCCTCCTCAAGGTCGGTGCTGTCCTTGGTGACGATGACCTGGAACGAACGGTCGAAATCCTTGGTCTGGCCCGTGGCTGATATCTTCACTGCCACCGTGGTATCGTTGGAGAGGATGTTGCCGAAGGTCACCTCCGAATAGTTGTAGTGTGCCCACAGGTCGGGCTCTATCCACGTCGCTCCCCTGCGCACGTCGAAGTAGAGGCAGTCCTTGCCTTCGTAATCCATGAGCTCTTTCTCGCAGCTTGCAAACGACATCACGGCCACGACAAGCGCAAGAATAGGTAATATCTTGTTTTTCATTCTGTTTATTCTTATTTGCTTAGTAATCGTTTGTTGGACTCTACCTCAGGCATCGGCCATACGTATTTGTTCAGGTCCATCTGGTATTTTCCCTCCAGCGGCTTGTCCTCGGGGTTCCAGTAGGAGCCTTCCTGCCCGAACTCGGTGCCCGACATCATCTGCTTCACGACCCTGCGCTTGTAGAAGAAGAACATCTGTCCCTCGCCTATCACCTCGCGCATGAACTCGCGATATACGTAGTCTTGGATGTCATCGTCGCTCGCGTCCTCCTTTAGCTCCAGCTTCACGCAGTTTCGTGCGGCACGCACGTCGTTGATATAGCCAAGCGCCTCTTCCCAGGTCTTGGCACACTCGGCGGCGATGAGATAGACCTCGCTGATGCGGATGAGCGGAATCATGTAGCGCACGGGCGCCTTGTTGGCGTCGGCAAACTTGTTGAAGCAGAGTATGTCTTGCTTCTTGTCGTCCTCGCCTGCCTTGTCGCTCTGCACCTTGATGGTCTCCACCGACCAGTGGTTGTCGCGGCGCAGGTCGCCGAGGTCGTCGTAGAAGTAGGTTATCTTTGAGAAGAGGTTGCCGTCGTCCATGCCCTCGCCCTTGAACACGAGCATGCTGTTGACCTCGCCCTTGGAACTGAACATTCCGTCGTAAAGGGTCTTGCGGCTTTGGTTGTATGTGGCGAACATCACCTCTGACGAGAATATGCGATCAGGATTGGAGACATCGGTGACCACGTTCTTCTTTGTCCACGGGAACACGCCTTTCTCCTTGTTCTCCTTTATTATCTCCGTGGCCTCCTTGTAGGCATTGTCCTTGTCGCCCATCCAGAGGTAGAGACGGGCCTTGAGGGCTCGCACGGCGTAATAGTTGAGACGCAGGTTGCGATAGCGGAACGCCACCTTGTCGTTGGGGTCGTCAGACTCGCCCGCCATCACGCCATCGGTGCGGACGCGGTCTTCGCTGAGCAGCTTCTCCGCGTCGTTGAGGTCGCGCATTATCTTCTCTGCCACTTCGCCTGCCGATAGCAACGGCTGTATCTCCTTGGACGTGGTCTCCTGGTAAGGCATCACGAGGGTGCTCTCGGTATCGACGCCATAGATGGGTCCATAGAGCCGGAGCAGGTCGAAATGGAAGAAGGCACGCAATGCCAACGCCTCGCCCTTGACGTAAGGATAGTAGAGCTTGGAGAGCTTGCTGCCGTCCTCGTCGCAGTGCTTGAGCAGCGTGTTGATGTTGGCTATATATAGGTAGAGCGATGTCCACACCGAGTTTGAGGTGTTCTTGAAGCCCGCCTGATCGTATTTGTAGGCGGCGTAATTGTAGAAGGTGTGGTTTGAGTTGGCAGCCACATTATAATATTGAGCCATCACGTCGAGCGCACCCATGGTGAGCGTTGAGCCATATTGCTCGTTCATCTTTGAGTAGATGCCGTTGAGCGCCGACATATAGCCTTCGTCGTTCTCATAGAGCGAATTTTCCTTGATGGAGTCCTCAGTGTCCACTTGCAACCAGTCGTTGCACGAGGTGGCGGTGACGGCAAACGCTATCGACACGAGACCAAACTTGAATATATTTGATAATTTCATTGTCAGTTGCTAATCACTAATTATGAATAACTATTTAGAATCTTAGTCCGATAGACGCCGACATGCTTCTTGAGAACGGGTAGCTGATACCGCGCTCTTCCTTGACAGTCGACAGGCGGAAGATGTTATTGGTGTATAGGCGGCAGTAGAACGACGACAGACCCACGGTCCTGAGCCATTGCGACGTGGTGTCCTCATAGCCGAGGGAGATGCTGGTGCACTGCAAGGTGTTCTCCGTGGCGATGAAGCGTGTAGACATGTTTGTCGTCGACGTGTCGTCGATACGCTTGAACTTTGCCTTATCGCCTGGGTTCTGCCAACGGTCGTGGAGGGCGCGGCGATCCTGATTGTACTTTATGGCGTCGTCGCTGATGTTCTCAACCTTCGAGAGCAGCGTGCTGAGGGTGGTCTGCCCGCCTACACGGTACTGGAAGTTCAAGCCCAAGGAGAATTTCTTCCAGCGCACGGTGGTGCCGAAGTTGCCTTGCGCGTCGGGCGTGGTGTCGCCGACCTTCACTTCCTGTTCGGAGTCCCACTTGTAAGAGTAGCTTCCGTCCTTGTAGAGGAACACCTCGTTGCCGCTCATCGGGTCTATGCCGAGCGAGCGCACTGCCCACAATGCCGTGGTGCTGGCGCCGTCGTAGTAGCGAATGAGCGTCTGCGAGGCGCGTCCTTCCTGGTTGAGCTTCTCAAGCATGTCGCCAATGTTGTAGTATTTCGTCGTGGTGTGCAGCAGGTTGCCAGTTACACGCCACAGCAGGTCGCGGCGCTTGATGATGTCGAGGCCCATGGTGAAGGTGAAGCTGCGGTTGTCTGTGGCGCCGACATTCATGGGAATCGACGACACGCCGGTGGAGGTGGGCTGCTCCACGGATATAAGCTCAGGGTCCGACTTGCGGATGTTGTAGTCGATGGTGAGCGAGAGGCGGTTGTTGAACATCAGGGCGTTGAGTCCGAAGTTGTGGGTCTTGGTACGCTTCCACTTCAAATCGTTGTTACCCCACTGCGACACCATTGCCGCGAGCCCGAAGGGGTTGGGATAGGTGGTGTAGTAGTTGTACACGTTGTTGGCGAGCTTTGCACTGACGTTTTGGTTGCCGGGGTTGCCGTAAGTGTAGCGCAACTTGAGGTTGCTAAGGTACTTATTCTTGTGGAAGAAGTGCTCGTTGTGGATGTTCCACGCCACGCCCACCGAATAGGTCGTGGAGAACGGGTTGTTGATGCCGTAGACTGAGGCTCCGTCGGTGCGGGCGTTGAAATCGAGGAGATAGCGCATGTCGTAGGCGTAGTTTCCGTTGAAATAGAAACTCGCCGAGCGGGTCTTGGTTATCGACGACGAAGGACGGCTGTTCTCTGCATAGCCATTGGAGAAGTTGGGGTTCCAGAACTTGTCGCTGATATATCCGCGCGTGCTGTTCGACGCACTTGAGGCGTTGCTCTCTGACAGCTGGGCGCCACCCACGAGATTATAGGTATGGACACCGGTCATGCCGCCGTAGCTCGCAATGAAGCTGCCGTCCCAACTTGTGTTGTTGTTGTCGGAGCGAGTGTAGGTGCCTCGGTTTATCTCCTCTGTTGAGGCAAACGAGGTGTCGTAGGGCGAGCGGAACACTTCCGACTTGCCTCGCGTAGTGGTGAATCCCAATCGGGCATTGAGGCGCAAGGCGGCTATCGGGCGATACTCGACGTTGAAGTTATTGTTGAACTGCAGCTCATCGCCACGGTTGAAACTCTTCTGCTGGAAGTTCCAGAGCGGGTTGTAGACATACTGTGTGCCGTTGATGGTCTCGTAGCTCTCCAGTACCTTGTAAACCTCGCCGTCGTCGTCGCGCTTCGAATAGTAGGGGTTAGCCTGTGCAAACTCGCTGAACGCCACGGTGTTGTTGTCGGTCTTGGTGTAGTAGATGTTTGTCTGGTTGCTGAAGTTGAACTTGTCTATGCGGTAAGACAGGTCCACTGAACCGTCGATGTTCTGACGCTCGGAGTTCTTCATCACGCCACTGTTGTCGCGGTAGCGCAACGTGAGTCCGTAGCGGAAAGCGGAGTCGCCACCCTCGGCGTTGAAACTGTGGTCGTGGGAGAATCCGGTGCGCAGCGGCTCGTTCATCCAATAGGAGTCGAGACCTGCCACGACGTTCTTATACCTATTATAATATGTGGTGCGGTTGAGATCATCGAGTATCTCGCCATTGGCATCAAGCGTGCCGTAATAGCCTGACAGCTTCTCAAACTGCAGTTTCTCGGCGGCGTTCATGAGGTTGTAGTCGCTCAGGTCTGCCCAGCTCAGGTTGTAGCTGCCATTGTAGGTGAAGCGCAGCTTGCCTGCCTCGGGCTTCTTCGTCTCCACCACCACCACGCCGTTGGCGGCCTTCGAACCGTAGATTGCCGTGGAAGCGGCGTCCTTCAGTATGGTGATGCTCTCCACGCGGTCCATGCTCATGTCGGATATGCGCTGCAGCGTGGTCTCGAAACCATCGAGAATGAACAGGGGTTGGTCGGGGTCGTTGCCGTATTTGTCCGACAGTCCGTTGATGCTCGTCGTACCGTTGATGTTAACGTTGAGCTGGGCATTGGGGTCGGAACCGGCAAGATTGTTCTCCACGATGACAAACGAGGGGTCGAGGGCAGAAAGGCTTTGCAGCACGTTCTGGTTGCCTATCTGCTTGAGGTCGTCGCTGCGATAGGTGGATGCCGAGCCCGTGAAGCTCTCCTTCTTGCGCGAGTAGATACCTGTGACCACGGTCTCACCGATGGTGCTCTCGTCGGCTTGGAGGCGGATCACGTTTTTCTTGGAGCTGGACATGCGCACTTTTTGCTGCTTCATGCCCACGTAGCTGAAGGTGAGAGTGGACTGGCCTTCAGGCAGCATGACGCGGAATTCGCCGGTCTGGTCGGTCAAGGTGAGGGTCTTGCCGTTCTTGTCCTTGACGCTCACGCCAAGCAGCGGCTGGTCCTCATCGTCTACTACGACACCGCGGTACATCTGGCCTTTGCCAATGGTTGACGACTGTGGTGTTCCCTGTGTTGCCTGGGCCATGACGCTAACTCCCGAAAACAGGGACATGGAGGTAACGGCACAACCCAGAACAAGACTGCGCATGCCCACGGAGTCGACTAACCGTCCACAGGAAATGCACAAAGAGTTTGTCTTCATGTGTTTTACTATAATTAAGGAAATAATGTTAGTATACGCTTTTATGTAAGTAAATCTTCAAAGAGGCAAGCCTTGCCAAAAGATATCATCTCTCACCGTTTAAATTGTGTACAAAGGTATAAAAAGTATTTAAACAAACAAAGGGAAAGTGTAAAAATACTCAATATTTTTGCGTAAAGGTGTAAACATTGCAAAAAGAACACCAACAATGTTAAAGCATTTTGCATGGCATATCAGAATTATCTCGCCACATAATACCAATGGGTGCGCGTTTTATTTGTAACTTTGCATGACAAACAAACCCTTCAAAAAACAATGCCATGACAAAGGTTTTCACGTCTTTCGACAGCGACAACGACGCTCGCCGCGACGAGCTGATACGCACCATTGAGCACAGCGTGGAGCGCCTCACGCTCGGCGAGCTGGAATCGCTCTACTACGACTTGGTGTCGAAAGACTACATACGGAAGTGAATCCGCCGCCGGCAGCCTCTGCGGATTACGCCGCAAAGGCATCGCGTGCGCGGCGCAAGGGCAATGCGATTGCGGCGTAACCCCATCACGGTTGCGGTGTAATCGCGAGAGCATGAAATCACGCCCGACGATTCCCTCCACATCAATCAACATTGCGCAGCGATTGTTTCCACACGTATTAATCGCAGGGGCGGGCCTTGTGCCCGTCCGCAACCAATGTGAATGAACGCGGTATCACGCCATTCGGGTTGCGGACGGGCACAAGGCCCGCCCCTGCAAATCATCCGTGAGGAAACGGGATTATTTCGCGTCTTTCTCCTTCAGCAGGTCGCGAATCTCCGCGAGAAGTTTCTCCTCGTTGCTTGGAGTCGGTTCCGGAGCAGGCTCTTCATTCTTCTTGCGCGCCAACTTGTTGATGCCCTTCACCAAGAGGAACACGCAGAAGGCGATGATGACGAAGTCGAGAAGGGTCTGGATGAAGTTGCCGTAGTTTATCGTGGCGGCAGTCATTTTCTCCATGCCAGGAATCTCCATTGTGGGCAATGTCACCTTCAGGTCAGAGAAATTGACGCCACCAATAAGCCAGCCAATAGGCGGCATGATGATGTCGTCGACGATGCTGCTCACAATCTTGCCAAACGCGCCGCCTATGATCACACCGACGGCCATGTCTACCGCATTGCCCTTGACGGCAAATGCCTTGAACTCCTCAAAGAATTTTCCCATGATATTATTCTGTTAATGATTATTCCATCCTGATTATCGTCTCTCTATATAATATATAATGTGTAAGCGGGTACCCAATTGCAAAGTGGATGTTGCAGACGCAAACCTAACATCGGGAATGACGCCACAAGCGACCGTTTTTTACGGTCGGATTCCGCTTTTTTATATTATTTAATACTCAAATCGTCTGCAAAATTAGAAAATATATTGTATCTTTGCAACCGAAAAAAGGGAAAAATTAGTGGGTCGCAACAATTAAGCGACGCTGAAGCTTCCCACACGAGAGCCCGAGCGTGAGCGACGCTAACGCACAACGGTGCAATAGACAGAAGGTTATATTTTTAACAACTATAAAACACAAGTAAAAATGGCAAATGTTAAAGTAGCTATTAATGGTTTCGGTCGTATCGGCCGTCTC
>CAVHEN010000006.1:19289-86813 GCA_963635115.1 Oscillospiraceae bacterium | reverse complement strand
AGACATTATAGACGGGGGAGACGAGGCGGACGATATAGACAGGATAGACAAGATAGACATAATAGATATTATAGACGGAGGCGTGGCGGAGATGCAGGCGGGCTCAAGACCTGCCCTGCAAAGTGGTCAATCGTGATTACGCTGAAACGCCGTTGCCTTTACGGTGGAAAGGCAACGGCGTTACGGCGGGAAGGCAACCACCTTACGGCGCAATGGCAATGGCGTTACGACGGGGAACCTAAACCAAAGGATTGTACTGAAAAAGATGGGCTCGCTGGAAGGGGCAAGGCATTACCAAACTGACATGTTTTGTTGGTAGCCTGCCCAATTGGTGCTCTCGTCGGCAGGTTTGTCAGCGTCGTCCAGCTCGTCGTCCCAAAGATTGATGTCGAAGTCGGGTTTATGCTGCTTAGCGTCTGCCCATGGCGACTGCGAGGACGCCAATAAGGAACTGGAGGCGTTGGCACTCAACATCTCAATGGCTGGGCGAACATATTTTTTCTTGTCCACGGCAGGGTTAATAGCCTGAACCGGAGGAATAGATATAGTCTTATTCATAGGATTCTAAATTAGCATGACAAATATTAATAAGGTAAAAGAGGTTCATCGCACCACGACCTTCGTACCGTTGACGACATATATGCCGCTTGGCAGAGGGAAGGAGCGTGAGTCGCCGTTTCTCAGCGTTGCCACACCGAGGGTCTTGCCATTGATGGCGCGCACGCTGACACGCACGTCCTTGGTGGCCTTGACGGTCAACACGCCGGCATTGGCGGAGAACTCGAAGCCGGCATCGGCAGCATCGGCAGCTACCTGCGAGATATTGGTAGGCTGAGTGTTCGGCTCAGTGGAGATGTTGATGTAGCGTATGGCTTTGTTGGTCGAGCCTTCACGGTCATACCAAGTGCGGAACGGCAACACGTAGACATCGGGATACTTCTCGTCGAGGTTGAGCGATGACACGAACAGATCCTTGTTGAAATAGAACACGCCGTTGGTCTTGGCAATCTTCTCGCCGGAGTAAGTGCCGCGGTTCACAAGCGACAGGGCCGAGCCGTCGACCGTGCCTTGCGCCGTCTCGCCATCGAGCGACTTCGGGGTCTTCACGATTGTTGCCCCACTCTGCCTCAGCGTGAACATCACGTCGTCACCGGCAGCCGAGTCGACATATTTCTCGATGTTGATGAGATAAGGCTTATTGGCCACCGTCTCCGTCAGGCCTGTGCAAGGCGAGAAGTGAGCGTTGACTGAGTAGCGTGACCCCGTGGAACTGAATGAGTTGTCGGCGTTCATGGTGTAGAACGTGAACTCGCCGCCATCAGCCGGCTGCTTATAAACGCCCGTCTCTGGATCGAGCGCCATGGTGAACGGCATCACCACCGACACCCACTTGTTGGTGTTATTGGCCTTGATGATCGTGCGGCTGTAGACCACCTCATTGCTGGCATTCACACGAATGTCGTAAAGCGAATAGAACGGTAGCTTGTCCGTCAGCACGATGTCGTTCTCGGCATTGAAATCATCGCCCGTTGCAGACTTAGTGACCACATTGTCAAGACTTGCCGTCACGCCCTGTGGGAGGTAGATCATGGCGTTCTTGCCCACAAGCGCCTTGATGTCAGACAGTTTACCTATCGCCGCATCGTTCTCGCTGGTGATTACCGCCTTCAGCTTGCTCAAGTCCACATAGAGCACATGACTGAGGTCGACAGGCTTGCCCGTGGCGGTCTCGTTCATCTTGTCGATGACTTGCTTAGCGTAGACATACCCACTGCCCTCGGGAATGTCGTTGCCGCTCTTGTCTTTCAACGTAACCTTGACACCGGCGTAGAAGTTATTGTCGAAGCCGCCCTGAAGCATGGCGTTGTCGTAGATGCGCGTGTAGGTGACCACCGGCTCGTAGTTCTCACGCTCCAACTTCATGCTCGTGGAGTAGTAGGCGTAATAGGCGTGACGTGGCGTCGTGGTTGGCGCGATGTTGTAGCGCGTCTCGTCGCACACCACCATGTAGAAATCCTTGTAAGCGTCCTCCGTGGTCGTGATGTCACCCCATGTCCCGCCTTGGCTTGCATACAAAGCGTTGGAATAGCGGTACTCCTCATAATAGAACGTCTCACTGCCCGACGTTCCCGCCTTGAACTTGTCGGAGTTGTTGCACCTGAACGCCTTCGTCCCAGCCACGTCTACCCGCACCTTCTTAGTATAGTCGTAGTCGGCAGCCTCAGTGCGGTGGCCTTGCAGGTTCTCGTCGATGACATCATAATACGCCGACTTCACGAAATTGTAGCGAGAATGCCGTCCCAATTCTCCCCAGTCGCCATAGGTCTCGTCGGCCTTCTTGTGGTGCAGTCCCTCGAAGGCGAACTTCAAGTCTTTCGTGTCCACGTTGGCAGGCACGGCGAAATCAACCTTGCCATTGGTGCCGATGGTGAAGTCGTCGGCCAGATACTGCTGTTTGAGCTCCGTCTCTCCCGACGGCAGCGTGCAAGCAATGTCCATCTTGTCCACGTAGGGATTCAGCGCCTCAAGGTCCACTTCAAGTCTCACATAGGCTAGAGCATTACCTTCAAGTCCCTCGATTTGCAGTTTGATTGCATCGTTATTCATTTGTCCCAATGCCAACTCTCCCGAGTTGTTGTCGGCATTGGCCTTCGCCTCTTGCGCCACGGCATTGCCCGTCTTGTCGTAGAGCTTTACCGTGAAGGCGTTTTCTGTGGCAGTGTTCTTAAGCACGACATGCTGCCCACTCTTGTTGTAACATCCATTTCCGTTATCGTCATAAGAGACGAAGTACCTGCCGAGAAAACCTTTATAGTAAAGGTTCGAACCGTCAGTGTTGAAAGAGGAAGCCTGATTGGAACTCGTTGTCGTCGACAGAGTTCCAATCAGAATAGCTTCCTTATGCATTAGATAGGTAGTTATAATTCCATCATTTGTCGACACCTTGCCATCGGTGTCGTAAGTCCATTTCACCTTCGTGGTCGTAAACTTCAAGGAGGCGTCCATGTAGCGTCCGTTGCCGTCGGTGATATATATGTCGTCACCCTTACTTACGCTTGTGCTGGCGTTGTTGGAGAAGAAGACTCGCGCGCCCACTATGCGGTAGCCTACGGGCAACTTGGTCTTACCGTCTTGCGAGAGAGCCTCTGTTGGCGTCTCCAACCAATAGGTGTTATTCTTCAGACCCATGAAGCTGCGTCCATCTTTCAAGCCTACCTTCTGGATGCTCTTGTCACCTTCGGTTCCAGCCACGGCAGTGCCGCTGACGATGCCCGATTGGTCGTAGAAGAGGAAGTTGGCCGCAAGGTCCTTAACGTTTTTGTAGTTGTATTTATAAGATGTGTAGCCACTGCTGGCTTGAGATTTCTGAATCTCACCGAAGTCCACGCGCTGAGTCTGGAACGGCAAGCTGACGCAGCTCACTGCCGAAGACAATGAAGCTGGGCTGAGAGCTTCGCTGAACTGTTCGGTGCACTCGAAGGTGACGACGAACGACGTCACCTTGACACGTGCCATGCCAATCGCGTGATCTTGATAGAAATAAAGGATGTTGCCCATATCGGATGCAGACATCGACGTGCGCTGCAAGACCACACCCGTATCGTTTTTTGTCACTTGGACGCTATTCTTCGTTGTATTGAAGGCGGCATCCATCTCCTTGAACGTGCTTGCCTTTGAGCCTTCAGAATCGTAATCCATCACTATCTTATAGCTCGTGAAACGATAGCCCTTAGGCAGCGAAAGCGACATGTGGTTTATGGGAGAGGCACCCGAGGCAAACACGAGGTTGTTGCCAGACGCGAGTATGTTGTTGGCGTGCTCCTTCATCAAGCCATTGTCGGTCAGGTCGCTACCGTCGGAAGACACGAGTGTCATGGGCAACTGGCTGTGCACCCAAGCTCCACCAAAGCCTGAGAGGTGGCTCTCGCCGCTATAACTCTCGGCTGAGATGACGTTACCCGTTTTAGGACTAATAGTTACAGTCTGAGCGGGAAGCGCTATCGCAGCAATCAAGAGGATGGCAGCAACGAGCCATCTCACCAAGCTAAGTCCATTGGATAATAATTTTGATAGTTTTTCCATATCGTAAGTTTCTTAAAAGTCTTTCCTCAAAGTAAGAGCGAGGCAAGCTCCATGGAGCACGCTTTGATTGCCCATTCTCTCTTACGTGTTGCAAAGATAGGCAAAATCGCCGTCTGTGAGTCACTCACCAACGCCATTGGTGTACCACAACGGCTGTTACATTGTCACATTTTAAGATGTTACAACGGCGGATAGGCATACAAAAACGCATGAAAAAACGAATAATACACCAATATGTAACAAATTACACTTGGAAAACACGGTATAAGTGTTACAATTTGCGTAACTTTGCACAAAAATAACAACGTATGAAGCTACTCATCCGATTAGCGGTCATGGCAATGGTGGCCATCGTGGCAGCCTGCTCCAACAACGGACAAGCCAAACAATCATCCGACGACAAATACACATATGAATATGTGAAGAAGATAAGCGTGACGCAACCCAAGCAAGCCTTGCAACTGCTGCGTACCGCTGAAGAAAGAAAGTTGATGCCAGATTTGGACATCAACGTGCTACGCGGCATTGTTTACTACAATTCCATGCTCGACTACAAGAAAGCCAGCGTCTACACCGAGGCTGCGCTCCGCGACCCAACCATAAACAAGCATCCAGACCGCTTGCTGGAGACTCTCCACACGGCGGCGTTGATATACTACAACCGTGGCGACTACTCCAACTGCCTGAAGGCGACGGAGAGAGGCATCGCCGAGGCGTACAAGCACGACGACCGCAAGCTTGTGGGCAAGCTGATGATAGTGCTTGGGCAATGCCAAGGCGAGACAGGCGACTCACGCCACGCCATCTACTGCTACGACAGGGTTATCGCCATACTCAACGGCGAGAACAAGAAGACGAGGGACTGGAAAAACTATTATGACATAGTGACCGCCTACGCACTGAAAGCCAACACCCTGCTCGACACGAAGCAATATGCCGAGCTCTTCGAGACGCAGCGCGACTATGAGGCGGCGCTCCAAAAGCTGAACGCCACCCCCGAAGGCATAAATGGCGTGAACGACTTAGCCAACGCCACGTTCTACTCCATCTACGCCATCGGCTACGAAGGAAGCGGCAACCACGACATGGGCAGCGCCATGTACGACAAGCTCTGCGGCACTCGTGCAGCCCTGACGCCAGAGGGCGCCACCTTCCTCGTGCCTTATCTCATGCTGACCAAGCGATATGCCGAGGCGCTGAAGAAAGAGAACGAGATGGAAGCCATGTGGCTAAGGAACGGCAAGGACACCGTGGACTACAACTACACTAACATGATACTGATGAGCAAGGCAAGCACGCTGCTGGCCCTCGGCCAATACAAGGAGTCGGCGAAGACCGCCTTACGAGCCTATAACCTCAGCGACTCACTCGAAAAGCGTACGAAGAGCGAGAACGCCACGTGGATGTCGGAGCAACTGGGCAAGGACATCCTGAAACAATATATCAATCGCCAAGACAAGATGCTGAAAGCCAGCAACACGACAAGCATCATCATCGCGACACTGCTCGCGGCTTGCATATTCCTCATCATCTTGGCGATTCGCGCCAACAAGAAGCTGAAAGCCAAGAACCAAGCCACCACGGCTCTCGTGAACGACTTGCTGACATACAAGAGGCAGTTCATTGAGAACATCGACGAGGAAGGCAAGGCCAAAGAAGGAAAGGCAACCATGGGAGCCGCTGCCAATAGCGAGGACCTGCCCGACCATCAGGAGTTTCTGAGGGTAGAGAAGGTGCTGATAGAGCACAAGCTCTTCACGCAGCCCAAACTGGAACGCACCGACGTGGCAAACGAGCTTGGCATGAGCGTCGCCAAGCTCAACGCCCTGTTCTCTGCCTATTGCAAGCAATCGTTCAACAACTATATCAACGACCTGCGCATGGAGTATGCCGCAAAGATCTTGAAGGAGAAGCCGAACTATACCATCGAGGCCATCGGCGCGGAGTGCGGCGTGCCCATCCGCCAAACGTTCCACAGGCTCTTCGCCAAGAAGTTTGGCATGACACCAGCCGAATACCGCAAGAACATTGACACAGAAGAAGAATAAACCTTACTGAAGAAGAATAAACCCAACCGAAGGATAAAAGCCAAACGAGAGAAGGGGACGACCACGCACGATGGTCGTCCCCTTCTCTCGTTTAGCTTTGCGCGTGCTACGCTTGCTGTTTGCCCTTATAATATTCGTTTGGCTTCGCGTAGGCAACGCCTACTTATTGCCCTTGTAGTATTTTGGCTTTGCGTAGGCAACGCTTACTGGTCGCGCTCTTCATTTGTTTAGCTTTGCGCGGGCAACGCCTACTGGTTGCCCTTGTAGTATTCGTTTTGCTGGTTCGCGATGTTCGGGTTGGCGTTGATCTCGTCTTGCGGAATGGGAAGGACGATGCCGCCAAACGTGCGGTCAATGGTCTTGGCGCGACGCGTAACAGGCACGTCACGGAAGTCGTCGTTGAACTCAATCTTGCGGTTCATGCGCATCATGTCGAAGAAACGTTGTCCCTCGCCGAATAGCTCCTTGCTGCGCTCATCGAGAATCATGTCGTCGCTTACCGTGGCTGAGGTCGCGGGTTCCAACTTCGGCGCGCGGCACCTTACGGCGTTAAGGTAAGTGGCTGCCTTGCTTGCGTCGCCAGTGTGCAGTGCTGCCTCAGCCGCTATGAGATACACCTCTGAAAGGCGGATGACCTTTATGTTGACCGCCGTGGACGTCTCCTTGCCGTCGCCCTCCATGTCGATGCCTCCCATGTACTTATAGCATGAGCCCTTTCGCTCCACCTTGGTTTCCACCCACGACTCGTCGTTGTCCATCACGCCCCAGCGCACGTCGCTGCTGTCCTGCGCGAGACGGTTAAGGAAGTAGTCGCTGGCGAGAAACCATCCCATGGCGTTCTTCTTCTGCTGATAGCACATGTAATAGTAGCCGAGGGACGACTGCTGGAGGTCGGTCTGCGAGTCGATGCCAATCTCGAATATCGACTCCGACCCATACTGCTTGCCCCACGACTCGCACCATTGCGCCGGTGTGTAGAGCGTGAACTTGCCACTGCCCATCACCTCCTCTGCCGCCTTGAGCGCGGCTGCGTAGTCGTCCATGTAGAGGCTCACCTTGGCTTGCAGCGCCACGTTGCCCCAATAGTCGAGATAGCCGTTGTTGCGGCTCTTGTCCGATGCCATGAGCTTCTGTCCCGCCTGCAGGTCAGCGACAATCTGCTTGTAGACCTCCTCCACCGTGGCGCGCTCCGGCTGCGCGCTGGCGTCCAGCGTCTTGAGCACGAGAGGCACGCCCAGCGACTGCTTGTCATAGTTGTAGGGCTTGCCGTAGAGCCTCACGAGGTCGAAATAATACAACGCCCTCAGCGACAGGGCCTCGCCCTTGTAGTAGTCGAAGTCGGCGCCGCCCCCGTTTGCCTGTATCTTGTCGATGTTCTCCAGGAGGTTGTTTACCTGCATCACGCAGTCGTACATCGTGGACCAGAATCCCGAGTAGGTGCCGCTTGTCGGCGTGTGGTTGAAAGTGTACAGGGCGTCGTTGCCGCGTCCATTTTGGTAGATGGTGAGGTCGCCGCCCTTCACGTCGCCATAGAGCAAGAAGTTGCGCCCGTAGTAGGACGACGACGACATTTGGTACATCATTCCGTTGATTGCCACCTGCGCGTCGCGTGTCGTGGCAATGGCGTTGTCGGCGTTGCCCGAGTTGGTGGGCTCGCGATCGAGGAAGTCGCCGCACGAGGTGAGCGCCACAAGCGCCGTCATCATCAAAGCTATTGTACTCTTGTATATATTCATGTCAATGTGTGTTTATCGTTGTAGACATCAGATAGTAATCTCGACACCGAAGATGAACGTCTTGCCGACAGGCGTCTCCCATCCGCGCGTGCTGTAGCTGTTGACCTCCGGGTCGGCGTCCTTGTACTTGGAGAACGTCAGCAGGTTCTCGGCGTTGAAGAACAACCTCGCGTTGGCGAGCCCGATATGGCTTATGAGCGTCTTCGGGAACGTGTACGCCAGCGACAGGGTCTTCAGCCTCAGGAAGGTGGCGTCGTGCAAGTGGCGCGAGCTGAACTGCATGGCATCGGTAAGGTCGCTGCCCGAGAGCGCTGGCTCCGAGGCGTCGGTATGCGTCGGAGTCCACATGTTCTTGTAATAGTTCTCCGAGCGTATGCGCTCCCAGTAGTAGCCATCGTCAGCCACGTCCTTGTAGGCTCCGTCGTAGAGTTTGCCGCCGAGCTTGTAGATGAAGTTGAGACCCAGCTCAATGCCCATGTAGCTGACATTGGTGGAGAATCCGCCCGCCATGTCGGGAATGCCGTTGCCTATCACGGTAAGGTTGGCGTTGGCGTAGTCGTAGGTGGCGCCACGGCCCTTAAACTCGAAGTCGCCCGCCTTGGCGTCCTTGGCGTCGTTGACATAATACACGCTCTTGCCGTTCTTCGGGTCCACGCCAGCCCACTCGTAGCCATAGAAAGCCAAGGTCGACTGCCCCTCGCGGTAGACATATTGCGCGCGACTGTCGCTGCCCGTCGGGTCATACCAGATGATGTCCTCGCCTTGGTAGAGCTTCTTCACCTCCGAGGTGATGAACGAGGCGTTGAACGCCGCTGTCCACTTCAGCTTGTCGTTCCTGATGATGTCGCCCGAGAGCTCCACCTCTATGCCGTGGTTGTTGATGCGGCCAATGTTTTTCAGCACCGAGCTGAATCCCGTCACCATCGACACCGGCACGTCTTGCAGCAGGTTCTTCGAGTCGCGGTTGAAATATTCCACCGTTCCCCTGAGCCTTGAGCCAAGCACGGCGAAGTCGACGCCCACATTGGTGTTGTAGTTGGTCTCCCACGTCAGGCTCTTGTTGCTGAGCGAGGAGATGAGTCCGGCTGGCTCGCCCATGTACTTGCTCGAATACGACATCAAGTTCATGTAGGCGTAGTTGGACGATGGCAGCGTGCCGTTCACGCCATACGAGGCGCGCAGCTTCAGGTCGTCGATCCACCCAACGCTCTTCACCCATTTCTCCTTGCCGAGTCGCCATGCGCCCGACACCGACCAGAAGTTGCCCCAGCGGTTGTCGGGACTGAGCTTCGACGAGCCGTCGCGCCTGAACGATGCCGAGGCGAAATAGCGTTCGTCGTAGTTGTAGTCCACCTTCGAGAGCACCGACACCATGGAGTTGCCCCACTCATAGCCTGCCGACTTCTGCACACCGGCTGTCGACACGGTGTGCAGGGTGCTGCTTGGCAGGTTCTCGCCTGTGGCGCGGGTGAAGTCGGTGTTGTTCTTCTCAGCCTCGAAGCCCACGAGCACGCCCAGTGCGTGTTGTCCGAAGAGCTTGTTGTAGGAAGCCGTGGTCGACGACACCGTCTTCTCGTAGGTGGTGCGCATCTCGCTCACCTCGCCGTTGGTCGAGGCGCCGTCGTAGTGGTTGGCACTATAATATATGTGGTCGCGCACGTTGGTGTTGTCGTAGGAGAATATCGAGCGCACGTCGAGGCCTGGCAGCAGGTGAATCGTCAGCGTCTCGATGGCAGACACGCGCGTGTCCACCGACTTGTTTTCCCACTCCTTGCTATAGTATAGTCCGTTGTAGGCATACGATCCGTAGCGCGACGTCCAGTCGTCGCCCGTCTTGTAGTCGGTGGGCCAATAGAGCCCCCAGAGCAAGTTGCGCGTCTGCATGAAGTAGTTGCCGGCGGTGTTTCGCGTGTCGTTGTATCCGCTCTTCGATATGCGGGCGAGGCTCACGTTGCTGGCGAACTCGATGTGCTTGCCTATCTTCTGCGATAGGTTCACGCGTCCCGACACGCGCTTGAAGTCGTTGACCCACAGCCGTCCGTTGTCCTTGGTGTACGACAGCGAGGTGTAGTAGTTGGTCTTGTCCGTGGCGCCGCTCACCGAGATGTCGTCGGTCTGGTACACGCCCGTGCGGAAGTAGGCGTCGTCCCAGTCGTAGTATTTCCCCGCGCGGCCCGAGCCGTCGTAGTCGGCTATAGCCACGTCCTCGTATGCACCCGTGCCACTTGTGGAGAAGGAGTAGCCGTGCTTGTTGAACTTCTTGTTGAGCTGCTTCAGCGCATAGGCGTTGGCATCGGCGTCGGACGCGCCGTTCTCCGTCTTGTAGGCATGGAATATGGTGTAGAGCATGTCCACCTGGTGCTGCGTGGATGCCGTCTCGTAGTTGCCCGTTGCCCACGATGGCGTGAAGCCTATCGACGACTTCAGCGTGACGCGTGGCCGTCCCTCCTTGCCTCGCTTCGTGGTGATGAGTATCACGCCGTTGGCTGCGCGCGAACCGTAGAGCGACGATGCCGCCGCGTCTTTCATCACCGACACCGACTCTATGTCGTCGGGGTTGAGCGTGTTCATGATGTTGTTGGTGGAATAGGTGTAATCAGACATCTGGCCGACGTCGCCATCGATCACCGGCACGCCGTCCACCACATAGAGCGGCGAGCTGCCGGCGTTCATCGAGCCTATGCCGCGTATCTGCAGCGTGGGCGCCGAGCCTGCCTGGCCCGAGCTTGTGGTCACTTGCAGACCGGCGACCTTGCCCGCCAGCGCGCTCTCGAAGCTGGTCACAGGCTGGTCGGCTATGTCCTTGGCGCTCACCATTGTCGCCGATCCGGCGAAGCTGCTCTTCTTGGCAGTGCCGTATGCCACCACGATGACGTCGTTGAGCTGGCGGCTCTCCTCCAAGAGCACTATCTTCAGGTTGGGCTTTATCGCCGCCACCTTGGGTTGCATGCCGAGATAGGTCACCTTGAGCTGCGTGGCCTTCACGGGGATGTCGGTGAACGAGAACTTGCCGTCGATGTCCGTCACGGTGCCCACCTTGGTGCCGACCACCATCACGGAGGCTCCGACAACAGGCTCACCGTCCTCTGAGGTCACGGTGCCGACGACATTCTGGTTTTGTGCCTTCGCCGCCAGCGTGCTGAAAACGGCGACGAGCAGTAGCGCAACAATCTTTCTTACCATACGATGTCTGTGTTTGAGAGAATACAAAATAGAATAATGGCAAAATTAGCAAAAAGATAGCAAAGAACAACGAAAAGCCCAGTACAATTACCATTTTGCCACATTTACTTGATTTATGATAACATTTTGCCATGTTTGCACAAATATTTCACACATATTAATACAAAGCAGCAAGCCCGCGCACGGACACCGTGTGCGATAGCGGCGCAATGCCGCTGCGACACCGCCGCAAAGCCGGCGCGATCGCGGCGCGGAGGCATCGCGATTGCGGCGCAAAGCCGACGGGGTAATTTCAAGCGACCACTCTCACGCGAGAACAAGCACGGCGACAAATAATCGTTGAAATATTTTGAGAAGAGGCATTTAAGGTGTATCTTTGCAAAAGGCAGACATCAGAAAAAGGAAAAAACCGAATAAGGAACCGCAATAAACAAAGGCCTAAGACTAAGACATGGATTACTCAGAGAAGCTGATAATAAAAGGGCTAAAGGCTGGCGACCAAGAAGCCTATCGCTACATCTACGATGCTCATTACCAGGTGCTTTGCCATGTCGCCAACAAGTATGTGGCAGACAAGTTCATGGCAGAGACCATAGTGGGCGACATCATCTTCAGGTTGTGGGAGCGACGCAAGAGCATCGACATCAGCACGTCGCTCCGCGGCTATCTGGCACAAGGCGTGCGCAACGCCAGCCTCGACTACCTTCGATCCAAGCGTCAACGCTATGAGGTGGCGCAGTCGCGACTCACCGACGACACCGCCCTCGGTGCCGCGTCGGGCGAGGACCCGCTTGCCGACGTCATTGGCAACGAGCTTGAGGCACGCGTGGAGAGCGCCATCTCCGCCCTGCCCTTCGAGTGTCGCAGGGTCTTCGAGATGAGCCGCTTCATGGGGAAGAAGCAAGCCGAGATAGCCGATGAGCTGGGCATTTCCATCAACACCGTGAAATACCACATCGGCAACGCGCTCAAGCTCTTGTCGCGCGACCTTGGCAAGTATATCGTCATGTTGATCTTCCTCGCATAGCGGCGGCAAAGCCATGCGGGGTGCTGACGGGCACAGGGCCCGCCACTGCATCATGGGACTCGCGCCACCGCATAATGGGATCGTGTCGATGCATCATGGGATCGCGCCACTGCTTTTTTTTGAAAAAAACTTGCTTTTTCCACTATACCTAAACCTTCTTTTTTCGTCTTCACTATGAAAACCCGTATGAAAACCACGAACAGCAATAAGCAATCAATGCACGACAACGAGATATACATTCTTGTGGCAAGCGAGCTAAGCGGCTCACTGACAGCCGATGAACGCCAGAGGCTGGAGCAGTGGAAAGCCGCCGACCCACGCAACGCCGAGACCTACGCGCACCTCGCGCGGATATGGGACGCCACACCCAACGTGGAGGAGCTGGCGGCTTACGACAAGCAGAAGGCTTACGAGAAATTCCTCGCGCGCATAGCCGAGGCTGAGAAGGCTGGCAAGGCAGGAATCGCCGTCGAAGCCCCTCTCGCAGCGAGAGCCGACGACGCCGGCACCGACGAGCCACGGCCATCCGCGCGTCACCGCGTGCTGCGCCTCATGCGCTATGCCGCCATGGTCGCGATAATAGCATGCGGGTGCTCGTATCTCTTCTATCGCCTGGGCCAACGCGAGATAGAGACCGCGTTCGCACAGATAGTGGTGGAGGCGCCAGAAGGCTCCACGTCGAAGGTGACCCTGCCCGACGGCACCGAGGTGTGGCTCAACGCCGGCAGCCGCATAGCCTACTCGCAAGGCTTCGGCGTGAAAGACCGCCAACTATCGCTCACGGGCGAAGGCTACTTCGAGGTGTTCAAGAACCCGAACATGCCGTTCAACGTGCAGACGGGCAGCATCAGCGTGAGGGTGCTCGGCACGAAGTTCGACTTCCGCGACTACCCCACCGACAAAACAGCCATGGTGAGCCTCGACGAGGGCCACGTGGCGCTCACCGTGAACAGCAAGCCCCAAGGAGGCGAGCGCCACCTCCTGCCCAACCAGCGCGCCGTGCTCGACAAGCGCAGCGGAAACCTGACCGTGGAAGACTACACCGCCACCACGGCGCGCCTTTGGACCGACGGCACCATAATGCTCAACGGCCGCCGGCTGTCGGAGATTGCCACCGACCTTGAGCGGGCCTACGCCGCACGCATAGAGATAGCCAATGCCACGTTGGCAGGCACGAGGTTCTACGGCGTGTTCCACCGCAAGGACCAAAGCCTTGAGCAGATCATGAACGTGCTCGCCGGCACGGGCAGGATAAGATACACCATCAATGGCAACGTGGTGAAGGTTTACTGACACCTCTTTCGCCACCTGACAGCTTGCGTGCGGCAAGTTCCCTATATGACAATGTAAACAAACAACCATAATCAAATTAACTTTAAATCACGATGAACATCCAAAGAAAGAGCCTTACCGTGGCTGCGTTTCTGTTGTCCATGACTCTCGGGGTTACCGCCCAGAGCGTCAAGCTGCACCTCAACGGTGTCAGCGTGAAGACAGCCATGAAGCAACTGAGGGAGACCAGCGGATACTCGTTTGTATTCGCCCTATCCGACGTGAACACGAGCCGCAAGGTGAACGTCAACGCAACCGAGTTGAAACAAGCCGTGAGCCAGATTCTTGAAGGACAAGACGTGGCCTACAAGATCGAGGGCAAGAACATTGTAGTGTCGAAGAAGAAAGAGCAAAAGGAAAGGGCCACCGCGCCACAGCAAGCCAAGAGCACCAAGAAGGTGACCGGCAACGTGGTAGACGAGACCGGCATGCCCATCATCGGAGCCACAGTGCGACAGAAAGGCACGCAAAACGCCGTGGTGACCGACATGGACGGCAACTTCTCGCTCAACGTGCCCGAGGGAACGGAGCTGGAGGTCAACTACATAGGCTACGAGCCCAAGGCCCTGCGCGTGGCAGACAGGAACAGCTACTCGCTCGCCATGCAGCCTGAATCGAAAGAGCTGAAAGAAGTGGTGGTGACCGCACTCGGCATCAAGCGCGCCGAGAAAGCCCTGAGCTACAACGTGCAGAAGGTGGACGGCGACCAGCTCACCACCAACAAGGACGCCAACTTCATCAACTCGCTCAACGGAAAGGTGGCGGGCGTGAACATCAACGCGTCGTCGTCGGGTGCCGGCGGTTCCGCGAAGGTCGTGATGCGTGGCGCGAGAAGCATCGAGCAGTCGAGCAACGTGCTCTACGTCATCGACGGCGTGCCAATGTTCAACCTCAGCGAGGACGGCGACACCGAGTTCGGCTCAAAGGGAACGACCGAGGAGATTGCCGACATCAACCCCGAGGACATAGAGTCCATGTCGGTGCTTACGGGTGCCGCAGCCGCAGCCCTCTACGGCAACCGCGCCAGCAACGGCGCCATCGTGATAACGACCAAGAAAGGCCAGGCGGGCAAGACGACCGTCACCGTGAGCCAGAGCACGGAGTTCTCAAACGCCTTGCGCACGCCGGAGTTCCAGAACCGCTACGGCACGGGATCATCGCTGCGCGACGCCGGAGCCGACTCCTACTCATGGGGCAAACGCCTCAACGACGCCAACTACGTGGGCTATGACCCAGTGTCCGACTACCTGAAGACCGGACTCGTGACAACAGAGGCCGTGACCCTGTCGACGGGAACGGAGAAGAACCAGACCTACGTGTCGGCATCGGCGGTGAACTCAGGCGGCATCGTGCCTAACAACAAGTACAACCGCTACAACTTCTCGTTCCGCAACACGTCGGTGATGCTCGACGGCAAGCTCACCGTGGACGTCGGCGCAAGCTATATCTACCAGAACGACCGCAACATGGTGAACCAGGGCGTCTACGCCAACCCGCTGGTGACCGCCTACCTCTTCCCGCGCGGCAACGACTACAACGACATGAAGATGTATGAGCACTGGGACACCCAGCGCAACATCTACGTGCAAAACTGGAACGGCCTCATCAACGAGTTTGTGGGGCAGAACCCTTACTGGATCAACTATCGCAACCTGCGCGAGAACAGCAAGCACCGCTACATGATGAACGCCGGTGCCACATATAAGATAACAAGCTACCTCAACGTGGCGGCACGCATACGCCTTGACAACTCTGCCAACAAGTATGAGAAGAAATACTACGCCTCCACCAACACCACGCTTGCCGGCACCAATGGCCAATACGCCCTGACCAACACCGACAACAAGCAGCTCTACGGCGACGTGATGCTGACCTTCGACAAGCGCTTCCTCAACGACCGCCTCTCGGTGAACGCCAACGCCGGCGCCATACTCTCCGACATCCGCCAGAACGTGTCGGGCATAGAGGGCCCAATAAGCGACAACCTCATACCAAACGTGTTCAACGAATATCAAGTGGACCCACAGCGCGAGACACGCCTGCCCAGCGGCTACCACGACCAGACGAAGTCGCTCTTCGCAAGCGCCGAGGTGGGTTGGGACAGCCAGATATACCTCTCGCTGACCGGCCGCAACGACTGGCCCTCAATGCTTGCAGGCCCCCACTCCAACAAGTCGTCGTTCTTCTACCCCTCAGTGGGATTGTCGTGGGTGGCATCGGAGACGCTGCGCTTGCCCAAGCAAATAGACTACCTGAAGTTCCGCGGCTCATTCGCCTCGGTGGGCATACCGTTCCCGCGCTGGTACTCAAACCCAGTGTATGAGTGGGACAACAACACCAAGCAGTGGAAGACACAGACCATTTATCCCATGTATGACCTGAAACCAGAGACCACCAACTCGTGGGAGTTCGGCTTGCAGACACGCCTGTTCAAGCACTTCCACCTCGACCTCACCCTCTATTGGACAAAGACGTTCAACCAGACGTTCAACCCCGACATCTCGGTGTCGTCGGGCTACAGCGCCATGTACATACAGACCGGTAACGTATCTAACAATGGTATAGAACTGTCGGTGGGCTACGACAACCACTGGGGCAACTTCGGCTGGTCAAGCAACTTCACGCTGTCGCACAACAAGAACAAGATCAACGAGCTGGTAAAGAACTACGTGCATCCTGAGACCGGCGCCATCATAAACAAGGACCGCCTCGACGTGGGCGGACTCGGCACCACCCACTTCATCCTCAAGGAGGGCGGTTCGCTCGGCGACCTCTATTCCATGGCAGACCTCGTGCGCACCGACGACGGCAAAGTGTACGTCGACCAAGACGGCAAGGTGTACAAGGACAACAACGTGGGCGACATCAAGCTCGGCTCCGTGTTCCCGAAGTGCAACATGTCGTGGCGCAACGACTTCTCGTGGAAAGGCTTGAGCCTCGGCTTCCAAGTGACGGCACGCCTCGGCGGCATCGTCTACTCAGCCACGCAGGCGGCACTCGACTCCTACGGCGTCTCCGAGGAATCGGCTAAGGCGCGCGACCGCGGCTACGTGCTCGTCAACGGCAACGACATGGTGAACCCCGAAGTGTGGTACTCCACCGTCGGAGGCAGCGACGGCATAGGCCAATACTATACCTACAGCGCCACAAACGTGCGCTTGCAGGAGGCAAGCATTGGCTATACATTCAAGAAGAACCAGCTCTTCGGCATTGGCGACCTCACCGTGTCGCTCGTGGGCCGCAACCTGCTCTTCTTCTACTGCAAGGCGCCGTTTGACCCAGAAGCTACGGCTTCGACAGGCAACTACTACCAGGGCATCGACAAATTCATGACGCCAAGCACACGCAACTTCGGCTTCAACATTAAACTCAAATTCTAATAAACGAGGAGAGTAACAATTATGAAACTCAACAATAATATCATCATATCTGTCATGGCCGCCGGCCTGTGTCTCGCCACGGCAAGCTGCACAGACGGCTACGAGGACTTCAACCGCAACCCCTACGGCGTTGACAAGGACGAGATGCAGCGCGACGCCTACGCCATGCGCTCGGCAATGCTCAACCTTGAGAGCTGGGTCATACCAACCGACGTGAACACCAACCAGTTTACCGAATGCCTGCTCGGAGGCTCCTACGGCGGCTACATCGTCGACTCCAACTCGGGATTCAACAACAAGAACTTCGGACAATACTGCCCCGAGGACAACTGGAGCCGCGTGCTCTACAAGGACATCATACCCAAGGTGTTCATCTATAGCAACGAGGTGGCAAAGGCAACCGACGACCCCGTGCCAAACGCCGTGGCGTCTGTGCTGAAGGTCGCCTCCATACAGCGCGTCACCGACGCCTATGGGCCTATACCTTATTCAAAGGTAGGAGCCAACGGCGAGATAACCGCCGACTTCGACTCACAAGAGGAAGTCTACAACCTCATGTTCAAGCAGCTCGACGAGGCGATAGCCACGCTGACAGCCAACCGCACCGCCGACTTCTCGTCTCTCGCCGACCGCATCTACGGTGGCAAGGTGGAGAAATGGATAAAGTTCGCCAACTCGCTCAAGCTGCGCATGGCAATACGCATTTCCAACGCCAACGCCACGCTCGCCAAGCAAAAGGCTGAGGAAGCCGTGAGCCAAGAGGTGGGCGTGATGAGCGGCAACGACGACAACGCCGAGCTGACGCTCGTCTCAACCAACCCCTTCGAGATAATAATGTATGAGTACAACGGTGGCGACTCGCGCATAAGCGCAGACATCACGAGCTACATGAACGGCTACAAGGATCCACGCCGCGCCACGATGTTCACGGAGTGCACTTTCGACGGCAAAGGCTATTACGGCATGCGCACTGGCATCAACATCCCCGACGGCACCACTGCCCACGCATATAGCAACTACAACGTGAAGACCGACTCAAAGCTCATCATCATGAACTCCGCCGAGACCGCCTTCCTGCGTGCAGAAGGCGCGTTGAGAGGATGGAGCATGGGCGGCACGGCGAAGAGCCTCTACGAGGAAGGCATACGCCTCTCGTTTGAGCAATGGGGCGTGAGCGGCGCCGACGCATACCTCGCCGACAACACCAGCACACCCGAAGGCTACAAGGACCCTGCCGGCCTCAACTCGTACAGTGGCACGACATCGAAGGTGACCATCGCTTGGGACGACGCCGACAACTCCGGAAACCTGGAGCGCATCATCACGCAGAAATGGCTCGCCAACTTCCCACTCGGCCTTGAGGCTTGGTCGGAATATCGCCGCACGGGCTTCCCGAAGCTCATGCCTGTGGTGGTGAACAACTCTGGCGGCACGGTGAACAGCGATCGCGGAGCACGCCGACTGGCATATCCGCAAGACGAGCGCACCAACAACGCCGCGAACTACCAGCACGCCTTGCAGTTGCTCGGAGGAGCAGATAACATGGGCACTGACGTATGGTGGGCAAAATAAAAGCGAAGCATAACAAGCAAGACTTAACAACAAATCAGACAAACATGAACAACATAATAAAGCATGGCATGCTCTCCGCCTGCTGCGCCTTGGGGGCACTGACGCTCGCAAGCTGCGACACCGACGTGAAGGCAGTGGACTTAAACCAGCCAAGCATTGAGCAACAAAACCCGGAGCTATACAAGGCTTACTTGGCAAGCCTCAAGACCTACAAGCAGAATCAGCATAAGGTGCTGATAGCCGGATTCGACAACAGCAACAAGACGCCTTTCACGCAGGCACAGCACATCAACGCCGTGCCCGACTCAGTGGACTACGTCGTGCTGACCAACCCCGAGGCGGTGAACGAGCGCGAGATAAAGGAGATTGGCGAGATACGCGAGCGCAAAGGCACGAAGACCGTGTACGAAGTGAGCTTCGACGACATCAAGACGCAATACGACAACAAGAACGCAGAGTTTGAGGCGGAGAAGAAAGCCGAGAAGGACGCGCTCGACAAGCAACTCGCCGACAACACTTTGTCGCAAGAGGCATACAACACGAAGGTTACCGAGCTGAACGCCCGCACGTTCGTGGAGTTCAAGTCGTACCTCACCGACACCGTGACAGTCCGCCTCTCATATTGCGAGCGCTTCAGCCTCGACGGAGTGATAATGACATTCCGCGGCAAGGAAAAGATAACAATGACCGAGGACGAGAAAGCAAGCTACACGGCGTGGGAGAACATCTTCCTTGGCATTGCCAAGGATTGGACCGAGCGCCACTCCGATAAGGAGTTGCTGCTGCAAGGCAAGCCACAGTTCTACACCGACCAGACCATCTTCGACAAGGCAAAGTTCATTCTTGTGCCATGCCAGGACGCGAGCTCATCCAACGCCGTGGACTACACCATGATGAAGGCTTTGGGCGATGGCGTGCCAACCAACAAGGTGGTGCCAGTGGTCGAGACCACATCAATGGACAGCAGCGACAAGTCCACAGGATGGTGGAGCGGCAACGTGTATGCCTCCTTAGGCGCTGCGCGCTTTGTGACGACAGAGCACAGCGGCTACTCTCCCGCCGGCCTCGCCATCATGAACATACAAAACGATTATTACAACTCGGCGTTTGTGTACCCCCACATCCGCGAGGCCATCTCAATAATGAATCCTAACGTTAAAAACTAAAAGACGATGAACAAGTTCTTAAAATATATACCTGCCATTGCCGTGGCTCTCGCCATGACAGGCTGCCAAAGCAACGACGAGGAGAACTTCGCCAACAAGGGCTACATCAACGCCTCGTCGATGGTGAGCGAGACCATCGTGAAGGGCAACGCCGCCCCACAGGAGAAGACGCTGAACATAACCTTGGCGCGCCCGGCGGAGACCGACATCAACGCCACAGTGGAAGTGAACGCCTCGCTCCTCGACACTTACGTCAAGGCATATTATGCCGCCCCGGAGCTCACGAAGTTGTTGCCCGCGGAATGTTACGAGACCGAGAACACCAAGGTGACGATAAACAAGGGCTCTGTGAAAAGCAACGACGCCAAGTTCATGTTCAAGAACCTCGGCACGCTGGACCGCACCAACGTTTACGTGTTGCCAGTGACGGTTCACACGGCGGACATCTCGCTGCTCGCCTCGGCAAGCAACTACTATTTCGTGTTCCGTGCCGGCGCGCTCATCAACGTGGTCACCGACATGTCGAAGAACTATCTCACCGTAAAGTGGGCAGCCGATTGGGTTCCCGTGGTGAGCGACATGAGCCAAATAACCCTTGAGGCGCTAATCTACCCTCGCGAGTTTGGCAAGCTCATCTCAACCGTGATGGGCATCGAAGGCTCGTTCCTCATGCGTATCGGCGACTCAGGCTATCCCGACAACCAGATACAGATAGCCACGTCAAGGGGCAACTTCCCCGACGCAAGCTCAGACAAAGGCTTGGCAACCAAGGCTTGGCAGCACGTGGCATTGACCTACGACGCCAACACTACGGAATGGGTAATCTACGTCAATGGCAAGGTGCAGAGCTCTGGCAAGAAGGCCCTCGGCAACATCAGCATCAAGGGCAACGGCAGCGACCGCGACTTCCTCATCGGCAAGTCGTATGACGACAACCGCTGGTTTGAGGGCAACATGTCGGAGGTAAGAGTATGGAACGTGGTGCGCACGCAGCAGGAGATACAAGACAACTTCTACACCGTTGACCCACAGACGGAAGGGCTCGTAGGTTACTGGAAGATGGACGACAACACCACAACAGGAAAGGTGGTGGACGCCACAGGCCACGGCAACGACGCCATAGCCAACGGCACGCTGTCGTTCCACAACGTGTCATTGCCTGAGAACTAACAACATTACAGAACAACATTAACAACTTGGAATTCGACATGAATATCAACAACATAAAGACCATCGCCCTGGGCGTGATTGCGGCTTCGGCCATGGCCTCGTGCTCCGAGGGCGTGAACCTGGGCAACGTGGACGAGACTCCATACACCCCCGCCGCGAAGCAGCTCGTGTTCCTCACCGACAAGTACGGACTGAGCAACGCAGACTCCATCGTGTTCAACAACAATGGCGCAACCGACTTCTTCGTGAACATCTCCGCGGCGCCGACAACGACACAGACGTTTACCGTGAGCTACGACGCCACGGCGCTTGAGCGCTACAACGCCGCCCACGGCACGAGCTATAAGGCCTTGCCTGAGAGCCTCGTGACCATTGGCGGGCAGGCAACCATCGAAGCCGGCAACCAGAAATCGTCGGCGGTGAGCGTCGGTTACAAGACGGCCGACGAACTGGAGATGAACGGCACCTACGCCATTCCTCTCTCCGTGAAAGGCGCGGGAGGCGTGGAAGCATCAGCCGAGAAGGGCGACTTCGTGTACGTGGTGCGCGACATCACGAAGATGCCAAACTGCGACAAGGGCACCGGACAGATCGTGATCTCCTGCCAGGAGACCAACGACGCCAACCCCTTACACAACCTCTGCTACACGCTGAAGAAGTCGGGCAAGTATGTCATCGACCAGGTGATACTCTTCTCGGGCAACATCAACTACAACGTGGAGACCGGTGAGGTGTACAACTACAACAACGAGAACATCACCCACGTGCTTGAGAACCGCGACAAGTATATCAAGCCGTTGCAGGAGAAGGGCATGAAGGTCTTGCTCGGCATTCTCTGCAACCACGACCGCGCCTGCTGCGCCTATCTCAACGACGAGAACTGCAAGAAGTTCGCACAGGAGCTGAAGGCCAAGCTCGACGCCTACGGACTGGACGGCGTGTTCTTCGACGACGAGTACTGCAACCGTGGCGACTACCCTGGCTTCTCCAAAACCAACAACTTCTCGCGCCTGGCCTATGAGTGCAAGAAGGCAATGCCCAACAAGCTCGTCGAGGCTTACGCCTACTCCGGCACCAGCACGGCAGACCAGATAGACGACATCCAGAGCGTGGACTACGCCATCCAAGACTATGGCCGCTACTACGACCTAAGCAGTTCTTATCCAGGCCTGGCGAAGAGCGGCATGATACAGGCCTCGTCTGAGTTCGCCCGCGGAAGCATTATATCACAGAACACCGCCAATCGCATCGTCAGCAATGGCTACGGAGGCACGATGATATTCTCGCTCAACCCAAAGAATGGCTACGTCAGCCGCTTCAACAACATTACCATTCCGTTCTACGGCGAGGAGACCGTGCAGACTGGCTCTTACGCCAAGGACTGGTAAAGACAGCAAGCTTACAACATCACAATTTCCAAGAAAGAGAAGACTTATGAAAGCAAGACATATTTATACCGCCATGCTCGCCGTGGCCATGACAATGGGCATGACGGCTTGCGGCAACGACAATGACGAGGCCTACGACCCGGGACTGAACGTGCCCGCGGCAGAGGAGCGCACCGCGATCGCCACCGACGCCCAGGAAGACGTGAAGGTTGGCGTTGGCGAGACTGCCACGATAAACATCACCGACGGCAACGGAGACTACAAGGTGGTGGCTGAGAACCCCGAGCTCGTGACAGCTGAGCTCAGCGGCACCACCATCACGCTGAAGGGCGTGGAGAAAGGCATCACGGGCGTGATGATTTCCGACGCAAAGGGTAACTACAAGCACGTCACCGTGAAGTGCATGTATTTCACCATGACGCTCAACAAGAACGAGGTCACCGTCGGCATGAAGCTCGGACACACCGATGGTACGGCAAATGTTACCGTCACTGGCGGCAACGGCAACTATACAGCCGCCTCAGCCGATGAAAGCGTGGCCACGACAAGCGTGAGCGGCGACGTGATAACCATCCAAGGCAAGAAGAGCGGCGAGACGACCGTCACCATCACCGACATGATGGGACTCACGCAGACCGTAAAGGTGAAGGTGGAGACCACCACCATTCCATTCACCGAAGACGAGAAGGCGGAAGTGCTTGCCCTGACCGACAACAAGATGGTGTTCAACGACACGGAGGCCCTTTACGTGAAGTATGGCGGAGTCTACACAGTCGCTGAAGCCGACGGCATGGTCACGATGGAGTCATATTACTCTTGGTATCATATGTATGGCATGGTGATGAAGTTCAAGGGCGACCTCTCCGTGGGCAAGAAAGCGGAAGGCACGTTCAACGACAACAACAGATACCAAGGCACGTTGTCGCTCGACAACGTGGAGTACGAGATACTGAAGAACGACGGCAAGCGCGTATGGGGCATCTGCTCAGCGATAAAGAACGACTACCTCTACACGGGCTATTTCTGCATGCCTTTAGAATAAAAGTCGAAGGCCGATAGTTTGACCTTGATACAGAATAATTGAAAAAGGCGGGACGGCAATCAGCCATTCCGCCTTTTTCGCATTTATATGCCAGCCACGGCGACGCCGCCCAAGCCCATGGGGCTGTGCTCGTGGGCGACATTCTCCAGGCACGCCACGATGCGCGTAGCGGCATTGTTTTCCCAGAAACGGAAGTCGACGTCCTCCTCATAGTCGCGCGAGAATGTCAAGAGGCGAGAGATGTCGAAGCTCTCGGCACCGATGCCCGCCCCCTCGCGCTCGAAGTCTGCCACGTTGCACTCTTGCTCTATGTGCACCGGCACCATGAGGGCGGGTTTGCCCATGTAGAGGGCCTCACACACCGACTCGAAGCCGCCCGTTGTGGCATAGGCGCGACAGTTGGCAAGGCTCTCAAGGAAAGCCTTGTCGTCGATGAGATGAAACGAGAGCGTGTCGTCGACCTTGGTGACCGTGGGCGCGCCTTTCTTGTCCCAGAAGAAGCGGAGGTTGACCTTAGGGTGCTGCCGGTGCCATGCCATGACCGACTCAGCGAAGCCTGCATTGAGGATATAGCCCGTGACGTAGTCGCCATGGTGACGTGTGATGTCGCGGACCTCAGGGCGGAGCAGGGGCGGCACGACGGTGAGGTTCGTGCCAGCCACATCGGCATGGGGCCGAACGGAAAGCGCCATGACGCGAGAGGCGCCAAAGCAGGTGAGCCGAGTGAACCACGTGAGCCATTGGCGGCTGTAGCGGTGAGCCTCGGGGAACTTGAAATCGGGGTGCAGGAAGAGATACTGATGACCCACACAGACCATGGGCACGCTAGGGCGCGACAGGAGATAAGTCAACCCGCACAGCACCTCGTAGAAGTTCACGACCAAGTCGGCGCCGGAATCCAATATCCGCTTGCCTATGACGTAGATGCTCTCCAGATACTTGGGAGTCTTGATTGCATTGTAAACGGCGGAGCGCAGGTGCCCGATGTGCCTATTGTCCTTGCCCGGCATGAAGTTGGGGCTGTCGAACGTTGTCACGGGTGCCTCAGCCTGACGATAGAAGAACTCGGGGATGCTCCTGTTCTTGCTCTTGCCCACGAGCATGCCCACGACCTCGTGACCATTGGCTTTCAACATCTGCTCCATCGTCAATGCCTGCGTCAGATGGCCGCGGCCTTCACCCTGTACAACGAACAAAACTTTCATAAGCTATGTATTATATGTTTATCAATGGCAAAGTTAGCGCATGGATGTTACCAAAGGTTGACAAACAAAATACAATAAGGTTAAAATAGCGGACTGCAGTCTTTGTACAGGTGGCTATATAGTCGCGGGGCGGCATTCGTTTGCCGCCCCGCTTGTTTAGGTTCCATTTTGATTCATGTGGATATAACGTCGCGTCGTTACACGATGATGATTAAACGCCATGCAGGGGCGGGCCCTGCAAAGTGCTTCACTTTACCACATGCTTCTTTCCGGCAATGACATACACGCCTTTTGCCAAGCCTTTGAGGGCGGTGGACGACGCCACTTGCCTCCTCACCAGCACGCCCGAAACGGTGTACACGTCCACGCGGCTGTCGGCTGCCGTAGGCTTCACCGGCAAGATGCCCGTGGTGCTGGTGCGGCGATAAAGCGACACTGCCTGTTGAGTGCCTGTGTAGCAAGCGAACCTTGGAGCCGACGTGTTGTATCTTATCTCGCGGGTGGTGTATTGGCAGTTCTTGATGGTCGCCACGCCTCCGCTTACCGTCACCGTCCACTTCGCGTTATTGTCTGTCGCGGTGGTGCTGCTATGCAACTTGTTGTCGCTTTTAGTCAGCGCGAGATATTCTTGGTCCACGTCGTCGTAGAAGGTATATGCGCCTGCCGTGCCTCCAAGCAATAGCTGGCGGGGCTTGCCCGACTCGCCAACGGTGGTGGTAATGGTCGCGTCGCTTATCGTCACGTCGGCATATCCACGCACGTCGTTGTTGCTTCCGCTCTTCTCAGCCATGGCCTTCTTGCCGTCCTCATAAACAATGAGATAGTAGCTTCCAGCCACGATGTCGGCGGTGGAAGTGACCTTCGAGAACACGTAGCCATCGCTTGGCGTCGGATCTGGGTCGGGGTCGGGCGTCGGATCTGGGTCGGGGTCGGGGTCTGGATTAGTCCCGTCATAATTGTCGTAGCTGAAGGTGACGTCCTGCTTGTCGCCCCACACATATTGCTCCAAGCCAGGATAGTCCACGTATGGGTTGCGGTTTTGCTGGCATCCGTAGACGGCGTTGTTGCGGTCTATCTCCTTTTGGCTCACGGGGTCTTCCTTTGCCCAACGAAGCAACATGTTGATATACCACGTCTTATAGGCTGGGTAAGACGTGCCGTCGAGCACGGTGGATGCCGTGCCGTTGGACACCCATCCGGCTATCTTGTCCTCGTAGCAGGTCGCCATGTAGAAGTATATGCGCGCGAAGTCGCCCTTATACTCATCGTTTGGCTCAAACACGGTGCCCGAATAGCCTTCCACCGAACATGGTCCTACCTTGCTGAAGTCATTGTTCGACGTGTAGGTGGGATTGCTTGTCTCGCCAAAAGGATAACTGCTTCGGCGGTTGTTGACATAGCCGTCGGTCGGCACCACGTGCACGATGTCCGCCTTCATTGGCGAGGCTTCCTTGAACCAGCTCTGAGGCACCGAGTGCTCACGGTTGTACATGTCGCCCTCTTTCTTATAGTTGCCGGTGTTGTCGGAGAAGGAGAAGTTGGTGGTGTTCGAGTACATGTCCCACACCTTGCCGTCGGCGCGTTTGTCGGTCTGCTCATAACAGGAGTACAGCCCCTTGTATCCAATGTCCTTATGCGTACCTATTATCTTGAAGAGCGCCGTCTTCAAGGCTTTTCCTTTCTGGCCACTGGCATTCTTGTAGTAAGTGCCACTGTCGTTTGGCCCTTGGGCGAAAAGCTGCGCCACAAGGATGAGGAGCGACAGCAAAGAGATTTGTCGTTTGAGTTTAAGCATAATTGTTTCTAAGTAAAAGACAAGGCACAAAGTTATACGTTTTATTTGACATTAACAAGCAATTTGGACGCAAAAGTCATTCTTCCAACGCTTTATCGCCTCACGCGCGCCATCCGTTTTGCGCCACACGATCATCCCACCGCACCAATGTGCAGTGGCGGGCCCTGTGCCCGTCAGCAACCCGAATGGCAACATCCACATCGGTTTTTCCACACCAATGGCACACGCGACCAATTGCACATCATGTTCCACACGGATTTTAAAGATCTTAAAGATGTCGGCTTCGCCGATTACGCATACCAAGCTTTCATTGCCTGGATGTCCACGTTTTGATTACGGATGCACAACATTTATTTACGGATGCATTGCAGGGACAGTCGCATCACCGCGTAGCGAATAGCGTAGCAATCTTTTAAATCTTTTAGATCCGTGTGAGGAAAGAAGGCCGTGTAAATAAAAAGATTTGTGCCATCCAATCATCCAAAGCCCCAGCGTCGTTTTCATGCCATTGCCTTCACGCCGCAATCGCGCTGCCTTCACGTTGGAAAGGCAACGCGATTGCAGCGCAACGATGCCGCGATTGCGGCGCAAAGCCGATGCGGTAAAAACAAGGAAGCCGATGCGGCAATATCAGGAATGGCGATGCGGTACCATTCCGCACGTTCTCGGTCACCGAAGGAGGCTCGGCAACGCCATGGCTATATCATCGTATGTTCGCTCAAAATCGCCTGTGTACCAAGGGTCTGCGACATCGCGCTCCTCGCCGGCTAGCGACATCAAAAGCCTCACCTTCTCGTCCTTTTCGTTGAAGCCAAGCATGCGGAGCCAACGCAGATTGTTCCTGTCCATCACAAGCACGAGGTCGGCCCTCTGAAAGTCCGCCGTGGTGATTTGCCGCGCGCCCCTGTGCTCAAACGGCACGCCATGAGCGCGCAGACACCGCTGTGCGGGCGGATACATGTCGTTGCCAATCTCCTCGGTGGACGTAGCCACGCTGTCTATCTCAAACTCCGCCTCACGCCCCTGCTCCCTCACGAGTTGTTTCATCATGAACTCCGCCATCGGACTGCGGCATATATTGCCGTGGCAAACGAAAAGAATCTTATGCTTCATTTATGTCTTTCTTTAGTCTATGCTCAATTATCCCATGCTGGCAACGAATCATTTTGCCAACGACAACGCGAGAGATGGCACGACTCTTCCCATGGGACAACAGATTTCATTCTATCAGCAAAAGTAAGCAATAATGCGGAAAATCAATAAGCAGAAAACAAAAAAGGAGAAAACTTTTATTCTTATTATTACTTTGAGCGGATAATAATGTGTAAATTTGCAAATGCATCAGTAAATCAGACTTTATATGAGCACTACAACTCTCACCACGTCAATAACGATCCCAAAGGTAGACCTGTCGCTACTCAAGGACTTGGCAAAGAAGTTCGGTTGGACCATCAACCCTTCGACAAAAGCATCCGGTCTCGACGAAGCGCTCAACGACATCAAGGTTGGTAATGTTTATCATGCAAGCAACGCGCAAGACCTTATAAGACAGTGCTTGGAATGAAATAATTCCATCGACTTTACCAACAAGTTCAAGAAATCGCTAAAGAAGAGCGTTAAGAGAGGACTTGACCCAGAACTTGTATTGACTGCTGTTTCCATACTTGAAGACACGGGAAACCTGCCAATGTCATACAAGCCGCATAAGTTGCACGGCAAATACGAAGGAGTATGGGAGTGCCACATAACTCCTGATTGGCTCATGACATGGCTTCAAGATGACGGGAAACTCACACTCCTGTTTTTAGACACTGGCACTCATAGCGACTTGTTTTAAAGGCATGCTTTATAAATAAACATATCCGTTACGCTGATAAACAGGCATAGCGGATATGTTTTTGTTACCTTGTGTTTTAGCGGATAGCAATAGCTTCTGATTGACACGCCGCAGGAAAGGCTACGCGTCGAAATAGTAGCCGAAACCCAGTCGCGTGATCAGGTTCTCGGCATAGGGACCGAGCTTCTTGCGCAGGCGGGTGATGTTGACATCCACGGTGCGGTCGGAAACGATGACGTCCATTGGCCATATCTTCCTTATCAGGTCGTGGCGCGAGAAGACCCTGCCCTTGTGCTCAAGCAGCGTGCAGAGGATGCCGAACTCTGTCTTGGTGAACTCCACCTCGTCGCCGTCCACGGTCACGGTCTTGCGGTCGAGGTCTACCACAAGGCCCTTAAACTCAAGCGAGTGGCGCTCTTCCAGCTCGGCGTCGGCATTGCCCGTGCTGGTGCGCCGGAGCACGGCACGCACGCGGAGCAGGACCTCACGAATGGAGAAAGGCTTTGATATGTAGTCGTCGGCACCGAGGTTGAAACCCGTCACCTTGTCGCTCTCCGTGCCCTTGGCCGTGAGGAAGATTATTGGCACAAGCCTTGTGTTTTCGTTGTCACGCATGCGGCGAGCCACCGTGAAGCCACTCATGCCGCCCATCATCACGTCGAGCAAGACAAGCTGATAGCTGGCAATGCCCTTCTCCAAGGCTTCCTCGCCGGAGTTGGCCGTGTCCACCTCGTAGCCCTCAGCCTCAAGGTTAAACTTCAAGATCTCGCAAAGGTCCTCCTCGTCGTCAACAACAAGAATACGCGTCACTTCTTCCTTATCCATGTTCTTTTGCAAATGGTTTGTATGTAAAGTCAATACTTGTATCATTGATGTTGCAAAATAACAAAATCGTCTTTACATACGTGTTTCAGCGATATTACAATAAGGTTACATCTTCTCTCCCGCGCGTTTACATCGTGGCGCAAGCATCTGCCTTGCTCAACCACCCTGCCAAGAGGCTCTTGTAGTTGTCGGTTTGGTCTATGAAGGTCATGTGGCGCGCGCCATCGAGCAGCGCCCACTCAGAGCCTGCTATGCCGTCGTGCATCGTCTTGGCTATCAGTGGCGTGCACTCGTCGTTGGTGCCGCTTATGACCAACGTTGGCGTGTGGATTTCGCAGAGCCGCGCAGTGTAGTCGAAATCCTTCAGCGTGCCTGTCGGCGTGTACTCGTTTGGACCCCATGCCTCGATATACGACTCGGTGCCAAACCGTTTCTTCCGGCGCAGGCACTCGGGACTGTCGGCCGTTATCTCGCAAGCGTGAAGGGCGGTATAGTGGTCGTTGGCCTTCAGGTACGCGGCATCGTCGAAATGTCCCGATTTTGTCGCCTTGGCTATAGCCTCTTGCTCTTCTTGCGGCATGAATGAGATAAGCCGGCGCTGCTCATGGCTCCACAAAGCACTGGAAGACAGCGTGCTGGAGAGTATCGCCGAGACTATGCCCTTCGGCTTGCGGTCTATGAGATAGGCTATGATGAGCATTCCGCCCCACGATTGCCCAAGCAAGTGGACCCGATCGAGGTGCAACCATGCGCGCAACGCCTCAAGTTCGTCCATCCAGGTTTGCAGCGTCCACAGCTCAGGGTGTCCTTCCACGAAGCTCTCGCCACAACCAAGCTGGTCGTAGGAGATGACCTGCCGCTGGGTCGTCGCGGCAAGGCTGTCGAGCACCTCGAAGTAGTTGTGGGTTGAGCCAGGCCCTCCATGCAAGAGCAGCAACGGCGCATTTGCCGTAGCCTCGCCTGCCACACGGTAATAAGTCTCAAAGCCCATGAAGGGCATCTTGCCTTCTTCTATCTTCATACTGTTGTGTTTATGTGTGGGCAAAGTTAGCTAATTAATCAATAACGCAAGATAAAAACGCGAAAAAAGTGGAAGAAGCCAAGGGCCTCTCCCACTCCGTCACTGATACCTATTGAAACTGATCTGAATTAGTTTTCCATGAATTTCTTGGCTGAGCGCAACTGGTGACGCATGACGCTCAGGAGCTGCTGCGTCTCCTGCAAGATGTTGAGGTAGACCATGTCCACCTGCAAGTTCTTGTTGTCGGCAGCCGTCTGTATGCGGTTGAGATGCACCTTGCGTATCACGGAGAGCTGGTCCTTGCAAGCGTCGGCCTCGGCGAGGATGCTGCGGTATTGGTCGTAGCGGTTGGTCTCGATCTCGTCGCAAGTCATCTTCATCAGGTCGTTCACCGAGTTCCTTATCGGCTCATACTCCTTGATATACTCCTCTGGCACGGGGTTGAAGTTGTTGTCCACGTGTTCTTTCACTGGCGCGAGCATGCGGCGAAGGGTGTATATGAACTGCTGGTCGCTGTTCACGCCTATGTGGAACCATGTGTTCTTCTCGGCGGCGACCTCCAGTGGCGAGCGCTTCAGGCCCAAGAGCTCCTGCCTTCTCAGCTTCTTCAGCAAGTCGAGGCGCTTGCGGAGGCCCGCCTCGGTCTTACGCAGTCCGCTTACTTTCTGCGAGTTGAAACCGTCGAGCAGGTTGTTGTATTGCTCCAACACATACTTGCAAGTCTTGGTTTGAGTGTCGCGCACATGCTTGCAAAGCATCTCCCACACGATTTCCTTGTCGCGAGTGCGCATCATCAAGCGGAAGCTGTCGTCCTCGGTCTTTGTCTGCTCGCGCTTCTTCTTATACTGGCGGTTACTTCTCCAGAGCAGGAACACCACGAGGGCGATGAAGAGGAACTGCACCAGGAATCCACCAAACCACATGCAGAGGGCTACGATGGCGCAAGCCAAGAATGCCACGCCCGCGGTGATGAACCATCCGCCTATGACGCTCAGCACACCCGTCACACGGAAGACGGCGCTCTCACGGCTCCAGGCACGGTCGGCGAGACTTGAACCCATTGCCACCATGAAGGTCACGTAGGTGGTGGACAGAGGCAGCTTATGGTTCGTGCCAAAGGTGATAAGCATTGACGCGATGACCAGGTTGACGGCGGCGCGTACGATGTCGAAAGCGGCACCCTCGCCCTTTTCGTCGTCATCCGCAGGCTTGGCAGACGTGTCGAAACGGGAGTTGATCCACTGGCGTATCTTCACTGGCACGAGATATGCCACGCTCTCAACCATCGACTGCACGAAGCGCACCATGGCACGTGCGGCACGGCTCGATCCGAACATCTCGTCGCCCTCGTCCTGACGTGAGAGGTCCACAGAGGTCTTGATCACGTTGCGCGCCTTCTTGGATGTGGCCATGGCGACAATCATTATTACACCGGCGGCGAAGAGGTAGACGGGCGGAGTCTTGGCGCTTTCCATGAGCGAGCTCATCATGAAGCTGTCGGCACTCGCGCCGGCGGCGTTGGCGGTGAAGTCGTTGTACGAGTCGAGGCCGGCAAGAGGCACGCCGATGAAGTTCACGAGGTCGTTGCCAGCGAACGCCATTGCAAGTGCGAACGTGCCAAGAAGCACGGTTACCTTAAAGATGTTGACCTTGCAAAGGTAGAGGATCTCCGTCACGATGGCTGAGCCTATGAAGGTGTACACCAGCAGCATGTTGGTGTTCTCGTTGATATAATCGCTAATGTTCTTGGGTATGTAAGGACTCTTGCCTATTCCCTTGAGGAAGATGAAGTAGGCCAAGGCGGTAAATGCCACGCCACCGAAAATGGCTATCGAGTAGCGGCTGTGCTTGGAGAAGTTGAACGTGAACACCACGCGGCTTATCCACATCACCACCATACCCACGACGAAAGAGATGGCCACGGAAACGAAGATGGCAATAATCACCTTCAAAGCCTGGTCTGAGTTGAGCAGTGAGCCATAGCTTATGCTGCTGTCTGCCACCACTTTCAGGAAGGCGAGCATGGCGGTTCCACCGAGGAGCTCGAAGACAAGCGAGACGGTGGTCGACGTAGGCATTCCGAGAGTGTTGAACATGTCGAGCACGATGACGTCGGTCACCATGATGGCAAGGAAGATTGTCATTACCTCATGAAACGAGTAATGGCACGGCACCATGATGCCATGTCGCGCCACGTCCATCATGCCCGTAGACATCACGGCACCTATTGCCACGCCGAGCGAAGCGATAATGAGAATGGTGCGGAACGTGGCGACGCGTGCGCCAACCGCCGACTGCAGGAAATTCACGGCATCATTACTCACTCCCACGAATAGGTCAAACACTGCGAGGCAGAGGAGAAAGATGACAATGCATAAATAAATGGTCTCCATAAACTGTAACTATGATTAATAATTCTGCGTGCAAAATTACTTAGCGCGTATTACAGCCGCCTTACATCGACGTTACAAAAATGTTACATTTGCGGAGACCAACAGGGCTGAACCCCACGCGTGGAATCCAGCCCTGCTTTTATATTCTAAAAAGTTTTAGTCGATGGAAGTCATGAGAATCAGTACTCATCTACGTTCTGTACCTTGCGGTAGGCGTCAAGTTCCTTCTGCAACTGCTTTGTTATCTTCTCGTAACCCGGCTTGCCATAGAGGTTGTTGAGCTCGTGAGGGTCGCTTTGCAGGTCGTAAAGCTCGTTGTAGTTCACCGTCGAGTCTTTTGGCTCGAAGTAGCCTATGTCCACGAGCGACTTCAAGGTTGCGTTCTCCCTGGTGCCTGCCATGCCTTGATACTTGTTCTCGGAAACGGCGTCGAGTCCGCCCTTGCCGTAGAAATGTATCAGCTTATAGCGGTCGGTGCGCACGCCGTCGTGCTTGCGTACCATGTGGTAGGTGGGGTAATCGTAGTAGTGGTAGTACACGCTCGTGCGCCATTTCTTCTGCGCGTCGCCATTCTCAAGCACCGGCACGAGCGACCGTCCCACCATCTCCTTAGGCTTGCTCACGCCTGCCAGGTCGAGGAAAGTGGGCGCATAGTCGATGTTCTGCACCAGCTTATTGCACACGCTGCCGGGCTTTGTGTGTCCGGGATAGCTTATGATAAGAGGTGTGCGCAGCGACTCCTCATACATGAAACGCTTGTCGAACCAGCCGTGCTCGCCCATGTAGAAGCCTTGGTCTGAGGTATAGACAATGATGGTGTTGTCGGTGAGGCCGTTCTTGTCGAGATAGTCGAGCACGCGGCCCACGCTCTCGTCGACGCTCGCGATGACCGACATGTAGTCGCGAATGTATGCCTGATATTTCCAGTTGTCGAGGTCCTTGCCTTTAAGGTTCGCCTCAAGCAGCTTGCGGTTGCGGGGGAAATAGTAGCGTCCCCAAGCCGAGCGTTGTGCCGGAGTCATGCGGTTTATCTCGCCCATGAGCGCATTGTATGAGTCCTTGCTGTCCTCGTTGTCGAGGTCGAGCATCTCCGGCACCTTGAAGTCTTGCTCCCAGCGCATGTGCTTTGTCACCGACATCTTCTGCGTGCGCACTGCCGACCCACGCGTTGCATAGTCGTCGTAGAATGTCTCTGGCATCGGGAACTCCACATTGTCGTACATGCCGAGATACTTCAAGTTGGCTTGCCAGTTGCGATGTGGAGCCTTATGGTGAAGCAACAGGCAGAATGGCTTCGACGTGTCGCGGTGCTCCATGAAGTCGATGGCGTGGTCGGTGGTGAGGTCGGTCGAGTAGCCTTCCTCCACTATGTACTTGCCGTCGGGCGTGTCGGTGCCACGATATTGCGGATTCCAATACTGCCCTTGGTCGTTGTAGATGTGGTAGTAGTCGAATCCCTTAGGGTCGCAACCCATGTGCCACTTGCCCACGACCGCCGTTTGATAGCCTGCCTGCTGAAGCAGCTCGGTGAAGAACGTGCGCGACGTGTCGATGCCCTCGCCGAGCTGCCGCTGCCCACTTTGGTGACTGTAAAGGCCCGTCATGAGGCACGCGCGCGATGGCGTGGAAAGCGAGTTCTCCACGAAAGCCTTGTCGAAACGCATGCCGCGCTGGGCGATACGGTCGATGTTGGGCGTGGGAGCGAGTTTGGAGATGGCATGGCCGTAGGCGCTTATGCATTGGAATGCGTGGTCATCACACATTATATATACAATGTTGGGTCGCTGATTGTCTGCTTTCTGCTGTGCTTGCATGGCAGAGGCGCAGCACGAAAGAGCCGCAAGAGATAGAACAGACTTATTCATTTCGAAATTGTTACTTTATAGATTCCAGTTGTTGTCGTTATTCCAAGCAGATTCCTTTTCCCCGAACAAGGCTCACGCCATGCGGGAAAAGAGCAGAGCCGCACGCCTCACCCGCACAAGGCATAGGGTAGGCGGAAGCAGCCGTTGCCGCATAATGGATTGTTAGATTTCACACAATATGGAAGCAAAAGTAAACAAAAAAAGGCGAGCGTGCAAGTTTTTCACGTTTTTTATTGGAATCGGCATTACATAGCGATTATGCCGCAAGCCTGGAGCTTATGGCACGCGTAGGGTGGCTCAATCCTTCAGCGAGAACTCAAAGCACAAGCCGCCACTGGGATTGTTGCTCACGCTGATGTTTCCGCCATGCACGCGCACGGCGTTTTTCACGATGGCAAGCCCGAGGCCTGTGCCGCCCATCTTGCGGCTCCGACCCTTGTCCACGCGATAGAAGCGCTCGAACAATCGGGAGAGGTGCTCGGCAGGCACGCCCACGCCGTTGTCGCTGAAGCTGAAGCGCCAGCAGCCCGGCTCTCGACTCGCCTTGAGGCTGATGTGGGTATTGGCGCCGGCATAGGCGATGGCGTTGTCGGTGAGGTTGCGGAAGATGCTGTAGACCAAGCTCTCGTTGCCATTGATGATCATCTCGTCGGGTATGTCGCACGCCATGGTCATGTTCTTCTGCTCAAGCGCGAACTTGCTCTCGTGCTCCACCGTGCGCACAATCTCCGCCACGTCTATCTCCGTGAACACCATCATCTCGGCGCCGTCGTCGAGGCGGTTGAGCGTCGACATGTCGTTGAGCAATGCCGCCAGGCGCTCGCTCTGCACATGGCAACGCTCCAGGAAGTTGTCGCGCGTCTTGGCGTCCATGTCGGGATGCGCGAGTATGGTCTCCAAATAGCCTTGTATGCTCGCCACCGGTGTCTTCAGCTCGTGTGCCACGTTCTGCGTGAGCTCCCGCTTTAGCACGTTCTGCTCTTGCTGCGTCTTCTTCAGGCGTAGATAGAGCTTCACAATGCGTTCGGCGGTGTCGCCAAGCTCATCGTTGGAGAATCCGCCGAGCACCTCGTTCCAATCCTTGTCGAAGACGAAGCCGTGCGAACTGGCGCGGGTCGCAAACTCGTTGAGCTTGGTTATGTTGCTCCCAATGCGGTTTGTGAACCGGTAGAGCACGATGGTGAGCAGGATGACAACCACGATGGAGAACCATATATAGTGGAAGTCTGCGCGTAGGCTCTTAGCCAAATCGATGTCGTAAGGCAGTGCCGAGCGCACCACATAGCCCTCGCCTTGATAGTAGGTGGCGCAATAGAAATAGTCGCCGCCAAGGGTGTTGCTGTTGCGGTCCACCGACGAGCCGAAGCCGGTCTTCAACGCCTCAGCCACCTCTGGCCGTTTGGCGTGGTTGGCCATGGTGCGGAAGTCGGTGCTGGAGTCGTAGAGCACTTTGCCCGACCGGGTGATGACCGTCACCCTGAGATTGCGGAAAGAGCCCTTGCGCAGATACTGCCGCAGGAAGGAGCCCATGTCAGCATCGTCGTTGAACATCAAGGCGTCGTGCAGCTGGTCGTTGCACCCTTGCAGGCGCAGCGTCAGCGTCTCAACCTTGTATTGCCGCTCGCGATACTGCTGGAACACAATGAAAGCGATGGCGAAAAGGAGGAAGAGCGACAGCACGCTCACATATATCTTTTTGCCGATGGAGAACCTTCGTGTCATGGTCGTGTGGGTATTTTTCCACAAAGTTATGAATTTTCCGCTTATGTCGGCTTGCGAGGGGCAAACAATTCACAACATTGTAACATCTCGCCGCACATTTTCCCCGCAAGGCTCCTTTTGCGAAGTTTTTATCATGTTATAAGAAAAATACCGACAAAAGATACGTGTTGCTCGGTTTTTATGCGTATTTTTGCACAAAACTTAAACATTATTACAACATGAACATTCACCATTTACTATTGGGCGGACTATGCCTTCTGTCGTCTTCCGGCACGGCTCTGGCACAGTCGGGCCAAACCGGGTTCGAGCTGATGCAGTATAAGGTAGCCAACCCCGACAACACGCCGCGGCCGGTATTCCCCGTGCCAAGCCGCCGGCAGATGCTATGGAACGAGACAGAGTTTTACGCCTTTTTCCACTATGGCATGGACACCTACACCGGCAAGGAGTGGGGCGACGGCACCGAGGACGAGGCCATCTTCGCGCCAACGCGCGTGCCCGACCCCGCGCAGTGGCTGCGTGTGGCAAAGTCGGCTGGCATGAAAGGGGGCATTGCCGTGGTGAAACACCACGACGGGTTCTGCCTCTGGCCCACGGCTACCACCACGCACAGCGTGCTGAGCTCTGCCACCGACAACGCGCGCAAGACCAACATCCCGCGCGACTTCGCACGCGCCGCGCGCAAGCTGAAGATGAAATACGGCTTCTACGTCTCGCCATGGGACCTGAGCAGCAAGTACTGGGGCGAGCAAGACGCCGACGGCAACTACACCGACAACTATGCCAACAAGGTTTTCCTGCCGCAATGCGTGGAGCTGGCGAAGTATGGCAACGACCAGTTTGAGATGTGGTTCGACGGCGCAACGGGCGGCGACCACGCCGGCTACTACGGCGGAGCCTATGGCGGCAAGGGCACCACTGGCCACCGCAAGATAGACAACGCGCAGACTTTCTACGACATTCCCAACCTGCGCGACTCCATCCACGCGCTGCTGCCCAACGTCATAATGTGGGGCGTGGGCGGCGAAGTGCGCTGGATTGGCAACGAGGCAGGACACGCCGGCGAGACGTGCTGGGCGATGGGCAACGGCGAGAGCGGCACCGAGAACGGATGGCAATGGCACCCGGGCGAGAGCGACGCAAAGGCCACGAAGGGCGGATGGTTCTGGAAGAAGAACGAGACCGTGCTCTCTGCCGAGCGCCTGTTCCAGATGTATCTTGAAACCGTGGGACGCAACGCCACGCTCATTCTCAACTTGCCGCCCGATGTCAACGGCCTCATACCCGATGCCACCGCCACGCGCATGGCGGAACTGGGCAAGATGCTGCGCCAGCGACTCGGCAACGACCTCGCGCGCAAAGCGTCGATAACGGTCAGCGAGGAGCGCGCGGCAGGTCAGCATCGCGACTACTCATCGCGCAACCTCACCGACGGCAGCACCGACACTTATTGGGCTACCAACGACGGCACCACGCGCGCCACGATCACCCTGACCTGGGCAAAGCCGACAACCGTAAGGTACGTGCAGCTCATGGAGCACATCAAGCTGGGGCAGCGCGTGCGCTCGTTCACGATAGAGACAAGCGAGGACGGCGTCAACTTCACGCCACGCGCCACCGACATCGCCACCACGACCATTGGCTACAAGCGCATCATCCCGCTCAACGGCTCAACCGCCGACAGCTACGGCGACGGCTACAACGTGCGCGCCATGCGCGTGACGATAAACGACAGCAAGGCGTGCCCGCTGATCCAGAGCCTCGCGGTGTTCTAACATTCGTCGCCTTGTCGACTCGCGTGCGCCTCGCCAGCCATTTGCGGTTGCGCCGCAAAGCCACGGCGATTGCGCCGTAAGGGCATCGCGATCGCGCCGCAAGGGCAACGCGATTGCGGCGCAGAGCCGGAAGGCTTCCGGCACAACGAATCCGCGCACGAGTCAACACTGTGACTAACAAGCAATTAAGACAAACAAAGAAAAAGACATGATACTATCAAGATATTTCAGCAGACCGTCGGTCATGGCACTTGCCATGTCGGTCTCTCTCGCGGCATCGGCTCAGACCACCGACCGCAAGCTGTGCGACTTCGAGACAAGCGGGGCATACGCCTCCATCGGCGCATACGACACGTGGGAGGCATCGCCATTCCGCAACGGCACGTTGCCCGCCAACGTGCGTGTCGTGGACAACCAGCTGACCAACGCCGACCCCGTGCGCGGCTTCGCGCCCAACCCCTCGAAAAAGGTGCTCGCCCTGCAGCGGTCACGCTTCGGCAGCAACACTTTCGGCGCGCTGGTGGGGCTTAAAGAGCCTTTCGCCCAGACCAAGAAGAAGCAATATGTGCACGTGAAGATCTACTCGCCGAAAGCCGGCCCCGCCATGCTCATCGGCCTCGGCAACCGCGACGACCGCCCAAGCCAGTCGGCATTGACCGAGCAGTTCTGGAGCACCGCGTCGCAGCAGCTCGTGGCAAACCAGTGGAACGACGCCGTGTTCGCCGTGTCGGGAGCCAACGGCATCACCATCCGCAACCTGCTCATCGTGCCCGATGCCACTTCGCCTCATAACCTCGCGCAAGACTTTGCCGTCTTCATCGACGACATAGTGCTGAGCGGCGACCCACAGCCTTTCTTCACGACAAGCGCCAAGGCTGGGGTGAAGACCTTTGCCGCGGGCGACCGCGTGGCCCTCAGCCGTGGTGTCGACGACTTGGGAGGCGGACTCAATGGCGACATCTTGCTATCTGATGGCAGTGCCGTGACGGGCAAGACGGCGGTGTGTGGCAAGCCGCTCGGCGTGAAGGCGGTGCCGGCTCCCGGCTTCCGCTTCTCCAAGCTTGTGATCCGCCACGGGCGCAACCTCGACGGTGAGGCGGAAAACAACTGGACGGAGACCACGGTCAGCGCGTCGCAGTTCCGCAACGGCGAGTACACCATACCCGCATCGGTCGTAGACGGTGACTTGAGGCTCGTGCCGTATTTCAGCAACACTGAGAGATAAGAAGGCTCCTGAATTGAACCCTTATAATCCTAACCGCTTGTTGCCAAACGGTTAGGATTTTTTGCGTTACGCTTGCCCGTTATGGAAAAAGCGTTACGAAAAGAAATAAATACTAATAAACCCGAAAGAAGCGTAAAAGCCTTTGCCCTTCCGAAAATAAAAGTTAAATTTGCAGTATTGCTCGATCTACAAAACGCCTCGGGTCATCGGGCCACGGGCGCACGTCTATAAAGCAACACCTAAACGAAGTAATAAACTTCCCTAAATAATAGTACTAATCATCTAAAACCGTTTGTCTACATGAAGAAAAACAAGACTTTTCCGGTTGCATTGCTTCTGACCTCGCTTGTCGCCTGTCCGGCAAGTGCAAGCGTGTCGGCATCAACGTTACAACAAACGCAACAGCAGGCGACGTCGTGCAAGGGCGTCGTGCTCGACTCAAGCGGCGAGCCGCTCGTCGGTGTGTCGGTTGTCGTCAAAGGTTCCTCCAACGGCACCGTGACGGGCATCGATGGCGATTTCAATATTAATAATGTGAAACGCGGCACGCACATCGTCGTGTCGTTTATCGGCTTCACCACGAAAGAGGTGGTCTGGAATGGCTCACCACTCAACATAACCCTCGCGGAAGACAACAAGACGCTCGACGAGGTGGTCGTGGTGGGCTTCGGCACGCAGAAGAAGGAGAACCTCACGGGTTCGGTGTCGCAGGTGAAGATGGCTGACGTGCTCGGCGACCGCCCCGTCACGAGCGCGGCTGCCGCGTTGCAGGGCGCCATGCCTGGTCTCACCATCGGCGGCGGCACAGGCCCTGGCCAATCGAAGTCGTTCAACATCCGCGGCACGCTGTCAATCAACGGCGGCTCGCCACTCGTGCTTATCGACAACGTTGAGGGCGACATCAGCCTGCTCAACCCCGACGACATCGAGAGCGTGTCGGTGCTGAAAGACGCGGCTTCGTCTGCCATCTACGGCGCGCGCGCTGCCGGCGGCGTCATCCTCGTCACCACAAAGCGACCCAAGGACAAGTCGAAGATAAACCTCAACTACAACTTCAACGTGGGTTGGGAAAACTCGCTCAACGTGCTGGAGCAGTCGTCGCTCACCGAGTATCTCGACGCCTACATGGAGGCAGGCTACACCAACTCCTACTGGGCTGGCAACGGCGACGTGTCGAAATGGCGCGACTATCTGCAGCAGTATAAGCAGAACCCGAGCTCGATCAACACCGTGGGCGACGGCATCTTCAAGGACGAGGACGGACGCGTCTATTGGCTCAGCGAGAAGAACATGTACAAGAACATTCTCACCACAGGCGCGCTCAACAACCACAACATCTCCATCTCCGGCGGCTCAGACCGCATTCGCTTCCGCATGTCGGCAGGCTTGAGCCACGAGAACGGCCCGCTCAAGACCAACAAGGACGCTTACACGCGCAAGAACATTTCGGCATTCGTCTCGGCAGATGTCAACAAGTGGTTCACGCAAGAGGTGAGCCTGCTCTATACCGACGCCGACAAGAAGAGCCCGCAAAACGTGGGCAACATGAACGGATTCTATTCGACGCGACTCGTCAGCTACTACCCCGAGGGCAACATTCCAGGCTCTATTCTCGGCATCGAAGAGGACCTTCCGTCGCAGACTCCGGTCAACATGCTGCTCCTCGCGCCCGTGCAGTATACCAACACGGCAGTGACACGCGTATCCACTCGCTCCATCTTCAAGCCGCTGAAAGACTGGACCATAACGGCAGAATATACGTTCGACAAGAAGGATGTCGACTCCAACTTCTACTCAGGCCGCTTCCGCTTTGCCGACACACAGCTCACAGCCAAGTGGTCGGTGGAGCAGGGTCAGGACTACTACCGCATGCAAGACACGCAGACACGCTACAACGCCCTCAACATATTCTCCAACTACGAGCACCGCTGGGGAGAGCACTCGTTCAAGGCCATGGCGGGCTTCAACCAGGAGAGCTACAGCTACAAGTCGTTCTACGGACAGGTGAAGGGTCAGACCACGCCTTCCGTGCCATCGTTCGCGGGCGGCACGGGCGACAAGACCATAACGGACAGCTACTCCGAATACTCCATCCGCAGCGGCTTCGCACGCCTCAACTACGCGTTCATGGACCGCTACTTGCTTGAGGTGAACGGCCGCTACGACGGATCATCCAAGTTCCCCAAGAACGACCGCTTCGGCTTCTTCCCCTCTGTCTCCGTCGGTTGGCGCCTGGGACAAGAGAAGTTCATGGAATGGTCGCGCACGTGGCTCGACGACGTTAAGATTCGCGCCAGCTACGGCTCTATAGGCAACCAGAACATCAACCCGTACCAATTCCTGCCCACGATGTCGGTTGGCCCAAGCACCGTATGGCTTGATGGCAACAACAAGGTGAGCGTGATCTCATCGCCCGGACTCGTGAGCAGCAGCTTCACATGGGAGACTGTCAAGACCGTGAACGTCGGCGTGGACCTCACCGCCCTGCAAAACCGCCTGCAACTCACGTTCGACGTCTATCGCCGCCGCACCAACGGCATGCTGGCTGCGGGCATAGAGATACCAAGCGTGGTGGGCGCGTCGGCTCCTCTGCAAAACGTGGCTGACCTCACGTCGAACGGATGGGAGCTGAACCTGACGTGGCGCGACCACATCGGCGACTTCAACTACAACATCGGTTTCAACATCTACGACAACACCGCCAAGATAAAGAAGTATAACAATGAGTCTGGCCTTCTCAGTGACTACTATGTGGGACAGAAGCTCGGTGAGATATGGGGCTATGAGGCTGATGGGTACTACTCAATCGACGATTTCGTTGCCGACGACGCAAAACGCGGCGTGTGGACACTGAAGGAGGGCGTCACATCAATACAGGGCTACAAGGTGCAGCCGGGCGACGTTAAGTTCAAAGACCTCGACGGCAACGGCGTGATCAACACCGGAGCAGGTACGGTGAGCGACCCGGGCGACCGCAAGATCATTGGCAACAACCGCGCGCGCTACCAGTTCGGTGCCAACCTTGGCGCAAGCTACAAGGGCTTCAGTCTCGACGTGCGCCTGCAAGGCGTCGGCAAGCGCGACTACTGGCTCTCCGGCTCATCTATATTCCCATTCGCGGGCGCCGGCTCATCGGATGCCGTGTTCCAGCCAATCTTCTACAACCAGACCGACTACTGGACCGCGAAGAGCTACGACCCCGAAAGCCCCGACTACATGGTGGCAAAGAATCCTAACGCCAAGCTCTTCCGCATCTACGACCAGGGCAACAACGTGGGCTCCAACACCCGCGTGAGCGACAAGTACCTGCAAAACGCCGCCTACTTGCGCGTGAAGAACGTCACGCTCGGCTACACGCTGCCTCGCAACTTGGTGAAGAAGGCGTTCATGGAACAGGCGCGCGTCTATGTCAGCATCGAGAACCTCGCCACGATATCAAGCCTGCCAAAGGGCTACGACCCGGAGGGCAACACCAGCAACTCCATCGTATGGGACTACCCTTACTATCGCACGATATCCATAGGAGCTAACATCACATTCTAAGAAACTTCCCCATTCTAAGAAACATCCCAAAAACAACAATGACAATGAACATCAAGATATTCGCCACGGCCGCACTGGCCGCGTCGCTCACCCTGACGAGCTGCAACGACGACTTCCTCGAGAAGATTCCAAAGACCGACCTGACGGAAGCCACGGCCTTTTTGGAATACGACAACTTCAAGGCGTTCATGTATCCGTGCTACGCACTGTTCACCAACACCAACATACGCACCAACTTCAACAACTGCGTCTCGCAGTCGCAATTCTACGGCGACTTCTATGGCGGTCTGGTGACGAGCCGCGACAACAACTACAACCCCTACGCCTACCGCACGGTGACGCAAACGACGTCGGGCGGCGGTTGGGACTTCTCCTACATACGCATAATCAACATCATGCTTAGCCACCTCGACGACGGCGTGCTCAACGAGAAGGAAGCGGCACACTGGCGCTCAGTGGGCTACTTCTTCAAGGCATGGTGGTACATGGAGCTCATCGACCGCTTCGGAGACGTGCCATGGATAGACAAGGTCATAAACGAAAGCAGCGAGGAGACCTACGGGCCCCGCACGCCGCGCGCCGAAGTGGCACAAAACATCATAACCTGCCTTGAATACGCCATCGCCAACATCGGCGACTTCAACGACGGCGACAACACCATCACGGCAAACGCAGCCAGGGCGGCGCTGTCGAGATTCCTGCTGCGCGAGGGCACGTGGGCTAAATACCACGGGTTGAGCGAGCCTTACGAGCAATACCTCACGAAGTGCCTCGAAGTGTCGCAGGAGCTCATGAACCAGTACCCGACGCTGTATAAGGGAACCGAGAGCTATCCAGCAGCCGGATACGGAGAGATGTGGACCACGGAGGACTTGACCAACGTGCCCGGCGTGATCTTCTTCAAGCAATACTACGACGGCATTCTCATGAACCGCGGCAACGACTACGAGCACATCGCCGCGCACTTCGAGGACGTGCCGCAATACAGCGTGGACATGTTCCTGATGAAGAACGGCCTGCCCGTGGCGAATCCCAAGTCTGGATACAAGGGCGGCAAGGGCAAGGACATGTGGGACACGTTCGACAACCGTGACCCACGACTCTACCAGAACATTCAACCACCGTATGTGGTGGCTCCGAACAGCGGTGCGGTGGATGGCGTGAACACGTTCAAGACGTGGAAATACCTGAAAGAGGGCGATGTGGTGGAAGGTCACACCGTCACGGCAGAGGAAGCAGCCAAATATCGCACATACATGGACTACCTGGGTGCCAACACGCAGTGCCTGCGCGGCGGATCGTTCGGTGGAACTGGCATGAAGCGCGTGCCTGGACAGAACTGGGGCGCCTCGCTGACGAAGAACAGTCCAAACCTCACCGACAACTCCACCACGGCATACATGCGCTGCCGCACAGGCTATTACACATGGAAGAACTACGACATGTGGGAGCTCTCCACGGGCTCAAGCGCATACTGCACCGCCGACAAGCCGATATTCAAAATCGAGGAAGTGCTGCTCAACTATGCCGAAGCCGCATGGGAGCTTGGCAAGTTTGACCAAGGCGTGGCAGACAAGACCATCAACAAGCTGCGCGACCGCTCGGGCGTGGCGCGCATGACCGTGGCAGACATCGACGAGAACTTCGACCCCAACCGCGACAAGGGCAACGCGCCTTGGTGGACAGGCAAGGGCGGAAAGTTCGGCAACTACAACGTCGATCCCGTGCTTTGGGAAATACGCCGCGAGCGCCAGATAGAGTTGTTCGGCGAGGGCTTCGCCTTCTACGACATTCGCCGCTGGGCAAAGGCCGCCTACTACGTCAACCGCCAGCCGTGCGGAATGTGGATTACCGCCACCGACAACCCTTACGGCACGAAGAACAGCAAATACTCGGGCAGCTTCGTCGACTATGAGGAGATTCAGCGCACGGGCAAGGCAACGGGTGAGAACAACTCCGTGGGCTCGGGCTGGATATACACCTATCCAAGTCCGCTGGCTTCCGACGGAGGATGGCTCGACACCTACTACCTGATGATGGTGCCAACAAGCCAAATCGTGCTCAACCCGCAGCTCACGCAGAACCCTGGATACAACGAGCTCTTCGGGCTCAGCGACTCCAGCGCGTCTAAGTAGACCACGCACGCATAGGCAGGTGGGTATGGCACAGACGCCATATCCACCTGTTTTGCGAATGTTTGCACGAAAACACCACGCCTTTCTGAAGATTAAGCACTAACTTTGTAGGCATAACAAATCTATACACGACAATGACAATCAACAAGACACTTGTTTTGGCTTCGACCGGGCTCGCCTGCATGCCGGCGTTGCTCTCCGCCAAGGCTGCCAAGACGCAAAAGGCAGACACCTCACGCCCCAACATATTGTTCATCATGTGCGACGATATGGGCTACGGCGACCTTGCCTGCTATGGCCAGCCGTTCATCTCCACGCCCAACATAGACCGCATGGCGCAAGAGGGCATGCGCTTCACCCAGGCTTACGCCGGCTCGCCGGTGTCGGCGCCGTCGCGCGCCGCGCTCATGACCGGACAACACTCCGGACACTCGCACGTGAGGGGCAACAAGGAATACTGGTCGTTTGCCAACACCGTGAAATATGGCGACAACGTGGACTTTGCCGTCGTTGGACAAGAACCATACGACCCTGCGCACAAGATCCTGCCCGAGATGCTCAAGGACAGAGGCTACACCACGGGCATGTTTGGCAAATGGGCGGGCGGCTACGAAGGCTCCGCCTCCACGCCCGACAAGCGGGGCATAGACGAATTCTATGGTTACATCTGCCAGTTCCAAGCGCACCTCTACTATCCAAACTTCCTCAATCGCTTCTCACGCTCGCTGGGCGACACCGCAGTGGTGCGCGAAGTGCTGGAGGACAACATCAAGTATCCGATGTTCGGGCGCGACTACGCCAAGCGCACGCAATACTCCGCGCGGATAATCCACGACAAGGCACTGGAGTGGATCGACAAGCAAGACGCCAAGCAGCCCTTCATCGGCTTCCTGACCTACACCTTGCCACACGCCGAGCTCGCGCAGCCCGACGACCAGATTCTCGAAGGATACAAGAAGAAGTTCTTCACCGACAAGACGTGGGGCGGACAGGAAGGCTCTCGCTACAATGCCGTGGAACACACCCACGCGCAGTTCGCCGGAATGATAACGCGCCTCGACACCTATGTGGGTGAGATAATGGCCAAGCTGAAGGAAAAGGGACTCGACAAGAACACGCTCGTGATCTTCACATCCGACAACGGGCCTCACGAGGAGGGCGGCGCCGACCCAGAGTACTTCGGACGCGACGGCAAGTTGCGCGGACTGAAGCGTCAATGCTACGAGGGCGGCATACGCATCCCGTTCATAGCATGGTGGCCCGGGCACATAAAGGCAGGAACGGTGAGCGACTTGCAGCTCGCCTTCTACGACATGATGCCCACCTTCTGCGACCTTGCCGGAATAAAGAACTTCCGCAAGCGCTACACCAACCGCGCGTTGCCAGGCGACGGCTTCGACGGGCTCTCCATCGCGCCGACGCTGCTCGGCGACACCGCTAAGCAACAAATCCACGACCACCTGTACTGGGAGTTTCACGAGACCGACCAGATTGGCGTGCGTCGCGGCGACTGGAAGCTCGTGGTGGTGAAGGGCAAGCCGCGCCTCTACAACCTGGCGACCGACATTCACGAAGACCACGACGTGGCAAGCACGCACCCCGACATCGTGGAGCAACTGGTAGACATAATAAAGAAAGAACACACCGACAGCCCGACATTCAAGGTGACATTGCCCTACTAAGCACTCTGAGAGCGGATGCAAGGTCGAGAAAAAAAGCCGAGCCGGCGTGTCGGCACGTGAAATGTTTTTCTTAATTTTGCACCCGCAAAAAACAGAATTGACACGATGGAATACATGTCACAAGAATGCTACGACAAGCTCGTGGCAGAACTTCAACACCTCATAAAGGTGGAACTGCCCAAGGCGAAGGACGAGCTCTCGGAGGCTCGCGACAAGGGCGACCTGAGCGAGAACTTCGAATATCACGCCGCAAAAAGGGCGCACGGCCGATTGCTCGGCAAGATAAGGTACAAGCAAAACATCCTCACCCACGCCAGGGTGCTCGACACCAATCGGCTATCTGCCGACACGGTGCAACTACTGTGCACGGTGGAGGTGACCAACCTGCGCCTGAACCGCAACGCCACCTACACCTTGGTAAGCCCGCACGAGGCGAACATCCACGACGGCAAGATCTCCATAAAGTCGCCTATCGGTCAGGCGCTTATCGGGCACAAGCCAGGCGACACCGTCGAAGTAAAGGTGCCGGCAGGAGTCATCGAGCTTCGCATAGAGAGCATACGGTTGTGAGCGCGTGCAGGCCTCACGAACCCTTCTGAAAACACCCCATTCCTTTGCACATCGCAAAGGAATGGGGTGTTTTATTAGTACGGGGAAACACCCGTTTCGTATAGGCATCGGCTTTGCGCCACAATGGCAACGGGATTTCAGCGCAAAGGCAACGCCCTTACGGCGCGAAGCCGATGCGTTTGCGGCGTAGAGCCGAAACCACTTCTGCCTATGTTTTAGGCATGATTCGCGCCATGTTGCCTATGTTTTAGGAAGATTCCGCTCGATTTTTGCCTATGTTTTGGGAATATTTTGCTTGGTTTTTGCCTATGTTTTAGGAAAACACCGTATCTTTGCAACCACATAATAAGCAAGGAAAGTTATGATATACAGGCAATTATCGCTATCCACTAAAAGCTTCAAGACCTTTTGCCCCTCCTCTGGATAATCATCAGAAGTAGGCTTACGATAAGCATGACCCCAACCTGCGTCTTTTTGGCATTTGAGCTTTGACCATAAACCAAGCTTCCCGATGGTGGAAATCCAATCAAAAAGCAATTAAAACCTTTGTTATTACAAAATATTACTGTAAGTTTGTAGCAAAAAACAAAACATGAAAGATTATGGAAGAAAAATTATCGACTATATATTTAAGAAACGGACAAAACGCCTTGCAATACGTTATGAGCTTGAGCAAAAAGTACAGGCAGATAGCGACCGCCGCGATATTCGAGTGTTTGAAACTGGGATACCCTCTCAACAATATGGAGATAACAGGCAAAGCAAGAGAAATGCAGAGGATGAAGAATGCCAACGTCTGATAAGAATCGCAAAGGAACAAGGCTTGTATGAATTAAAATATTTTGAGCCAACTCGTTTACATATACCTCTTTTCTTTCCACATACAATCTTTCAACAGTTCATATATTTCATCTTTCCACATATGATTGCGGCAGACAGGCGGATTATGAAGAATTTTTAGTAACTTTGTACGCTGATTAGCATCATATCACGAACACATGAACATTATCGACATACTGGGCGACACAAGCCGAGAGAAAGGCTTCTCCATCGAGGTGTTGCCGCCTCTTAAAGGCAACGGCACGGAGACCCTCTTCCGCAACCTTGACATGGTGAGGGATTTCGGCCCAAACTATATCAACATCACCACCCACCACTCAGAATACGTTTACCGCGAGACCGCCGATGGGCAGTTCGAGCGGCTCAGGATAAGGCGCAGGCCAGGCACCATCGCCGTGGCGGCAGCCATACAGAAACGCTACGACACCACGGTGGTGCCGCACGTCATCTGCTCGGGAGCCACGAAGGAGGACATAGAATATGAGCTCATAGACATGCAGTTGCTCGGCATCAACAACGTGTTGCTGCTGCGTGGCGACAAGGCCAAGGACGACAAGATGTTCACGCCGACAAACGGTGGTTGGGCACACACCACGGAGCTCGCCGCGCAGGTGAACAACTTCAACGACGGGTTCTTCGCCGACGGCTCACCGATAAAGCACCCGGGCGAGAAGTTCCATTATGGCGTGGCGGCTTACCCAGAGAAGCACGAGGAAGCTCCCAACATGGAGATGGACATGAAGTACCTGAAAGAGAAGCAGGACTTGGGCGCCAAGTATGCCGTGACGCAGCTGTTCTACGACAACCAGAAATATTTCGACTTCGTGGCAAAGGCGAGAGCGATGGGCATCACCATGCCCATCATTCCCGGCATCAAGCCCCTGGCTAAGTTGACCCAGGTGACGCAAGTGCCCAAGACCTTCCATTGCGACATGCCGCAAGACCTTGCTAAGGAAGCCGTGAAATGCACAAGCGACGAGGAGGCACGGCAGCTCGGCATAGAATGGGCGGTGAGCCAATGCAAGGACCTTTACGCCAATGGCGTGAAAGACATACACTTCTACACAGTCTCCGCGTTCAAGAGTATGCCAGAGATACTGAGGCAGATACTTTAAATAAGGAAACAAGCGCACAACCGTGAATTTCAACCGTGTCATAGGTCAGGAAGGGGCGAAGCAACGACTTCGCCAGCTCGTAGACGAGGAGCGCATACCCCACGCCCTCATGTTCACGGGTCCCACGGGCAGTGGCAAGATGGCTCTCGCCCTTGCCTTCGCGTCGTTCCTGCTGGGCGAGAGATGGGACGGCAAGTCGATGCTCGAAAGCAATGCCGCCATAGCCAACGCCGAGGCGATGCTCACCAAATGGCAGCACCCCGACCTGCACTTCTCCTACCCCACCATAAAGCCGAAAGGCGCGGGCAGCGACACTAAGGTGACGAGCGACGACTATGCCAAGGAATGGAGGCAGATGCTCAGCGACGACCCTTACTTCTCGCTTGAGCAATGGATGACCCTGATGAAGGCCGAAAAGCAGCAAGCCGTGATATTCGAGGCTGAGAGCGACAGGCTGACGAGAAAGCTCAACATGAAGTCGACGCTCAACGGATACAAGGTGAGCTTGATATGGTTGCCGGAGCGCATGAACCAGACGTGCGCCAACAAGATGCTGAAGTTGCTGGAGGAGCCGCCACGGAAGACGGTGTTCCTGCTTGTCAGCGAGCATCCCGAGCTGCTTCTTGAGACCATACGCAGCCGCGTGCAGACCTTCGCCGTGCCACGCCTCGACAACGAGGCCATAGCTGACGCCCTAACCACAAGGCGAGGCATCGACGCGCAAGACGCGGAACGAATAGCGCGCGTGGCGATGGGCAACTGGCTCAAGGCAACGGAAGAGATAGACGCGGGCAACGAGAACAAGGAGTTCTTCAACCTCTTCGTCTCGCTCATGCGATTCGCGTTCAAGAAAGACGTGAGACAACTGAAGGCGTGGAGCAATGCCGTGGCAGACTTCGGAAGGGAGAAGCAAAAAAGGCTCATCGCTTACATGCTGCAGATGGTAAGGGAAAACTTCATGTACAACTTCCATGACCCCGCCTTGTGCTACATGACCAAGGAAGAGGAAGACTTCGCCAAGAACTTCTCGCCATACATCAACGAGCGCAACGTGATGTTGCTACAACAGAGGCTGCAGCAGATGACGCGCGACATTGGGCAAAACGCCAACGCGAAGATACAGTTTTTCGACTTCGCGCTTGAGACGACCATCTTCATAAGGAAATAAGGACACTACATCTTATATATACATAAAAACATCACTTCAGAATACACGATATGAGAGAACATAATATGTGCTCCGGATGTGGCCGGGGACTTGCGGCAAAAGGCGTGGGAAGGCAAGACAAGCAGCTCAACACCTACGACTGGCTCGCCGACGTGCCCGGCAACGCGGAGTCGACAGACCTCGTGGAGGTGCAATTCAAGAACACGAGAAAAGGCTACTACCACAACGTGAACAACCTCGACTTGCAAAAGGGCGATGTCGTGGCGGTGGAGGCTAACCCTGGCCACGACATTGGCGTGGTGACGCTCACGGGAAGGCTCGTAAGGTTGCAGATAAAGAAGGCGAACCTGAAGTCGGCCGACGACATAAAGCGTGTCTACCGCATTGCCAAGCCGGTGGACATGGAGAAATACAAGGAGGCGAAGAGCCGTGAGCACGGCACCATGATACAGAGCCGACAGATAGCCAAGGACCTCGGACTGCAAATGAAGATTGGCGACGTGGAATACCAAGGCGACTGCAACAAGGCGATATTCTATTACATAGCCGACGAGCGCGTGGACTTCCGCAAGCTCATCAAGGTGCTTGCCGAGACATTCCACGTGCGCATCGAGATGAAACAGATAGGCGCGCGCCAAGAGGCTGGTCGCATAGGAGGAACGGGGCCCTGCGGAAGGGAGCTGTGCTGCGCAACGTGGATGAAAAACTTCTCAAGCGTCTCAACCAACGCGGCACGCATACAAGACATATCGCTCAACCCGCAAAAGCTCGCCGGAATGTGCGCCAAGCTGAAGTGCTGCCTCAACTATGAGGTGGACGACTATCTTGAGGCAAGCCGCAAACTGCCACGTAGGGACGTGACGCTCGTCACGCAAGACTCGGAGTACCACTTATTCAAGACCGACATCCTCGCGGGGCTCTGCACCTACTCCACCGACAAGAACCTCGGTGCCAACACGGAGACTATAACGGCCAAGCGAGCCATGGAGATAATCGCCATGAACAAGCAGGGCGAGAAGCCACTCTCGCTGCTGGAAAACGACAAGGCTAAAACGGAGAGGAAACCCGTAGACTTGCTCGCCGACGCTGACGTGAGCCGATTCGACAAGGCCAAGAAAAAGAAAAAGAAGAAAAGCAAGGGCAAGCAAGCCGCTGCTCCCAAGAAGGCACAAGACGGCAATAACCAGCAGGCATCGGGCAAGCAGAACGATGCCAAGCAAAAAGGCAGCAAGCCAAACGACGCCAAGCAAACGAACGCGAAATAAGGAAAAATGCGAAGAATAGCCTTTTTCTTCATCTTCTTTCTGCTCTTGTCGTGCACGGGCAGAAAGGTTTACGACACTTACAACCACACCTTTGTCTCAGGTTGGGACAGGGGTGAGGTATTGTCGTATGGTGTGCCAAAAGTGAAAGCATCGGCAAAATACAGCACCATGCTTGGGCTAAGGGTAACAGACGCATACCCTTTCCAATCGCTTACGTTGATAGTGGAGCAGACGGTTTATCCAAAGAAGATCACGAGGCGAGACACCGTGAACTGTCAAATATACGACTCGCAAGGCGCAATAAAGGGAAAAGGAATAAACTACTTCCAATACCACTATCAAATATCGCAAACCGACCTGCAAGAGGGCGACTCGCTCCACGTCACCGTGAGACACGACATGAGGCGGGAGATTATCCCCGGCATTGCCGATGTGGGCATTGAGATAGAGCGTTAAGCAAACAAGAAACCTACACGCATGGCGAGCCACATGCGTTAAGTCCTGACGAGGTTTCGTCCAGCGTCGATTCTCAGGAAGATAAACAGCAGGATGGTGAATCCCCACAACGACGAGCCACCATAACTGAAAAACGGCAGCGGTATGCCGATGACTGGCGTGAGGCCAAGCACCATTCCCACATTGATAAACACGTGGAAAAGGAAAATACTCGCCACGCAATAGCCATAAACCCGCCCAAACTTGAACGGTTGTCGTTCAGCCAAATGAATCAACCTTAATATCAGCGCGAGGAAGAGCAACAACACGCTTGCGGAGCCAAGGAAGCCTTCCTCCTCGCCCACTGTGCAGAAGATGAAGTCGGTGTCTTGTTCCGGCACGAACTTCAACTTTGTCTGAGTTCCATTAAGAAAGCCTTTACCTTGAAGACCGCCCGAGCCAATGGCTATCTCGCTCTGGTGCACGTTGTAACCAGCGCCGGCAAGGTCTTCGTCCAAGCCCAAGAGCACGTTTATCCTGACGCGTTGATGTGGCTCCATCACGTTGTTGAGCACGTAGTCGGCACTGTAGAAGAAGATTATGCTGCCAACGGAAAACAATGCTATCAAGAGATAATGGGTTATTCGCGTAGACAATCCCTCATACACAAGTGAACCCACAAGAAACACGCAAATGGCAAGCTGAACCCATACTATGTCGAACGGGATGACAAACACGGAGAACAACAGCACAAGCAACGTCACACCTGTGCAAATGCCCAACAACCGCAGGGTCATACGGCGATTGTGGGCGTAGATATACACCATTGATGACGCGAATATCTGCACGAGCAACAACACCACGAACTTTCCCACCGACGTTGGCGTCGACAAAAGGAACACTTGCTCATACTTGATGCCAACCACGAAATAGATGACCATCGCAACACCCGTGAACAATATGCTGCCCGGCATTCCCTCACGATAGAGCATGAGGAAGAACGCGAGGTACACAAGGGCCGAGCCCGTCTCCCTCTGACCTATGATGAACAACATGGGCAAAAGCACGATGGCCATGGCTGAGAAGAAATGCTTTGGCTTGTTCATGTCAAAACCGAAGGTGCTCATCAGCTTCGACACCGCCAACGCTGTGGCAAACTTGGCAAACTCTGCCGGCTGCAACCTCAGGGGACCAAGCACTATCCAAGAACGTGAGCCCTTGATTTCGTGGGGATTGAAGATGGTGACGAACAGCAACAACAGCAATATCGCATAGATGACATAGGCAAAGGTGTCGTAGAAACGGTCGTCGAGCATTAGAAGGATAAAGCCAAGCGCAAAGGAGGTGCATATCCACACTATCTGCATGCCCGAACGCGTGGAAAGACTGAAGATCTCGGTCTCTCCATACGTGTAACTGGCACCGCACACACTAATCCATCCAAAGATGAGAAGCGCAATGTATATGCCCACCGTCCACCAGTCTAAGCTTCTCCAGATGCTTGGCTGTCGTCTATCGTTCTGAGTTTCCATAAGATATCCTGCGATTCTGCATTTCCTCGGCAAGCTTCTCGCCCGCTGGACTGAGCTTGCCCATGATATACTGTTCCATCAACACTTTCCCAATTGGCACACCAAAGTCGGCACCCCAACCGCCGTTCTCCACATACACGGCAATGGCAATCTTGGGATTGTCCATGGGAGCAAAGCCCATGAACACCGAATGGTCGTGACCACGGTTTTGCGCCGTTCCCGTCTTGCCACAAGCCGCAAAAGGCAAGGAGCTTAACATTTTACAAGTGCCGCCCATAGCTGAAGAGCGCATGCCGGCGACGATGTAGTCGTAAGCGCGGCGTTGCGCCTTGGTGTAATGGCGACGAGTGAACATCGTGTCGATGGGCTCACCTTGAATCTTCTTCACCACGTGAGGCACGTAGTAATAGCCGCGGTTGGCAATCGTCGCGCCAAGGTTGGCAATCTGCAAAGGTGTGAGATTTACCTCACCTTGACCAATGCTTATACTTATGACGGTCAAGCCGTTCCAAGAGCCACGATATGCCTTGTCGTAGAACGTGGCGTTAGGTATCAAGCCGCGTTTCTCGCCTGGCAAGTCAATGCCAAGGCGATAGCCGAAGCCCATCGACACCATATAGTCGCGCCATGTGTTCATGGCATCCTGCACGTTCTTGTATTTCGTGCGGTTGCTCATCATGTTGAACAATCCCCAACAGAAGAAGCCATTGCACGACGTGCTTATGGCAGGCACGAGGCTCAAAGGCGAAGCATGGCCATGGCAACCCACGTGAAGACCCTTATAATAGAATCCCCTGTGGCAGGGATATTGTGTCGCAGGCGAAATAATGCCTTCCGAGAGAAAGGTTAACCCCTGCGTCGTCTTGAACGTAGAGCCTGGAGGATATTGACCCATGATGGCACGGTTGAGCAGAGGCTTCCGCGAGTCACGAGTGAGGAACTTGTGGTATTTGTTACGGTTCTTTGTTCCAAAGAGTCGTGGGTCATAGGTTGGCGACGACACCATGCAAAGAATCTGGCCAGTGGAAGGCTCAATGGCGACGATGGCGCCTATCTTTCCCTGCATCATGCGCTCGCCAATGGCTTGCAGGTTTACGTCAAGGCCAAGGGTAAGATCCTTGCCTGGCACTGGCCGATGGTCGAACTTACCATGTTGATAATGCCCCTGCACTCGACCGTGCGCGTCACGTAGAAGAACCTGCACGCCCTTGATGCCGCGTAGTTCCTTTTCATACTTTCGCTCCACGCCCAACTTGCCAATGTAATCGCCTGGCTGATAATACGTGTCCTCATCAATATCACCTTGCGACACTTCCGATACCTCACCAAGGATGTGGGCACCATAAGGATACATATATTGACGTATGGCTCGCTTTTGGATATAGAAGCCAGGGAAACGAAACATCTTCTCACGAAACACGCTGAAGTTCTTGTCGTCAACCTGAGTCATGAACAGTTGCTGGGTGAAACGAGAGTAACCTGGATTCTTGGCTGGGTTCTTGATGTCGTCCATCCTTTTGATAAACACTTCCTTGGTAATGCCCAAAGTCTTGCAGAAGTCCAAAGTGTCAAGATGGCCGCGTTCCTCGTTCATCACCACCATGATGTCGTAGGAAGGTTGGTTAAAGACCAGCAACTTACCGTTTCTGTCGCGTATGATGCCTCGGCTTGGGAACTCCACTTTCTTCAAGAAAGCATTGGAGTCTGCGCTCTTGCGATAGTCGTCACTCATCACCTGAAGCACAAAGAGCCGGACAACATAGAGCAACACTATAGAAACCGCTATGCCGCCTATGACCCTCTTCCTATTCTCAAGACTGAAATCCTTCATCAGAGCACCTCCCTACGCTTGCGCTAAAAACGTCTCAAATTGTCGATGACCAACACCAAGAGAAGTGTCAGCAACACGCTTGTGCCCATGTTCAACAACCATTGAAGCCAATTGAAAAACGTGAACGACTCCAATGCAAAGAATACAAGGCAATAAACAAAGGTCAGAATGAAAGCGAACAACGTGAACTTGCCCAATCCAAACGCGAGTATAGACGGGAGCACCTCGTCGTCGTCGCCACGCTGAATGAACAACTCTAGCAAATAAGGCTGTAAGGCGGCCACCAATGTCATGGACGCTGCGGCAAGACCCGGAGTATTGGAAAACACATCAATGCTCAAGCCCAAGAGGAAGCTCCATACCAGCATGGCCCATTTAGGCGTGCCGCGCCTGAAGGAAATGGCAAAATAGACATACAGCAATGGTGTCGCCACGCCAAAAAGGTGGACATGGTTGAGCACCAACGCCTGAACAAGCATCAGCCCAAAGAAAAGCAGCAAACGTTTCAGGAAATCTATATTCATCCTTTACCTCTTCCTCCTATTCAACTTTTACTTATCTACTACTACCTTTAACTACACACGTTGCTAAACATTACTTTATAACGCATACGCGTTTCCACGTCCATTAGAATCCATCTCACTTGTCAACGTTTGTCTTCAGAGAGTCTTGCGCGGCCCGCAGCACCTCAAGGCGTTCCAAGACCGGAGCGTTGTCGATGACGCACACGTCACGGAGACGCGAGAAGTCGGTAGCCAACTTCACTTGCAAGCGATAGGACACGCCATCGATTGAATTATAAACATGGAGAATTCTTCCCACCAATATGCCAGCAGGGAATACAGAAGAGTAACCACTAGTCTCCACATTGTCGTACAACCTGAAGCGAGCATGTCGTGGTATCTCCTCAACATAAGCATTTTGCGGGTCGCCACCCGTCCAATGCAGATACCCGAAGTAGTCTCTTCCCTGGATGCGGCAACTGATTTTCGACTTAGTGTTGATGGCAGGAATCACTATGGAATAATGTGGCGACGTTAGGTACACAATACCTACGACTCCACTGCCACAAGCCACGCCCATGTCCTCACGCACACCATCAAGCGAGCCCTTGTCGATCGTTATAAGGTTATTGGCATGAATCACCGAATTGCTCACAACCTTGGCAGGAATGAGCTTGAAACTCTTGAGCAATTTCACGCCTGCGGTGTCGGTCCAAGTGGTATCCTTGGTTACATCATACAAACGTGTGGAAAGCTTCTTCACCTGCTGCTCCAAATAGAGGTTGCGCTGGGTAAGTTCCTGATTGACCTTACCCAAGGAGAAAAAGCTTTCCACCGCGGAATTCCACGAGTCCAACTTGCCGCATACAGTATTGGCCGAGGTGAACCACACGCTACCTTGGTAGCTATTGTATTGGAACAACAAGACCATACTGATTACTTCGAGCAAGACGAAAAGGAACCAGTGGCTATGCTTTTGTATAAAATCTATTAAATTGTGCATCGCACAATTAACGCATAAGGAACGAGAACCTGTCTACATTCTTAAGCGCGATGCCTGCGCCCTTCGCCACACTGTGGAGGGGATCCTCTGCGATATGGAAAGGAATGTTGATCTTATCTTGCAAACGCTTGTCAAGGCCACGGAGCAACGCGCCGCCACCTGAAAGCCAAATGCCGTTCTTCACGATATCAGCATACAGCTCTGGCGGAGTAGCCTCCAAGGCTGAAAGCACGGCATTCTCTATCTTTGCCACGGTCTTGTCGAGGCAATGGGCAATCTCTTGATAGCATACCGGCACCTCCATAGGCAGAGCCGTGATGCGGTTAGGACCATGCACCACATAGTCCTCCGGAGCCTCGTCGCCAAGGTCGGTAAGGGCAGAGCCCACGTGTATCTTGATACGCTCAGCCATACGCTCTGAGACCTTCACGTTGTGCTGACGGCTCATATACTCCTGAATATCTGCTGTGAGGTCATCTCCGGCTATGCGGATAGAGTTGTTGCTCACGATACCACCAAGTGAGATTACGGCAATCTCGGTAGAGCCACCACCAATGTCAACAATCATGTTGCCCTCTGGGGCTTCCACGTCTATGCCAATGCCAATGGCGGCTGCCATAGGCTCAAATATGAGGTAAACGTCGCGGCCGTCGGCATGCTCGGCAGAGTCGCGCACGGCACGAAGCTCAACCTCGGTAGAGCCGGAGGGGACGCCAATAACCATGCGAAGTGTCGGAGAGAAAAGGCGACTGCCCGTGTGAACCATCTTGATAAGACCACGCATCATCTGCTCGCAAGCCGTGAAGTCGGCAATCACGCCATCGCGAAGCGGGCGAATGGTGCGTATGTTGTCATGGGTCTTCTCATACATCATCTTGGCTTTCTCACCAACCGCGATCATCTTGCCAGTACGGCGGTCAAGGGCAACAACAGAAGGCTCGTCGACCACAATCTTGTCATCGCTGATGATGATTGTGTTGGCGGTGCCCAAGTCCATCGCTATCTCTTGAACGAAAGAAAACATTCCCATCTAATTTCCTATTTCTATATATTACTTTTCTTGGTTGACGTATCTGTGAAGTGGTTAGCTAAGTGATGCGAACCACTCATGGATAGCGGTATCATAATGGCTCGACACGCCAAACGCCCTTTCAGCGAGCATGCGGCGATCCTCCACGTCGGTCACGGCACCCTTCTTGTTAAGCAACTCCAACAGCACAGGATACTCTGCCTTGCTCGGGATGATGACCACGTCCTTGAAGTTCTTTGCTCCGGCGCGGATAAGCGAAATGCCGCCTATGTCAATCTTCTCTATGATATCCTGCTCTGACGCTCCGCTTGCCACGGTCTGCTCAAAAGGATAGAGGTCCACGATGACAAGGTCAATTGAAGGAATCTCATACTCCTCCATCTGCTTCTGGTCGCCCTCGTTGTCGCGGCGGGCGAGTATGCCTCCGAAGATTTTAGGATGAAGGGTCTTCACTCTGCCTCCGAGTATTGAAGGATACGTTGTGACGTCCTCCACCTTCTGGCAGTCGTAGCCCAGCCCTTCTATGAATTGTCGCGTACCGCCGGTGCTAAGGAATTTAACACCCTCCTCATTCAGCTTCTTGAGGAGATCATCCAGTCCATCCTTGTGGAAGACGGAGATAAGCGCAGTCTTGATTTGTCTTGATTCAGCCATTTTAAGATACTATTTTTATCTCGATACCAATTGATATGCAAAGTTAGCTCATTTTAATTGAATCGTTACAGAAAAAAGGAAGAAAATAATTGCCGAAACGTTAAATTGTCACAAGTCAAGAGTTTTTTTTTACGCCTTGACTTTTTTTGATTATTTTTGTACCCAAAACAGATTACTAAGCACATTTATTTATGAAGCACGTCGTGTATTTATGCGTTCTACTCTTCTCCCTGCTCCCACTGCAGCGGGCTGGAGCTCAACGGCACGTCATGGTCTACGACCCGGAAGTGAGCCGCCCCGTGCAAGGCTTTCACGTTTGGGCCGACAAGCAAAAGGCTGACACCACAAACATCTTCGGCTCGGCAGAGGTGCCCGAGAGGTTCGACACCTTGTTTCTCGTCAAGCCCGGCTACGTCGCCCTGCGCATTCCGGCAAAGTTCGCGACCGACACCATTCCCGTGATAAAAGACTACAACGACATCGGCGAAGTCGTGGTATACGGCTCACAGTCAGACAATTTCAAGAAGGCCGTGAACAAGTGGACCAAGGAAGACCGCATTGAGATGCAGCTTCAGCACCCCATCACGGGCATCGACTTCAACCTCGCCGACCTGCTCAACTCGAAGCGCAGGCGCGACCATCGCAACGCGAAGAAGATGGCAAAGATATTCAAGAGAATGGACGAGGCCGACAACGACCCTATAATACACGCTTACCGCAAAGCCTTGGGGATAAAGACGACACATTGACAATAACATTTCAAGGCATCAACCACAAGGCATTAACTACATAAGATTCTGAATAAAGACAATGAGACACACCGTTTTACTCATCATTTCCATATTGTTTTCTCATTACGTCATGGCGCAGCAAACGTTCAGGCGCAAGCAATGCGGAACGTCGATGTTGATGGAGCGTGAGGCTACGAATAGAAAAGCGCAAAAGGTTATCTCCAAAGGCGGTTCCTACGTAAGTCATACTGGCAGCGTGACCATCCCTGTCGTGCTCGTGAACTTCACTGATGTGACATTCACGGTAAACAGTCCGCAAAAAGCCTTCGAGCAGATGTTCAATGGCGACACTCAGGAAGACCTTGGCAACGCCAACCACCACAACCACGGCTCGGTGGCTCAATATTTCAACGACATGAGCAACGGCGCGTTCACCCCGAAGTTCAAGGTCTATGGGCCCGTGACCGTCAATCACCCAGAGACATATTATGGCGGCAGCAATGAGGACGACAACAACGACGAAGACCCTCGGGCGCTCGTGAAAGACGCATTGGCGCAAATAGAAAGTTCCGTGTCTGCAAGCGACCTGGAGTCTTTCAGCCTCGACGGGAAGACCATAGAGGGCGTTTACATCGTATATGCGGGCATCGGCCAAAACGATGGCGGACCGGCAACTGCCGTTTGGGCCAACGCCTGGACCACCGCAGGCGCCACTTTGGGCGGCAAGAAGGTCAGATGGTACACCATGTCGGGCGAGCGCAGCCCTTTCAACATCGACAGCAACGGCAACCCATGCACCACGACCACGGCAAACTCAAGCCCAGCCATCACGGGTTTGGGCGTGGCTTGCCATGAGTTCTCCCACGCGCTCGGCTTGCCCGACGTCTACCCCACCGCGGCTTCCGCGCAGATCGACAACCAGGGAATGGAATATTGGGACCTCATGGACGGCGGCGAGTATGCCAACAATGGCTTCTGCCCCACCGCTTACACGGCGTTCGAGAAAGAGCAAATGGAATGGCAAGTGGACGTCAAGACGCTCAACAGCGACGCAAGCATCACCATGGCCACGTCGACGGAGCAAGGCGGCACTGCCTACAAGATCGTGAACCCGCAAAACTCGAAAGAGTATCTCATGCTCGAATGCATACAGAGGAAAGGATGGAACTCCTCGCAAAGGGGCAACGGCCTGCTCATCTATCACGTGAACCTGCCAGAAGAAACCATATCCACCAACACGAAGCTCAACAACACTGCGGGATATCCTGGCATGGCAGTGGTGCCAGCCGACGGCACTTGCATGGCGCAGCCTACCTCGGGACTGTCTGAGGACAAGACCAAGTACGTCACCAGCCTGAAGGGCGACCTCTTCCCAGGCACGGGCAACTTCGACAACCTTAACGTCACGGAGCTCAGCGACGACAACTCGCAGCCCAACTTCTGTTGGTACAACACGGCAAAGACCCAGAAACTGAAGACCAACAAGGCCCTGAAGAACATTAAATACGAGAACGGCGTGGTCTCGTTCGATTATGTCGACGACGTGGCGAGCGGCATCCTTCCGGTTTGGGACGACAGTCAAGCCACCGACACCAAGGTCTACTCCATCAACGGCACATTCCTTGGCAATGACCTTTCCACCCTGCCCCACGGCGTGTACATCCAGAATGGACAGAAGATCGTGAAATAATAACGGCCCACGGTCGATTCGCGTAGGTGGTTTCTTTCGCGGTTTTCATTTACCGCCCAACCACCATTCGGGACGCGGACGGGCACAGGGCCCGCCCCTGCACATCCATCGTTTCGCGTCATTAGTAACCCATCATGCCGTCGCGCCCATCCGCAACTGCCCAACCACCACGCAGGGGCGGGCCCCGCGCCCATCCGCAACCGCCCAACCACCATGCAGGGGCGGGCCCCGTGCCCGTCCGCAACCCGCATGGCAAAGGAATTATCCCCATTGTCGTTTTTTACGCTTGCGATGCCGCAGCAATCTTCAGACAATGCAAAGCCCCGTCCTCTCTCGCGAGAAGACGGGGCCTTTTCAATCCACAATCTTTTTACAAGTGCTTATAGAAACTAACCTATCGCAATCCTCCTTCCATTGTCTTTAGCCAATCTCGATCCTTCTTCCATTGACGCTGACATCGCTCTTCTTGATCTTCGGCAGCACGATGCTCAGTATGCCGTCCTCTACCTTGGCAGAGATGTCGTCCTTCTCCACGTCGTCGGGCAGGCTGTAAGTCTGCTGATAGTTGGTGTAAGAGAACTCGCGGCGCAGGTAGTGCTCCTTGTGCTCGGGCTTGCCGTTCTCCTCGTGATGCTCAAGCTTGTTCTCGATGGCGAGCTCAAGGTCACCGTCCTTGTTGAGGTCTATGCGGACAAACTCTTTCTTGATGCCCGGGACCGCCACTTCCATGGTGTACTTATCGGCGTCCTCCTTCACGTTAACCGCTGGAGCTGTGGCGCTTACGCGACGCAAGCCGCTCATCATGTTGTCACTGAAATCGTTGTCAAACCAATCGTTCAATACTGGGAAAAACATAGTCAATACCTCCTAATTATATTTTATGTTGTTACTTTTTTGTCTTGAAGTTCTTACGAGCTTCACCCCCAATATTGCAACCTTTGTGCCTAAGCTTTTCAGCGTGTCATAATGTCACAACGGCGTGACATTGTGGCACCGCGGCGCGTTTCACGTCCAAAACGCGGTCTCGCCCGTGAACGTCATCTCCCCTCCGCACTTCGGACATGTGCGGTGGTCCCAGACCACGATGCGCGTGCCGCCACAGTTGAGGCAGAGCCGCCCGGCAAGGCCATTAAACGATGGCGCGTTGTTGCCGATGATCCCGCCCACCACAAGCGGCTGCACGGTATGGCAGTCGGGGCAGCTCACGCTGACGATGTGCTGGCGCATGAACCCCGTGCCCTCATAGTCGTGGCACTCGTAGCCGCACTTGGCGCACCTGTAAGTCTTTCGCTGCGCCATGGCTATCGTCTCAAGGCGTCGATGACCTGCGTGGCGACTTCCATCGCCCAACCCGAGTCGAGGCCGGCGTCAACCCTGAAATACTCGCGCCCAGGCTTTCGCGTGGTCAGCACGAGCTGATATTGTCCAAGCGTGTATGGCGTGGCGGTGTTCACCGTTGCCACGTCCACCACGTCGTCCATGCTGAGGGGCTCGCCAGCCACGAGCAGCAGCCTCTTCGCCTTGTAAACGAGTATGCAGCCTGCCGCCTCGTTGGCGCGCGTGGCGTCCACCACCACGCAGTCGTCGGGCTCGCCTATCTCGGCGTTCGCCTCGTCAAGGGTGAGCAGGCGCGAAGTTGACACCTCGTCCTTGTGCTGATGCTTGCGGAAGAGGAAGATGGGAATGAACACCACGAGCGCCAAGAGCACGTAGGCATTGAAGCAGAAAGCCACAAGCCAGATGGCGAATATCGCCAGCGCCGACAGTAAAAAGTTTCTCTTCATGATAATAATGTAGTCTGGTTTATTGCATCACGGGCTTGTAAATGGCGTTCCACCACGAGTCGTCGCCCTTGAGATAGCGCTGGAACCACGCCATGGTGGTGTTGTGCCACTTCAGGCGCTTGCCATAGTCGTAGATGTGGTGGTCTTGTCCGTCCACCACCACGAACGCCGTTGGCCTGCCAAGGAGCTTCAGCGCGGTGAACATCTGTATGCTCTCGCCTATCGGCACGTTGTTGTCGGCGTTGCCATGGAGGAAGAGCAGCGGCGTGTGTATCTTCTCGGCGTTGAACAGTGGGCTTTGATCCACGTAGAGATCCTTGCGCGTCCAGGGGTAGCTGTTTGCCATAGACACCTCGCTGTAGCTGTAGCCCCAATAGCCCTCGCCCCAGTAGCTCGTGTGGTCGCTGATGCCGGCGTGCGAGATTGCGCAGGCGAAGATGTCGGTCTGCGTCTGCAGGTATTGCGTCATGAAGCCGCCGTAGCTCGCGCCTATGCAGCCCACCTTGGTGCTGTCGGCAAAGGCATGGTCGCGGCAGAACGTCTGCGTGGCTTCGATAATGTCTTCGGCTACGCCCTTGCCCGCCGTGTTGACATGGCGCGACGAGAACTCCTGGCCGAAGCCCACGGCGCCGCTCGGGTTGACCACCAGCACCACATAGCCTGCCGCGGCATAGACATGATGCGGATAGCGCGACTCGAAGTCGCGGCTCGTGGGCGAGCAGCCGCCATAATAGTTGACGATGACGGGATAGCGTTTCGAGCTGTCGAAGCGCGGCGGCAGGTAGTAGCGGCAGGAGATGGTGTCGCCACGGCTGCTGACAAACGACCACGGCTCGCAACTGCCCAGCTGCACGCCTTTCACGTTGTCCTTGTTGAGGTCTTCCAGCAGCGTCGACTTGCCCGTGGCGGTGTCGAGGCAATAGAGGCGGTCGCTGTTGCTCGCGCCCTGGCCTTGCCATAGCAGCCTTGCCGAATTGTCTGCCAAGGCTATCTGGTTGACCATGTCCTCGGGCTCTTCCACCTGCACGATGGAGCCGCTCGCGGGATCACACTTGTAAAGGTGGCAATAGTCGCGGTCGTAGGCGGTGAACCAGATGTTGCCGTCCGCCTTGGACCATTCGTAGGCGTTCACGCCCGGGTTGAACTCCTTGGTCAGCGCCTTGACCTTGCCCGTGGCTATGTCGAGGGTGTAGAGCTGGTAGTCGTACATGCTCGGCGTGCGGCCCTCGGGCACGTTCTTGCCCACTCCGCCAAGACACTCCGGCGATCCCATCACGGCAATCTGCTTGCCGTCGGGCGAGAACTTTGCGCTCGCCACGAAGCCGTCGTCCTTCACGAGGCACTCCGCCTTCAGCGTTGCCAAGTCGATGCGCCAGATAGACATGAGCGACGTGGGGCGGGCGGTGAGCCGGCGGCTCGTGGTGGAGAAGAGCGCATACTTGCTGTCGGCGCTGATGTCGAGCAACGACACGTTGCGGAAACCAAACGTCAGCGGTTGCTCCACGCCCGTCTCGATGCAGAAGAGCGAGAGCGACGTGCGGTCGCGCCACCCGCGCTGGCGGTCTTCGGGCTCCACCACCTGGAACACGTCCTTGTCTTCCGCGGGGCCCTTGTTCACGTGCGAGAGAATGAGGGCCTTGCCGTCTGGCGTCATCTCCCAACCGTCGCCCTTGGGCAGGCTCGTCACCACCGTCTCGCTGCCGTCGGCAATCGAGGTCCTCACGAGTTGGCGCTGGCCGTTGTCGGCGTTGCGCTCGGTGAGCAGGTCGTCGCTGCCCGGGTAGAACATCATGTTTTTGTCGCTCACGCGCAGCACCTTGCCCGTCGGCACCTCTCTCAGCGTCCACGACCACACCATCTTGCCGCCCTCTTGGGTGTCGTAGCGGCCGGAGATGGCATAGCGTCCGTCGGGCGAGAGGCTGAGGCCCCAATAGCGCTTGCACACGAGCATGTCTTTCAGTCCGACGACTCGGCTCGCGCCCGGCTCAAGGATGGTCAGCGCGGCATCGTTGTCGGTGCTGATGGTGACCTTGGGTTTCACCGCCGCGCCACGCAGAAGCGTGCAAACCTCTATGTGGTGGCAACCGGGCTCAAGGGTCAAGTCGGGTCCGCTCTCGTTGCCGCCCACATATATCTTGTTGGTTTTCAAGCCAGTAACCTCAATCTTGGCCTTGGCATACAAGGTTGCCTCAACATCGAAGGAGAGCGACGCCAACGCCAGCGCCGACTCCGATTGCAACTTCTGTCCGGAGGCGAGCGTCCGCGTGCCCGACTCGCACAAAGGGCGGCACAGGAAAGCGTCCTCGCTGAAAGCCTTGCCGTTCACGTCGACGCTGTCGAGCATAAACGGGCGGCTCAACGCCACGGGGCCATTGAGACGAAAACTGCCAACAACATGGTTGCCTGCTGACATCGGCATGCCGAATGTTGTCAGGAAGAGAAAAGACGATAAGATTTTTTTCATGCTATACGTATAATCAATACCACAAAATTACGCATTTTCAAGCAAGAAACCGCTAATCGCCAAAGGAATAATAACTAAAGAAGACAATAAAGGCATCGGCTCCCCTCTGGAGACGCCGATGCCTTGCCGCCGTAATCGCGTCGGCGTTGCGCCGCTATCGCGATGGCTTTTCAGCGCAATCGCGATGGGCTTACGCCGCAACCGCAAATGCCTTGAAGTGAAAAGCCGAAGCCATAAAATCATGTCACCTCATCATGTCCAGGAAGTAGGCGTGGACACGCGTGTCGGTGTCGAGTTCGGGATGAAACGCCGTGACGAGCTGGTTGCCTTGTCGCGCCGCCACGATGTGGCCGCCGACCGTGGCAAGCGCCTTGGCGTCGCCGCCCACGCCGTTGATGTAGGGCGCGCGGATGAAGGTCATGGGCACGTGCCCCACGCCTTGCATCTCCGCCTCAACGCGGAAGCTGCCGAGCTGCCTGCCATAGGCGTTGCGCCGCGCGCTGATGTCCATCGTGGCGAGGCGCCGCTCCGGCTTGCCCTCAATGTCGCTTGCAAGGAGAATGAGTCCGGCACAGGTTCCAAACACGGGCATGCCCGCCTCGATGTCCTCCCGGATAGGCTCCAGGAGGTTGAGGTCGTGGAGGAGCTTTGCCTGCGTGGTTGACTCGCCGCCCGGCAATATCAGGCCGTCCTTGGGCTGACGCCAGTCGGCAAGCTCACGCACCTCGAACACGTCGGCGCCAAGGCCTCGCAACATGCGTTCGTGCTCGATGAAAGCGCCTTGGAGTGATAATACCGCAATGCGCATCTACTTGCCCCTTTCTGCCATCAGCACCTTTATCTCCTCCTCGTTTATGCCCACCATGGCGGGTCCGAGGTCCTCGGAGAGCTCCGCCAGCTTGGCGGCGTCGTTGTAGTTGGTCACCGCCTGCACTATGGCAGCGGCGCGCTTGGCTGGGTTGCCGCTCTTGAAAATGCCAGAGCCGACGAACACGCCCTCGGCGCCGAGCTGCATCATCAGCGCCGCGTCGGCAGGGGTTGCCACGCCGCCAGCGGCGAAGTTCACCACGGGCAGTTTGCCGTTGTCGTGCACGTATTTCACGAGGTCGTAGGGTGCCTGCAGCTGCTTGGCAGCCTCGAAGAGCTCATCCTCCGCCATGCCCACGAGGCGGCGTATCTCGCTCTGCATCAGCCTCATGTGACTCACCGCCTGAACCACGTCGCCCGTGCCGGGCTCGCCCTTGGTGCGAATCATCGTGGCACCCTCGGCTATGCGGCGCAACGCCTCGCCAAGGTTCTTGGCACCGCAGACGAATGGCACGTCAAACTTGGTCTTGTCTATGTGGTAGATGTTGTCGGCAGGACTGAGCACCTCGCTCTCGTCGATGTAGTCGATCTCTATGGCCTGCAGTATCCGCGCCTCGGCAATGTGGCCAATGCGGCACTTCGCCATCACGGGTATCGACACCGCCTGCTGTATGCCCTTTATCATCTTGGGGTCGCTCATGCGTGCCACGCCGCCAGCCGCGCGTATGTCGGCAGGTATGCGCTCAAGCGCCATGACGGCACACGCGCCGGCTGCCTCTGCTATCTTTGCCTGTTCGGGCGTCGTAACGTCCATGATAACACCGCCCTTGAGCATCTGCGCAAGGTTGCGGTTCAATGTCATTCTGTCTTCCATGTTCTATATTCGCTTGGTGATTTGCCTACGATGTTTTTGAAAAACCTCGACAAATGCGCTTGCGATGAGAACCCGAGACCTTGCGCTATCTCCTGTATTGTCTTGCTGGTCTTGGAGAGTTGCCGCTCAATGTCTTTCACGATGAAGTCGTCGATGATGCTCTTGGGGCTCTTGCCGGCTATGCGCCTGCATACTTGCCCAAGGTAGGCACTGCCCACGTTGAGCTTCTCCGAGTAGTGTGCCACGTCGCTGTTGACGGCAAAGTCTTGCCTGACCAGCGCCACGAAGTCGTTGTAGAGCTGGGCGCTCCTTCCCTGAAGCACGGTGGTGGCAGACAGCTGCCTCTTGCAAAACTCGTTGGCCTCAGCCACGGCTTCATCCATCGCCACGCCCTTGCAGAGCGCTGCGGCAAGCGACGACGAGAAACCATTGCTCAGACCGTGGCGAATGTCATCGTCGATGAAGCAAACATTGCCCGGCACCGTGTCGCCCAAAAGGGCGTGCGCCTCTTGCCGGCGCACCACGATGACGGAGCACAACGGGAACAGCCGCCGCCTGACTATGGCAAGGGCCTCGTCGCCAATCAGCCTGTCGCCACGGCTTGAGAAGAGCACGGGGTCGTAGACCACGAAGGCGGGAGCGTAGCGTCGCAAGGCGTCGACCACCGTCTGTATGGTCTCGACACGCCTCATCATGCCAACCTTCACCACCTTGGGTTGCACGTCGTTGACAAGGGCTTCTATCTGGCCGCCCACCACGCTGGCAGGCAGGTCGTGAAACTCCTGAATGCCAAGGGTGTTTTGCAGCGTGACGGTGGTGATGGCGGAAACGGCGGTGAGGCCAAGCTCCGAGATGTATTTGATGTCGGCTTGGATTCCCGATTCGCCCGTTGGGTCACTTCCGGTTATGGTCAGAATGGTCTTGTCCTGCATTTGTCTTGTTTTTCCGTGTGCAAAGAAAAGAATAAAACCACAAAAGGCAAGCGTTCTGCTCGCCTTTTGATAATGTTTGCTTCAATTTGTATAACTAATCACCCCGCGCCTCTCATTCTTCACTCTTCACTCTTCGTTCTTCACTC
>CAVHEN010000006.1:0-19221 GCA_963635115.1 Oscillospiraceae bacterium | reverse complement strand
GGCACATACTCTTTCTGGTCTTGTATGTTCTTGTAGGCAGGGCGGATGATGCGGCGTCCGTCAAAGTTGAGCTCCTCTATGCGGTGCGCCATCCATCCCACGATGCGCGCCATGGCAAAGATTGGCGTGTAAATCTCCTGAGGCAAGCCAAGCATCTCATAGATGAAACCGGAGTAGAAGTCGAGGTTTGCGCAAATAGGCTTCTTCGACTTTCGGTACGCCGTGACACACTTCACGCCTTCCTGCTCGATGAGTTTCAGGAACTCGTATTCCTTCATCCTGCCCTTCTCCTTGGCGAGCTCGTTGGCGAGGCGCTTCAGTTCCACCGCGCGCGGGTCGCTCATGGTGTAGACGGCGTGGCCGATGCCATAGATCAGGCCCGACTTATCGTAGGCTTCCTTGCGGAGCATGCGGTTGAGGTAGGTGTCTATCTCGTCGATGTCGCCCCAGTCGGAGATGTTCTCCTTCAGGTGTCGGAACATGTTTATGCACTTGATGTTGGCGCCACCATGCAAGGGTCCTTTCAGCGAGCCGATGCCCGCCGCTATGCTCGAATAGGTGTCGGTGCGGGTAGAGCTGGTCACGCGCACGGTGAACGTCGAGTTGTTACCGCCGCCATGCTCTGCCTGGGTGATGAGCAGCAGGTCGAGCATGCGTGCGTCGAGGTCGGTATAGTCGCGCTTGAGCATGTAGAGGAAGTTCTCGGCAATGCCCAGGTTCTCCTTGGGATGACTGATGTGCAGGCTGCTGCCTTGCACCGAGTGGCGGTAAATGTTGTAGGCGTAAGCCACTATCGTTGGGAACTTCGCTATGAGCTCTATCGCCTGTCTCATGAGGTTGTCGCGACTGATGTCGTCGGGATTGGGGTCAAGAGTGTACATCTCCAGCACGCAGCGCGAGAGGATATTCATTATGTTTGAGCCCTCAATGTCGATGATGTGCACTATGGTGCGGTGGTCGAGAGGCATGTTGTCGTTGAGCAGTTCCCTGAAGGCCACCAGCTCCTCCTTGTCGGGAAGCTTGCCCGAGAGCAGTAGGTAGGCAATCTCCTCAAAGCCAAACCGCTTTTCCTTCAGCAGGGGCGACACGAGGTCGTCGAGCTCATAGCCACGGTAATACAACCGTCCATTGCACGGCTTCAGCGAGCCATCGTCGGCGCGGTCGTAGCCGATGACATTGCCTATGTTTGTCAATCCCACGAGCACGCCGGAGCCATCCTCGTTGCGCAAGCCGCGCTTCACGCCATATTTGGTGAACGCCTCCTGCGGTATCTTGCAGGCATCTTTTACCTCATCGCTGAGCTTGTATACTAAATATTCCTTCTTCATAGTTGCTCGATAATCTTTTCGCCAAACTCTTTCGTGCCAACGCTCTTGCCATCGGGCATGAACCTCGCGAGGTCTGCAGTTGCAATGCCATCCTGGAAAAGGCGCTCAAGGGCATCCTCTATCATGCGGCCCGCCTCGTGCCAGCCCAGGAAGTCGAGCATCATCACGGCGGAGAGGATTATGCTCGACGGGTTCACGATGTCCTTTCCCGCAATGTCGGGCGCTATGCCGTGGGTCGCCTCGAAGATGGCGTGGCCCGTCTGGTAGTTGATGTTTCCGCCTGGCGCTATGCCGATGCCGCCCACTTGCGCGGCAAGCATGTCCGAGACGTAGTCGCCATTGAGGTTCATCGTGGCTATCACGCTGTAGTCTTGGGGCTTTAGCAGCGCGTTTTGCAGGAACGCGTCGCAGATGCAATCGTTCACCACAAGCCTCCCATCGTCGAGCGCGTCCTTGTAGTCGCGCTCAGCCAATTCGTAGCCCCACTTCTTGAATCCGCCCTCAGTGAACTTCATTATGTTGCCTTTGTGCACGAGCGTCACGGTCTTGCGGCCATGCGCCAAGGCAAAGTCGATGGCGGCTCGGATAAGGCGCTCGCTGCCCTCGCGGCTGACGGGCTTCACGCCAAAGCCCGACGTCTCGGGGAAGCGCACCTTGGCGACGCCCATCTCGTCGTGGATGAAGTCGTAGAACTTGCGCGCCTCGGGCGTGCCTGCCTCCCACTCTATGCCGGCGTAGATGTCCTCGGTGTTCTCGCGGAAGATGCACATGTCCACCTTCTCGGGGTGCTTCACCGGACTCACCACGCCCTTGAAATAGCGCACGGGGCGTTGGCAGACATAGAGGTCAAGGCCTTGGCGAAGTGCCACGTTGAGGCTGCGGATGCCGCCCCCCACCGGTGTCATGAGCGGGCCCTTGATGCCCACGAGGTATTCGCGGAATGCATCCATGGTGGCTTGCGGCAGCCACTCGCCCGTGAGCTCGTGCGCCTTGCCGCCGGCAAGCACTTCCTTCCACTCTATCTTCCGCTTGCCGCCATAAGCCTTCTCCACTGCCGCGTCTACCACAGCGCGCATCACGGGAGTCACTTCCGCTCCCACACCGTCGCCCTCAACGTAAGGAATTGTCGGGGTTTCGGGCACCATCAGTTCTCCGTTTATCTTTTTTGTTATCTTCATCTACAACCTTTTTTAAATGTTTCTGTGTTGATTTGTGTGGGTGTTTTTCTTGTCGCACATTCAGGGTATGACTTGCAGGGGCGAGCCCTGTGCCCGTCAGCAACCCGAATGGCAACAAGTTTGTCTATGCGTCCACTTTGCTTGCGGACGATCACTGGGGCCGCCCCTGCGTCTTGGCCGTCAGGTAGTTGAGCGCGCTTCCAGCCTTCAGCCACTCTATCTGCAACTCATTGTAAGAGTGCTGCGCCGTGAATGTCTCCTTGGTGCCGTCGGCATGGTCGAGCGTCACGGTGAGCTTGCTGCCTGGCGCCATGGCTTTGATTCCAGTGATTGCCACGCGATCGTCTTCCCGCACCTTATCATAGTCGGCCTTGTCCTCAAAGGTCAGGGCAAGCATTCCCTGCTTCTTCAAGTTGGTCTCGTGGATTCGCGCGAAGCTCTTCGCGAGCACCACGCGCACGTTGAGGAATCGCGGCTCCATGGCAGCGTGCTCTCGCGAGCTTCCCTCGCCGTAGTTGTCCTCAGCCACGACGATGCTTGGCACGCCTTGTTGCTTATAGTGCCCTGCCACTGCCGACACCGCCTTATAACTGCCATCGAGCTGGTCTTTCACGCTGTTGCTCTCGCCATTGAAAGCGTTTGTGGCTCCCATGAGCAGGTTGTCGGATATGTTTTGCAGGTGGCCACGGAAACGCAGCCACGGCCCTGCCATGGAAATGTGGTCGGTGGTGCACTTGCCTTGAGTCTTGATGAGCACTGGCATGTCGGCGAGTTCCTTACCGTCCCAAGCGGGGAACGGCGCGAGCCTCTGCAGTCGCTCTGAATGTGGGTCGATGACCACTTCGGCGTCCGGGTCGTCGTGCGGCGGCACGAAAAGACCCTCCTTCTCCAGTTGCTCCACGTTGCCGACGTCCTGACCGTCGCTCACGGCGAAGCCAGCCGGCGGGAAAGCCTCGCCTTGCGGCTCATCGAGCATCACCTCGTGGCCGTCGGCATCCACGAGCTTGTCGGTGGCTGGATTGAAGTCGAGTCTGCCTGCCACGGCGAGGGCAACGACCATCTCCGGCGAACCAATGAAGGCAAACGTATTGGGGTTGCCGTCGGCACGGCGGCGGAAGTTGCGGTTGAACGACGTCACGATGGTGTTCTTGCGGTTGTTGTCGTCGGTGTGACGCTTCCACTGGCCGATGCAAGGTCCACAGGCATTGGTCATTATCACGCCGCCAACCTTTCTCAGGTCGTCGAGAATGCCGTCGCGCTCAGCCGTGTTGCGGATCATCTCCGAACCCGGATTGATGATGAGCTCGGCTTTCATTGGTATGCGCTTGGCTATCGCCTGGCGTGCCACCGACGCCGCGCGCGCAAGGTCTTGATATGAGGAATTGGTGCAAGAGCCTACCAACGCCACCTCCACCTTCAGTGGATAGCCTTCGCCTGGCGCCTTCGCCTTCATCTCCGACAAAGGCGTGGCGGCATCGGGCGTGAACGGGCCGTTGAGATGTGGCTCAAGGGCAGACAGGTCGATGGTGATCAGTTGGTCGAAATATTTCTCCGGCGCGGCATACACTTCCGCGTCTGCCCGGAGGTCGTCTGCATTGGCAAGCGCCATCTCGGCAACGTCGTCGCGACTTGTCTGGCGAAGGTATTCCGCGGTGTTGTCGTCGAAGGGGAATATGGAGCACGTGGCGCCAAGTTCCGCTCCCATGTTGCATATCGTGGCGCGACCCGTGGCAGAGAGGCTTGCCACGCCTTCGCCGAAGTATTCGAGTATGGCGTTTGTGCCGCCTTTCACGGTGAGACGGCCGAGGATCTCCAGGATGACATCCTTTGGCGAAGCCCATCCCGAGAGCTTGCCTTTCAGCTCCACGCCAATGAGTCGCGGCAAGCGCAGTTCCCAAGGCTGGCCCGTGAGCACGTCCACGGCATCGGCGCCACCCACGCCCACGGCAACCATGCCAAGTCCGCCGGCGTTTGGCGTGTGCGAGTCTGTGCCGACCATCATGCCACCTGGGAAGGCATAATTCTCAAGCACCACTTGGTGGATGATGCCCGCTCCTGGTGCCCAGAAGCCAATACCGAACCTTGCCGATGCCGACTTCAGGAAATCGTAGACTTCCTTGTTGGTCGTCTTGGCGGCAGGAAGGTCTTTCTCCACGCCCACGTCGGCACGTATTAGGTGGTCGCAATGTACGGTGGCAGGCACTTCCACATGGCTTTTGCCGGCATTCATGAACTGCAAAAGCGCCATCTGCGCCGTGGCGTCTTGCATCGCCACGCGGTCGGGACGGAAGTCAACATACGACTCGCCGCGCCGCAATGGTTGAGAAGGGAGTTGATGATTAAATAAATGTGAGAATAATACTTTTTCGGCATAAGTCAACGAACGAGCTGCACAAACCCTTGCCGATTTCACCTTACCAGAGTAAGAAGCGTAGAAACGCTTTAACATGTTCAAATCCTGCGTCATACAATTGCTCTATTACAAGTATGCTTGCAAAATTAAATATTTATTTCCAAATATCAATGAAAACACACGATAATGTTACATTTTGTGCAAAGTTCTTGCGCTTTCGCTATAAATATGCAAGAAAGACACAAAATAAAAAGGCTGCCACCATCCTTTGACGGATGCAGTGGCAGCCCATGTTTTAGCTGTTTCTATGATATGATCGCCATTTCCATGGCGCATGCCATGTATATTGTCAGGCACCGTGTCGATTCGTATGGTAGAATCGGCGCGCAAATCCTCGTTCGGCTTTGCGCCGTAATCGCGGTGCCTCCGCGCCGCAATCGCGATGGCCTTGCGGCGTGATCGCGATGGCGTTACGGCGCGATTAGTCGAGCCACTTCACGTAGCAGAAGTCCTGACGGTGAGGCAGGTTGGCGTTCTTCGGGAACATGCGCACGCATGTCTTGAAGCTACCGGCCAACTCAGGCTCCTCTTCGAGCTCGAAGGTATAGTTGTTGCCCTCGTGTCCGACCATCTTGAACTCGTCCACACGGAACACCCTGCGGTCGCTTGGATCAGTGTCTGGCTTCAGGATCACGAGCTCCAAGCCGATGGCGTTGTTGAGACCCTGCTCGTCGATGACATAGGTGATCTTGTACTTCTTACCTGTCTGGCAAGACTCGAAGAGTGAAGACTCGTCCTTCTTGACCACGTGGATGCTATCCCAACGCTCTGCCACGTTCTCCTTCCACTGAGCGATCTCCTTGGCAAGGCGGTTGTCGTTGGCCTGGAGCTTGGTGCTGCGCTCAGCCTGCTTGGTGTAGAACTTCGTGTAGTAGTCGTCGAGCTGGCGCTTCATTGTATAGTGAGGCGCGATGGTGGCGATGGAGTTCTTGATCACCTTTATCCAGTTCTCGCTGTAGCCCTTCTTGTTCTTTGCGTAGTAGAGAGGCACGATCTCGTGCTCGAGCAGAGAATAGATGGTAGCGGCGTCGAGCGAATCCTGGTAGCCCTGGTTCTGGTAAGTGCGCTCCTGTGGGAGTGCCCAACCAGCGTTCTCACGGTAGCCCTCAACCCACCAGCCATCGAGCACGGAGAGGTTGACGACACCATTCATCTCGGCCTTCTCGCCTGATGTGCCAGAAGCCTCAAGCGGACGGGTCGGAGTGTTCATCCAGATGTCAACGCCAGAGACGAGACGACGGGCAAGCTGCATGTCGTAGTCCTCAAGGAAGATAATCTTGCCGAGGAACTCAGGACGCTGGCTGATCTCGTAGATCTTCTTGATGAGGCCCTGACCTGCGCCATCGGCTGGGTGTGCCTTTCCTGAGAAGAAGAAGAGCACTGGGTGCTCAGGATCGTTGACGATCTTGCTCAGGCGGTCGAGGTCAGTGAAGAGAAGGTGAGCGCGCTTGTATGTAGCGAAACGACGGCAGAAGCCGATCATCAAGGCGTTGGGGTTGATGCGCTCCATGAGAGACACCACGCGTGCTGGGTCGCCCTGGTTGCGGAGCCACTGCTTCGTGAACTTGTCGCGGATATATTTGATGAGCTTCTCCTTGAGAGCCATGCGGGTCTTCCAGATCTCGTCGTCGGGCACGTTGTAGATGGCGTGCCAAATGTTCTCATTGCTCTGGTCGCCCATGAACGATGGATCGTAATACTTGTCGTAGACCTTACGCCACTCTGTAGCGCACCATGTGGGGAAGTGAACGCCGTTGGTCACGTAGCCCACGCTGTTCTCCTCGGGGAAGTAACCCTTCCAGATTGGCGAGAACATCTTCTGGCTCACCCAACCGTGGAGCATTGACACGCCGTTGACCTCCTGGCAAGTGTTGCAAGCGAAGATACTCATGCAGAAACGCTCTCCGTGGTCGTCGGGGTTCTCACGGCCCATGCCGATGAACTCGTCCCAGCTGATGCCAAGGCGTGAGGCATAGCCGCCCATGTACTTGCCGAACAATCCCTCGTCGAAGTAGTCGTGACCGGCAGGCACTGGAGTGTGAACTGTGTAGAGCGAAGAGGCGCGCACGAGCTCAAGAGCCTCGTTGAAAGACAAGCCGCCGTCAACGTAGTCGACCAGGCGCTGCAGGTTGCAGAGCGCTGCGTGACCCTCGTTGCAGTGGAAGAGCTGCTTCTTGATGCCGAGCTTCTTCAGCAAGAGCACGCCGCCCATGCCAAGAAGAATCTCTTGCTTGAGGCGGTTCTCCCAGTCGCCACCATAGAGGCTGTGCGTGATGGGCCTGTCGAACTCTGAATTCATGTCGTTGTCGGTGTCGAGGAGATAGAGCTTGACACGGCCAACGTTGACAGCCCAAACGAGGGCGTGAACCTCATAGTTCATGTAAGGCACGTCCACTACCACCTGGTTGCCGTTCTCGTCGAGCACACGCTCGATAGGCAGAGAGTTGAAGTCCTGGGCGTCGTATTTGGCAATCTGCTGGCCGTCCATGCTCAGGCTCTGTGTGAAGTAGCCGTAGCGATAGAGGAAGCCGATGGCGCACATGTCGACGTTGCTGTCTGAAGCCTCCTTCACATAGTCGCCGGCGAGCATTCCGAGTCCACCGGAATAGATCTTCAATACTTGGTTTATGCCATACTCCATGCAGAAGTAAGCCACTGAAGGACGCTTGCTGTCGGGCTTCACATCCATGTACTTGCGGAAGCTGGCATATACGTCCTTCACTTTCTTCATGATGGTCTTATCCTTGACAATGGCCTCCTTGCGGTCGTAGCCAAGGCGGTCGAGCAGCAGCACGGGGTTGTGTCCCACTTGCTCGTAGAGCTCCTCGTCGAGGCTCTTGAAAAGGTTGCGAGCCTCGTAGTTCCAAGCCCACCACATGTTGTGGGCAAGCTCGTTAAGGCACTCCAGTTGCTCAGGGAGGCTCGACTTGATGTTGAGAGCCTTCCACTGAGGGGCATTCGTGTAATCAGCTTTGATTTTCATATTGTATTATTAAAAGATATCGGTTATACTGTACATAAGGTTTGTCGCAAGATTATGGGCTCACGACTTTGCCGCACGCTCCGCAGCCTTGCGCAGGGCGATGTCGTAGGCTTTCTCGTAATACTTGATGAAGTGGCTCCACAAGGCTTTCTTCGACAGCTTCTCTGCCTTGGTCCTCACGGCCTTCACCTGGTCGGCGCTCATCTCCGAGTACTCGTAGATGGTCTCTTCTATGGCATTTGCCACGCCCGCATAGTTGCTGTCGGTGCGGTGCACCACCTTCACGCCGTCGGCAAGCTCGCCATAATGTCCAAGCTCAGAGTTGACCCAAAGGCCGAAGCCGGCAAGGTCGGTGGTAACACAAGGCACCTTGAAGGCTATCGACTCAAGCGGAGTGTATCCCCAAGGCTCGTAGTAGGACGGGAAGACGCAAAGGTCGTTGCCGAGGATGACATCGTAATAGCTGAAGTTCACTATGCCATCGTCGCCTGTGAGATAGCAGGGGATGAAGACGATCTTCACCCTGTCGCCCTTGTCGTTCGACATTCCGAGGGCGCGCATCTTGCCCAGGGCACAGTCAGAGTCCATGTTGTTGAGCCAGTGTGTCGTCACTGGCGTGTCGAGAGGCGTGCCGTCGTTGAAGACCTGCTCCATGCGCTGCTGCAGGTCCTTGCGTGGCTCACGCACCCAAGCGGGCACGTCGATGAATGCCACCACGTTGCGCTTCAGTCGGGCGTCGTGGCGCAAAAGGTTGATGGCGTCGATGAAGACGTCGATGCCTTTGTTGCGGAACTCGTAGCGTCCGCTGGTCGAGACGATGAGCGTGCTGTCGTCGAAATGCTCGCCCGTCAGCTCATTGGCTATGAGCAGGAGCTTCTCGCGTGCCGCCTTGCGCTTGCGGGTGAACGCCGCGCCCTTTGGCACGAAGTTGTTCTCGAAGCCGTTGGGCAGCACGGCGTCGACAGGCTTGTCGAGCAGTTGCTGACACTCGCGGGCGGTAATCTCGCTGACGGTGGTGAAGCAATCCACGTATTTCGCCGTCTGGTGCTCAATGGAATGCTTGCTCTGCATGTTGAGCTCGTCTGCCATTTGGTTGCCGTTGTAGCCCTCGAAATAGTCGTAGAGGGGCTTGTTGTTGCCGGCAATGCTGCGGCCTATGCTGGTGGCGTGAGTGGTGAAGACGGTGGCAATCTCGGGCACGTACTTGTGGATGTAGAGCAGGCCAAGGCCTGTCATCCACTCGTTGCCATGGTAGACCACTTTCTTCTCTGGCGACACATTATAATAATAGAAGCTTTGGGTGACACGGGCGGCGGCATAAGAGAACATCGACGCCTCATCGTAGTCGCCATAGCCATGGAGACTATCCACCTGGAAGTCTTGCCACAACTCGCCGTAGATCTCGTCTTTCTTCTTGTAGAAAGGCGTGAAATCCACGAGGATGGCAATGGGCTCGCCAGGTATGTTCCAGCGTCCCACCTTCACGGAGAGGCCCTCCGACAGGGCTTTCTTCTGCCAGTCGGCAAACATCTTGGCGTCTTCCGTGAAATACGGGCAGGGGTTATCGCCCCAGCAATCAGGACCTATGAAGATGAGATTGTCGCCAAGCCGGTCGTGCAATGTCTTAGCACGGGTTGACAACACCGCATATATTCCTCCAACTTTATTACAAACTTCCCAACTTGACTCAAAAATGTAGTCCGGAAACAATTCTCTTTTTACCATTTCAATTGAAAATTCTGCCCAAAGTTAGTAATAAATAAAATGATAACAAAAAACATATACAAAAAAAGCTTAAAACGGGTGCAATTCTTGATGCAAACGATTATCTTTGCAGAAAAAGAACACGATAACAATGAAAAAGGCCTTATTATTTTTCCTATTGTCCTTACTGCCAATGGCCATGCTGGCAAAGGCCGATGACGCAGGAAAAGACTCAACAACTTTCAAGGGTTATCTGTATAACCAGAAGTACGACGTTTTCATCGTGATGGACTTCTATCACAACAATGTCATGGTGCCGCAACAAGAGATCTACGGTGCCATGTCGGGCTACTTCGGCGACCGTCAGGACGGCCGGAAATGGCTGTTCACCGCCGCCACGATAAAGAACGGCAAAACGGCTGAGATACAGATAATAAACGACTACGGCAGCGAGGATCTCATCGCCACATTGTCGACCGACGACGGGAAGAACTTCAAGCTCAGGCAGGGCAAGGGCAGCACGTTGAAGATAGCCAGGAACCGCAAGTGGCAGAAGATGCCAAAGGAACTGGAGTTCGTGAAGCGATAATCCAGAGACATCAGGGAGAGGTGAAAATGTTGTTAAATGTATTTCGCCAAGGCACTTCTCCTGTTGAAAATCATTAAATTTGCAGTTGCATCAAATTCTAAAACCAACATAATATGCTAACTCAACAAGACAAGAAACAAATCGAAGAGCGTGGCATGACCATGGCCCAGGTGGAGCGACAGCTTAAGGAGATAGAACAAGGGTTCCCATACCTCAAGCTTGAGGCCGCTGCGTCTGTGGACAAAGGCATCACCGTGGAGGACGACAAGGCACAAGAGGCTGCCATCAGCAAGTGGGAGGCCTACAAGAAAGCCGGACACAAGATCGTGAAGTTCGTTCCCGCCTCGGGAGCGGCAAGCAGGATGTTCAAGAACCTCTTCGCCTTCCTCGACGCGAGCTACGACGAGCCGCAGAGCGACTTCGAGAAGGAGTTTTTCGACAATATTGGCAAGTTCGCCTTCTATGACGCACTCAACGACAAGTGCAAGGAAAACAACGGCAAGGACATTCCCGAGCTGGTCGAGGCTGGCGAATACAAGGCCGTGGTAGCCAACCTGCTCAACAAGGAAGGCCTCTCCTACGGTCAGCTGCCCAAGGGCCTGCTGCTCTTCCACCACTATGCCGAGAGCCCACGCACGCCAATGGAGGAGCATCTCGTGGAAGCGGCGCTCTACGCCTCATCGAACGGCAAGGCGCACGTCCACTTCACCGTCTCGCACGACCACTTGGAGCTTTTCGAGAAGAAGGTGGCCGACAAGAAGGCAGCCTACGAAAGCGCACTCGGCGTGAGCTACGACATCTCGTTCTCCGAGCAGAAGCCATCCACCGACACCATAGCCGCCAATCCCGACAACACGCCTTTCCGCAACCCCGACGGCACGCTGCTCTTCCGCCCAGGCGGCCACGGAGCGCTCATCGAGAACCTCAATGAGATAGACGCCGACGTGGTGTTCATAAAGAACATCGACAACGTGGTGCCCGACAGGCTGAAGGAAGACACCGTGAGATGGAAGCAAATCATCGGTGGCGTGCTCGCCGACGTGCAGGAGAAGACGTTCGAATACCTGCGCCTGCTCGACACGGGCATCTACAACCACGACAAGATCGAGGAGATCATCCGATTCGTCCAGCACGTGCTTTGCTGCCGAAAGGCCGACATCAAGGAGCTGGAAGACGGCGACCTCGTGGCCTATCTCCGCAGCAAGCTCAACCGCCCATTGCGCGTGTGCGGCGTGGTGCGCAACGTGGGCGAGCCCGGCGGCGGCCCATTCCTCGCCTACAACCAAGACGGCACGGTGAGCCCGCAGATCCTTGAGAGCTCACAAATCGACAAGGACAATGAGGCTTACGCCAAGATGTTCACCAGCGGCACCCACTTCAACCCCGTGGACCTCGTGTGCGCCACCAAGGACTACAAGGGCGAGGCGTTTGACCTGCGCAAGTATGTGGACGCGAAGACGGGATTCATAAGCAGCAAGTCGAAGAACGGCAAGGCGCTGAAAGCCTTGGAGTTGCCCGGCTTGTGGAACGGCGCCATGAGCGACTGGAACACGGTGTTTGTGGAGGTGCCTCTCGACACGTTCAACCCCGTGAAGACGGTCAACGACCTCTTGCGCGACGTGCATCAATAAGCACCCCATCGGCTTGCCGCCGCAAAGCCATCGGCATTGCGGCGGCGAGGCAACGCGATTTCAGCGGCAACGCAATGGCTTCGCGGCGGCAACGCGACATCATCTAATTGGCAAGGCATCAGCTTTCCCCTGGAAAGCTGATGCCTTGTTAACATTGAGGGCTATTCTTAACTTTTTTAAAAATCTGGCGCATAATTCGCCTTTTTTATGTAAGTTTGCATCGTGCAATAATAAAATGAGCAACATTATGATTACATACAAGAAAAAGACAAAAGAAGAACTGATTGCCGGATTCAAAAAGGCAATCGAAAAAAAGAATCAATGGGAGAAGCAGGCGATAAAGGAATTTGCCGACATGCGCCAAAATAAGATAAACTTGTCAGGGGCCTTGAACTCATGAACAAATTAGACTTGGACGCCATTAATGATTCAGCGCCTTATCAAGTATGGCAAAAAACAGAGCGTGACTTTCTGTTCAAGACAGATTACGGCATTGTCTACAAGATTGGTTTCATCGACGATGATACGATATGGCCTACCGGCGCGTATCAATTCTTGATTATCAACGAGAGTAACCTTTCTTCTCCCAATGACAAAAAACTTCAGCAAACCATCTTTCGCATAATAGAGGCCTTCTTTCAACGAAATCCGGAAATACTCCTCTATCTTTGCGAAACAGGCGATGGCAAGCAAGCGTTGAGAAGCCGACTTTTCATAAGATGGTTTAAAGAATATTCCTGCCACAACGATTTTTACTTTGATACCATTGAGATGAAAGCGGAAGGAGTAGACAATTTTGCTGCCATTATCGTACAAAAAAGCAATCCCATGATTGATCAAATAATATCCGAGTTTAACGAAGTCATTGAAGAGCTCAAAAAGCCGGAATGACAAACGCATAATATAATAACATAACAACAACTAATAGAATTAACGAAGGCACCAATTGAAATGACCCACGACTATACTTCATTCCTGAAAGACATACATCACTTCATACCCGAGAAACGGGTCTACACCGACGAGCTCAGGCGCCTCGCCTGGGGCACCGACGCGAGCTTCTACCGCATAGTGCCGCAAGTCGTGATCCGCTCCGACTCGGAGGCCGAGATCTCCAAGATTCTCAAGGCGGCGCAAGCCCGCCATCTGCCAGTCACCTTCCGCGCCGCGGGCACGAGCCTCTCGGGGCAGTCGATAACCGACTCCATCCTCATCGTGGCAGGCAAGCACTGGGAGAAATACGAGATTCTGGACCAGGGCAAGACCATACGCATGCAGCCCGGACTCATCGGGCAACGCGTCAACGACCTGCTGAAGCCCTACGGACGCAAGCTCGGCCCCGACCCCGCATCGGTGAAGAGCGCCATGGTGGGAGGCATCGTGATGAACAACGCGTCGGGCATGAACTGCGGCACGCACGCCAACAGCGACAAGATGATGAACTCGGTGAGGATAATCCTCGCCGACGGCACCGTGCTCGACACGGGCGACGAGACGAGTCGCCAGGAGTTCAAGAAAGCCAAGCCTGACTTCATAAGGCGCATCGAGGAGCTGCGCGACATGGTTCGAGCCAACAAGAAGCTATGCGATCGCATAAACTATAAATACGCCATCAAGAACGTCACGGGCCTCAACATCCTGCCCTTCGTGCGCTTCGACGACCCGTTCGACATCATAGCCCATCTCATGGTGGGCTCGGAAGGCACCCTGGCATTCCTCGCCGAGGTGAGCATGAACACCGAATACGACTACCCGTTCAAGGCAAGCGCCATGCTCTATTTCAAGGAGATAAAGGAGGCGTGCAAGGCCGTGGTGGCAATGAAGAAGCTGGTAGACAACGACGGCCAGTGGATAGTGAAGAGCGCTGAGCTGCTCGACAAGAAGTCGCTCGCATCGGTAAACGACACCACTGGCGAGGGTCTGACTGCCATTCTCACCGAGACAAAGGCATCTACTGCCGAGGAGCTGCGCGCCAATATAGCCAAGATAGAGGAGTGCCTCAAGGCATTCACCACATACGTGCCGGTGAAGTTCACCGACAAGCCGGAGGAATATTCCAAGTTCTGGGCAATGCGGTCCGGTGTGTTCCCCGCCGTGGGCGGCACGCGCAAGCTGGGCACGACGTGCCTCATAGAAGACGTGGCGTTCCACATTGAGGACCTGCCCAACGCCACCGCCGACCTGCAAGAGCTGATAGCGCGCCACGGCTACGACGACGCCTGCATCTACGGGCACACGCTGGAGGGCAACTACCACTTCATCATCAACCAGTCGTTCGACTCCGACGCGGAGGTGAGCCGCTACGAGAACCTGATGAACGACGTGAAGACCCTGGTGGTGGACAAATACGATGGCTCGCTGAAGGCTGAGCACGGCACGGGCAGAAACATGGCGCCTTTCGTGCGCTACGAGTGGGGAGACGATGCCTATGCCGTGATGAAGGCAGTGAAAGACCTCTTCGATCCCAACGGACTGCTCAACCCGGGCGTGATATTCAACGACGACCCTAAATGCCATCTCAAGCACTTCAAGCCCCTGCCCATGACCGACCCTCTCGTGGACCGTTGCATAGAATGCGGCTTCTGCGAGGTCAACTGCCTGACGTGCGGCTTCGCCCTGTCAAGCCGGCAGCGCATCGTGATACAGAGGGAGATAACCCGCCTGAGAGACACGGGCGAGGACCCACAACGGCTGGAGCGGCTGGAGAAGGAATACAAATACTGGGGCAACGCCACGTGCGCCGGCGACGGCATGTGCTCCACGTCGTGCCCGATGCACATCAACATGGGCGAGCTGACCCACGTGTTGCGACAGAAGGAACTGCCCCAAGGCAGCCTGGGCTACAAGGCTGGCGACTTCGCCGCCAACCACCTCGCCGGCATAAAAGACGCGCTGCGACCCGTGCTCACGCTTGCCGACACCGCCCATGCCGTGCTTGGCACGAAAGCGATGAGCGCGATAACAAGAGGAATGCACGACGCGCTCAAGGTGCCACTGTGGACAGCGGCAATGCCAAAGGCGTTCCACATAGGCAAGGGGCTGGAGGCAAGCCAACCGGAGTGCAAGGACAAAGTGGTTTACTTCCCGAGCTGCATAAACCAGACCATGGGCCTGCAACGCAAGTCGCCAGAGAAGGCGGCATTGGTCAACAAGATGGTGTCGCTGCTCAACAAGGCTGGCTACGAGATAATCTTCCCCAAGGGAATGGAGCACATGTGCTGCGGCACCATCTGGGAGAGCAAGGGCATGATGGACATTGCCGACCGCAAGTCGAAGGAGCTTGAGGCCGCACTGTGGGAGGCAAGCCAGCAGGGCAAGTATCCCGTGCTGTGCGACCAAAGCCCATGTCTGCACCGCATGCGCGAGACCATAAATAAGCTGCACCTCTACGAGCCCGCTGAGTTCATCTACACCTTCTTGCGCGACCGCCTCACCTTCACGCCCATCGACGACACCGTGGCGGTGCACGTCACTTGCTCGATGCGCCGGATGAACGCCACCCACTTCATCGTAGACCTTGCCAAGATGTGTGCCAATGAGGTCGTCGTGCCCGAGGGCATCGGCTGCTGCGGATTCGCCGGCGACCGAGGATTCCTCCATCCCGAGGTCAACGCCTACGCGCTGCGCAAGCTCGCGCCGCAACTGAAGGAGAAAGGCGTGCGCATGGGCTACAGCAACAGTCGGACGTGCGAGATTGGCCTCTCCACCAACTCCGGCATACCCTACCAGTCGATAGTGTATCTCGTGGACCAGTGCACCACGCCGAAGAAGGGTTGACAGAATCACGATAAATGGAAAATAGAAGAATGCCCCACATCGCTTTCTTGTAAAGCATGTGGGGCATTTCTTTATGTCTGCCACATTCAAGACCGAGCGTTATCATGCTGACGAGAGCAATTTACCAGCCTTAGGCATGAAGAAGAAGCCCTGGCCGATGGCGCCCAATCGTGAATGGAAGAGAAGCATAAGATTGGAGCCATGTTGACCCGTGCGGATTAAGGTTTGCCGAGGTAAATTTCATCGTAATGCGATAGCGGCGCAAAGGCAACGCGTTGGCGCCGCGGAGGCAATGCGATTACGGCGCGAAGGCATTGCGATTGCGGCGCGAAGGATTCCCGTCCCGCAACGTTAATATTATAGAAAATGTATTATAGGATTTCTATAATTGTCAGGATTGTGGTATCTTTGCGCTGACTTACAGAAGGATATATGGCAAGAGTAAAGAACCCCTTTGTTGTAACAGGCAAGATAGAGCGTGAGTATTTCTGCGACCGTGTCGCGGAATCCAAGCAAATCACGAAAGCGATAGAGAACGGTAACAATATCGTGCTGATTTCCCCAAGAAGAATGGGGAAGACTGGACTCGTGCGCCATTGCTACGACTTTGAGTTTGCAAGGGATGAGTATTACACTTTCTTCATCGACATCCTGCACACCACCAGTTTGCAAGAGTTTACCTATCTCTTGGGGCGGAAGATTTATGAGACCGTCTTGCCAAAGAGCAAGAAGATGATAACCGCTTTCATCCACACCTTGAAGTCTATCAGCGGACAGTTTGGGTTCGACCCCGTTTCAAACACTCCGACTTTCGACTTGAGCTTGGGTGACATTGTCCGTCCGGAACTCACCTTGGAAGAAATCTTCTATTATCTGGAGCACGCCGACCGCCCTTGTATCGTGACCATCGACGAGTTTCAGCAGATAGCCAAATACCCAGAGAAGAACGTAGAGGCATTGCTCCGCACACACATTCAGGCCATGTCCAACTGCCAGTTTATCTTTGCTGGCAGCGAGTATCACATCATGCAAGAAATGTTCGTCTCTGCCAACCATCCATTTTATAATAGCGCGGACATATTGGAGCTTAGACCCATTGATCTACAGGTTTATACAGACTTCGTATCGGGGTGGATGAGGAAGTACCAACGTGGCATAGACGCCAATTTGGTACAGGCGGTTTATCAACTGTTTCGTGGCAATACCTATGGAATGCAAAAGACGTTCAATGAAGTATTTGCCTCGATGACTGATGGAGAGGTTTGCACCAAGGATATGGTGTGGCAGGCCATCAACAATGTAGTGGATTCCAAGGCACCTCTTTTCCAAGAATTGCTATCCCACATTCCCGAGAAGCAAAAGCCTTTGTTGTATGCCATTGCCGCTGATGGCGAAGTGGACAAGATCACTTCCACGGCATTCGTCAAGAAGCATAAGCTGGCATCGGCCAGTGCCAATCAGTATGCCGCCAAGCAATTGATGGCAAGTGGAGTCATCACGAAATTACACGAAAAATACTCATTGAGCGAGCAGTTTTTTGACATTTGGATCAACCGAATGTATGGGAAGAGACTGCATTTTTGAGCCATCTTGGTTTGGAAATGAACGCAATTTCGCTTAATTTTGGTTTGGAAATGAATGAAAAATCGCTTGTTTTTGGTTTGGAAATGAATAAAAAACATGCGTTTTTTGCTTTGGAAATGAAAACAAAGTAGTATCTTTGCCACAGATTTTAAGCTAATTAGACATGTTCTCACGAAACGCAATCAATCATCTGCGCCAATGGGCGAACAAGGAAGAGCGCAAGCCCTTGGTGTTGCGTGGCGCCCGACAGGTGGGGAAGACAACCTTGGTGAAGTTGTTTGCCAAGGAGTTTGACACGTATATCTATCTGAACTTGGAGGAAAAGGAGAATGCCGAGCTTTTTTCTTCCGACTGTTCATTTGATGATTTGTTGGCGGGCATCTACTTCAAGGCCAATGTGCCACAGGATGCAAGTAGGCGCACACTGATTTTCATCGATGAGATACAAAATGAGCCGAAGGCCGTACAGACCTTGCGCTATTTCTACGAGAAGCGGCCAGACATTTACGTGATAGCGGCAGGTTCCTTGCTGGAGAGCCTGATGGGGAGGCACATCTCCTTTCCCGTGGGCAGGGTAGAATATATGGCTTTGCACCCTTGCACCTTTGTCGAGTTTCTTCGTGCCATGGGGCAAGACATGATTGCGGATGGCATAGAAAGCATTTCCTTGCCGGCTTCCTTGCATCCCAAGGTCATGGAGATGTTCAAGAAATACATGATCGTAGGTGGTTTGCCGGAGGCGGTGGCAAACTATGCGAAGCATGAGGATTTCGTGAAACTGAATGGCGTCTTCAATGCTTTGCTTTCTGGTTATCGTGACGATGTGGAGAAATATGCCAGCAAACCGAAGGAGCAGGATGCCATCCGGTATATATTGAATTATGGATGGGCGGCTGCTTGTCATCGCATCCAATTTGCCAAGTTCACGGGTTCCACTTTCAAGGCTGCCGAGGCTGGCAACGCATTCCGGACGTTGGAGAAGACTCTGTTGTTGGAATTGGTCTACCCGCAGATGTCGGCCTCTTTCCCCATTTTGCCCGACTTGAAAAAGAGTCCCAAGTTATTGTGGCTCGACACGGGCTTGGTAAACTATGTGGCTGGCATGCAAGAGGAATTGCTGTTTAGCAAGGATACCGATGAGTTGTGGAATGGCGACATAGCCGAGCATATCGTGGGACAGGAGTTGCTTGGTTCCTCAGTAGTCTTTGGAGAAAAGCGGTTGTTTTGGGTGCGCGATGCCAAGAATTCCCAGGCAGAGGTCGATTTCTTGATTCGCTACAAGTCTCATCTCCTCCCGATAGAAGTGAAGACGGGCAACAATGCCAAGCTACGGTCCTTGCATCTTTTCATGGACGAGTCGAAGGAGGAGGTTGCCTTGCGCCTTTGGAACGGGCCGATGACGTCGGATGCCGTGACCACACAGAACGGCAAGACCTTCACTTTATATAATATTCCGCTTTATTACGCGGGAAGATTGCGAAAGTTCTTGGACGGCGTGATGATGTGACCCCCGGGCGAGCGGTAAGCGTCTAATAAATGTGTATTCTCGCAGGAAAAACACCGTGCCGAATTCTCATGCTGCGTTTGCGGCGCAACGACGATGCCTTTACGGCGCAAACGAGATGACGTTGCGGCGCAATCGCGGCTCCGTCGCGCCGCAATCGGGATGGCATGCGATAGATGTCTCATTAAAGAATTTACGTTATCTGCCAACGATGAGGCACGATTTTCCCCTTATATATAATAATGTGGAACAAGAAAAATGAAACTTTTTTGAAAAAAAAGCGACCAAAAGTTTGCAGGTTCAGAAAAAAGCAGTACCTTTGCACTCGCATTCAGGGGAATGCTTCTCACTACAGAGAAATATGCGGCAATAGCTCAGTTGGTAGAGCGCGACCTTGCCAAGGTCGAGGTCGCGGGTCCGAGTCCCGTTTGCCGCTCATCTTTTTGAACAATCCAATGTTTTTGGAAAGATTTTAGCCCAGGTGGCGGAATTGGTAGACGCGCACGTTTCAGGTGCGTGTGTTTCACGAC
>CAVHEN010000005.1:3117-97442 GCA_963635115.1 Oscillospiraceae bacterium | reverse complement strand
TGTTTCTCACGGATTTAAACGATTTTAAAGATGTCGGCTTCGCCGATTACGCATAACGTGCTTTGCAGGGGCGGGTCTTGTGCCCGCCCACGCCCCGCATGGTGTGATGCCTTGTGATTTGTCGATGTGTCCACATTGGTTGCGGACGGGCACAGGGCCCGCCCCTGCACGTCGTTAATCCTCCGCGTGGCTATATAACGTGATATTCCATCCGCATGATGCAACACCATTAAAAAAAACTTTGCCCCTATAGGTGGCACATAATTCTTTTTCGTGGTTTGAATTGTGCGCCTCCCACAGGGGCAAATGAAAGCGAATTGTGTGATTGGTTCTTTACATACTTGTTTCGCTCATGATATCCTGTATATTAATCTTTGTCATCCCAGATAGAACTGGATTTTAGTCCTGCGGAATTAGAATCCCACATGTCAAAGCCGGTGTTGTTGTGTTTGCCCATGCCCCAATCAGTTTGGCTCTCCTCAGGTTCTGGTGGTGTTGTTGTTGAGTCAGCCAAGAGCTGAATGGATGCCATCTCTATCGTCTCTATGTCTGGTTTTATATAACGTTTCATGCGTCTTCTGTTTTTATTTGCTGTTTTTCCTTTACTTTACGATCACTTTCTTGCCATTATGGATATAGAGGCCCTTGGTAGGTTTCTTCACCTTCATGCCTTGCAAGTTGTAGTAAGCATCGTCAGCCTGGCGGTTGTTGTCAACGACCTTGCTGATAGAGGTCACGTCGTCCCAAGGATCTACGTCGAAGGCGAGGGTGAACTTAGCTTGACTAACATTTTTGCTTTCATCACCAACGTTGGAGTCCGTAACATCGCCCAACAACTGACCGTTGAAGTTCATGTCCTTGTCTGTCAAGCGCAAGTAAGCGTATCCAGCCTTTATCGTTCCGTCCAAGCGGAAGAAGCCAACATAGTTGTCGCCAGTCTTGTTATCCTTGTAATACTTCGTGTTATGATACATGTTTAACGCGAAGTTGCGATAGTCGTAGTAATACTTGTTGTCTACCAAATGGTATTTTCCATTTGGCACCTTCTCGTTGTCAAGGCAAGCCACCAGCAGGTTGTTGTACGTCTCTGTCTCGGGATAAGTGTTATACCACCAGCCTTCATTATTTTGGATCTCCAGATACTTGTTCTCGTCGCCTGCGCCATCGGTGATGACGGTAAACGCCTCTGAAATAGACTTGTTAGAAGCGTTAAACGCATCCTTGAAAGTGGCGTTGTAGATCAGCACCACCGGCTCGTTGGCAGGGATGAACTTCAAGCGGCGCAGTTTTACGGTGCCTTGTGCCTGTCCGTTCACTGACGTATTTTCTGATGTCTCGAAGCTTTGGGCGGCATAGGCGGCGAAGCCGTCTGGAATAATGTAGTTGAAGCGGCTGCAGAATGTGCGGATGCCGTACTTGTTGACCGAAACCTCGTCGGAGTTGATGAACTCCACACGGTAGGTACTTGTCGTGGTATTCAGACGAATGATGAAATACTCCTTGCTGTTGTCCACCATCGGGTTCAAAGACTGCTCACCGTTGCGGCGTTTGTCTGCTTCCACACCGCTGACCAGCGTTGAGCCTCTGAGTGCTCGTCCGTCTTGCTGGTCGAACACTTCGGGGCGGACGACATAGTTCCATTTCTCACTCTCATTGTAAGAGTTTTTATCCGCGCCCCAGAGTCCAGTGGCATTGATCAGCGACTGTGGCGTGAAGGCCATAAACATGTTGTCATAGCCGGACTTAGGCTTCTTGATCACCTTGCTATAGACAATGCTGTCCACCTTCTCCTTGTCGTTGGGGTTGAGGAACAGCTGCTTCTCCATCTTGTAATAGCTGGCGATATCTTTCCAGTTACCGCTCTGAGGAGATCTGTAGCCGTATTTGTCAGCATCATCCGAGGATTGTGCGCCATAAATGGAACCGCAGATATAATAATCCTCCAAGTCGGCTTTCTTTGTTGTCGAACCGATGTTCTTGTTCTTGTACGTACCACTTGTCATGGATATACTGCCGTACAGGTCATCAAGCGACTTGTTAGTGTACAAGCAGAGCGAGTTTGCCTTTATGGTATATGATATAGGATGTGTTACTGTTGATTGATAGGTCGCAGTCAACTCTGCTCCAAGGTTCAAGCCCACGGTATAAGACACGCCTGCGCCTTTCTTGATGGAGATGGCATTGCTGCTGCTTGCGGCTTCTGAAGTAGACATAAAGTTGTTGCAACGGAAGTCTGTCAGGTTCGTGCTTGCCAACAATGATGGTGTATCACCCATGGTGTTGTCTGCAGGACGATATTGCACCGAAGTGTTGTCGCTCTGTCGTACATAGACCTTCACATCGTCACCAGTGTTGCCAGGGAGCTGCTCGTCTTTGAAGCCAACTGCAAAATACGTAGTAGATTTCGGACCAGACTCTCTTACACGCATGGCGGTAAGCGGCTTGACTACAGTCTCGCCATTGCAAGTGGCAACCATCTCATACACGGTTTCTGTCAAGTTGTCCCAATATGTGTCACCAGTGCGGTAAATCTTTGAAGTGCCACCAGTGGCAAGGCCCTGCGCTTTATCGGCAGGATAACGGTTCTTTTTGTCTTTGTCGGAGAAGATGCAATACGAGTCTTCCAAGCCGTACTCAGAAAGGTTAAGGGAGTAGAGGCCGGTAGATTCATCGTACTTCATCAGTGTTCCTGGGAACGTGCCAGTATTCGTTTTTTCATCTGCGCTATAAGCATAGCAGTAGATAGGATCTGTCCAGCCTGCGTCATTCTTCACGTAGACGATAACGTCAGTGCCGTCGTAGGTGTATGTAGCCGACTGCTCGGTAGTGCCAACCGTGTTGGTAGCCGTCACCTTGACTGTGGAGGTCGTGCGTATAGTCAGTGTCGTGCTGCCGGTGAACTCCACTTTATCACCATTGTTGATGGTGTAGTAGGCTTTGTAGGCATCAGTCACGGAGATGCTGACAGAGAAAGGCCTTGTTGAGAAGTTTTGGGACCCTGTCATCGTCACAACAGGCTTCTCAGTGGATATGGATGTCCAACCTTCGGCACTTTTGGTACTATTGTTGTAAAGCTTTGAAGTGCCACCGGTGGCAAGGCCCTGCGCACCTGAGGCGGGATACTGGTCGGTACCGTTGTGGGAGAAGATGCAATAGGCTTTTCCATCATTATAGGATGTAATGTCAAGGTAATAGAGGCCTGTAGCCTCGTCATACATCATCTGTTCCCCTGGCCAGTTAGCCTTTTTATCACTATCGTTCTTGTAGACATAGCAGTTGATAGGTGTCGCCCAGTTGGCATCATTCTTCAGGTAGACGATGACCTTACCCTTTGTGTCTTCATCGCTTGTGCCATCGTTGCTTTCGTCGACAGCCGATGGGGCAATCTGACCTGTGGCCTGCGACGCCATCTCGGCGAACATGTCGCCGTCCTGCATCATGTCTTTCAGACCAAAGGTGTAGTCTGCAAAGGCTATAGCACTTATGCTGACCACAAAAGCCAATGCCCATGCGCGAACATGGTGAGTAAAAAATCTTTTCATTTTCTTTTAATTGGAATTTTATTTTTAGTTTTTATTTGCTCGTTTCTCCAGATCTTCGGCAGCAAAGATAGTAAAAGAAAATGAGAGGCCGAGTGGCAGGGGGGTAAAAGTGACAAAAATCGTGCGAAAACGTTTGCGCAACACGTGGAAGAAGAAAGCGTTAGCCCATTTCTCCTCTGTTCATCCCCTTTGTGCATTATGTGGTGACACGCAAAAGTGATGAGGTCAGGGATCGTATATGTTGTCACGTTTTTTTGCCATATTTGTGACAAAATCTGTTAAATGTTGGTTATCTCGTCATGTTTTCCTTGTCGCTGTCACACAAAATTGCTATTTTTGTGACAAATCTTGATGTAGATATGAATAGTACAGCTCAGAAGATAGAAAACTCGATAGAGACCTCCGGCAGGGGAAGAATCTTCTTTGCCGATGATTTCGTGAGCATAGGTTCTGCGGAGAACATACGCCAGACGTTGGGTCGCTTTACCAAAAGTGAAAAAATTGTACGTTTGGCAAATGGAATATATTGTTATCCTGAAGTAGACGACAAGCTGGGGCTTGGTGTGCTGATGCCGTCGTTTGACCAGATTGCCAATGCCATAGCAGAACGCGCGCATGCCAGGATCGTGCCAACAGGCGATTATGCCTTGAACGTGTTGGGATTGTCAACCCAAGTGCCGATGAACTGTATCTATCTGACGGATGGCAGTTCTCGCAAGGTGGAAATATCAGGCGGAAGAGGCATCACGTTCAAAAAGACCGCCCCCAAGAACCTGGCATTCAAGAATCGCTTGGCTATGCTCATCACTTCAGCATTGAAATCTATCAAGCGAGAAAATGTGACGCAAGAGCAGATAACCCATATAGAAGAACTATTACGTAAAGAGGATAAAGAGTCTGTATTGGCAGATTTGGCTCTCATGCCCATTTGGATTAGAAAAATTGTAACCAAGGCTTATGAATAACTACTTTCAGCTTTCACCCTTAGACCAGCAGCGTGTACTCCAACAAGCTTCCGCTCGTTTGGGATTGCCACCACAAGCCATCGAGAAGGACTTGTGGGTGACAACAATACTGCAAATAGTCTTCACGTTGCCGTTTGCAGACAAGCTGATATTCAAGGGTGGAACATCATTGAGCAAAGTATGGCACTTGATAGAACGCTTTTCCGAGGATATTGACTTGGCGGTTGACCGTTCTCTGTTCGGAATGGAAGGAGACCTGACCAAGAAGCAAATCAAGAAACTCCGCAAGGCATCATCATTGTTTGTAAAAGAGGAGTTTTGCCCCGCTCTTCAAAGCAAAATTGAGGAGTATGGACTGTCAGCGCTTTGTTCAATAGAACCCGAGCCTGATGGTGAAGGAGACTACACCTATCCAGAACCACGAAAGATATTCGTCAAATACCAGAGTGCTTGGGCAGAGCCCATGGCATACCTATCTCCGGTGGTCATGCTGGAGATAGGAGCGAGATCATTGTTGGAGCCTAACGAGCAAACGCACATCAGCAGTATGGTCGAAGAGTTGTTCCCAACTATCCAAACGACGCTCGTTGACAGCCGAGTGGCGACCGCATTGGCAAGCAAGACTTTCCTTGAAAAGGCATTCCTGCTGCATGAGTTGTTTTCGGTGGAAGGCCGTGGCGCAACGGCGGAGCGGAAGTCAAGACACTTGTACGACCTTTCACGAATGATGGACAAAGATTTCGCATTGGCTGCCGTAGGCGATGATGAGTTGTGGGAGTCTATCCGCCATCACCGAGAGGTTTTCACAAGCGTGCGAGGCATGGACTACACGCCAGATGTGCGCAAGCGTATTTGTCTTATACCACCTGAAGCCATCCGTTCAGCGTGGGAACAAGACTACAAGAGCATGTGTGCTTCGATGATATTCGGCGACAAGCCCACGTTTGAAGAACTTTTGCGACAAATGGAGATGCTGGAAAAGCGTTTCAGTGAGTGAAAAACAACACCGCCATTCTGACTCTCGCAAAATGTAGCTTTCGCTTTGTTTTATGCATGACTGGAAAGATCACGCCCATTTGCCTCCCAAGGACAAAGTCGTCGTGCCAATTTCCCTCGTTCGCCTTCGCGCCGCAACCGTGTTGCCGTTGCGCCGCAATCGCATTGCCATTACGGCGCGATCGCATCGGCTTTGCGGCGTAAACGCAAAGCAGTGAAATCCGCCCCACCGCCCCAGTAAGGGGCACATATTATAGGATAGTGGCTTGCCACTATCTCGCTTGTGGCATTACATTCAATTGCCCCTGTAAGGGGCGCATAGTTAAACCTCATGAAGAGTTATGCGCCCCCTACAGGGGCAATGTTGATAAAAACAGAAAGCGCAGGGGCAATCCCCTGCGCTTCAATGTTTCGTCCCTATGGGACTTTCTGTGTGCTATGTCTTGCCGGATGGCAATTCAGAACGGCTTGGGCTACTTTACAAGCACCTTGCGACCCTTGACCACGTAGATGCCCTTAGGCAACAGCTTCGTGGCCTCCTCCAGCGAGTTGACCTTTGCCACACGTGCGCCCTGCAAGTTGTAGACAGTGTATGCACCTTGAGCCGCGTCGGCAGCGTCGATATGGTATATGCCGGTTGGCGTGGCAATGGTGTTGGCAGTCCTTGCGCCGTCGTACTCAAACCACGAGTCCTTGGTTATGCCCGTGATGTCCTGGGTCTGCGCCCCACTGTTGCCCATGTTGAAGATGATGTTGAACGACTCCACGTCGCTGAACGCCTTGGTCCAGTACTGGGTGCCGTCGATGGTCACGCTGCTGCTCATCACCGTGCCCGGCCACTCGCCGTTCAAGATGGTCGTGGTGCCGCCGTCTTGCGTCCAGGCATAGAGGTAGGGAGCTGAGGCTGCCTTCACGTAGATGGTGATGGCGCTCTGGTCCTTGTGGGTGTAGGTGTAAGTCTTCACGTTGCTTACCTGTCCGTTCTCCACTGTGCCGACGTTGAGTGTCGTCGTAGTCTCGAAGGTGAGCGTCGTGGCAGAGGCGGTAGAGTGGCTCGAAAGGGTAGGGGTAGAGCCGTCGGTGGTGTAGACCACGGTGCCGTTCTTTGGAGTGATCGTCACCTTGATGGGATCGGTGAAGGTTGTCGAGCCAGGCGACACGGTGTAGGACACCGCCGACTGGTCAGCCTCCACTGTGTGGTTGTACACATTATCTATATAGTAGCCGTGGTTGACGTAGGTGAGGTCGCTGCTCTGCGTGCCGTCGGGCAGGAAGATGACGCCGGTTGGGGCAGAAGTCTCCGAGCCTGCGTAGGTCCACTTGTAGACCTTGCGGCCCGCTGCTGTTACGCCCATGTATTCCATCGATGGCTTGCTGTTCCAGTCGCCGCCGGTGAAGTTGGCAGACGAGTTCCACACCCAGATGGTGACGTTGCTGGCGTCAGTCTCATAGAAGACAGACTTCTCGTCCTCGGTGACTGTCGGCGTGTACACGCCCACCTTCTTGTAGGTCACGGTGCCGGTCGTCGTGGTGCCGTCTGATGCCGTAGCGCCCCAGCTCACGTTGTAGGTAGAGCCTTGCGGGTCGCCCGCGCCGATGGTGAAGCTCGTGGTGCCCGTGACGTCCACCTTTGTGCCGCCATTGACCTGGTACCAGCCCTTGGTCGCCTCGTTGAGGCTCACGCTGACGGTCTGCGACTCTGTAGAGAACGAACCGCCATTGGGCGAGAACGTCAGGCCCGACTCGCCGCAAGCATCCTCAGGCGTGATGTAGTAGGTGGTGCCTGCCTCCTGCTCGCCATCGTAGGAGCCGCCGCTCTTGTGGCTGGGCGAAGACGCGTAGATGAACGGACCGTCCTCGCCAATCTTGCCGCCAGTCCAGTCCTTTACCAGCACACGCACCTGACCTTGGTTGCTCGGAGCCGAGACGGTGATGGTAGAGCCAGAGTAGGTCTGGCCGGTTACCACGTCGGTATAGGTGCCGCTTGGGCAGCCCGTGAAGGTAGCGCCGCCGTTGAGCGCCACGAGGGCGTAGCTGTCCTTGTAGGCACGCTTGAAGGCGATGCCGCCGTTGGCCGTGCAGCCGTCGGAGGTCCACTGGCCCTTGCGCAGTGCAGGCACCGCCTGGCGTATCTTGTTCAGGCGGATGAGGTGCTGCGCGAGGTCGGAGGACAGCGTCACGTTGGCGTTGCCGTCGGCGGTGTACTCGCCGAAGTCGGTGGCGTTGACATTGCCCGTGATGTATCCGCCGAAGTAAGCGCGGCCGGTGTCGCTTAGCGGACCGTTAGGTCCGTTGTCGATCTTCGATCCCTTGCGGAACTCGATCTCAGAACCATAGTACAGGCAGGGGATGCCGCGGAAGGTGAACATCAGGGAGAGGTTCTCCGCCCACTGGTCGGTGCCGCCGCTGAAGCGGATGCCGTCGTTGGGCTGAGGACTGTAGTCGTGGGAATCCACGTACACCACGTTGTACGAGGCGTCGTTGTAGTACTTGTCGCCGTCGCACGCCAGGTTGTAGGCAGAGGCGGCATTGTTGAAGTTGTAGTGCAGGGGGAAGTCGATGACGTTGAAGCCCGAAGACTTCGTGTAGTCAGGCTCGTGGTAGGCTCCGTTGAGCATGAAAGTGTTGTCGCTGGTGGGCTGTGTCTTGCCCTCGTCGCAGGTGACCATGTTGAGCAATGGGTCGGCACCCTCCTTCACCTCTACGCTTGCCCAGTCGTCGGCGGTGACGCTCTGCCATGCTGCCACCTTGGCGTCGTCTGACTTCCAGGTGTAGTAGTAGCTGGAGAGGCGGGCGTCGTCGCGGTAGGTCACGCCGCCGAAACGCGCGCAGCACTCGCCGTACATGTAGAACGGAGCCTGGTTGAGACGCTTCGACTTATACTTCTCGCCCAGCTCGATGAACTTCGGAATGAAGAACGAGTTGAACGACAGGCGCGAGATGTGGCCCGTGGTGTCGATGCGGAAGCCGTCGACACCCATCTTGATGAACTCGCCATAGCAGTCTACCAGGTACTGGCAGACGGCAGGGTTCTCGGTGTTGAGGTCCACGCAGTCGCCGGCAATCTGTCCCCACCAGCGGGTTATCTCGTCCCAGTTCCAGGAGTTGGCCACGTGGTGGTAGTAGTTCTTGGTGTCGTGGTTCTGCCCGTCGGTGTTCTTCATCATTGCGAGTCGGCGCTGATATTGTGCCGCTGACGCGAGGTTGAGGTAATCGCTGCCGATGACGTCCTCGTTGGGTATCATGCAGGAGTTGATGTCAGCCTGGTTGAGGATGTTCTGGCTGCGGGTGAACTCCTTGCAGAGTTTCTCCTCGCCGAAGTTGCCGGTGTGGTTGAGCACGATGTCGAGAATGATCTTCAGGCCCTTCTTGTGCGCCTCGTCGATGAGAGTCTGGAAGTTGACGTCGCGCGTGCTGCCGCCGTCATACTTGCCCTTGCCCTTGTGGCTCTCATAGCGCAGGTCCACCTTCGACATGTCCATGGCGTGGTAGCCGTGGTAGTCGTAGCCCGATGCGTTCTGCACGACAGGCGTGATCCAGATGGCGGTGAAGCCCAGGGCCTTGATGTAGTCGAGCTTGTCGATGAGGCCGGCGAAGTCGCCACGCCAGCACGGGTCGCCGGTCTTGATCTGCTCAGCCTGGTTGTCCCAGCAGAGCACATTGTTGTTGGGGTCGCCGTCGTAGAAGCGGGTGGTGATCACGAAATAGATGGACTCGTCGCGGAAATCCGTTCGGTTCGCGTTGAAGTCGCTTCCGGCATACGCGGGCAACGACAGCGCCGCCGCTGCCGCAAAAGCCAGAAACGTTTTCTTGAGGTAGTGTTTATCCATAGTGTATTGAAGTGTTGTTTTTAGTGTTTTCGTTGAGAAAGAAAAAGGGGAACATCCCAATCGAATGTTCCCCTTCAATCGGTAATGAATGGGTGTTGTGGTGTTACTTCACACGAACCCTGCCATATTTGCCTTGAGCGTTCTTCATGACGTACACGCCAGGTGCGAGGCCTTGTGTAGCCTCAGCGATAGCCACGTTGGCGCGGACGAGCGTTCCGCTCACGCTGTACACGTTGGTTAGTCCATTATTGGAGTCGGTGTCAATCTTCGTTATGCCAGTGGCGGCGTTCTTGCCTACGTAGGCGAACTTGACCGTGATGTTGTCGGCGTCGCTCTTCTCGAAGGAGTTGTTCTCCTGCGACTCCGTGTCGGCCTGGTCGGCGTTGTCGTTCATGGTGAGGTCGTAGGGCAGGCAGTCCATGCCCGACTTGCCCATCGTAGCCACGAGCATGATGCCGAGGCCGCGCGACTCAATCTGTGAGGCTGTTGTGCCAAGTGTAGACAATGGAATCGCCATGTAGTAGTGGAAGTCGAGTGTGCTTGAGCTGTGGCCAAGGGTGTTGAAGTCGACCCATGCCGCACTGCTCTCGTTGTCGCTCTTCATGTCGCCAACGACGCGGCCATTGTTTGTGCCGTAGCCACCGTTGATGCCATAAACGTTAGGCGATTTGATGCCAAGGCCGAAGTTGCTGACCTTGAAGTTGATGCCGCTTGTTGAGGCGTTGTAGATCTCAGTGGCGTTGATGAGGTTGCCATTGTTCTCGTAGACGTATGGGCCGTTGGCGGCGTTGGTAGAGCACATCACCACACGGTTGACGATAGAAGGATAGGTGATGCCAGAGCCCCAGATGGTGCTGCCAGCCGCGTCTGTGTTGCCATTGCCGCCACCAGCCTGAGTGTCGAAGAGAAGCATGAACGGCACGTTCATCGTCTGATAAAGGATGCCTTGGCTCAAAGGATAGTCGTCGCTTGGCGCCACCACGTCTTGCACGTTGGTCATGTCCCAGCCGAGGTAGAGGTTATTGTCGTCGTAGGCGGCATAGAGCGCATACAAGTCGATTGGTACCTCGTACATAGAGTTAGGACGATACACGCGTGGGTCGTCGTTTGCCGCGCCCTGAGCGATGATGTCTGAGAGGGTGAAGTCCTCATACGAGCTCACGGTCTTCTTCTGTCCATACCCGTTGGGGTTGGTCTTATAGTAAGAAGCGAGGTCGCCTGTCGATGGAGTTGGGGCAGGCACATCGTTGTAAGTGTATGTGGCCGACTTCTCGGTCGTGCCAGCCGTGTTGGTTGCTGTCACCTTGATTGTGGAAGTCTCGGAGATGGAAACTGTCGTGCTGCCGGAGAACGACACCTGCGAACCACCGTTGACGGTGTAGTAAGCGGATGTGGCGTCCGTCACGGAGATGGTGACAGAGAAAGGCTTAGTCGTGAATGTCTGCGATGCAGGCATCGTGACAACAGGCTTCTCTACCACTGGGGTCGGAGTGTAGTCGGTCCACGATTTGGTGCTGTTGTTGTAGAGCTTCGTGGTGCCGCCGTTTGAAAGGCCCGGCTCCATGGCGGCGGGATAACGACCGGATGCGCTATAGAAGATGCACAAGGCTTCCTCCAAGCCATAGCTTGAAAGGTCAAGCTTGTAGTAGCCAGTGGATGAGTCGAGCGTCATCTTCGCGCCAGGCCAAGCACCTGTGGTCTTCGTGGCGTCCGAGTTGTAAGCATAGCAGTAGATAGGCTCCGACCACTTGGCGTCGTTCTTCAGATAGACGCTTACGCCTGTGGTCGCGGAAGCGTTGTAGGTGTATGTAGCCGACTTCTCGGTCGTGCCAGCAGTGTTTGTAGCCGAAACCTTGATGGTGGAAGTCTCAGAGATAGACACTGTCGTGCTGCCAGAGAACGACACTTGCGTGCCGCCGTTTACGGTGTAGTAGGCAGATGTGGCGTCCGTCACGGAGATGCTTACAGAGAAAGGCTTTGTAGAGAATGTCTGTGAAGCAGGCATCGTGACAACGGGCTTCGTTGCGACAGGTGTCGGAGAGTAGTCTGCCCAAGAATGGCTGCTGTTGTTGAAGAGCTTCGTGGTGCCACCTGTGGCAAGGCCCTGCGCGCCTGAGCCAGGATACTGATCAGAGCCATTTGATCCGTGTGAGAAGATGCAATAAGAGTCTTCCAAGCCATAGCTTGAGAGGTCAAGCTTGTAGTAGCCGGTGGATGAGTCGAGCGTCATCTTCGCTCCAGGCCATGTGCCTGTGGTCTTTGTGGCGTCCGAGTTGTAAGCATAGCAGTAGATAGGCTCCGACCATTTGGCGTCATTCTTCAGGTAGACGCTGACGGTGGCCGTGGGATCTTTCTTCGTAAACGTAACCGAGTTCTCGCTGATGGCCTCGCCGTCGGTGTTTGTGCCGCCATAGGTCACGGTGACGCTCTCGCCATATGCCATGTCGGAACCGATGGTGAAGGAGACGGTGGAGTTGGTCGTTGTCTGCTTTGAGCCGCTGCCTACGGTGTAGTAGATGCTCTTGGTGTCAGTGCCCGTGAGGGTGACGGTCTGCGTGTCGGAAGTGAACGAGCCGCCAGCGGGAGAGATGGCGATGCTGCCCTTGGAGATCGTGCCGCTGTAGATGACAGCGATACCCGACTTGGAAACCTGACCGCTGATGGTGGAGGAGGTCACCGTGAACGTTCCGCCGCCTACCTTGTCAGTATAGGTACCAGAAGCCAGCCAACTGCCACTGCCGTTAGGAATGTTTACAGAGCCGCTCTGTCCGCTGCCGAGCACGAAGATGGCACCGGTCTTGCGGAGCTGCGCGCCCACGCCGTTCTGATGCACGTAGTAGTTGGCCTCACCTGCGCAAAGGTTGTGCATGTGGTTGACCTCAGCCACTTCGGGGCTGGTAAAGTGTGTGCTGCCCTTGGTGCCCATCTTGATGGCATCCTTGGCGGTGGCGGAAGGACGTGAGAAGTAAAGTGATGTGGCTTTGTTGTTGCCGGCGGCAATGGCGTAAGCCTTGTCGATGTTGTTCTGCGAGATGTACTTTGAGGAACCACCGTCGTTGCTGTATGTGTCGTGGGATTCGCCCCAGTAGACCAGCCGGCTATTGTCTACGCCTTTCTGGTTGTAGTTGCCGATGGATGAAGGCACGTTGCCGCTATTGAAGCTGCTGGCGAGGCCGTCGCCATAGCCATTGTCTGTGAAGCTGATATACTTGGCATACTCTTTCAAGAGCGTGCCGTCGTCGCCAGAGTAGGGAGAATCAAGGATCTCACCGTAGTTGTACATGCTCTTGTCAGGCACGTTTGCCCAGAACTGGTCGCCCTCAGAAGGCAAGCCGATGTGCTTGGCGGCATCCCAGCGGATACCGTCGACGCCGCACGCCTTGAGCTCCGCGATGTAGGTCTTGATGATGCTCTGCACGTTAGAGTCCTCGGTCTTGAGGTCCCACATGCCTATCTTGCCGTGAGTGACCTGCCAGCGGTTGCTATAGTCAATGCCGCCGCTGTAGTCGTGGTAGAGGCTCGTGTTCTTGAGGCGGTCTGCCACATAGGTCAGGTTGCCGTTGGTGTGGTTTGCCACGACGTCGACAATGACCTTCACTCCGTACTCGTGAGCCTTTGCACAGAGCGAGGTAAGTGATTCGGTGGTGGCGATGGAGTTGCCGATGTGGTAATCGTAGGGCTGATAAGCCATGTACCAGGCACTGGCGCCCTCTTTTTGATGTACTGGGGAGAGCTGGACAGCGGTAAAGCCAGCCTTGGCAATGTTGGGGATTTCCTCCTGTATCTGAGCGGCAGTCCAGTCGAAACAGTGCAGGATGACACCGTCTTGAATGTTGTCTTTCAGACCATAGGAGTTGTCTCCAAAGGCAAAGGCACTTATGCTGAGTACTAATGCCAATGCCCATGCGCGAACATGAAGAAAGAATTTGTTCATAACAACTTATAGAAATTAGAATGTAATCATGCCGTGGGATATACCGGTGTATACCTTATCCAAATGCTCCAATATGGCTTAGACGGGAAAACGTGCTTGCCACTCTAAAGGCAACCGAGAATATACTTGGAACCATTTCGCGAATTTTCGCGGAACTCCCTCTTGGGACATTACCACCGTCATGGATAAAGTGGTAAATCTTTTCGCTATATTTTTAGGTTGACCTCTTGCTTGTTTTTGGGTTTACGTAGGCAAAAGTAGTAAGTAAAATGAAAGGACATAACATATAGGTTGTGAAAAATGGCAATTTGAAAGCGCAAACGTTTACACATGAAACGCAAGGAGACCGGTGCGCAAACCTTGTTTTTGAGACAGCAAAATCAATGTGAACAAGAACGGAAAACACCCGTGCGGCTCAGCAAAAGGCGCGTTAGTCTTGCCTTTTCTTGCTTATGTCGTGGATTTTTGTTACTTTTGCAACACTATGATAAATAAAGACAGGATAATATCATTTGTTTGGCAGCACGTCTTGCTGCTTGTTTCACTTTTCATCATGACTTTCGGGGTTGCCGTGTGCGTGCGCAGCATGCTCGGCTCAAGCGTCATCTCAACGTTGCCATATGTGTTTGAGACGGCTGGCAAGCAAGGCTTGGGAGTGCCACGGCTGACGATTGGGCAATACACCTATGTCATGAACGCCGTGCTCGTTTTAGGTCAGATTCTTGTGTTGAGGCGGCAGTTTGAGCTGGTTCAGCTCTTCCAGTTGCTCGTGGGCTTCGTGTTCGGCTCGCTTATCGACCTCAACATGCTCCTCACCACATGGCTTGTGCCCGCCACGCTTGTTGCTAAGGTCGTGGCGCAGGTTGCCGGTTGCACCATCTTGGGCGTTGGCATTGCCTTCGAGGTGCGTTGCGGCTCGGTGACGATGCCCGGCGAGGGCTTCCCCGTTGCCGTAAGCGAGGTGACGGGCATGGAGTTCCCCAAGGTCAAGATATGTGTAGACACGGGTCTCGTGGTGTTGGCGGTGGTGTTCAGCTACGTGTTCTTCGGCGCGTGGCAGTGGTACATCGTTGGCATAGGCACGTTGTTTGCCATGGTCTACGTGGGAATGGTCGTGAAGCAGGCGGGCAAGCACCTCGGTTGGTTCGACCACATACTGGCCTATCGCCCAGGTTTCCGCCGCTATGTCTATGGCTTGGCAAGGTTCATATATGGTAAGATAAAAGACTGACGTTTGGCGACAAGCCAAACGGTTTTGCGTTCCCGCTGAAAAGGCATCGGCTTTACGCTGAAAAGGCATCGCCCTTACGGTGTAAAGCCGATGCCTTTTCAGCGTAAAGCCGAATCGTGTGTTTAGAAAGGTCGAACCGAGTGTTTAGAAAGGTCTGGGTGGTTCCTTGCCGCCACTCTTGAGAACCTTCTTTTGGAACTCATGGAAGTCTTTCATCTCAAAGTCGTAGACCTTCTGAATCTGCTTTGGAGTCAAGAACTTAGAGTAGATCTTGAAATACTTCTCGCGTATGTAGAGGATCTTGCGGCTTTGCTCGAACCTGGCTTTTATTCCCTTTGCCACTTCGGCGTCGGTCATGTCCTCCGGCTTTTTGGAGGGGTGGGGCATGCGCGTGCCTCCTATCTCCCGGCGGCAGTCGCAAAACGCTTTCACAAACTTCTTGGCAGTGGCATCGTCAAGAGCCAGTTGCTTCGCTATGCGGTTGGCTTGCGTCCTTGAGAACTTCTCCATGTTCGGGCGGTTCCTTCTTCCCTCTGCATTGTTGTCCGGCCGTGCCATGGCGACACATATCGATGCCATCATCATGACGCACGCCATTATCAGGTTCTTCATGTTGTTCATCATGTTCAATGGATTTGTTATTGTAAACTCATGTATATGTCGTACTTGTAGTCGGCGATAAGGTTCTCCCGATCCTTTTGGCTCAGGTTGTTGTAAGCCTTTTCCATGGAGGTGTCGCTTGTGGTTTGGCGTATGCTGGCGGTACCACTGCCGCCATCGTTGACATTGCCGAGGTGCAACACGAGCAGTAGGCATGCCGATGCGGCAATGGCGGTAGCCGCCACCGACAGCCTGAGGACGATGGCGTTGCGGTGGCGCCTCGCCTGCCTCTTCTTGTCGGCTTCATCCATTCGGCTCATCACTTGTTTCTGCATCCGCCCGAACAAGTCGTTGGGCATGACATAGGGCATCCTCTTGCCAACCCTTTTCAGTTTATCGTCAATGTTTGTCATATCTCAAAGTCTTGAAAGTTCAACGTTTGTTTTGTTTGCGGCTCTTTGCCGTTTGATAGCTTGCCAATGGCTTCCCTATATCTCCAGCAACTTCATTCGATCCACTATTTTCTGTTTGGCGAAACAGTAGTTTGCTTTTGCCGCGTTCTCTGAAGTGTTGGTTATCTCAGCTATTTGCTTGAAACTCAAATCATCGTAATATCGCAGGTTGAACACCGTCTGCTGCTTTGTTGGCAGTGCGTGTATCGACTCTTGCAGGGCGATGGCCTCCTTGTCGCCATATTCGAAGAAGGAGTCGGCAGCTTGCAGTCGCGCCGTGTCGAGTGGCAGTTTGTCGACCTTCTTCCGCCGCAGAAACGACAGCGTCTCGTTGGTAGCCAACCGGTAGATCCAGGAGAAAAGCGAACTGTTGCCCTTGAAAGAGTCGAACTTCAAGTATATCTTGATGAATATCTCCTGGAGCATGTCTTCGGTGTCGTCCTCGTAGACAACGAGACGTCGCACGTGCCAGTAGAGCTTCTCCTGGTACTCATCCATGAGCAACCGCATCCCTTCGTTGGGATCGGTCCTCATCTTTTCCGTGATGGTCGTGTCGGTCGGGTTCATTTCTGCCATGCCATGTTCATCCGAATGATTTACTAATTAGACTGTTTACACGTGAAAAGGTTAAAAGAGTTTTATTATATTTCGCTTTATGATTTTTATTGTAACTTTGCGGCCATAGATTAATCATTAAACACTTTTACGCATGAAGAAAATTGTTATGACAATGCTGGCCGCCGTGCTGTGCATGGGCGCTGGCGCACAAACCGTTAAGTCGATCGCAAAAGAAGCAGCCCAAGCCGCTGGCCAAGCTGCCGCAACGAGCGTGAAGAAGAAGGCTGCGACTGCCGTCACCAATGAGACAACCAAGAACGCTGCCAAGGTGGCAAAGGCCACTGCAAAGGCAAAGAAAGTAGCTGCCACGGCGAAGTCGGGCTACGAGACCGCCAAGACCGGCTACACCAAGGCGAAGAAGGCTTACACCACAGCCAAGACTGCCGCATCTGCAGCACAAAGCACTACCACGAAAAATGCCGTGAAGAATGCCGCGAAGAGCGCTGCAAAGAAAGCCGCTGCAGACGCTGCCACCAAGGCAATCTCGAACTTGTAATAAACACTTTTCACATAAAGGTTAACCCGTTGGCGGAATATGGCATACACTGTATCGATTCCACCAGCGGGTTATTTTTATATATATAATGTGACGAAACGCATTTTATCCACCATCCTTTGCGCCTTATGCTGCGGCGTGGGGACGGTTATGGCGCAGCATCGCGTGTGGTCGGACCGACCAGCCTTCACACAAGTGTTGGAGAACGAGAACGAGCGCGGCCTCACCTCCTGCCGGTGGGACGGCGTGTTCGAGGGCGACCCCACGCCACCATTCCCACGCATGGGCCAGCAGGCGACACCGTACACGCGCACCTGGCAGCAGGGCGAAGACACCAACTACCTTAACGCAGAGACCAACGCCTTGACCCACGGCCAGTATCCAAACCCCGTGAGATTGTGGGAGCAAGAGTCTTATTTCATAGGCAATGGGCGCATAGCCGCCTCCGTGCTCAACGGCAGCGGGCGCGACAGATACGTGCTGAACGAAGTGTCGTTCTGGTCGGGCGGACAAAACAAGGGGACGATCAACGCCAAGGGCGACAAGAGTTTCGACGGCGAGAATGGGCCTGAGACGCTCGACAATGGGTTCGGCGGATCGCAGCCTGTGGCAGACCTGATGGTGGACTTCGGCCTTCCAGCCAGCCGCGACGGGTTCTGCCGCGCCATCAATCTCGACGACGGCACCGTGACCTCCACTGCCATGCGCCAAGGTGTGACCATGCGGAGCCAAGCCCTCTGCAGCTATCCCGACCAGGTGATGGCCTTACACTACACCGCCAGCCGGAGCGGAGCGCTGAGCGGCAACATCCTCTTCGTGACCCACCGCCCTGCCGACACGTCGCGGGCTGAAGGCAACCGCCTCTTGCTGACCTGCCGCCTGCCCAACGGCATGGAGTGCAACGCCGTGGCGGAGATACGGACATACGGCGGAAAGGTCAGCGCGACCGCCGACGGACTGCTCAGGATAGAAAACGCCGACTCGTGCACAATAGTGGTGGCAGTGGAGACCAACTACGCCATGGACTGCCGCAGCGGCTTCCGTGGTGAGAGCGCAGCTGGGCGCGTCGAGCAACGCCTCGCCCAGCTGCAAGGCACCTCTTTCGCCACGCTCTACGCCCGACACACTGCCGATTACCAAGCGCTCTACAACCGGTTGCGGCTCACCCTTGGCGGCTCCTCGCCCTTCATGGACACTCTGCCAACCGCCGAGCGCCTCACCGCCTACAAGAACAGCCGAAACGACCCCGGGCTGGAGAACCTGATATTCAACTTCGGGCGCTACCTGATGATTGCCTCGTCGCGCCCCGGCAGCTTGCCAGCCGGACTGCAAGGCATCTGGAACGCACGTGTCAAGGCGCCGTGGGGAAACGACTACCACAGCAACATCAACCTGCAGATGGTGTACTGGCTGCCCGAGGTGGGCAACCTGCCCGAGTGTCACCAAGCCCTGCTCGACTACCTCTTTGCCATGCGCGAGCCCTTCCGCGACGCCACAAACGAGTATCTCGCAGCCACGGGTGACACAAGCCGCACGACCGATGGCTGGCTCGTCTACACCTCCCACAACCCCTTCGGCGGCGGGGGATGGCAGGTGAACCTGCCCGGCTCGGCTTGGTATGCCCTCCACTTCTGGGAACACTATGCCTTCACCCACGACACCCGCTACCTTAAACGCACGGCATATCCGGTGCTCAGGGAGCTCAGCCTCTACTGGGAACGCCACCTGAAAACCCTCGGGCAGGGCGCGCGCGGATTCCAGTCGGAATACAAGCCCGTGGACACATCGCTCTATCCCGAGCTCGACAGCGTGAGAGAAGGCACGCTGGTGGTGCCCAACGGATGGTCGCCGGAGATAGGCCCTCGCGGGGAGGACGGCGTGTCGCACGACCAGGAGATAGTGTCCGCGCTCTTTGCCCACACCATCGAGGCGGCACGCGCCCTCGGCACCGACAAGGCGTTTGCCGACAGGCTCAGCCAGAAGCTCTCGCGCATGCTGCGGCCTGGCATAGGCAAGAAGGGGAACCTGATGGAGTGGATGATCGACCGCGACCCCGTGACCGACCACCGCCACACGTCGCACCTCTTTGCCGTTTACCCCGGGAGCCAAATCAACATGGAGCAGACTCCCGCCTTGGCTCAAGCCGCCAAGCGCTCGCTGCAGATGCGCATGACCTCGGGCAACAGTCTGCGCGCCTTCGCGTGGGCATGGCGCAGTTGCCTTTGGGCCCGCTTCCGCGACGGCGACCGCGCCCACGAGATGATGGAGGGCCTGATGTGCCACAACATGCTCGACAACCTGCTCACAACGCAGAACCTGCCGCTGCAGATGGACGCCAACTACGGCGTGGCGGCGGCAATGATAGAGACGCTGGTGCAGTCGCAGTCGGGCATCGTGGAGCTGCTGCCCGCACCCGTGGCGAAATGGCCCTCGGGCACGGCACGCGGCATAAAGGCTCGCGGCAACCTGGAGGTGGACTTGAGCTGGGCTGGCGGGCGCGTCACATCGTGGAAGATATACTCCGCCCAGCGCAAGCCCGCCACGGTGAGGGTAAAGGTGAACGGCGAATACCACGACGTGACACCCGAGAGGCGCTGAGGCGCCATCGCAAGACAGCTTTAGCCGCATCGCGGTTGCGGCGCAAGGGCATCGCGATCGCGGCGTAACCCCACTGCGATTGCGGCGTGGACGCAACGCGATTGCGGCGCGAAGGCAAACGCAGGGTTTTGGCGCGGCGATTCCCTTCTATAGAAACGTGTCGGCATGGAGCCGGCAAGACATAGGCGAATGTTTCGGGGCGAGAACCCTAAAACATTCGCCTTTTTCGATATTTTCGCTGCCATGGAGGGCGGTTTTGGGCGGAAAATGGCGAAAAACGGCACGAATACCACAAACGTGGTATGCGGAATGCCCTTAATGTGGGATTTCCCATGTCGTGGATTCAGCGTAACTTTGCAACATGAAAATTAAAACATAAAAGATATATATTATGAGTACAGAAAAGAAACTTCGCTTTGAGACACTTCAGTTGCACGTAGGACAGGAGAATCCAGATCCAGCCACCGACGCCCGCGCGGTGCCAATCTACCAGACCACGAGCTACGTGTTCCGCAACTCTCAGCACGCCGCCGATCGCTTCGGACTTCGCGATGCCGGCAACATCTACGGTCGCTTGACCAACTCCACACAGGGCGTGTTTGAGGATCGCGTGGCAGCTCTCGAAGGCGGCGTGGCAGGCTTGGCAGTGGCTTCCGGAGCGGCAGCCGTGACCTACGCGTTGCAGAACATCTGCCAGAACGGCGACCACATCGTGGCAGCCAACAACCTCTACGGCGGTTCTTACAACCTCATAGCACATACATTGACCACACAGGGCGTGACCTACACCATCGTGGACACACGCAACTTCGAGGAGGTTGAGGCAGCCATCCAGCCCAACACCAAGGCACTCTACGCCGAGACATTCGGCAACCCCAACTCCGACGTGACCGACATCGACAAGCTTGCCGAGATCGCCCACAAGCACAACATACCATTGATCATCGACAACACCTTCGGCACACCATTCCTCATCCGTCCTATCGAGCACGGAGCCGACATCGTGGTCCACTCTGCCACCAAGTTCATCGGCGGCCATGGCTCATCTCTCGGCGGCGTGATCGTGGACGGTGGCAAGTTCGACTGGAAGGCCAATGCCGACAAGTTCCCGACACTGGCAAAGCCAGACCCATCATACCATGGCGCGGTGTTTGCCGACGTGGCTGGCGCAGCCGCCTTCGTGACCCGTATCCGTGCCGTCATCCTTCGCGACACTGGCGCAACCATCTCCCCGTTCAACGCATGGATCCTGCTGCAAGGCTTGGAGACATTGAGCCTCCGCGTGGAGCGCCACGTGCAGAACGCGCTGAAGATCGTGGAGTACTTGGAGAACAATCCTAAGGTTGCCAAGGTGAACCACCCATCAGTGCCCTCGCACCCCGACCACGAGCTCTACAAGAAGCTCTACCCCAACGGTGCCGGCTCTATCTTCACCTTCGAGATCAAGGGCGGCGAGAAAGAGGCATGGGAGTTTATAGACCACTTGAGAATCTTCTCACTGCTCGCCAACGTGGCTGACGTGAAGTCGCTCGTTATCCATCCAGCCACAACAACCCACTCGCAGATGAGTCCCGAGGAGCTGGAAGAGCAGCACATCTACCCTTCCACAGTGCGCCTGAGCGTGGGCATCGAGAACATCGACGACCTGATCGAGGCACTCGACGAGGCGTTCACGTATGTGAAGTGAAGAACGAAGAGTGGAGAACGAAGAGTGAAGAGGGAAGAGTGAAGAATCCTCTTGCACTTGTTAGTTGAGCATAACATTATATTGACGGAAGAGTGAAGGAAGAAAGGAGAGAACCCTTCTTCTGAACAGGAAGAGTCAAGAAGAAAGAATTTAGCAGCGAAAGCTATCGGAGATTCTTCATTCTTCGTTCTTCACTCTTCACTTAAACTTTAAAGCTATGGCAAAGATATATAAGCAGATCACCGACCTCATCGGTAAGACCCCTCTGGTGGAGCTGGGCAAGTACTCAGCCTCCAAGGGCCTGGAGACCCCAGTGATAGCCAAGGTGGAGTTTTTCAACCCAGGCGGCAGCGTGAAAGACCGCATCGCGTTCGCCATGATAGAGGACGCGGAGAAGAAAGGCATCTTGAAGCCAGGCGCCACCATCATTGAGCCAACGAGCGGCAACACCGGCGTGGGCCTGGCACTGGTGTCGGCTGTGAAGGGCTACCACTTGATTCTGACGATGCCCGAGACCATGAGCGTGGAGCGCCGCAACCTCGTGAAGGCATACGGCGCACAGGTGAAGCTGACCAGCGGCAAGGACGGAATGCCCGGAGCCATAAAGGCTGCCGAGGAGCTTCGCGACTCAATCCCTGGCTCCGTCATACTGGAACAGTTTGAGAACCCCGCCAACCCCGCTAAGCACTATGCCACCACGGGCCCCGAGATTTGGGCGGATACCGATGGCGAGATCGACATCTTCGTGGCAGGCGTGGGCACGGGCGGCACCATCTCAGGCATCGCCAAGTACCTGAAAGAGCAGAACCCCAACGTGAAGATCATAGCCGTGGAGCCAGCCACGTCGCCCGTGTTGAACGGCGGCAAGAGCGGCCCACACAAGATACAAGGTATCGGCGCGGGATTCATACCGAAGACCTACTCCGGCGAATACGTAGACGAGGTGTTCGACGTGCAGAACGACGATGCCATCAAGGCAGGCCGTGAGTTGGCACAGACAGAAGGACTTTTGGTAGGCATCTCATCGGGCGCGGCAGCCTTCGTGGCAACCGAGATAGCCAAGCGCCCTGAGAATAAAGGTAAGAAGATTGTGGCACTCTTGCCCGACACGGGCGAGCGCTACTTGAGCACAGTGCTCTATGCCTTCGAGGAATATCCTTTGTAAGGCAAGCTCTGAACGGGAAGACAATCCCCCAAGTTCGGGATAACAATAATCGAAAAGGAGATAACGGCTTCATGGACATGCCGCTATCTCCTTGCTTTTTTCAAATAATCGATTGCGGTGAAAGCCTTTATCGTTTTTTTTGCTTAATTTTGCAAGCAAGAGAAACAATAGACTGAATATTTAGAATGAAGAAGTTAGTTTTGCTTTCGCTCCTGATAGCGACGGTTGTTATCGGTAGAGCGCAGACCACACAAGATTTGCTCCCCGTAGGCACGCTGGCTCCCGACTTCACCATCACCAACAGCGATAACGGCGAGAAGATACTGAGCCTCTCCGACTTGCGCACCAAGGACGACGCTGCCGGCAAGGTGAAACGCGGCGTCTGGACGGTGCTCGACTTCTGGGCATCGTGGTGCCCCGATTGCAGGAAAGACATGCCAATAGTGAAGCAGATCGAGGAGAAATACGGCAAGAAAATACAGCTCATCGGCGTGTCGTTCGACACCGACAAGGAGAAGATGACCAGATACCTTGACGCCAACAAGTACACATGGATGCAGTATTCTGAGTTCAAGAAATGGAAGGAGACCACCATCTCCAAGGAATACCACATCTCATGGATACCCACATCCTACCTGATAGACCCCGACGGCAAGGTGGCCTTCGCCACGATAAAGACCGAGGAGATGCTCAAGAAGCTTGAGGATCTCGACGCCGCTGGCCAACTGAAATGACAACTAACAAACCAACAACAACATGAAGAAAATAGTAGTCAGCGCTTGCCTGTTGCTTGCGGCAACCGCCATCAGCGCGCAGAAAACGAGCAAGGACGGCGGCATCTCCACCGCCATGCTCCAGGAGATAGTGAAGGCGCAGCCTTCATCAATGGCTGAGAAAGCCCTTGCCAACGCCATAGCGCAAAACAAGATCGACGACCTTGCGAAGAACTACCGCAACGCGTCGAACATGACAACGAAGTTCAGCGTGGAGACACCGTCGCAGAGCATCCACAACCAGAAGAGCTCCGGACGCTGCTGGATGTTCTCCGGCCTGAACGTGTTGCGCGCCAACTTCGCCGCAGCCCACGACCAGAAGCAAGTGGTGGAGTTCTCGCAGGCTTACCTCTTCTTCTACGACCAGCTGGAGAAGGCCAACCTCATGCTGCAAGGCACGATAGACAACGCCGCCAAGCCCATCGACGACGAGCGCGTGCAGTTCTTCTTCAAGAACCCCATCAACGACGGCGGCACCTTCTGTGGCGTTGCCGACTTGGCTGAGAAATACGGCCTCGTGCCAATGCAGGCGATGCCCGAGACCTACAACTCCGACAACACGAGCCGCATGGCGAAGATCATCTCTTCCAAGCTGCGCGAGTTCGGACTTGAGTTGCGCGGCATGGTGGCTGCGAAGAAGAAAGACGCCGCCATCAAGCAGCGCAAGACCGAGATGCTGGGCACCATATACCACATTCTCGCGCTCACACTGGGCGAGCCCGTGAAGGAGTTCAGCTATACCTTCCGCGACAGCAAGGGCAACGCAGTGGGCGAGGCGAAGACTTATACCCCGAAGTCGTTCTACGACGCCACGGTGGGCGACAAGCTCAACGGCACCTTCATCATGGTGATGAACGACCCACGCCGCCCCTACCACAAGACCTATGAGGTGGACTACGACCGCCACACCTACGATGGCCACAACTGGAAATACCTCAACCTGCCGATGGACGAGATTGCGCAGCTCGCCATCGCCTCGCTCAAGGACGGGCACAAGATGTACTCAAGCTACGACGTGGGCAAGCAACTTGACCGCACTATTGGCTACAACGACATCGACAACTACGACTACGGCACCCTCTTCGGCACCACGTTCCCGATGAACAAGGCAGAGCGCATATCCACGTTCGACAGCGGCTCCACCCATGCCATGACGCTCACGGCTGTGAACCTCGACGCCAACGGCAAGCCGACGCAGTGGAAAGTGGAGAACTCTTGGGGACCGACCTACGGGCAGGCAGGCTGCCTCATAATGTCGGACCGCTGGTTCAACGAGTACATGTTCCGCCTCGTGGTGAACAAGAAGTACGTGTCAGAGATGCTCTTGGGCGAGTTTGACCAAAAGCCGGTGATGGTGATGCCGGAAGACCCCTTGTTCGCTGACGACCTGTAAACGCCAATAAGACCGTTTGCCAACGATGCCGTGGACGCTGCTGCTCTTCATCTTCACGTTTGTGGAGTATAACGTCGAGAACCTTTTCGACACGTTTCACGACGTGGGCAAGCAGGACACGGAGTTCCTTGCCACCTCGCCACGCCATTGGACGCCACGGCGATATTGGCAGAAGCTCGACCACGTGGGGCAGGCTCTCGTGGCTTGTGGCGCCGGCGAGGTTGCAGATAGTGACGATGCCGCTGAAGCATCCGGTGGGCACCTGCCCGACATGGCGGTGCTGACGGAAGTGGAAAACGACTCCGTGATGCGCGACCTCACCCGCAGGTCGCCACTGCGCGCGGCTCGCTACGACTACGTTATGACCAGCAGCCCCGACGTGCGCGGCATCGACGTGGCGCTGGTCTACTCGCCTTTCGCCTTCCGTCTTATCAACAGCCACTCGGTGCGTATTGAGCCACTCGCGGGCCAACGACCCACACGCGACATCCTTTACGCCTCGGGCATGGTGATGAGTGGCGACACAATGCACGTGGTGGCGGTGCACGCGCCAAGCAGGGCGGGTGGCGAGGCGCGTTCAAAGCCCTACCGCCTACACGTGGCAGGGGTGGTGTGCCAAATTGTAGACTCCATACGAAACGCCTGCGATAATCCATTGATTATTATCGCAGGCGACTTCAACGACTATTCCTCCGACGAATCGCTCAAGCTCATAGCGAGCCACGGCATGACAGAAGTGTCGCTTGGCGCGAAAGGCACCAACGGCGCGAAAGGCACCTACCGCTACAAGGGCGAGTGGGGAAGCCTTGACCACATCTTCTGCAATGACGCATTGGCAAGGCTGCTCGCGGGCTGCCGTGTCAACGACGCGCCTTTCCTTTTGGAGGAAGACAAAAAATACGGTGGGGCGAAACCCCACCGTACATATCTCGGACCACGCTATCGGGGTGGCTTCAGCGACCACCTGCCTCTCGTGGCAACATTCCATTTGTAAGTTCTTACGTTGCCATTTATGAGCTCTTACGTTGCTATTTATAAGTTCTTGCGTTGCTTCACCAGCTTCATGAGCTTGTCGTCCATCCTCACCGTGGCGCCGCTCGTGCGGTAATATGAGCGCGATATTCCCTCGGGCAGATGCTCGTCCCTGAACGACACTATGCCATGCTCGTATGGGTTGACGTGCACTCGCAGCAAGTCGTCGCCCTCGTTGTTGCGCTCAATGACATACGTGATGACGGTGGATGTGACGTCCAAGCCCTCCACGTTGCGGTTGTCGCGGAAGGCCTTGTCGATGAGAGTCTTCACATACAGGCGGTAGCTGTCCATCGTCTGGCTGCCTATGTATCTGTGGTTGAAAAGATAGCTAATGTCGTTTTTCAACCCTGAGGCGCGACCGTAATCGTTCACACCGAGCAATATCTCGCCGCCAGAGACGGTGTTGAGGAAGCCGCACACGGCCTTGAGTATCGCCCAACGCTGTTGCTGCAAGTCGGCTTGCATGTTGTTGTTGGGCGGGAACACGATGGAGGACTTAAACTCAAGCGTGTCGCTCTCCTCGCCGTAGTCGGTATATTCGCGCGTGATGTTGCGGTAGACATCACTCACGCGCAGGTAGTCGGCAATGGCTTTCTTTATGCGGTTTAGCTCCGATGGCTCCAGCTTGCCACGCAAGACGTTGGACGCGGAGACCATCTCCTCAAGGTAGGCTGTGTTGATGTCCGACTCCGCCGAGCGTGGTTTGCGCTCAACGTCCATGTCCTGATACTTGGCGAGTTGGGCAACCACGGCCTCTTCCTTGCTCAGTATCGACAACTCCGGCAGGTCGTCGTCGTGGCGCATGGTTAGCGTTGAGGCGGTCTCGTCGCCCAAGGCGAAATGCACCAAGCACTCCACGTAGCGCATTTGTTGGCGCAGGAACGCGCGGCTCTTCGCGTCGGACACGATGGTCGCCAAGAAGCGGGCGGCGAAGAGGTAGAGATAGCGCAACGTGGTGTCGCCAACGAGCTGGGAACAACGGTTCAAGACGTTGACAAGCATGGGAACAGCCGTGGGCGACAGTTGCCTCGTGGTGGCTGGATGGTCTTCGCCGGGCTCTTCATAGTAATAGTCGAGGAAGTTTTCGATGAACTTGTTTCGCGCGTTCTCCACGAACTCGTTGCGAGAGCCCATGTAGGCGGACGATTCCTCAAGGATGTATCTGCCGTTGACAATCCAGTTGCCGTTCTTGTCGGTTTTCGACTCGAAGACGCGTATGCGCACTGGCTGGTCGTTGTCCACGCAATACCGCTGGCTATCGTTCAGGTCGCCAATCACGTTGACCTGCATTCCCGTGTCGGTGAGCCAGCGATTGCCCAAGCCGTTGCCGAACTCCGTCAGGTGAATGGCGTCGCATGAGTAGGGTTGAATATCCTTTATATAATCGTTGTTGAAATCCTTGAACACTTGGACGTCAAGTATGAAGGGGAAGAAATTGTAGCGCTCAATGTTTTGCTTCTTCACTATCAACACGTCGTTGATTTGCAGCGCGCCAATGAGGTTCTCCTTGGATATGGAGAAGATGTTGTAGAACTTAAACAGGATTGGCGGGATAAACACGTTGCCACGAATCTTCTCGTAGTCGGGGTCTATGGTCTCGCAGTCCACGTAGTCGAACTTCTTTCCCACGACCCTCACCTTCACCATGTCGCCATCCTCATACACCTTCAGCTCTTTCTTTATGCTTGGCACCACATTGTCGAGCGAGCGAAGCATGTCGGTGCAAGTGTCTATAAGCTCTGGGAACTCGGTCTTGTTGCTCTTGTCGAGCCTGTTCACGGCAACGCTCACGCCGACAGGCAAGTCGAATTGTGGCACCGAGTTGCCCTTGTCATAGTTTTGCTTGTTCATGGGCAGCAGCTTGATGTCGTCGTTGTCCATAATGATTAAGCCTTTGCCCTCATAGAACAGCGCGCCATCATTCTCGGGCTTGCGGAAGATAGTCTTCACGGTCTTCTGGAAGAACAAGGAAAGCGCGTATTGCGGAATCTTCTCGATGTCGTCCCAATTGAATCCGTAGACCACGACTTGCGCATTGGCGGCACAATTGGCAACAACCTTCTTCAAGTAGGAAAGCAGCACCAAGTCGGGGTGCTTCTCCACGCTAAGGAGTATGTCGCACAAGGTCATGAACGCGTAGTCGTCGGTCTGGTTCTTCTTTTGCGCCGCGAGGAGATAAGAGGCCATCAAACCCACGTTCTTCTTCAGCGTGTCCTCGTCCCATTGCAAGGCAGTGTGGAGATAGACGTTGTCGCCGCTCACCGACAGGCAAATGTCATCGACCACCTCTTTCAAACAAGTAAAGGTCTTGTTGAAATCGCTATCCTCCGCCTCCATCCTCGTGTCATATTGATAGCCACGCAGATATGGCAGCAAGGCGGCGTAATTCTCTATAACGTACTCCTTGCGTATTTCCAGCCAGAAAGTGGGTTGTTGTCTCATGTCTTTTAAAACGTCCAGTTTAGTTTATCAATGCAAAGTTAATAAATTGGAGGCTTATCAGATATCTATCAAACCTTTTTTTTATATTTTTACAAAACGCTACCATAAACGACGGGCACGTTTGCTTAGTTCGCTATTATTTCGTAATTGTCCCAAGAGGATCGTCACCGACAAATGGGACGTCACGAAGCTTGAATAAAGCGGCTGCCAACAACCCTCATTTTTAGGTATTGCGCAATTCGCGGTCGCGCCGTACCTTTGCAACCGGAACAGAAAGAGATTATAACAAACTAAAAAAGACAAGATCATGAAATCAACAATCGTTATTTATGGCTCTTCCACCGGTTCTTGCCAGTCGATAGCCGAGACCATAGCGTCCAAGTTGGGTGTGGAAACACTGGATGTCGCCAACCTCGACAACGATGCCATCGCAAGCCACGACAACCTCATCCTCGGAACGTCCACGTGGGGCGCTGGCGAGATGCAAGACGACTGGTACGACGGAGTAAAGACCCTCAAGGCCGCAGGCTTGGCAGGCAAGACAGTCGCGCTCTTCGGATGTGGCGACAGCGAGTCTTACTGCGACACTTTCTGCGGCGGCATGAAGGAGCTCTGCGACGCTGCCGAGGAGGCTGGAGCCAACGTGTTGCCAGGTGTCTCGACAGAGGGTTACACTTTCGATGACAGCGACGCCGTGGTAGACGGCAAGTTCGTGGGACTCGCGCTTGACGACGTGAACGAGGACGACAAGACCGAGGGACGCATAGACGCTTGGCTCGAAGCCATCAAGCCATCGCTTTAACCATATATATTTCCCAAGTTAAACCTCTATATCACGGATAGTATGCAGAAGAACGTTGCAATGCCAATCGACTTGAAAGTGCTGATGAATCACATCTATGAATATCAGAAAGGCGTGCGCAGAATGGTGCTCTTCACTTTCAACAAGAAGTATGAGGCCTTTGCGAAGACGAGACTGGAGCGTCAACACATAGAGTACATCATCCAGCCCGTGGGCAACGACCGCCTGAACCTCTTCTTTGGCAAGCACGAGTGTCTGGACGCTATCCGCATGATAGTAACGAAACCTCTGTGCCAGCTTTCGCCCGAGGAGGATTTCATCCTCGGGGCGATGCTCGGATACGACATCTGTGCGCAATGTGAGCGTTTCTGCGAACGCAAGAAGAGGATTAGCTGACAAACACAATCGCCTTTTCGCACCGAAAAGGCGATTTTTTATTCATTTAGAATGATTCTTTTCGCCGAATAGCACGTGTCTTTCGGCATAATGTCGTAATTTTGTAGTGTAAACCCAATCACTAAAATTATGTTTCGACGAATCATCCTAACCATGGCTCTTTTGGCAAGCCTTTCCCTTACCGCCAAGAATCAAGAGACCGGCAGCTGGCAGATTGTGCCATTGCCACAAGAAGTGAAGGAAACAGGCGCAGCGCCTTTCCGAATCACGGCTAAGACCACCATACTTTATGCAGCCGGCGACGAGAAGCAAAAGAAAGACGCCGACTTCTTGTCCGCCCACATCAAGGAGGTGACAGGCATCGAGGTGAAGACCACCACCAAGACCTCGAAGTCGCAGATTCGCCTCGTCTTGAACGCTGGAAATGACAAGTCGGAGGCTTACACCTTGTCGGCAAACAAGAATGGCGTTACCGTCTCCGCGACGTCCCACGCAGGCATATTCCGTGGCATACAGAGCATCATGAAGGCGTTGCCCATCACCAAGGGTGAGGACGTGAAGAGCGTCGCCTTGCCCGCCGCGGAGCTGAAAGACGCACCACGCTTCGCCTACCGCGCGTTCATGATAGACGTAGGCCGACACTATTTCAGCGTGCCATACCTCAAGAAGCTGATCGATGTCTTCGCCATGCACAACATCAACTACTTCCATTGGCACCTCACGGAAGACCAAGGCTGGAGGCTTGAGATAAAGAAATACCCGATGCTTACCAAGATTGGTTCCGTCAGGAAGGAAACCATCGTGCAGGGAAGCAAAGACACTTTTGACGGTATCCCGGTGACAGGTTATTACACTCAGGACGAAGCACGAGAGATCGTGAAGTATGCCGCCGACAGGTATATCACCGTTATTCCGGAGATCGACTTGCCCGGACATATGCTGGCGGCGCTCGCCTCATATCCCGAGTTGGGTTGCACGGGCGGACCTTACGAGGTGTCTTGCCGCTTCGGTGTGTTTGAAGACGTGTTGTGCGCAGGCAAGGCAAAGACCTTGCAGTTTGCCAAGGACGTCATTGATGAGGTGATGGACATCTTCCCGTCTGAGTATATCCACATTGGTGGCGACGAGTGTCCCAAGGCTCGCTGGAAAGAATGCGCCAACTGCCAGAAGAAAATCGCGGACCTTGGCATACAGGAAATCCCCGGACATTCGAAGGAGGACCAACTGCAAACGTGGTTCATGGGTGAGATTGAGAAAGAGATAAGAAGCCACGGCCGCAAGATGATGGGTTGGGACGAGATCTTGGAGGGCACTCCCGCGAAAGACATCACCGTGTGCGGTTGGACCAGCCAGAAAGCGAGCATTCGCTCGGCGCGCGAAGGCCACCCCACCATCGTGGCTCCCATCACCAACTTCTATTTCAGCAATCCCCGCATCAACAAGATAGAGGGCATCCCAAGCATCCAACGTGTCTATGACCTGGATCCTTGTTTCGACCAGCTGACCCCAGCCGAACAGAAGAACATCATCGGTGCGGAAGGCTGCATCTGGACCGAGTGGGTGAAAGACGCGGAGAAGATGGAGTGGGAGATGTTGCCAAGGCTGGCAGCCCTATCCGAAGTGCAGTGGACGGCCAAGGACCGCCGCGACCTTGAAGGCTTCTACCCCCGCATGCTCCACATGCAAGACCTGTATCGTCTCTACGGACTAAACTACAAGGCAGACATCGAAGAGGCCGTCAAAGAGCACCTGACCACGCGCTAATAAGCGCCCTCTCGGCTCTGCGCCGAAATCGCGTCGGCTTTACGTTGGAAAGGCATCGCCCTTCCAGCGTAAAGCCGACGTCATTTCAGTGGTATCGCAGAGGCACGTTGGCCGCTGTGAAAAACTATTGTTTATTTCTCAATTCTTCTATCAAGTCATTAACAATATACGTGTCACTCATAAGATGCAAGCCAAGCTCTTTGTCGTGAAGCATACGGCAGACATCAGAATCGTAGAATATCTGTAAAGCCCTATCTGTGGATATATGCAACGTATCGGCAAGCTGGGCTATTATTCGCGCTATCTTGTTCCATAGCAAGAAGTCTAACATGGTTGTGCCCTTTCTCCTTTCTCCCAATTTCTAAGTGCCTCGACCACATCGTTTGCCACGGCTTCACGGCTTTCCGTATGCAATGTGTCATAGCAATCTTGTATGAGGCTCTTTATTAGTCCCACCTTGTCCAGCCGCCTTCTCATTTCTGATGGCGATATGCCCATCTTCTGTGCCGAAGCCTCAATAGCCAGTACCGTAAAGGCAAGGCGGTTGAACTTCTGTGAAGTCTTGCGTAATAGTTCTATATCCTCCATGTCATCTGTTGCCTATGAATTATATTTGGATGCGAATGTATGGTTTTTCTCTGACATTCCGCTCATTTTTGGGGTAAAATAAGGAAAAAAGACTTGTTTTTGTCTTTTCCCTTAATTTTCCCGGCCAAAAATTTTAGCCATTCACTTATTTTCCCTATTTTTGCCAATGCTGATTGGAGGCTCCGCGTAAAGCGGAGAATAGCCATTAAGCATTTATTTTATCACTCCATTTTCTAGATGGACCGAATAAAAAGATAAAATCTTTATGAACTCGGACAAGTTTTGACTCTGCAACTCCATAACATTGCAATTTAAAAACAAGAGATAATGATAACCGAAAACAATTACACTGTATTCTTTTTGAATAATAAACGAAGTCGTTTGTTATATGCTAGTGTTTATATATTAATTTCCGCATTGTTTACATCTTGCTCCACTATGGTTTTATTACCTGATGGGACAAAAGTTAAAAGGCCAAACAAAAAAGAAGTTATTGCTCACTTGAGAGACAATAATATCGAATCATTGATATATGATTACACTTGTCAGTCAAAGCTTAATTCAAGAATATACGAGCATCTCGACTCTATTTATCCATACACACCGTGCTCGTATGGTAAGCTAAATCATTATGTAGAATTATCGAATTTAAATAAAGACCTTGAAAAACTGTTCAAAGACAAAGTGCTTCAGTATGAAACTGATGTCTTGTCTGGTTTTTCCTCTAAATCGGTGAGAGAAATCGCTGAATACTACAAGTCGCATACAGACGAGCATGTTTTTTTGAATGCTGCGATTCAACAGGTTTATGTTGACCAAATGGATAGCATGGAGTATACTCAGATAAGGGAACTCGATCGTTGTTTCCGTAATACTATATTTTCAGATACTATTAATGTGGTGCGTATGGCTATGAGAGAGGCTCTAATGCCATCTGTAAGAAAAGTAGTTGACGATTATTGTAAGAAAGAATTAGAAATGCTGGCTCTTGTGGCAGGTAATACTTGCAAGGAGAAAGCTCTACAATTTATGCCATATGCAATGGATAAGATTTCAGATAAACTGTTAGATAAGGATTTGCCCGAATCTTCGCAAAGTATTGCTGCCCTTTACCAAAAGGCATGGTCGGCATATTATCCCAAAGGCAAAATACAACGCATGGTAAATAAAGAACTGCGAGATTTATCAAAAGAATTGTATGAAGGAAGAAAAGCTTTAGCATCAGAACTGGATGGCTTTATCCCCAAAGCAGCAGAAGTGTATTTGAAAGTGCCACAATTGTCTTCAGCAAAGGCAACGTGTCCAATAAAAACGTTACTTCGGTTGTCCAAAATTCAACATAAGTCAAGTGGATTTAGTCTTAAGAACTTTCTGTTAGGAGCAGCTGGATATTTTGTGGGTGGCATTCCTGGACTGGCACTTTCTGCATACGATATTTATTCTTCCTATAAAGATGCCAAGGCTGAAGCTAATTCAATGGCTCCATACATTAAGGCGGCAATAAAACAAATAGGGAAGAATATTAATAATTCCATAGTGCAAGATGTCCGTAATTCACATCTTAAAGCCAAGAAATCTTTAGTAAATAATCAAGAACGATTCAAAAAGTCAATCTATGATAACTTTTAGATTACTCGCAATGTGCGTAGCATTTTTTGTTACGCTCAATTCCAATGCCCAACTTGCTCAAGGCATTGCTAAGCAAGCTGTAAAATCTGCAATTAAGAATAGTGTAAAAAAAGAGGTAAAGGAGGCAGTAAAGCAAGAAATCAAAGTTGCAGCGAAAAATTCCATAAAGAAGGAATTGAAAAATGTCGCAAAAAAAGAGGCTGCTGCTATTGTCAAAGCGGAAGTACGAGCCACTTCGAAAAATGCGGCAAAAGAACTGGCAGAAAAGGCTTCAGAAACCGTTATTAAGAAAGGGACAAAGGCAGAAGTTAAATCGGCCTTGGAAAAGACGGCTAGTCAATCCATAAAAACTGCAGAAAAAGATGTTGCTAAGGGAGGCTTGACTAAGAAAACAGCATCAACACTTAGTCACACTCCTGTAGAGAAAGCAGCGATACAAAACAAAAAGGTCACATTTAAAGATTTGGCTGAACAACGTGCAACTGGCATTAAGCAAAAAGTTGCAAATCCATCTGAAATAAAAACACAAGGAAATAAATTACAAACTAAGCCAAAGCCAATTAAAACCATTAATGATGGTTTAGTTGGACAAAAACATCCAGAAACAGGAGTGCCATATGTAAAAAAAGTTATAGAAACAGATACTGGCGAAAAAGTTGAGGGGGTGTTTCCTCAATTTGAAAGTAAATTCAGTGTCCAACTTCCTGAAAGTATGCAAAAGGTTTCCGACCGAGCCCAATTTGCTGAATGCAATAAACAACTAAAAGAGTCTTTGGTAAAGAATCCTAAGCTAAAGAAAAAATTCACTAAAGACCAATTGGCAGATATAGATGAAGGATATACTCCAGAAGGATATACATGGCATCACAATGAAGAGCGAGGAAAAATGCAACTTGTTGATACTGAAATTCATAGTAAAACTCGTCATACAGGAGGTCGAAATATTTGGGGTGGAGGTACCGAAAATAGACATTAACTAAATAATAATATGAATACAATGATTTGGAAAAGAGGTTCTAAAATAGATGAATCTGTCATTAAAGAAGCAGAAGATACTTTCAATATTAAGTATCCTGAAGATTATAAGAATATTGTTCGTGAATACAATAATGCAAGACCTACAATTAACACGTTTGACACGGAAGTTTCTAAAGAGCATGTGTTCAAAAAATTGTTATCGTTGAAAAAAGATGATATAGAAACTGTTTATAAAGCAAAGCAGGTATTATCTTCGATAGACAATAGTTTAATTCCTTTTGGTTTAGACCCAGCAGGAAACTTCTTGTGTTTTAAGAATGGATCCATATACTATTGGTTACATGAAGATGATACCATACGCAAAGTTGCTAATGACTTTTCTGATTTCATTGATAGTCTTTATTTATAAATGTCCAAACTCAAGAAAAGCCTATATCTCATTGACCTTCTGTCTCGCAGAGGGCAATGAGCCTGACGGATATAAATGAGCATAACGCCTATTTGTCTTGAATTTGTAGAGGTTTAGAATCCTGCTACGTTCTATTAGGTGCATTTGAGTTCTTTGTATCTAATGCTTGCGCGGACGAGCACAGGCCCTGCATCCTGATAGCCATGCCAAACTCGCGTCTTGGCAAGCCGACATTGGCAAAAAGTTGTATGCTTGCGAACATGATGCAATATACCTACATTTATTCGATAGTTAGGTTAACCCAAAAGTCTTGTTTTTACGTCATAAACTTGACTTTTTGCAGATTCGTTTATATTAATGTGGTGGGTTGAGTACATCCCTTTCTACATTAGCATGTTCATAAAATGATGTTGCGCGCTCACGTGGCATGAATTATCGGGAAAGTTAATAATAGTTTGAAATAAATGATTAACTTTGCAAGAATTAATGTCTAAACAGTCCCGAATGGATGAAAAGAGATTTTCGCTACTAAGCCATTTGCAATATCCTGCCGACTTGAGAAAGCTTGGCGTGGGCCAGTTGCCCGAGGTGTGCGACGAGTTGCGGCAAGACATCATCGAGGAAGTGTCGGTCAATCCTGGCCACCTCGCCTCCAGTCTTGGCGTTGTCGAGCTCACCGTGGCGTTGCATTACGTGTTTGACACGCCCGACGACCGCATCGTGTGGGACGTGGGCCATCAAGCCTATGGCCACAAGATTCTTACGGGACGTCGCGACAGCTTCTTCACCAACCGCAAGTTTGGCGGCATACGCCCATTCCCCACGCCGTTGGAGAGCGAGTACGACACGTTCACGTGCGGCCACGCTTCGAACAGCATCTCGGCGGCGCTCGGCATGGCCGTGGCGGCGAAGAAGAACGGACATCCAAGCAGGCACGTGGTGGCGGTTATCGGCGACGGCGCCATGAGTGGAGGCCTCGCCTTTGAGGGCCTCAACAACGTGTCGTCCACTCCAAACGACATTCTCATCATCCTCAACGACAACGACATGTCGATAGACCGTGCCGTGGGCGGAATGGAGAAGTATCTCATCAACCTTGATGTCAATGAGACATACAACCGCTTGCGTTTCAAGGCGTCGCAATGGCTTCACGGCAAAGGCTATCTCAACGACGACAGGCGCAAGGGAATCATACGGCTCAACAACGCCTTGAAGAGCGCGCTGTCGCATCAGCAGAACATCTTCGAGGGCATGAACATACGCTATTTCGGGCCCTTCAATGGCAACGACGTGGAGGAACTCGTGCGCGTGCTGAGGCAGGTGAAGGACATGAAAGGCCCTAAGTTGCTGCACCTTCATACCGTCAAGGGCAAGGGCTACGCTCCGGCTGAGAGGAACGCCACGGTGTGGCATGCGCCCGGGCGCTTCGATGCCGCCACGGGAGAGCGCATCTGCGATACTGCCGGCTGCCAGCCTATGAAATACCAAGACGTCTTTGGCCACACCTTGCTCGAACTTGCAAGGCAGAACCCAAGGATAGTTGGCGTCACGCCTGCCATGCCAACTGGCTGCTCCATGAACATCATGGCAAAGGAAATGCCCCAACGCGTGTTCGACGTGGGCATTGCCGAAGGTCATGCCGTGACTTTCTCTGGAGGCATGGCGAAGGATGGGTTGTTGCCATTTTGCAACATCTACAGCGCCTTCGCCCAGCGCGCCTACGACAACATAATCCACGACCTTGCCATACTCAACCTGCCTGTGGTGCTCTGCCTCGACCGCGCCGGACTTGTCGGTCAAGACGGCCCGACCCACCACGGAGCTTTCGACATGGCTGCCCTCCGCCCCGTGCCCAACCTCACCATCGCCTCGCCCATGGACGAGCACGAGCTTCGTCGACTGATGTACACGGCGCAGTTGCCTGGCAAAGGCACGTTCGTGATTCGCTATCCTCGCGGCAGGGGAGTCTGCCCAGTGTCGAAGGAGAGCGACTGGCGTTGCCCGCTTGAGGAGGTTGCCGTTGGTACTGGTCGACGCTTGCGCGAGGGATCACAGGTCGCCGTGATAACGATAGGGCCCGTTGGCAACGACGTGGAGACCGTGATCGCAGGCATGGACAAGGCCGAAGCCGACAAGGTGGCGCATTACGACTTGCGCTTCCTGAAGCCATTGGACGACGAGTTGCTGACGGAGATTGGCGAGAAGTTCGACAAGATAATCACCGTGGAGGACGGCATTCGCCAGGGCGGAATGGGTTCCGCCGTGCTCGAATGGATGGCGGACCATGGCTTCTCGCCCCGGATAAAGCGCCTCGGCCTGCCCGACGACTTCGTTGAACACGGCACGGTGGACGAGCTGCGGAAGGTCTGCGAGCTTGACAATGAAAGCTTGCGTAAAGTGATAGAGGAAACGCTATGAAGATCATCATAACAGGAGCCTACGCCATAGGAACTCACTTGGCGCGATTGCTCTCACGCAACCAGGAGGAGATAACCATCATCGACGAGGACCAGGAGCGCCTCGACAAGATTGGGGCCGACTACGACTTGCTCACCTTGTGCGGGTCGCCGTCGAGCGTCAAGACCCTGAAGGAGGCTGGAGCGAGCAACGCCGACCTTTTCATAGCGGTGTCGTCAGACGAGAACGAGAACATAAACAGTTGCATTCTCGCCCATGCCCTTCATGCCAAGAAGACGGTGGCAAAGGTCAACGACGCCGAATACGTGGAGGAGGACATACGCCTGTTCTACAAGGACCTGGGCGTGGACGTGCTCATCTATCCTGAGATATTGGCGGCGAGGGAGATAATCAACGGCTTGAAGATGTCGTGGGTGCGACAGCGGTGGGATGTCCACGGCGGTGCCTTGGTGATGCTTGCCATAAAGCTTCGCGACGACTGCAAGATCCTCAACCAGCCGCTCAAGGTGCTGTGCGGACCCGACGACCCTTATCATGTGGTGGCGATTAAGCGCCGCATGGACACTATAATCCCCGGTGGCAACGACGAGTTGCACAGTTATGACCTCGTCTATTTCATGACCACCAAGCAGTATATCCCTTATATCCGCCAAATCACGGGCAAGGAAGGCTATGCCGACGTGCGCAACGTGCTCTTCATGGGAGGCGGTATGACCACGGTGCGCGCCCTTCAATCCTTGCCCGAATACATGAACTCCAAGATCATAGAGATTGACCCCGCCAGGTGCGAGGAGCTGAACCAGATAGTGGACGACAAGACGCTTATCATCCATGGCGACGCCCGCGACACATCGCTCCTTGAGGACGAGGGCATAAAAAACACGCAGGCCTTCGTGGCGCTCACGGGCAACGCCGAGACCAACATCCTCGCTTGCCTCACCGCCAAGCGCCTCGGCGTGCGCAAGACGGTGGCAGACGTGGAGAACATCGACTACGCGTCGATGGCTGAAGGCCTCGACATCGGCACCATCATCAACAAGAAGGCCATTGCCGCAAGTCGCATCTACCAGCTCATGCTCGATGCCGACGTGCTCAACGTCACTTTTCTCATGTCTGCCAATGCCGACGTGGCGGAGTTTGTGGCGAAAGACGACTCCAAGGTCACCAAGCTGCCGGTGAAAGACCTCAAGTTGCCAACCGACGTGACGATAGGCGGACTCGTGAGGGACGGCGTGGGAATGCTGGTTAACGGTAACACGCGCATCGAGGCGGGCGACCACGTGGTGGTGTTCTGCCATGGCGTCAACATGAAGGCGCTGGAGAAATACTTCAATCCGCCTAAGAAGGTCTCAGCCATAGCGCGCGAGTTGTTGAATAAGTTGTCGCTATGATCAATTCCCGGATTATATACAAGGTTCTTGGCGCCCTGCTCTACCAGGAGGCCGCCTCCATGCTTGTCTGTATGGGCGTGGCGTTGTGGTTTGGCGAGGACGACATCTTGCTTTTCGCCTCTTCCGCCCTCATAACGATCCTTGCCGGCTTGGCGCTGAGGTTTCTTGGGCGCAATGCCGGCAGTGTATTCTCGCGCCGCGACGCCTATCTCCTGGTGACGCTCGTGTGGGTCGTCTATTCCCTCTTTGCCACGTTGCCTTTCATGCTCGGTGGCTACATCCACAGTTTCACGGACGCTTATTTCGAGGCGATGTCGGGCTTTACCACGACAGGCGCCACCATCATCGACGATGTTGAGGCGTTGCCCCATGGCATACTCTTTTGGCGGTCGCTCACCCAGTGGGTAGGCGGCTTGGGCATAGTGTTCACGGTGATAGCCTTCATACCGTCGATGGCAGGCAGCAGCGGCAGCATCAGGGTGTTTGGCGCGGAGTCCACGGGCCCGTTCCGGTCTAAGCTCCAGCCGAAGCTCTCCACGAGCGTTCGTTTCATATGGCTTGTGTATCTCGTCATCAGCGTGTGGTGCTTCGCCAGCTACATGGTGTTTGGTATGAACTGGTTTGAGGCTGCCAACTACACCATGACGACGGTGGCGACTGGCGGCATGGGCGTGAACAACAGTTCCACGGAGCACTTCCAGTCGCCGGCGTTGGAATATGTCACCACGTTCTTTTGTTTCCTTTCGGGCACCAACTTCACGTTGCTCTACCTGTCGATGTTCAAGGGCAAGGTGAAGTCGCTGCTCCGCGACACCGAGTTCCGCTTCTATGTCTTCATGGTGGTGGTGTGCACGGCGTTCATCATGGTTGAGCTCATCGTGAAGAACCACTACGCCATAGAGCACGCTTTCCGCTCGTCGTTGTTCCAGGTGGTGTCGTTTATCACGACCACTGGCTTGTTCAACGACGACGCTGCGGCATGGCCCCACGTCACGTGGGTCGTGTTGGCGGTTTGCATGTTTTTCGGCGCTTGCTCCGGCTCCACCACTGGCGGCTTGAAGTGCGTGCGCTGCGTGATGATATTCAAGCTGCTTCGCAACGAGCTGATGCAGCGCATCCATCCTTCTGCCGTGTTGCCGTTGAAGATAGGCGACACCAATGTGCCAAACAAGCAACGGGTGTCGCTCCTGGCGTTTGTCACGGCCTACCTCATGTTGTTCTTCCTGTTTGCCTTCGTCATCATAGCGGCAGGCGTCGACAACACCAACGCCATAACGATATGCTTGAGTTGTTTGAGCAACGTTGGCCCGACGCTGGGCACGGAGATTGGCCCCACCATGTCGTGGTCGCAGTTGCCGTTTTTCGTCAAGTGGTTTTGCTCGTTCATGATGCTTGTGGGCCGCTTGGAGATTTTCACGGTGCTGCTGGTGCTCACTCCCGAGTTTTGGAATAAGAACAAGTAGGACGGATGCGGATTGGATATGAAGCGCAGGGGCTGCCCCTGCGTTTTCTGTTACAAACAACATTGCCCCTGCAGTGGGCGCATAACTCTTCGTATGGTTGAATTATGCGCCCCCTACAGGGGCAATCTTATTTAATGCCGTGAAAGAGATAGTGGCAAGCCACTATCCTATAATCTGTGCCCCTTACAGGGGCGTCGGTGTCGATTTCGCCGTGATGTGGTTGCGACACGCGGGTAGTGCGGTTGCGCCGTAATGGCATTGCGATTACGGCGCAACCGCGGTGCGATTACGCCGCAAAGCCAACGCTGTTGCGGCGCGAAGGCAAACGAGGGAAAGCGGCGCGATGGTTTTCGCCCATTTGTATAGGCACGGCGCCCTTTCCCGTAAGCCTTACGTCAAGGGCGTTATTCCACTTCCTTTATCTTGTCCACGATCTGCTTCTCTATCTCCTCGCAAAGCTCTGGGTTGTCCTTGAGCAGTTGCACGGCTGCGTCGCGACCTTGCCCGAGCTTCGAGCCGTTGTATGAGAACCAGCTGCCGCTCTTGCCCACGATGTCGTTTTCCACGCCGAGGTCCAGAATCTCGCCAGCCTTGTTGATGCCTTGTCCGAAGAGGATGTCGAACTCAGCCTTGCGGAATGGAGGCGCCACCTTGTTCTTCACCACCTTCACGCGCACGTGGTTGCCGTAGACGTTGTCGCCGTCCTTGAGGCTTGTCACGCGGCGAATGTCGATGCGCACGCTTGAGTAGAACTTCAGGGCGTTGCCGCCAGTCGTGGTCTCAGGGTTGCCAAACATCACGCCTATCTTCTCGCGCAGCTGGTTGATGAAGATGCAGCAGGTGTTGGTCTTCGATATCGTGCCGGTGAGCTTGCGCAGGGCTTGGCTCATGAGGCGCGCCTGGAGGCCCACGGCAGAGTCGCCCATGTCGCCCTCGATTTCCTTCTTGGGTGTGAGCGCAGCCACGGAGTCTACCACGAGGATGTCCACCGCCGACGATGATATGAGCTGGTCGGCAATCTGCAAAGCCTGCTCACCGTTGTCGGGCTGAGAGATCCACAGGTTGTCTACGTCCACGCCGAGCTTCTCGGCATAGAACCGGTCGAAGGCGTGCTCAGCGTCGATGAATGCCGCTATGCCACCGCGCTTCTGCGCCTCGGCAATGGCGGTGATGGCGAGAGTGGTCTTACCCGACGACTCTGGACCGTAGATCTCTATGATTCTGCCGCGAGGGTATCCGCCCACGCCCAAGGCGAGGTCGAGGCCGATGGAGCCTGTGGGCACCACGTCCACGTTCTCCACCTTGGCGTCGCCCATGCGCATGATGGAACCCTTGCCGAAGTCCTTCTCTATCTTTGTCATGGCGGCTTGCAGGGCCTTCATCTTGGCCTGCTTCTCCGCCTTCAGCTGCTCTGCCTGCTTGTCGGTCTGGCTGGCAGCCGCCGCTTGTTCTTCTGTCTTTGCCATATGTAGTAAAGTCTATAGTTCAATGTCTTTGTCAAACTCCTCGTGCCAAGGCAGGCCTTGCTTGCCGAGCTCCTCAAGGAATGGGTCTGGGTCAAACTCCTCCACGTTGAACACGCCTGCCTTTTTCCATAGGCCCTTGAAGAACATCATGGCGCCCGTCATGGCCGGCACGCCCGTGGTGTAGCTCACGCCCTGCATGCCGGTCTCCTTGTAGGCGTCCTGGTGCTTGCAGTTGTTATATATATAATATGTGTGCTCCTTGCCGTCTTTCAAGCCGCGAATCCTGCAGCCGATGCTTGTCTCGCCGTCGTAGTTCTCGCCAAGGTCTTGCGGGTTGGGCAGTACGGCCTTCAGGAACTGCAGTGGCACGATGTCCACCTTCACGGTCTTCGTCGGGTCGTCGGCGAGCGGTGCCTCGTAGGTCACGGGGTCGATGCGGCCCATGCCGAGGTTCTGTATGCAGTCGAGGTAGGTGAGATATTGCTGGCCGAAGGTCATCCAGAAGCGTCCGCGCTTGATGGTGGGGTAGTTTTTCACCAGGCTCTCCAGCTCCTCGTGGTGCATCAGGTAGCTGTCGCGAGGGCCGATGTTGGGGTAGTTGATGTCGCGGTGCACGGCGAGCGGCTCCGTCTCCACCCACTTGCCGTCCTCATAGTAGAGGCCCTTCTGCGTTATCTCGCGGATGTTGATCTCGGGGTTGAAGTTGGTGGCGAAAGCCTTGTGGTGGTTGCCGGCGTTGCAGTCCACGATGTCGAGGTATTGTATCTCGTCGAAGTGGTGCTTGGCGGCGTAGGCGGTGAACACCTGCGACACGCCCGGGTCGAAGCCGCAACCGAGGATGGCGGTGAGGCCAGCCTTCTCGAAGCGGTCCTTGTATGCCCACTGCCATGAGTACTCGAAGTGGGCCTCGTCTTTCGGTTCATAGTTGGCGGTGTCGAGATAGTTGCAGCCGCAAGCCAGGCAAGCGTCCATGATGCTCAGGTCCTGGTAGGGCAGGGCGAGGTTGATGACCAAGTCGGGCTTGTAGCTGTTGAAGAGCTCGGTGAGCTGCTCCACGCTGTCGGCGTCCACCTCGGCGGTCTTGATGTCCATGTCGTAGCCCTTGGCATGGATGGCGTCGACCAGGCGGTCGCATTTCTCCTTGTGGTGTGAGGCAATCATCATCTCGCCAAACACGTCGGTGTTTTGTGCAATCTTGAAGGCGCACACCGTGGCGACACCTCCGGCTCCAATCATTAAAACTCTATTGCTCATGTCTTATGTGTTGTTTTGTGTTTCCTGTTCGTGTTTTCAGTTCTTGTCCTCCGGGGCAGTCATTGCCCTTGGCTTATCTCGTCGCCCCTGATGCCTAAGGCGTTCATCAGCGAGTAGCCCAGGATCTCTTGCCTGAAGTTGCCGCCCGGCATGGGCTGCATGGCGAAGAGCGTTATGTGCTTGCTCTCCGGAGCGTTGCGCAGGCGGTGGGCTATGTCCTCGTAGATGGTGCCTTCCTCGCCGTTTGGTATTACCATCAGCCGCTTCACCTCGTCGTGCTCAAGTATCATGCTGATGGTGTCGAGCATGTAGTCGTCCTTGCCGAAGGTGTCGCCCACGGCATACGAGTTGACAAGAAACTCGCCGAGGTTCTTGTCGTTGAAGGCCTGCCCGTTGAGCTCCGTCTCAAAGGTCGAGGGGTTGAAGTTGTTCAGTCGTGAGGCGTGCTTCTCGTGCACGAGCACGAGTTGCGTCTCGTGTGGCTTGCCGTCCTCGCGCAGTCCGCCATCCAACGCTATGTTCACTGCCCATTGGCTGAGGTCGGCCCTGCCTATGCGTCGGCCTATCATGCGTTCAAACTGCACTGAGAGCTGGAATGCCACGTAGTCTATATAGTCGGCGTCGGCGAGGATGATGTTCTCGCTGAGCTTGACGTTGCTCGCTTCTTGTGGGTTCATCTTTGTGTTTTGTGTGTCTTGTGGGTATAAGGCGGCGCCTTATCTTGTGCAAAGATAATGAAAAGCACGTGAAGATTCAAAGAAAAGGTGGATTTTATTTTGAAACAATTGTTATCTTTAAAGTATAATTCGTAATTTTGTGTCATGCAACTTGAATATATCTTATAAACAATTCATTACGCTAATGTCAACACTATCCATCGCGATTGTTATCGTGTTTGTCGTGGGCTATCTCTTCATTGCCCTGGAGAGCGTGACCAAGGTGAACAAGGCAGCCGTGGCGCTGCTCATGTTTGTCGTGGTTTGGACGCTCTACATGCTCAACCCTGGTTATTTCGTCTCCCTGATGCATCCGCGGTTCATGGAAATCATGAGCCTGGAGCATCCCGAGCTTGGCAGCACCGTGAACCCCGTCATGGTCTTCGTGACCGACCTCATCCAGGGCCATCTTGGCGACACGGGCACCACGCTCTTCTTCCTTATGGGTGCCATGACCATCGTCGAGGTGGTGGACCAAAACGGCGGGTTCGACTGGGTGCGGCGCGTCATGCACACCAAGAGCAAGCGCGTGTTGCTGTGGCGCATAGCGTTCATGACCTTCATCCTCTCTGCCATTCTCGACAACATGACCACCAGCATCGTGATGATAATGATCCTGCGCAAGCTGGTCGCGCAGCACAAGGACCGCATCTTGTATGCCGCGTTGGTCATCATTGCCGCCAACAGTGGTGGCGCGTTCTCGCCAATAGGCGACGTCACCACCATCATGCTTTGGAACAAGGGCCTTATCACCGCCGCGGGCGTCATCAGCGAGATTCTGCTCCCGTCGATAGTGTCGATGGTCATTCCCGCCCTCATCATCCAGTTGGGGCTCAAGGGAAACCTCGACGATGACGAAGCGCAGGCTGATGCCGCCGCCTCGCCCGAGCAAGACCTCAGCGACTTCCAGCGCAAGGTGGTGTTCTGGGTCGGCGTGGGCGGCTTGGTGTTCGTCCCCGTGTTCAAGAGCTTGACGCATCTGCCGCCGTTCGTGGGCATCCTGCTCGTGCTCAGTGTGCTGTGGATTGTCACCGAGGTGTTCTACGCCCATCTCAAGACCGACAAGGGCGCGAGGAAGAAGCGCGTGGTGAGCCTCATCCGCAACATCGACATGAGCACCATCCTCTTCTTCCTTGGAATACTCATGGCGGTGAGCTGCCTTGAGGAGATTGGCGCGCTCACGTCGTTGGGCAAGGGCCTGAACGTGGCGTTCGACGGCAACCACTTCATGGTGACGGGCATCATCGGCGTGCTGTCGTCCATCGTCGACAACGTGCCTCTCGTGGCGGGATGCATGGGCATGTACCCTGTGCAGGCGGTGGGCGACTTTGCCACCGACGGCGTGTTCTGGCAGTTGCTGGCCTATTGCGCTGGCGTGGGCGGCTCAATGCTCATCATCGGCTCTGCCGCTGGCGTTGTGGTGATGGGCCTTGAGAAGATTACCTTCGGCTGGTATATGAAGCACGTGTCGTGGATAGCCTTCGTGGGGTACGTCGCCGGCATTCTTTGCTATTACGTCCTTCGCGAGTTCATTTTCACCACGCCGTTGTAAGGAAAAACTAATCAATAAAAGGCGACGCCTGGGTTTGGACCGTTTGGCCAACCCCAGGCGTTTTTGCGTCTTAGTGGCATAAGCATCGCGTTTATCCCATGCTTGTCATAAAAAGGTTTAAAAAAGCCGCCGCAATGAGTCCTGTGTCAGAAAAAACTACTATCTTTGCGATAATTAAATGGATGCTCTTATGTATGTGACGGCATGTCGCTCTTGACTGCCAGATTGATACTGTCGCAAGCGGCTTTGGGAAAAGCTGGCGAAACGGCAAGGGCTACACCTTATTATAATATAATGAAGTTTAACAATAACATTATGAGAATTAAAACTATTATCCTTGGCATTGCCTTGGCTGCCGGAAGTCTTGCTTCCTGCTCGGTAGAGGACAATGAGAGTGCTGCTGAAAGCGTGAAGGAAAACTACACCCGCGAGTTCATCAAGCAGTTTGGCATCATCAATCCCAATCAAGATTGGAGCGTGGTGGAGCAGAAAAGCGTCACCGTGGACTTGCCGAAGGCTGCCCACGTGCAGGTGTTCGAGAAGCAGGGCGACGAGTATCGTCTGGCTGCCGACTACAAAGACGTGACCAAGAAAACAATCACCTTCGACGGACTGGAGGGCGACAACTCGCCGTTCATAGTCTATGTGGACAACGCAGGCTACGCCGTGGAGAACGGAGGGACGCTCGCCTTCGGCGCTTCTGCCGCAAAGCATGGACCCATGCGTGCCAGTAAGCTCGATGGCACCACCTGGGTTACGCGCAGTTACAACCAAACAAAGATATGGTTGTCGTCGTCAGACAGGGTCTTGAACGTTCTTAGAAAGAATGATGGAACCAGCACTTCGTATCAGACGGTTGTCGATAAAATTGCTGAAACAATGACTATTGGACTTGTCGCCTCAAACACGCCAATGACGTTGTATCCCATGTACTGGAACTCCAAGAAGACGCATGAGTTTGGCATCTTCTATCACGATAAAACCGACTATAGCAAAATCGTGCATGTACCAGTGTATTCCGACAAGGACGGCGTAAACGACGACCTGAGCTATTATCCTTCAACCGGAGAAGGAACATATGGCGATACGGCTTACCCTGCCGAGACGGATGCTAAGGACAGCTGGACATACACGCATACAAAAACAGACGTAGCTACTGGCGCGGATGGCACATGGGAAGTGCAATACACAAACAATAAGAGTCTTCCGATTCTTACCCGCGGTTACACCATCCATGTCCCAAATCTCTTCTATGCTGGCTACTATGTGAAGGTAGACGGTAAGTATTACTATTCTGAGGTGTATCTCAATAAAGACAATAAAGATTTCTTTGCCCAAAGGACCGTGCATCGCAGTGGCGACGACTATTACACCTACCTCTGCTTCGACGATCCTGATGACAACGGCGGCGAAGGTGACAGGGACTTCAATGACTTGGTGATGTACATTCCGGAGAAGGCGACGTACGTCACCACAACAGAGACTGAGTGGACTGTTGCATGCGAGGACCTTGGTGGCACGTTCGATTACGACTTCAACGACGTCGTGTTCCGCATGTCTCACGTTGCAGGCCACGACTACGCGACCATCACCCCTGTGGCTGCAGGCGGCACGCTGTCGACTAAGCTCTGCTACAACGGCAAGGAGATTTCCGACGAGTGGCACCAGCATTTCGGCAATGGCTACGAGCCGAACGTGATGATCAACACCGGCAGAGGCCCAAGCGAGACCAGCGTGAAGACAATCCTCTTGAGTGGTCTGCCAACCGATTGGAGCATGAGCAAATTCAGCAAAGATAGCAACGGCTTCAGCATCAAGGTGAAGCGCGCCGACGGTTACCAAACCTCTGTGACCGGACCCGATAAAGGCGCCGCCCCGCAGATGCTCATCCTGCCTTACGACTGGCAGTGGCCAACCGAGCTGACAAACATCACTGACGCTTATCCTGGCTTTGGCGAATGGGGAGCCAACTACACCAACAGCTCTTGGGTGTACACCAAGGTAGCCGACAAGGTTGTGGAAGGTTTCGGTCCCAGCGAGATTACCCCGCGTAGTCAGATGGATTCCTCCGCGCAGTAATCCGCGCACACATAAACACACGGCCAAGCCCCGTGCGGCAACGCGGTATCATGCGTTCCCCGCGCGGGGCTTTGTGCGCTCGGCTTCGTTTGACATTTTTTACATAAATATGTATCTCAAATAACATTGATTATTTCTTCTTTTAACCGCTTTTTTGTACTTTTGTAGCTGGAAAATTAGTCTTACAAATAGACCTAAAAGCAGTGTAGCAAAATATGGCACATAAGAATTATTTGTTGGGATTCGACGTTGGCAGCAGCAGTGTCAAGGCGTCGCTCGTTGACATCGACAGTGGCGAATGCGCCGCCTCGGCCTTCTATCCTTCGGAGGAGGCGCCCATAAAAGCGGTAAAAGCAGGATGGGCGGAGCAAGACCCGGAGATGTGGTGGACAAACGCCAAGTTGGCGCTTGCCGACATCATGGCACGCACGGGCGCCAAGGGCGACGACATACGTGGCATTGGCATCTCGTATCAAATGCACGGCCTCGTGTGCGTGGACCGCGACCTGAAACCCGTGCGCGACAGCATCATCTGGTGCGACTCGCGCGCCGTGCCATATGGCGAGCAGGCTTTCAGCAAGCTTGGCAAAGACTATTGCCTGAGCCACCTGCTCAATTCGCCAGGCAACTTCACGGCGGCAAAGCTGGCGTGGGTGCGCCAAAACGAGCCTGACGTTTACGACCGTATATATAAGGTGATGCTCCCGGGCGATTACTTGGCTTTGAAACTGTCGGGACAGGTCAACACCACCGTCAGCGGACTCTCGGAGGGAATATTTTGGGACTTTAAGAACCGTGAGCTGTCGGCTCCGTTGCTCGATGCCATGGGCATCAGCCCGGAGCTCATAGCCGACACCGTTCCGACGTTTGCCGTGCAGAGCCGCGTCTCCGCGGCTGCGGCAGCCGAGACCGGTCTGGCTGAAGGCACGCCCATATCATATAGGGCAGGCGATCAGCCCAACAACGCCCTATCGCTCAACGTGTTCAACCCAGGCGAGATAGCGTCGACGGCAGGCACCTCTGGCGTTGTTTACGGCGTGCTTGGCAGCGTCGGCTACGACCCCAAGAGCCGTGTCAACACTTTTGCGCACGTCAACTACACCGAACAGCAGACGCGCTTGGGCGTGCTCCTCTGCATCAACGGCACGGGTTGTCTCAACTCGTGGGTGCATCGCAACGTTGCTCCCGATCTGTCTTACCCAGCCATGAACGACCTTGCCGCCACCGTGCCCGTGGGCAGCGACGGCGTGACGATAATTCCTTTCGGCAACGGAGCCGAGCGCGTGCTGGAGAACAGTGAGGTGGGTTGCTCCATCCACGGCATGAACTTCAACAAGCACAACCGTGCCCACGTCATTCGCGCGGCGCAAGAGGGCATCGTTTTCTCCTTCTGCTATGGCATGGAGGTGATGCGCGGCATGGGCATGGACATAAGCAAAATCCACGCCGGACGCGCCAACATGTTCCTCAGTCCGCTGTTCCGCGACACGCTCGCCAGCACAAGCGGCGCAACGATAGAGCTTTATGAGACCGACGGCAGCGTGGGTGCGGCCAAAGGCGCTGGCATGGGCTGCGGCATATATCTCGACAACAACGAGGCTTTCGCCTCGCTCAAGCGCCTTGCCGTGATAGAGCCTGATGCGGCACGCGCGGCGGAATACCAAGAGGCATACGTGCGCTGGAAAAGGACGCTGGAAAAGGAGATGTAACCCTTGGCGCCAAACCTTTCCCCTTTCACATATTAATATAGACAGTTTTAAAGGCTAATCAACTAATTACAACGATTTAACATCGACAGTTTTAAAGACTAATCAACTAATTATAACTATTATGGCAAAACAGTATTTTCCACAGATTGGCAAGATTCCTTTCGAGGGACCGGAGAGCAAAAACGTTATGGCATTCCACTATTATCAGCCAGAGAAGGTGGTAATGGGCAAGAAGATGAAAGACTGGCTCAAGTTTGCCATGGCATGGTGGCACACACTCGGACAGGCTTCAAGCGACCAGTTCGGCGGGCAGACACGCTCCTACGAATGGGACAAGGCTGATACCCCACTGCAGCGCGCCAAGGACAAGATGGACGCTGGATTCGAGATAATGGATAAGCTCGGCATAGAGTATTTCTGCTTCCACGACGTCGACCTGGTAGACCCATCCGACGACATTGATGAGTACGAGGCCAACATGAAGGCAATCACCGACTATGCCCTTGAGAAGATGAAAGGTACCGACATCAAGTTGCTTTGGGGTACTGCCAACGTCTTTGGCCACAAGCGCTACATGAACGGAGCCGCCACCAATCCCGACTTCGACGTCGTGGCACGCGCCGCGGTGCAGATCAAGAACGCCATCGACGCCACCATCAAACTTGGCGGCACCAACTACGTGTTCTGGGGCGGACGCGAGGGCTACATGTCGTTGCTCAACACCGATCAGAAGCGCGAGAAGGAACATCTGGCACAGATGCTCACCATAGCACGCGACTATGCACGCGCCAAAGGCTTCACTGGCACGTTCCTCATCGAGCCAAAGCCAATGGAGCCAACAAAGCACCAGTACGACGTGGACACTGAGACAGTCGTCGGATTCCTCCGCGCCCACGGCCTTGACAAGGACTTCAAGGTGAACATCGAGGTGAATCACGCCACACTTGCTGGCCACACCTTCGAGCACGAGCTGGCAGTGGCCGTAGACAATGGCATGCTTGGATCAATCGACGCAAACCGTGGCGACGCCCAGAACGGATGGGACACCGACCAGTTCCCAATCGATAACTTCGAGCTTACCCAAGCCATGATGCAGATCATCCGCAACGGCGGCCTTGGCAACGGCGGTTCCAACTTCGACGCTAAGCTGCGCCGCAACAGCACCGACCCAGAGGATATCTTCATCGCCCACATCTCTGGCATGGACGCCATGGCACGCGCCTTGGAGAACGCCGCCGCCATACTCACTGAGAGCGAGTTGCCCGAAATGTTCAAGCAGCGTTACGCAAGCTTCGATGATGGCATGGGCAAGAAGTTCGAGAACGGTGAGCTCACGCTTGAGCAGGTCGTCGACTACGCCAAGCAGAACGGTGAGCCAAAGCAGACAAGCGGCAAGCAGGAGAAGTATGAGACCATCGTGGCTCTCTATGCTAAATAATGCCAGCTTGGCAACACACAATTAACTGAAACTGAAAAAGGGCGCGTCAAAACCCCGACTCTGGAGTTTTGACGCGCCCTCTTTTTTAAATCTACCCTTTTTTATGCAATCAGAATCTAAAACTAACACCGGTAGCCGCAGCTATTTGGTTTCGATAGTGATGGTGGCCGTGCTCGGCGGACTGCTGTTCGGCTACGACACCGCCGTCATATCAGGTGCCGAGAAGGGTCTGCAGGCTTTCTTCCTTGGCGCCAAAGACTTTCAGTATACAGATTTCATGCATGGCTTCACGTCGTCGTCGGCTCTCATTGGCTGCATCATCGGCAGCGCGTTGTCGGGCCTTTTTGCCTCGCGCTTGGGCCGCAAGAAGTCGCTCGTGTTCGCGGGCGTGTGCTTCTTTCTGTCGGCATGGGGCTCAATGTGTCCGGAGAGTTATATCCTTGCCAAGGGCGAGCCTACGTGGAACTTGCTCGTGGTGTTCAACTTCTATCGTGTGCTTGGTGGCATCGGCGTGGGCATGGCATCTGCCATCTGCCCGATGTATATCGGCGAGGTGGCGCCCAGCGAGATTCGCGGCATGCTCGTGAGCTGGAATCAGTTTGCCATCATCTTCGGCCAGCTCGTGGTCTACTTTGTCAACTTCCTGATCCTTGGTGACCACACCAACCCCGTGATCTCGCAGATAGGAGAGGGATTCTCTAAGGTCATGCCCGGCAGCGACCCTTGGACGATAACCACAGGTTGGCGCTACATGTTCGGCAGCGAGATGGTGCCAGCCGGACTCTTCACCATCCTTATTTGCTTCGTGCCTGAGACGCCACGCTATCTCGTGCTCGTGGGCAAGGAGCACTTGGCGCAACGCATCTTGGCTCGTATCAATGGCGACTTGAAAGCCCACCAGATACTTCAAGACATCAAGAACACGATGGAGACGAAGACCGAGCGCCTGTTCTCCTATGGGTTCGTGTGCATATTCATTGGCATCATGCTGAGCGTTTTCCAGCAGGGCATCGGCATCAACGCCGTGCTCTATTATGCCCCGCGCATCTTCGGCGACATGGGCATGGACAACCCAATGGTGCAGACCGTGGTGATGGGTGTGGTCAACATCCTGTTCACGCTCGTTGCCGTGTTCACCGTCGAGAAGTTTGGCCGCAAGCCGTTGCTCATCACAGGCAGCGTGGGCATGGCCATCGGAGCCTTCGGCGTGGCGTTGACGTTTGGCAACGCGTCGCTGAGCATCGTCACCATGCTCTCCATAATGGTCTACAGTGCCTCGTTCATGTTCTCGTGGGGACCGATATGCTGGGTCTACATTGCCGAGATATTCCCCAACACCATACGTGGCGCGGCGGTGTCGATAGCAGTGGCGTTCCAGTGGATATTCAACTTCATCGTGAGTTCCACCTTCGTGCCCATGTTCAACATGCACCTTGCCCCTGGCGACAATTTCGGCCACTGGTTCACCTATGGCCTGTACGGCGCCATCTGTGTTATCGCCGCCTTGTTCGTATGGCGACTTGTGCCTGAGACCAAGGGCAAGACTCTTGAGGAGATAAGCATGTACTGGAAAAATCGCAAGTGACGCCTTGCCTCGCTTGTAAAAACTACTTTTCTGAGCGCTTCCGTTCGATGGTCAAAGTGATGAAGACCGACACGACGGAAGCGCTTGTCGTTGCCAGAAGTAGCGAAATTTGCAGCACTACCGCAGTCAGGATGCTGAGGTTCCCCATCAACGCGATAAAGAAAACCACGGGAGCCTCAATGAAGACAATGCGCGACATCTGCTTGCTGACCGACAAGATGGAGGCGCGCAGGCTGCGACGAACGAAATAGTCGAGGGCTTGCCGCTGAGTGCAACCGTTGCCCAACAGGTAGTTGTAGAGCTGCCCATGATGCACGAGCCCATCGCTGTAGGCAACCAGCGCGTTGGTGTTGGCGCTTGTGATGCCGCCTGCCAACAGTCCGATCACGGGAATGAAGACGTTGATGGCGAAGGGGTCGCGCGTCCCCAAGACAAGGAAAATGAAATAGAAGCCCACGACGAGTATGCCCACCAGCGAGCCTGCCGCCACCGACAGATAATGGCGTTGCAGCTTCAGCCTCGCCTTCACGGTCGTTGTCAGGGCGGTGAAGAGGCAGACGATCAATGCCATGGCAATGCTGAGCGCGATGTTGTTAGCCCATGCCACGAGCCACATCAGCGCGGCAAGCAGCCCCACCGCCACAATCATGCGAAGCAGCGACTTCAGGAAGTTGCGCATCAGGTTCAGGCGGAAACGCACGATGATGAATATAGGGAAGGCTGCGAGCAGCGCACCGAAAACGATGCCAAGCGTGGATATGTTCATTTTGCTAAGTTTATAAGTTTGTCACATGGCAGCGTGTTGCCCTCATGTGTGAATATCACCTCGGCTCCCGACTTGGCGAGCTTGCCCAGGAGCTCTTGCGTCTGTGGAGTGGGGAAGGCGTTGTCTACAAGCACCACCTCCCGCTTCAGCTCCAAGGCGAGGCGCAACAAGATGGCCTGCAACTCTTGCGGGCTGAACGACGACGCGGGTCGGCGTTTCATGTCTTTCAAGTCGTCGGGAATGTCCAGGTGCAAGTATCCGCACAGTTCTCCAATCTCGATTTTCCACTCAGGCATATACTGTGGGACGTATGCCATCTTCTTCCTGAAATAAGGCGACGCCTCGCGCGTGATGAGCTCTCCGTCGAAGGTTATGAATCCAGACTGCAGTGGGCACAACCCAAGGATGGCGAGGAGCACCTCGCTCTTCCCCGTGTGTTTCTCGCCAAAGATGCACACCAGCTCGCCCCTCTCTACAATCAGCGAGAAGGGAGTGGAACGGTTGCCATCGGGCAGGGAAACGCTAACATTCTTGAACTCAAGCATCGGTGGTTATATTCTTGACGTATGATTCTTTTGCTTGCAAAGATACAACAATATAGTTGAATACGATAAATTATTCGGGCAAAATAGTCGGGTTGGCGACTTGACAAATACAATTGTGGGGTGCGGCATAAGTTGTCGCACCCCACAATTATATTTATATGTAGGTTCCATGTCGATTCACGCGGATTGGGCTTTGCCGCATGCCGCTGGAGACTGCCGCCGCAAGGCTTTCGCGGATTGCGCTGCAAGGTTATTGCGATCGCGCCGCAATGCCCTCGCGATTACGCCGCAGAGGCAATGCGATTGCGGCGCAGGGCCGACGCGATTACGCCGCAACGCCGACGAAGGCATGTCGGGCGGCAATTGCCCTATGGAAATCGGCGTGATGCCACCTTATTTCTTGTCGCAGCAGTCGGCCTTCTCAGCGTTGGCTTTCTTGGCGCAGCATCCGCCGGCGTTAGCGTTGTCGGCCTTCTTGCTGCAGCCCTCGGCTTTCTTTGCGCAGCATCCGCCCTTCTCGGCGTTAGCCTTCTTTGCGCAGCATCCGCCGGCGTTGGCGTTGTCGGCTTTCTTGGCGCAGCCCTCGGCTTTCTTAGCGCAGCCCTCGCCCTTTTCGGCGCAGGCCTTCTTGCCGCAGCATCCGCCCTTCTTGGCTTCAGTGGTCATGGCAGTAGCCGTGTAGCCAATCTTGGCAAACCCCTTGACGATGTTCTCGGGCGTGGTCTTGTCGGCATCATACTTGATGGTTACCTTCTGGTCGGGCACACTGGTCGTGATCTCCTTGATGCCCTTCTCGAAGCGGAGGTTGCCCTTGATCTTGTTCTCACAGTTCTCACAGTGCATCTGTGGGTTGGTGGTGAACACCACGGTCTTGATGTCCTTGGCGAACATGCCGATGGCAAAGGTCAACATTGCCATCATTGTCATAATCTTTCTCATGTTTTTCCTTCCTTTTGATTGATGGTTATTTATTTGAATTACTGATAGTCTTTCCCGTTACAGTCGTCCGAAGTTCACGCGGATGCCCACGTATCCCATGGCGCCGCTGATTGGTCCCCACACCATGTTGGTGTCGAACTGGTTGCCCCACGGGTTCATGGCGTCCACCACAGGGTTCTTCTGCTTATAGCCCGTGAGGTTCTCGCCGCCAATGTAGACGGAGAAGTGGCGGAACCAGCGGGTTACTTGGCAGCTCAGCAAGCCGTATGCCTTGAAGGTCGGGTTCCACGAAGGCTCGCCGCTCGTGAGCGTGTAAGCCTTTGGCATCCTGCCGCCACCGTTTAGTTGCATCGTGGCGTCGAACTGCCAGAGCCCGAGCGGGGTCTTGTAGGATGCCGACACGAGGCCCTTATACTTGCTCAGCAGCGGCTTGTCCATCGTGATGCCATCGTAGGTCTCCTTCACGTAGTTGCGGCGATAGGCGGCGGTGAGAGTCATGCCCTTGAACAGGGGGTAGGTGGCATCGACTTGGAACACGTGCGAATAGCTCTTGCCTGCGAGGTTGCTGATGCGCGCCTCGTGCACGTCGCTGTCGAAGTTGACCACCGCCTGGTTCTCGAAGTTGGTGAAATAGTATTCCGCGTTCAGCTTTAGGGTCTGCCCGAACAGCGGTATGTTCATCTGGCTGCTTATGCCATAGTTCCAAGCCTCTTCCTGCTTCAGGTTGTCGTCTACGATGAGGCGGCGGCTGCTCGCCAGCAGGTAGTTGTTCTCGGCTAGGGCGTGCACGGAGCGGTAGCCCTTGCCAGCAGAGAGGCGGAAGCCGATGATGTCGCAGGCTTGCCACTTCACGTGGAAGCGAGGCGTTACGAAGTAGCCATGCTTGCTGCTGTGGTCGCCGCGAATGCCAGCCATCACGATCAGCCTGTCGTTGAGGTTGTAGGTGTATTGCGCGTAGATGCCCGGCACGGTCTCCTTCTCGTTGGCTCGCGTCTTGTCGGTGGTGGCGTCGTTGGTCAGCCGGTATAGCTGCCCGAAGTAGTCGTGGTTGAGGCTCAGTCCGGTCGATATGTTGTGCCGCTTGTTGAAGTTGTGCTCGAACATGAGCGAGGCGTAGAGGTTCTTCTCGTTCACGTAGTAGGTCTTGTGGCCATAGAGCGCGTCTTCCTGGTGCATGGACCCCGTGGCCATCAGCGCGAGGTTGGTGCCGTGCTCCTTGTCGATGATGAAGGCGTGCTTCATGTAAGCCTCGTATCGGTTGGTCCTTATGTCTATGCCGTAGAGCTCCTTGCCTTCCATGGCCTTCCTCATGTCGTCGTCGAGGGCCTTCAGCGTTTGCCCGCCTGTCCTGTGCTCGCTGATGAGCGAGACGCCGGCGCGCAGCATATAGTGGTCTGTCTTGAATATCCAGCGGTTCTGCAGGTTGTATTGCAGGATGTTGGGCATGTCCTTGAAGCCGTCCATGTTCATGTCGTTGGCTCCCCAACGGTTCTCGTAGTGGGTTAGGAGCTCCGTTGTCAGCTTGTCGTTCAGGTGGATGTTGCCCGACGCGTTCGCCTCCAGTTTGCCGTCGGTGTCGCCATAGATGTTGGCCTCCACGCCGGGCACGTCGTCGGCTTTTAGGTATTCCACGTTTATCTGTCCGGTGATGCTCTCATATCCCGCCTTCACCGACGATGCGCCCTTGCTCACCTGTATGCTCTGCATCCAGGGGCCGGGCACGTAGCCCAAGGAGAATGGCGCGGCGGCTCCGCGGAAGTTGGGCAGGTTCTCCGTCATCATCTGTACGTAGGTGCCCGACAGCCCCAGCAGCTTTATCTGTCGCGCGCCGGTGGCGGCGTCGCTGTAGTTCACGTCCACCGACGGGTTCGTGGTGAAGCTCTCGCCCAAGTTGCAGCAGGCTGCCTTGAAGAGCTCGTCCTTGTTTATTACCGATCCGTTTATGGCTCCCGCCATACGGCTCACTCCCGCCTTGCGGCTCACCACGGTGACCTCCTGCAGGTCTTGGTCGGCAATGGTGTCGGTGGCCTCTTGCTGGCTGGGTACGGCTTGTGCCCATCCCGACATTGGCGTTGTCAGGATGAACCCTAATATGATATGTCTTATGTTCATTGATGTGTCTTGTTTTGATTTGTCCTTTGTCTTCTCTTATAGCTTGCAAAACTACAAAGACGGTTTTGCAACCTGGTGGCGAAAACAAGGCCGTCAAATGGTCAAGACACAGAGCTTGTGAAGATATTGCCGTGGAGGCGGGTCGTCCTTCCTTTCCGGCAATAGCCTTCGGTTGGTCTCCACTTGTCGTGGAGCCAGGTTGAATGCGTCCCAAGTGTTGATGATGGCGACCAATGGCTGGAACACGTGGAAGTCGAAGGTCGCGGGCTGCGCTTGTGTCGTGGGCGAGAGCGACACCGTGGCAATGGTCATGCACCCGTCAGACGATTGGGTGTTGCCCTTGTCGCGCGACAGGTCGCCAATGGTCATCGATGTCTTGCCCGAGCAAGCGCAATGGCGAAACGTTACACCGCTCGCCATGAAGACAAACAACATGGAGAGCAGGACAGGAAATAGTATGTGCAACAGTTTCTTCATTCTGGGTGCAAAGTAACATGGTTTTTGCCGAATAGACAATTTCCGACGTGTTCTTTAATATATTTTAGCAAAGATGCACGCGGTTCCATTCTTTTCTGTCGGTTTGCCTTGTCCAGACGCCAACAATTTGCGTTTTGCGCTTTGCAATGTAAGCCTTATTCCTTAATTTTGCAAACACAAAACTCACATTCATGGCACAACCCGAATACATGCTCCCCGCGGAATGGGAGCCACAAGATGGCGTAATGCTCACTTGGCCAAACTCAGACACCGACTGGGAGCCTTATCTCAGCGAGATAACTGCCACATACCTTGAGCTCTCGAAGGCTATAGCGGCGCGCGAGCGACTCCTCATAGCGGCGAAAGACGCCGAGGGCGTCAAGGCTTTGCTGCAAGCGGCGCTCACGGAGGCGGAGATGGCAAACGTCAAGGTGGTGGCGTGCGACCTCAACGACACTTGGGCGCGCGACCACGGACCGATAACCCTCAGAAGCAATGAGGATGGCAGCCTCAAGATGCTCGACTTCAAGTTTAACGGCTGGGGCGAGAAGTTTGATTGGCAAAAAGACGATGCCATAACGTCTGCGCTCCACGCCAAGGGCGTGTTCTCCGCCACGCTGGAGGACCATCGCGGTTTCGTGCTTGAGGGCGGCTCGATAGAGAGCGACGGCAAGGGCACGGTGTTCACCACTGCCCAGTGCTTGCTCGCGCCGCATCGCAACCAGCCTCTGGGCGAGGAGGAGATTGACCGAGAGCTGAAAACCGCGCTCGGAGCGGAGCGCGTGGTGTGGCTGCGGCATGGAAACCTCGTGGGCGACGACACCGACGGGCATATCGACACCACGGTGAGGATTTGCCCCGATGACACATTATTATATGTGGGTTGCGACGACGAGACCGACGAGCAATATGCCGACTTCAAGGCGCTGGAGCAGGAACTGCATGCCCTGACAACCGTTGACGGCAAGCCATACAGGTTGCTCAAGCTTCCCATGCCCAACAGGATGGAGTTTGACGGCGAGCGCTTGCCTGCCACCTATGCCAACTTCTTGATAATAAACCGTGCCGTCATCGTGCCCGTGTATGGGCAGGGCGAGAAGGACGAGGAGGCTAAGGCCACCGTGGCGAAGGCTTTCCCCGACAGGGAAATCGTTGCCGTTGACGCGTCCGTGATAGTGCGCCAGCACGGCTCCATCCATTGCCTGACAATGCAGTTGCCCAAGGGAGCCATGAACATTGATAAGTAACCCAAACCATTCGATACCATGAAATTAAATGTAGGCATAATACAACAGCATAATACCGGCGACATAGACGACAACAAGCTGCGGCTTGCCGAGAAGTGCAGGCGGCTCGCCCAGCAAGGCGCGCGCCTCATTGTGTTGCAGGAACTTCACAATGCCCTCTATTTCTGCCAGACGGAGGACGTTAACCTCTTCGACCTTGCTGAGACCATTCCGGGCCCGTCGACCGAGTTCTTCGGCAATCTGGCGCGCGAGCTCGACGTGGTCATTGTCACCTCGCTTTTCGAGAAACGTGCCGCCGGACTCTACCACAACACGGCGGTGGTGATAGAGTGCGACGGCACCATTGCCGGCAAATACCGCAAGATGCACATCCCCGACGACCCAGCCTACTACGAGAAGTTCTATTTCACCCCGGGCGACCTTGGCTTCCATCCCATCGACACGTCGGTGGGCCGTCTTGGAGTGTTGGTCTGCTGGGACCAGTGGTATCCGGAGGCGGCGAGGCTCATGGCGTTGCAAGGCGCCGAGATGCTCGTCTATCCCACGGCTATAGGCTACGAGTCGTCGGACACCAAGGAGGAGCAGGAACGCCAGCGCGAGGCGTGGACCACGGTGCAGCGAGGCCATGCCGTGGCAAACGGCCTGCCGGTGATAACCGTCAACCGCGTTGGCTTCGAGCCTGACCCAAGCCATCAGACGGGCGGCATACAGTTTTGGGGTTCTAGCTTCGTGGCTGGGCCTCAGGGCGAGCTTCTGTTCCGTGCAAGCAACGACACGGAGTGCGAGCACGTGGTGGAGGTTGACCTCGGGCGCTCAGAGCAAGTGAGGCGTTGGTGGCCGTTCCTCAGGGATCGCAGGATAGACAAGTATGGCGACATACTGAAACGCTTCGTCGACTGATACCTTTCAGCGGCATGATGCCTCCGAAAAACGTTTTGATTTGAGACTTCGCGGCGTCACGCTTTGGCTTTAACGGGGCCAAGGTGTGATGCCGCTTTCGATGTCGCGGCGTGGTATTTGCAGTGCCACGCCGTGTTTTGCATACCTTAAAATGGTTATTTTGTCCCCTTTGTTAGTCAAAAATTCTTTTATGTGGGGGAAAGATATTAACTTTGCATGCCTAAAGATTAATATTAACATCAAAGCTTCATTTATGAACAACGCATGGCGTGACTTCCTTGGCACACAATGGAAGGAAGAAATCAATCTTAGGGATTTTATTCAGAATAACTACACACAGTACAGTGGTGACGAGAGTTTCCTCGTAGGACCCACCACGGCTACCGATACACTTTGGGGTGAGCTGCAGAAGTTGCAGAAGGAGGAGCGTGCCAAGGGCGGCGTGCTCGACATGGAGACGGAGGTCGTCTCTGGCCTTACTGCCTATGGACCAGGCTATATCAGCGAGAAGACAAAGGACCTGGAGAAGGTTGTCGGCCTCCAGACCGACAAGCCTCTCAAGCGTGCCTTCATGCCCTACGGCGGCATAAAGATGGCAGAGCAGGCTTGCACCACTTACGGCTACCAGCCCTCAGAGAAGCTCCACGACATCTTCCATAATTACGTGAAGACGCACAACGACGGCGTGTTTGACGCCTACACGCCGGAGATGAAGCGCGTGCGCCACAACCATATCCTCACTGGCCTGCCCGACACCTACGGTCGCGGTCGCATCGTGGGCGACTACCGTCGCGTGGCGCTCTATGGCATCGACTTCCTGATACAGGAGAAGCAAAACGACCTCTTGGACATGGGTGAGCGCGAGATGGCAGACGACGTCATTCGCTTGCGCGAGGAGGTTTCGATGCAGATCAAGGCCCTCAAGGGATTGAAAGAGATGGCTGCGCTCTATGGCTTTGACATCTCAAAGCCCGCTACAAACGCACGCGAGGCAGTGCAGTGGCTCTACTTCGGCTACCTCGGAGCGGTGAAGACGCAAAACGGAGCGGCAATGTCTGTGGGCCGCGTGTCCACCTTCCTCGACATATACATTCAGCGTGACCTCAACGAGGGCACACTGACTGAGCAGGATGCCCAGGAGCTCATCGACCACTTGGTGATGAAGTTCCGCATGGTGAAGTTCGCCCGCATACCATCCTACAACCAGCTCTTCTCCGGCGACCCAGTGTGGGCTACGTTGGAGGTGGGTGGCATAGGCCAGGACGGTCGCCACATGGTAACCAAGAACGACTTCCGTTTCCTCCACACGTTGGAGAACATGGGCCCTTCGCCAGAGCCAAACCTCACTGTGCTCTATAGCAGCCGCCTGCCAAAGGCTTTCAAGCAATACGCCGCACTCATCTCCGTGAGAACCAGCAGCATACAGTATGAGAACGACGATGTGATGCGCCCAGTGTGGGGCGACGACTACAGCATCTGCTGCTGCGTGAGCGCCACACAGACCGGCAAGGAAATGCAGTTCTTCGGCGCGCGCGCCAACCTTGCAAAGTGCTTGACCTACGCTATCAGCGGTGGCGTGGACAGCAAGACGCGCGAGCAGGTGGGACCAGCTTACCGCCCGATAGAGGGCGACGTGCTGACCTACGAGGAGTTCATGCCAAAGTTCATGGACATGATGGAGTGGCTCGCTGCCGTTTACGTGAAGACCCTCAACCTCATCCACTACATGCACGACAAGTATTTCTACGAGGCAGCTGAGATGGCGCTCATCGACACTGACGTGCGCCGCACTTTCGCCACGGGCATTGCAGGCTTCTCGCATGTGGTTGACTCAATATCGGCAATCAAATACGCCAAGGTGAACATCGTGCGCGACGAGACCGGCTTCCCATTGGAGTTTAAGACCGAGGGCGACTTCCCGCGCTACGGCAACGACGACGACCGTGCCGACGACATCGCCGTGTGGTTGCTCAAGACCTTCATCGGCATGGTGAAGAAGCATCACACCTACCGCGACTCAGAGCCCACGACCTCAATCCTGACCATAACATCTAATGTGGTCTACGGCAAGTACACAAGCAACATGCCTGACGGACGCAAGGCCGGAGCACCGCTCGCACCAGGCGCGAACCCCAGCTACGGCGCCGAGAAGAACGGCTTGCTGGCTTCGCTCAACTCGCTGGCGAAGCTCCCTTACAAATACGCCCTCGACGGAATCTCCAACACGCAGACCATCAGCCCAAGCGCATTGGGTCACGACGACGCGCAGCGCGCCACGACACTCGTGGGCGTGATGGACGGCTATTTCAACAAGGGAGCGCACCACTTGAACGTCAACGTCTTTGGCGTGGACAAGCTCAAGGATGCAATGGAGCACCCAGAGAAGCCGGAGTATGCCAACTTCACCATCCGTGTGAGCGGCTATGCAGTGAAGTTCATCGACCTCACAAGGGAGCAGCAACTTGATGTCATTGCACGTCAGGCCCATGAGCGTCTCTAAGCTGAACGTACACTCAGTCGAATCCTTTGGCTCGGTCGACGGGCCAGGGATTCGCTTCCTCATATTTCTGAAAGGATGCCACATGCGGTGTCGCTACTGTCACAATCCGGACACGTGGCGACTTGCTGATGGCGACCATGGCGCTACGCCTGTCGACGAACTGCTCGACAAGGCGGAGCGCTATCGTGCCTATTGGGGCGAGGAAGGCGGCATCACCGTGAGCGGGGGCGAGGCGCTGTTGCAGATCGACGGCGTGACCGCCCTCTTCGAGGAAGCTCACCGGCGTGGCATAACCACATGTCTTGATACTGCGGCGCAGCCTTTTTCGTGGGAAGAGCCGTTTTTTGGCAAGTTCGTTAGGCTGATGAAAGCCACCGACACCGTGCTGCTCGACTTGAAACATTTCGACAGTGACAGGCACAAGTGGCTTACAGGCCACGGCAACGAGAACATAATAGAATGCGCACGTTGCTTGTCTGAGCTTGGAGTGCCGGTGTGGATTCGCCATGTGCTCGTGCCTGGCATCACCGACGATGAGGATCATTTGCGCCGCATGCGGTCGTTCATAGACACGCTTGAAAACGTCAAGCGTGTGGAAGTGTTGCCTTACCACACGCTTGGCGTATACAAGTGGGAACAGCTCGGGTTGAGATATACCATTGGTGACGTTCCCGTGCCTTCGGCGGAGCAAGTGAAGCGTGCCGAGGCTATTCTCCGCCCTTCAGCTCATTGATTTGGTCGATGATCTGTTGGCGAATCTTCTGTTGCTTGTTATATTCGCTGAAGTTGTAGACGAAACCGCAAGCCGCGCCAATCAAGCCGCCAACGACGCCTCCCCATCCCTCGGGCGGCAACGAGGAGAAATTGCCGTGCGTCAAGTGTTGGGCGAAGTCGACAATGAACCAAACGAACCACACAAGGAGAAGAGGCATGTTGATCCACATCTCGTAAAAGCTCAGCTTCTTGGCGCGCTGCAGACGCAGGGCGGTGTCGATGAGGTTCTCGGCGGCGAAGGCGTCTTTTTTCAGTCCGTTTACCTTTCGGTCGAAGATCACGGCATAGATGGTGATGACAAAAAGGAAAATGGCTGGATACCACGAAAGGTCGAAGAGCAGCACAATCAGGGTGAAACCGATAAAGATCAGCGGCACCAGCCCCAATTGCATATTCAAGTATTTGTCGATGTTGGAATAGTGCTGCGTCATTGACTCTCGCAGCAAGCGCTCGTTGACGATGGTTTCCTTATTGAGCTTGTTCTGGAGGATGGCCATTTGCGAGCGCATCTCCTCCAACTGGTTGATGTCTTGTGTGTTCATGATCACTGTAGTTTTTTAAGTTGTTCCTTGATACGGTATAGGCGCACGCTCACGTTCTTGGCGGTGATGCCTACCACTTGTCCTATTTCCTCGTAGCTCATGTTCTCAAGCCAAAGCAGCACGATGGCGCGATCGAATGGCGCGAGCTTCGTGATGCGCTTCCTCAACATTTGCACCTGGAGTGTGTCGGCGTCGTTGTCCTCAAAGAGGTTGATGTCCATGCTTAGCGGCACGGTCTTCCTCTTGCGTTTCTTCCGGTCGGCTGATATGCAGGTGTTCAGGCTCAAGCGATAGACCCATGTGCGGAGGTCGCTGCGTCCCTCGAAAGAGGAAAAGCCTTTCCAGAGGTTGATGAGCACCTCTTCGAAAAGGTCTGCCACCTCATCCTCGTCGTTGGAGAACATATAGCACACGGTGTAGATGGTGCTTTTCTGTTCGTTGACGAGTTTTGCAAACTGCCGTTCGTCGTGATGTTTACTGTTTATTGTCATCATTTCTAAGATTGATTACAACCATTAGACGCACTTCGTTGCCGGAAAACTACAGACAACCGGCAAAAAGTGCGTCTTTTTTCAAGGCCCCTTCTCATGAGGCTTATTTCTTATATCAAGAATCCAATCTTATACAATGAATCCTATCTTATATCATGAATCCAAATGACAGGCTATGGAACTTGGGGCCGTACTCCGTGTCGAGAATGTCGCATGGGTTGTACTTAATGTAGAAGTTGAGCAACGGCGTGATGATGGTGCCCATGAGGTCCACGGTTATGGCTTTTGGGTGCAAGCCTTTGTATTTATCCTTGTGCTTCTCGCCGTTGACGCTGTAACGTGTCTTGATGGAGGAATATGATGTGCAGTCTATTACAGGACCGAGGGAGAATCCCCAGTCCTTTTGCTGATAACTGTACATGATGGGGAAGATGAGGCTGAAGGTCTTGATGCGCGAGAAATTAGGTTCAACGTCATCTCCGAGTGGTTCCACCGTGACCTTGCCGTTGTCGGCTTTCACGAATTGTTTTCTTGATGTCATCCTATAGTTCTTCCACTCCACGCCCATGCCAATCGAGAAGCGGTGGGCATCGAGCCAAGGATGCACGCCGTAGTCGATGTATGTGCCGATGTTGATGCCCTGCCACATGTTGGTCTTCACCACGCTGTTGTTGCCCGTCGCGCCGTTGAAGCCGAAGAAGACGTGCAAGTTGAAGTCGTTGCGAGGTTGGCAACGCTTTTTCTTGCCAAACTTGTTGCCGATGCTGAAGTTGAAAAGGTTTCCAACCGATGAGCTCTCGTAGTTGCCATCGGTGTTGCGAAGCGTGGTCTCATAGTGGAAGTCTGGCTCTTTGTCGGTGCCGCTCACTTCCACGTGGAGCAATGAGTCTGAGTTTACGATAATCACCTTTTGGGCGTTCGTCACGGTTATGGTGTCGTATGGCTCGGAGGCGTAAGCGAGTGAGGCGGTCATCATTGCCGCCAGTAGAATCAGTTGTTTCATACCTATCTTGTTTTTTTTATTTGTTTATCAGCTTGTTGAGCTCGTTGAGGTCTTTCACCGTTCCTTCCATGTAGATTACGGTGATGGCGTATTGGTCGTTGTCTTCCTTGTTGCAGACGAAGGTTATGAACCGGTTGTTAGCACCTTGCGGCTTTAGCATGAAGGCTATGGCCGTGTGCATTTCCGATCGCTTTTGCGCCGTTGAGCCGCTACCCGTGGTTCTCATGTCTTGCTCCACCGCGTCGATGCATTTGTAACGCTCTTGCCTGTTTGCCACGAAACGCGCGCTGCGATAATAGTTCAGTCCGTACTTGCTGAGGGCGCGTCCCTTGACCTTGGTCACGACCATGCGCTCAAGCGGGATCACCTTGCCAGTGAATATCTGGTTGACTTTCAGGCTTGCCGACTGTGCGCTGACTGCGGTGGAAACCATCGTCAACAGTATGTAAATGAAGAGTCTGAGTTTCATGTTATGTATGTGTTTATTGAAATTGTCCAAATGCGTCTTTCAGTTCCGCCCCGACGTTTGGCGTGCCGTTTTGCGCGTCGCTGAGGGTTCGCTCAACCTCGCGCATTACCGCCTCCCGATTGTTCTGCCGTTGTCCGTATGCCACCATTTCGTAGACGTTGTCGTCTTTCGCCATCCACACCGTTGCCGTGATGCCTATTGTGGCCATTACGACTGCCGCTATTGACACACGTCGCCAACGTCGCCAGCCCGTGATGCTGACCACCCTTGCCTTTTGAGGCGGCTCTTGGCTTTGCAGTTGGCTCATGTCGAGGAACATTTGTCGCAGCGGCATGAGCTTTGGGCAGACCTTGCCAGACAGGAAGTAAGCATATAGCTCTTGCTCCTCGTCGAGAGTCGTCTCGCCGTTGAAGAACCTGTCGGTCAGTTGTATTGCTTTCTTGTCGTTCATATTTCTTCTTGATGATAGCGTTTCAGATATATTTCCCTTACGGCCATTCGTGCCCTGCTGAGTGCTTTCCTTACGGCTGCCTCGCTCATGGCTAATGTGTGGGCTATGTCTGCCATCTCCCGTCCCTCGATGTGGCGTAGCCGAAGCACCGTTTGTTGCACGATAGGCAATCCCGTCACGATGTCCATCATGCGTTCCACGGTCTCGTGGCGCCGTGCCGTCTCCTTTCCATCGTCAGCGTTTCCGATGAGGCTCACGTCTTCCACGTGTGGGCTGCGCCTGATGAAGTCGAGGCAGAGGTTGCGCACCACGACTCTTGCCAATGGACCAATCGGGCTGTGCAAGTCTCTGCACATTCCCCAAAGGCGCATCAGGCAGTCTTGCGTGATGTCCTCTGCAACGTCTCTGCGGCGGACATATCGCAAGGCTTCTCCAAGCAGCTCGGGGCGCAGGTTGGCTACTTCGTTTTGGAATTCCTCTGGCGTCATGTTTTTATATTGTTCAACTATTATACGCAAAGGTACTTGCTTTGTGACATGTTGGCAAGCTTTTTTTTCGTTTAAGCCTAAAAAGCTCAAATAAAAGTGGTAACTTTGCACATATTAATAGATGAAGATTGTTTTTACTGAATTCATGACCCGCTCGTTTCATCATAGGCTGACACTTGGCGTCGTGTGTGGCATAGTGCTTTTCCTTTTACTTGCCCTCTACGCTTTCTGGATAAAGAATGTCATCTTGGGACTTCTCATGGCATTCCTTCTTGTTGTCCTCACGGAAAGAACCATCCATAGCGAATACGTCATCTCCGACGGAAAGCTTATCATCGACAATGGCAAGCTCTCGAAGAGCAAGGTCATCATGATAGGGCAGATCAACTCGTGCCGCCCCATGACCTCGGTCTTTGGCCTTGTGCGCTACTTGCTTATAACTTATGGCGCGAATGATGCCATGGTGTCGGTGCAACCTGTCAATGAGGCGGCGTTCATTGCCACGCTTAAAAAGGAAAAGGGGGCTTGCGATGCGGAATAAGCTTTATGCCTTGTTGCTCTTGCTGTTGTTCTCGGTCGTGCCTGTCGTGGCGCAGACCGACGTTGCCGCCGACGACGATGACAACGACTCAACCCTTGTGGCCGACTCGGTGTGGGCGGACTCGCTCATACACCGTAACGACACGCTCGCTTGGCCGAAAAACGTGCAGGCAGAGATTGAGCAACTGCTCAAGAGCGACATGTTCAAGACGTCGCAAGTGGGCATCATGGTCTACGACCTCGACGCCGACTCAGCCATATTCAAGCACAACGAGCGCCAACTGATGCGCCCTGCCTCGACGATGAAGACCATCACCGCCATCACCGCGCTCGACCGTCTTGGTGGCAGTTTCCAGTTTAAGACGGAACTGTGCTATACCGGCAAGGTGGACTCCACGACGCTCAATGGAGACGTGTATTGTGTGGGGGGCTTTGACCCACGCTTCAACCGTGACGACATGCAGGCTTTTGCCGAGGCATTGCACAAGATGGGCGTGGACACCATCCGTGGCAACCTTTATGCCGACTGCTCGATGAAGGATGCTGACCGCCTCGGTGAAGGCTGGTGTTGGGACGATGACAATCCGGTGCTCTCGCCGTTGGTGTTCCAGCGTAAGGACATTTTCATGGACAAGTTTCTCGATGCCATCCATAGGGCAGGCATAACGCTCATTGGCAACGTGTCGGAGAAGCGCAAGCCGCATGACGCCAACTGCATAGTGAGCCGCTTCCACACCATCGACCAGGTGCTCATGCGAATGCTGAAGGAGAGCGACAACCTCTATGCCGAATCAATGTATTATCAGATTGCGGCTTCGACGGGCAACCGCCCAGCCACGGCTAAAGACGCTAAGAACATAGAACGGCAGCTCATAACGCGCCTTGGGCTTAACGCCTCGCGCTATCGTCTCGCCGACGGCAGTGGCTTGTCGCTATACAATTATGTGTCGCCAGAGCTGGAGGTGAAGTTCTTGCGCTATGCCTTTGAGAATCAAAACATTTACAACCACTTGCTGCCGGCGCTGCCCATTGCAGGCGTTGACGGCACGTTGAAGAAGCGCATGCGCTCACAGTTCACCCGCGGCAATGTGCATGCCAAGACCGGCACGCTTGAGGGCATAGCGAGCCTCTGTGGTTATTGCACCGCGGCTAATGGCCATCACCTGTGTTTCTCCATCATCAATCAAGGTGTGATGCACGGCTCAAACGGCAGGAGTTTCCAAGACAAGGTTTGCTATATTCTCTGCAAGCCATAGGCCGCCTTGGTTCTGTGTCGATTAGTCTGGGTCAAGAAGGTTTCCCGAAGAAATTTTTATCGTGTTGCGGTTGCGGCGCGAGGGCGTTGGCTTTGCGCCGTAAAGGCAACGCGATTGCGGTGCAAAGGCAATGCGATTACGGCGTAAGGCCAACGCCCTTGTGGTGCAAGGGCGAAACCAAGAAATCTCCTTCGATGATAGTTGCCTAAAGGTAAAGCCGGATGGTCTTTATCCAGTCTTTCAAGACGCCGCCGTATTGGTCTTGCGAGTCGGCCACGAGCACGAGGACGCGCGAGCCGTCTTGCAGTTTGGGGCCAAGGCACATGCCTTCATAGTTGGCTATATTCCTTTTGACGAGCGTGAGCGAAGTGCGCCACTGTGCGAGCAGTTGCTTGTCGCCTTTGCCTGGGACGAGATGGAAGAGTTTGCAGTTGACGAATGATCCAACCTTCTTGTGGGGCACGTAAAACTCCCTTTCGAGCAATAGCAGTGAGCCGTCGTCGAGGGCGCAAAGCGTGCCTATGCCGTGGGCATAGTATTGTGCCTTTGCCTTGTCGCCAATGGGCTCGTCGAGCGTGTAGGCGTAGTGGTCTTGTGGCTTGAGGTCGATGGTATAGTTTTGTATGCAAATCTCCCCGCTTTCGTTGCACGTCCATAGCAGGCGCGTGGAGTCGTTGTAGCTAAGCGCCTCAAGTCCAAGGTTTCCCGGAAGTTGTTGAAACAGTGGGGTGGGGGGAATCTCCCTGCCCGTCAGCTTGCCGTCCAAGCCGTATTCCTTGATGTAGTTGTCCGTTTCCCCGCTTATGAAAATCGTGTTTGAGCGTGGGTTGAAGGCTATGCCCTCGCCGTCGCGATTGGGTTTGGATGCCGAGCGGAAGCCCTCGTTGTTGGCGCCTTTTACCTCACCCGTGACGGAATCGATGTCGAGCGTCCAAACAAAGAAGCCATCCTCAGGCGACTTGTCGCTCACCACGGCATACTTGTTGCCTCCCAGCCATGTGATGCCGCTATAGTTGCCTGGTGGAATATTTGAGAAATGATGCTGGGGAAGCAGTTGAGCCACGATGGAAAGAAGAAGTGATAATGCCAACATTTGGTAATGATGATTTGGCGGCAATGCCGGTAAACAATACGCCCTCTCCTGTCAACAAAAGGCTGGAGAGGGCGTCTTTCTATGGTTTAAAATATGCGTGTCAGCAGATTCTGCGAGAGCCGTCGCCGATGACTACGTCGATGACCTGTGGCTCGTGGCCATACTTCTCGTTGAACTTTGCCTTTGCTGTCTCGATGAACTTGTCGTAAAGATCCTCCTTCACGAGGTTTATCGTGCAACCACCGAAGCCACCGCCCATGATACGGCTGCCGGTGACACCGTTCTCCTTTGCGAGGTCGTTGAGGTAGTCGAGCTCTTCGCAGCTCACCTCATACTCCTTGCTAAGTCCGTAGTGGGTCTCAAACATCTTCTGGCCAACGGTCTCGTAATCGCCCTTCTGCAAAGCCTCACTGACAGCCAGCACGCGGTCGACTTCGCCGAGAACGAAGTGGGCGCGCTTGTAGTCTTCGGCGCTGACATCGGCCTTCACGGCCTCCAGGTCGTCCCAGTTGGCGTCACGCAATGTGTCGAAATGGCGGTCGGCGAACTTGGCGTTCAACGCCTTTACCACATTCTCGCATGAGTTGCGACGGTCGTTGTAGGGCGAGCCTTTCAGTTCGTGCTTAACCTTTGAGTTGAGCAACACGAGCTTGTAGCCCTTAGGCTCCCATGGGAAATACTCAAACTCGCGGCTGCGGCAGTCGAGGCGCATGAGCTTGCCTTTCTGTCCGAAGACGGAGGCAAACTGGTCCATGATACCACAGTTCACGCCGATATATTTGTGCTCAGTGGCTTGGCCTGCAAGCACGAGGTCCCACTTAGATACCTTGTTGTCGCCGAAGAGGTCGTTCAAGGCGAATGCGAAGCAGCTCTCCAAAGCGGCGCTCGATGACATTCCGGCACCCAATGGCACGTCGCCTGCGAAAGCGGCGTTGAAAGGCTTCACGTCGACGCCGCGCTCCATCATCTCACGGCAGATGCCATAGATGTAGCGTGCCCATGTTGCGGTTGGGCCCTTGGGGTCGTCAAGTGTGAAGTGGGCCATGTCCTTCAAGTCGATGGAATAGACGTTCACGCTCTTCTGTCCGTTAGGACGAATCTCTGCCATGATGCCCTGCTCCACGGCGCCTGGGAATACGAATCCACCATTATAGTCAGTATGCTCACCAATGAGGTTGATACGGCCTGGTGAGGCGTAGATGTTGCCTGTCTCCCCGTCGAAGTGCTTCAGGAAACGGCTTCTTACAAAATCTATCTGCATAGTTATGGTTAAATTTAAAGTTATGGTTAAAATGTTAAGTCTTTGATTGGGTTTGCGGAAGCGCTTATTCGCTTACCCCAAACTTGTAGATGGTAGTCTGCTTGTACCTCTCTCCTGGGTTCAGCACCACCGTCGGGAAATAAGGACGGTTTGGAGAGTCTGGGAAGTGCTGGCACTCTAAGCAGAACGCTGAGCGCTTCGGGTAAGTGGCTCCGTGCGTGCCCTTGAAGCCAGGCAGGAAGTTGCCCGTGTAGAGTTGCACGCCAGGCTCTGTGGTGTAAACTTCGAGAGTGCGGCCGCTGACGGGCTCGTGTGCCTTGGCTGCCAATGAGAGCTCGCCTTCCTCGCTCTTGTTGAGCACGTAGCAATGGTCGTAGCCAGTGCCGTTCTTTATCTGCTCGTCGTCGGCGTTGATGTCGCGGCCTATTGGCTTCGCGGTCCTGAAATCGAATGGAGTGCCTTCCACCTTTCTTATCTCGCCAGTGGGGATCGACACGGTGTCAATCGGGAGATAGAAGTCGGCGTTGACTTCAAGCTCCACGTTCTCAACCGAAGGAGTTGGGTCAGCCGTGCCAGCCAAGGAGATGAAAGCGTGGTTTGTTAGATTGATGATGGTCTTCTTGTTTGTCGTGGCAAGGTAGTCGATGTGCAGCTCGTTGTCGTCAGTCCAGGTGTACACCACTGTGACCTTCAACTCGCCCGTATAGCCTTCTTCGCCGTAAGGTGAGACGTAGTTAAGCGCGATGGCGTGGTCGTTCATCTGTTCTGGTGACCAGACCTTTACGTTGAATCCGTTCTTGCCGCCGTGCAAAGAGTTGGGGCCATTGTTTACCGGCACTTGGTATTCCTTGCCGTGCAAGGTGAACTTGCCCTTGGCGATGCGGTTGCCGAAGCGTCCGATGAGCCTTGAGAGATATGGCTCGGGCGAATTTATGACATCTTGGATGTTGTCGTGTCCCATGATGACGTTGCCCATCTTGCCGTCCTTGTCGGGAACCATGAGGGCTACAATGGCGCCGCCATAGTTGGTAATGGCAACTTCATTGCCCTTGCTGTTTTTCAAGATGAAGAGATCCGTCTTCTTACCATTCACTGTAGTCTGAAAGTCTTCACGCCTCAGACCGCATACATTTGGTGTTTCTTCTGAGTTTGCCATATGGATGTGTCTTTAGTTGTTGTTTCTTATAGTCTTTTGCAAAGTAAGTAAAAATAATTGAGAATGACAACTAAAATGCAAAAATAATATGGCGACTGTTGTGTTAAATATTATTTAAGGAAGCATGGCGGTTCCTGCCCACTCGTCTCGTGGTTTGATGAGCCTTTGTTGAAATCGCGAGGCGCTCCGGCAAAATTCCGTCTTGCGACTTCAACGCTGGCTTGTTGTTAGCGCATCATTTCTTCAAAGCCTTCAGCACCTGTGAGGCGAAGCTCTTCATGCCTTTTATCGAGGGGTGTCCACACTTCTTGTCTATGTCGTGAAGGCGGATCAGGGGCACGTTATAGTGCTTGCAGATTTCGGCTACCGACTCGTTGATCTCGGCTTTCAGCTCGCTGTTCAGGATGAAATAGATGTCCACATTTGGATAGTGCGCCTGCAGGTCGTGCATGAGCTTGGCCATGGCTGGGCGGAACGTGTAGAGGTCGGCACGCTTCCAGTCGGCATACTTGTAGTCGCCAATTGGCGAACCAGCCCAACTGTCGTTGGTGCCGCCACAAACGAGGATGATGTCTGGATTGCCCAAGTTGGTACAACGCGTAACAAAAGAACGGTATGTGAAGTCAGCGTCATCATAACCCGTGTTGCAAATTGTGGACCCCGACCATGAGTTTATCATGCCCATCTTGTAGCCGCCTTCCTTTATGACTTGCCACCACCAGGTCTGTTCCACCTGTGTTACATCCGTAAGTTTCAGGTCGGCAGGCTGCTTGTACCACACCTCGTTCTCCTTGGGGATAAAGCCTTCAAATGTGGAGTAAGAGTCGCCGAGCACCGCCACCGTGGGTTTCACCTGTGCAGTTGCAGAAAGCGTCAGGGCGAGGAAAAGGGTTGTGAGGAATAGTGTTCTCAATGCTGTTTTCATAAAAGGCGGTGTTTTTATATGTGCTCAAATAACGCAGAGAAGTTAAGCGCTAAGGGCTCTGATGTTAGGATTTTATATAAGTTATAGTGCGAGAAGGTCGGCGACGACATAGCTTGAGCCGCCGATGAAAACAAAGTCGTCGGGGTCGGCATCTACCATTGCCTTGTGGTAGGCGTTGGCCACTGACCCGCAGTTTATGCCTTCAAGGTGGTGACGCTTGCCGAGCTCTGCCACTTTGTCAGCGCCGAACGCCCTCTTTGACGTTGGTTGTGCCCAATAATACACGGCGTTTTTGGGGAGCAGCTCCATCACGGTGCTGATATCCTTGTCGTCTACCATGCCGAAGACGATTCTTAACGTCTTGCAAGGTTGCCGCTTTATTTGCGGGGCGAGATATTGCCAGCCGCCCACGTTGTGGCCCGTGTCGCAAACGACGTGTGGCTTCTCGCACAGCGTCTCCCACCTGCCGCGCAGGCCGGTGAGCTTGCAAACGTTGGCAAGCCCACGCGTTATGTTCGTGTCGCTGATGCGGAACTTCTCTTTCAGGAAACGCGTTGCGGTGAGCACGGTGTTCATGTTCTTCGCTTGGTAGTCGCCTCCCAAGTCGCCATGAATCTCTCCAAGGACGGATGTTTGATAGTCTCTACCCCCGTCCAGGCACGGCTTTGACGAGAGCACCACGGGATTGTCGTTGGCGAAGACGATGGGCGCGTCGCTTTCGCCCGCCTTCTTCTCAAAGCACGGGCGTGTCTCCGGCAGATCCTCGCCGATGACCACGGGCACGTGAGGCTTTATGATGCCGGCTTTCTCGCCCGCTATGAGCGCGAGCGTGTTGCCGAGAAACTGCGTGTGGTCAAAGCTGATGTTGGTGATTACCGACAGTTCTGGCGTGATGACGTTGGTGCAATCGAGCCTTCCGCCGAGTCCAACCTCGACTACAGCCACGTCGACCTCTTGCTCCTTGAAATAGAGGAGCGCCAGCGCCGTGGTAAGTTCGAAGAAGGACGGATGAAGCGGCTCGAAGAAATGGCGTTCCTTCTCCACGAAGTCGATGACCCGCCGCTCCGGAATCATCTCGCCGTTGACGCGTATGCGTTCACGGAAGTCGACAAGGTGAGGCGACGTGTACAAGCCAACCTTATATCCAGCCTCTTGCAGTATGGCGGCGATGCTGTGCGAGCACGAGCCCTTGCCATTGGTGCCAGCTATGTGTATGGTCTTGTAGGCACGGTGCGGATGCCCGAAATGCTCGTCCAGCGCGTTCGTAGTCTGAAGCCCAGGCTTGTAGGCCGAGGCTCCGACGTGCTCGAACACCGGAGTAGAGTTGAAAAGATACGAAACCGTTTCCTGATAGTTCATCTCACCCTGTCCCTTTCTATAAAACATCTTTCCTTGAAGCGTCTCTTCCTAAAACATCTCTTGGCAAGGCATCTTTTGATGCCTTTTGATGATGTTTCTAACAAGCGTTGAAGCGCTCTTTCAGGCGTTCGAAGATGTTCTTCTTTGTCGTTGTGTCGCCCTTGAAGTTCTCGCTGTCGCGTAGTTCCTCAATGGCTTTCTTCTCATTCTTGCTCAATGTCTTAGGCACAAACACGCTTATGTTCACCACGATGTCGCCCTTGCCTGAGCCATATCCTTGCACGGCAGGCAGTCCCTTGCCGCGCAGGCGCACGGTCTTGCCCGGTTGCGTTCCGGGCTCTATCTTCAGGGCCAGCTTCTTGCCGTCTATTGTCGGAATCTCAGCCTCGCCTCCGAGAGCCGCCGTGGGGAAGTCGAGCAGGAGGTTATATATGAGGTCTTGCTTGTCGCGGATGAAGGTGTCGCACTTCTCTTCCTCAATGATGACCTGGATGTCGCCAGGCACGCCATTGTGGGGACCAGCGTTGCCTTTACCGTGCACGTTCAGCACCATGCCTTCCTCAACGCCTGCGGGGATGTTGATCTCCACCACCTTCTCGCCTTTCACCACTCCGGTGCCGCTGCAAGCCTTACACTTGTTCTTTATCACGGTGCCTTCGCCGTGGCATGTGGGGCATTCGCTTTGCGTCTGCATCATGCCGAACATGGAGCGCACGGTGCGCGTCACCATGCCCGAGCCGTGACACGTGGGGCACGTCTCTGGCTGCGATCCGCCTTCGGCGCCCGTGCCGTTGCACTTCTCGCACGCAACGTCCTCGCGCACCTTGAACTTCTTTGTCACGCCACTGGCGATGTCTTGGAGCGAGAGCTTCACCTTCAGCCTGAGGTCGGAGCCACGATACACCCGTTGCGAGCCGCCGTTGCCGCCGAAGCCTCCAAATCCGCCGAAGCCACCACTGTGGCCGCCGAAGATGTCGCCGAACATGGAGAATATGTCGTCCATGTTCATGCCGCCGCCAGAGAAGCCGCCGCCGAATCCGCCGCCAGGGGCGTTGAACCCGAACTGGTCGTACTGGCGACGCTTGTCGGCGTCGTGGAGCACCTCGTAGGCCTCGGCAGCCTCCTTGAACTTCTCTTCCGCCTCCTTGTTGCCAGGGTTGCGGTCGGGGTGATACTTGATGGCGAGCTTTCGGTAAGCCGCCTTTATCTCATCTTCGGATGCGTTGCGGTCTAAGCCAAGCACCTCATAATAGTCTCTTTTCTCAGCCATGTTGTTACTGTCCTACTGCTACTTTGGCGTGGCGAATCACTTTGTCGTTGAGGGTGTAACCCGTCTGGAGGCAGTCGATGACCTTGCCTTTCTTGTCGTCGCCCATGCCGGGGACCATCGCCACGGCCTCGTGGAAGTCGGTGTCGAAGTCCTTGTCGTCGGTGTCGATCTTTTTCACGCCAAGGCTCTCCAGGGTCTTCACAAACTTGTTGAAGATCATGGTGACGCCATCCTTGATGGCCTTCGGGTCCTCGCTCTTGTCCTTGAGCGCGCGCTCAAAGTCGTCGAGCACGGGGAGCACGGCTTTCACCGTCTTCTCGCTGCCGTTGAGTATCAGCTCGGTCTTCTCCTTCAGCGTGCGCTTCTTGTAGTTGTCAAACTCGGCGAGCGTGCGGAGGTACTTGTCTTTCAGCTCGGCAATCTCGTTGGCAGCCTTCTCCAGAGGGTCTTCCTCCTTCTTCTCCTCGGCCTTGGCATCTGCCTCGCCCGATGGCTCCTCGGCTTGCTGCTGCTCGTTCTTCTCGCAGCCGTTCTCTGTCTCTTTGGCTTCGGCCTCAGCTTGCTGGGCCTGCTCTTTTATGTCTTTCTCTTCTTTTTCTGCCATAATGCTATAACCTTTTTTTATTGAAAGGTAACAAAAACCGTGCCACGGAGCAGGCTTACTCGTACATCTTGGCCCTTTGCTCCTTGATAGTCTCGTCGTGGACGTATTCGGCGTAAGGCATGAGCTTGTCGATGCAGCCCTTTGGAGTAAGCTCGATGATGCGGTCGGAGACGGTCTCTATGAGCTCGGTGTCGTGAGAAGAGAACAGGATGTTGCCCTTGAATGCAACAAGATTATTGTTGAGTGCCTGGATCGACTCAAGGTCGAGGTGGTTGGTCGGCGTGTCGAAGATGAGGCAGTTGGCGTTTTGCAGTTGCATGCGCGCTATCATGCACCTCATTTTCTCACCACCGGAGAGCACGTTGACCTTCTTGTCCACGTCCTCTTGGCGGAAGAGCATTCTGCCCAAGTAGGATTTCATCACCACCTCGTTGCCCGGGCCGTACTGTGAGAGCCAGTCGACGAGGTTCAGTTCCGACTCGAAGAACTTTGTGTTGTCCAGTGGCAGGTATGCCGTGGTGATGGTCACGCCCCACTTGAATGTGCCAGCGGCGGCCTCCTTGTTGCCATTGATGATCTCGAAGAGAGCGGTCATGGCCTTGGGGTTATGGCTGAGGAACACGGTCTTCTGACCCTTCTCGATATTGAAGTTCACGTTGTCGAAGAGCACTGTGCCTTCCTCGTCGACGGCCTTCAGTCCCTCTACTTCGAGGATCTGGTTGCCCGGCTCGCGCTCCATCTGGAAGATGATGCCAGGATACTTGCGGCTCGACGGCTTGATCTCCTCCACGTTGAGCTTCTCCAGCATCTTCTTGCGGCTGGTGGTCTGACGGCTCTTTGCCACGTTGGCAGAGAAGCGGCGGATGAACTCCTCCAGCTGCTTCTTCTTCTCCTCGGCCTTGATCTTCTGGTTCTGTGCCTGACGGAGTGCGAGCTGTGAGCTCTCGTACCAGAAGCTATAGTTGCCGGCGAACACTGTCACCTTGCCGAAGTCGATGTCTATGGTCTGTGTCGACACGGAGTCGAGGAAGTGGCGGTCGTGGCTGACCACGAGCACTGTCTGGTGGTCGTCAATCTCGCCGAGGTAATCCTCAAGCCACTCCACGGTGTCGAGGTCGAGGTCGTTGGTAGGCTCGTCGAGCAGCAAGTTGTCTGGCTTGCCGAAGAGGGCCTTTGCGAGCATCACGCGCACCTTCTCGTTGTTCGACAGTTGCGACATCTGCTTCTGGTGCAGGCTCTCGCCCACGCCGAGGTTCTGCAAGAGCTGAGCGGCGTTGCTCTCAGCCTCCCAGCCGTTCATCTCGGCAAACTTCTCCTCCAGTTCCGCCGCGCGGTTGCCGTCTTCCTCGGTCATCTCCGGCTTTGAGTAGAGCATGTCGCGCTCCTTCATGTTGCTCCAGAGGGCGTCGTAACCCATGAGCACGGTGTCTATCACCTTGTAGGAGTCGTACTTGAAGTGGTCCTGCTCCAGCACGGAGAGGCGCTCGCCTGGGCCAAGCTCCACGGTGCCCTTGTTGGGCTCGAGCTCGCCGCTGATGGCGCGCAGCAGGGTCGATTTGCCTGCGCCGTTGGCACCGATGACGCCATAGATGTTGCCATGGGTGAACTTGACGTTCACATCTTTATAAAGCACACGTTTGCCAAACTGGATGGCAAGATTGGTAAGTGTTATCATAATCGCAATATGTGTTGTTTTTTGTGTTCTTAAAATGTTGGCGGCAATAACCAAAAAAAGACTGACCTCCATGTGAAGATCAGTCTTTCTTGGTGCGTCCTTAGGGATTCGAACCCTAGACCCACTGATTAAGAGTCAGTTGCTCTACCAGCTGAGCTAAGGACGCATTCTATGAAAACATATTCAAGACCGAGACGACCTCTTTTCTGTTTTGCGGGTGCAAAGGTACGACTATTTATTAGACTGACAAAACTTTCGTGAAGTTTTTTTCAAAATATTTTTCACGCCAAGCTCGAAAAACGCAGTTAACTGGCTAATAGATAGGGGAGTATGCACGCTAAAGAAATTTTCGCCACGGTTGTCGCCCCAAAACACTGCCTCATTTATGCGCGTACATTATATATATAAGAAGGCGGGGCCTGCCGCATCAGGTTGGGCGATTCGGCGTCGCGTCGCAAAGCCATCTCGATTGCGGCGCAGGGGTGTCGCGATTACGCCGCAATGCCAATGCGATTGCGCCGCAAGGCGGAGGCCATGTCGGCGGCAAGCCGGTTTGTCTGTAATTTTCATGGCGAGGCCAACAGGCAGCCGCTTCGTTCGCCGTGCGTGCCCGTGTCTTTGTTGTCAGGTTGGGCATGGGGTTGTTTGTCGATGTGAAACGTAAATGCTGACATAAGCTTTATGATAGTGTTAAAAAATATTATCTGCGCAAAAATAGTTGCAAGAAATGCGGAAAAGTACGTGATTTTTTTTTATTTTTGCGATAGGAACTTAAATCAATTGTGAAAGACAAGACCTCTTTAGATTATGGCAAAGTATAATATTACAGAAAAGAAAGAAAAGGATGCAGCTTATAGAGCCCTGGTTAATCCCAAACTTATGGATGAACTTGAACGTCGTATAAATGATATAATTATAGTCCAAAAGCGATTTAGGGATAAGAACTATTCGGCCAAGCAGCTCGCGGATGATCTCAACACAAACACGAGATATATATCCGCGGTCGTAAACGTGCGGTTTCACATGAATTATACTTCTTATGTAAACAAGTTTCGAATCCAGGAAGCCATGTCCATGCTCGTGGACAAGCGCTATCAAGACCTTAACATGGAAGAGATTTCCGACTTGGTTGGCTTCTCCAATCGCCAGTCGTTTTATGCGTCTTTCTTTAAGCTGAACGGCGTGACCCCGCGCGATTACCGCAAGAAGAGGCTTGCGGCAATGCCCGCGCAAGACGACAAGGCAAAGAAGAGAGGACGGAAGGCCGCGACCAAAAGCAAGACAAAGACCACAAAGAAGGAGGAATGACAAAACGATATTCTCATATATGACAGATAATAATGGATAACAGTTTTAACTATTCGGACGAGCGGTTCGCGGACATCCAGATGCTGAGATACCGTGTAGACGGTTTCGACGAGCTGGACGCGAGGCGTAAGGCTTATGTGTACTACTTGGCAAAGGCCACGCTCTCGGGACGCGACATCACCACCGATCAATATGGAAGGTTCAACCTCGTGATAAGAAAGACGCTGGAGGACCTGTGGCGCCACTGTGCCGACAGGGACGGCGACGACTTCCGGCGGATGGAAGAGTACTTGAAGCGAGTGTGGTTTTCGAATGGCATATATCATCACTATGGTTGCGAGAAGTTCGTCGCGGGCTTCTCGCAAGATTGGTTTAGCAAGGTTGTGAGTGAGTTGCCGGCGGGTTGTTTTCCCATCGGCGAGTATGCCGACGCCGAGTCGTTGCTCGACGCCATTTGCCCCGTAATGTTCGATCCTGCCGTGCTGCCCAAGCGCGTCAACCAAGCCGACGGCGAAGACCTCGTGCTGACGTCGGCGTGCAACTTCTATGATGGCGTGACGCAGGCAGAGGCGGAGAGCTTCTACGCGGCAGAGCGTGACCCTGAGGCGGGCGATTGCCAGCCGTCGTGGGGACTGAACTCCAAGTTGACGCGCGTCGGCGGCGAGCTGCGAGAAGACAAATACACCACAGGCGGACTCTATGGCGCCGCGCTGAGGAAGATAGTGTATTGGCTTGAAAAGGCGAAAGGCGTGGCAGAGAACGATCTGCAGGTGAGGCTGATAGACCTGCTCACCGACTATTACACCACAGGCGACTTGCGCCGTTTCGACGAGTACAGCATAGAGTGGCTGAAGGAGCAGGAAGGCAAGGTCGACTTCATAAATGGCTTCATCGAGGTCTATGGCGACCCGCTCGGCTTGAAAGGCACGTGGGAAGGCATCGTGGAACTGAAAGACGAGAAAGCCACGCAGCGCACGCGCGCCATAGCCGATAACGCCCAGTGGTTTGAGGACCACTCGCCCGTGGACCCGCGCTTCCGCAAGCCGAAGGTCAAGGGCGTGTCTGCCCACGTGGTGCAGGCTGCCATGCTCGGCGGCGAGGAGTACCCGTCGTCGGCAATAGGCATCAACCTGCCCAATGCCGACTGGATAAGGGCGCGCTACGGCTCGAAGAGCGTCACGATAGGCAACCTCACCGACGCCTACAACAAGGCGGCACGGGGCAACGGCTTCGACGAGGAGTTCGTGATAGACGAGCCCACGCGCGAGATGATAAGGAAATATGGCGACTTGTGCGATGACCTGCACACCGACCTGCACGAGTGCCTCGGCCACGGCAGCGGACAACTGTTGCCGGGCGTGTCGGCAGATGCCCTGAAAGCCTACGGAAGCACCATTGAGGAAGCCCGTGCCGACTTGTTCGGACTCTATTACCTTGCCGACCCAAAGCTCGTGGAGCTCGGCTTGGTGCCCGATGGCGAGGCTTACAAGAGCCAATATTATCACTACCTGATGAACGGCTTGCTCACCCAGCTCGTGCGCATCAAGCCAGGCGACCAGATAGAGGAGGCGCACATGCGCAACAGGGCGATAATAGCCCGCTGGTGCCTTGAGCACGCCGAGGGAAGCGCGGAGCTTGTGACGGTGGACGGCAAGACCTATGTGCGGGTTAGCGACTACGCGCGCCTGCGCCAGGTGTTTGGCTCGCTGCTCGCCGAGATTCAGCGCATAAAGAGCGAGGGCGACTACGACGCCGCTAAGGCAATGGTTGAGAACTATGGCGTGAAGATAGACGCCGACCAGCACAAGGAGATTCTCGCCAGGTACGAGAGGTTGAACATAGCGCCCTATAAAGGCTTCATAAACCCACGGATGACGCCCGTGACAGACGCCGAAGGCAACATCGTCGACGTGAGGCTCGACTACACAGAAGGCTACGCGCAGCAGATGATGAGATACTCTGAGGAGTATGGCCTGCTTAATCATAACAGAACAAGACAACAATGACAAAAGAAGAGATAGACAGCAAAGTAATGGAGTTGAAGCGCGGCTTCAGGCTATTGATGAACGGGGCGGCATCGCAGTCGATGCGCGAGAAGGGTCTCGACTATCACCTCAACTGGGGCGTGCCGTTCATGCAACTGAAGCAGATGGCGGCAGACCTGCCCCACGATTACGACTTCGCCATAGCCTTGTGGAAAGAGGACATCCGCGAGTGCAAGATCCTCGCCACGCTGCTCATGCCACACGACAAGATGCCCGAGGAGGTGGCGGAGATATGGATGGAGCAGACCCGCTCGCAGGAAATGGCGGAGATGCAGGCGTTTAACCTCTACCAGTATGTCAGCTACGCTCCAAAGCTCGCGTATCGTTGGATGGCCGCTGACAACACGGTGAAGGAGATATGCGCCTACGACATCTTGGGCCGCCTCTTCATGAAGGGCGTGGAACCCAACGAGCGAGGCATCAACGAGTTTATAGACCAGGCGGTTACGGCGCTGAAGTCGCCGTCGTCTGGCTTGCGCCACGCCGCCCTGAACGCCCTGACGCGTTTCGCCGACTTGGGGCTTGTGTATGAGCGTCTCGCCAACGCCGCGCTCAAGCGTGAAGGCTTTGATTTACTGTAAGGTAGGCATGAGTTATGTCAAAACTTTCTTAAAATAAACGTCTTCATATCCTTTTTAATATTATTTAGGTCGCTCCGTTGCTCTCCTCGAAAAGAAATTTGTACTTTTGCGTATCGAAAAACAAATACAGAATATTCAAAAGTCAAATTTCTCAATTATGGCAGAATCAGTAGATATTCGTGAACTGAACATCCTTATAGAGCAGCAGAGCGGCTTTGTCAATGACTTGACGATGGGCATGGGCAGAGTGATTATCGGCCAGTCGCATTTGGTCGACTCCCTGCTCATCTCCCTGCTAAGCGATGGCCACATCCTCTTGGAGGGCGTGCCAGGCTTGGCAAAGACATTGGCCATCAAGACCCTGTCGCAACTCGTCGACGCCGATTTCTCACGCATACAGTTTACCCCCGACCTTCTTCCTGCCGACGTGGTGGGCACCATGGTCTACTCGCAGAAAGACGAGAGCTTCCACGTGAAGAAAGGTCCCGTGTTTGCCAACTTCGTATTGGCAGACGAGATAAACCGCGCCCCCGCAAAGGTGCAGAGCGCGCTGCTGGAGGCCATGCAGGAGCATCAGGTCACCATCGGCGACCAGACGTTTGACCTGCCAAAGCCCTTCCTCGTGCTCGCCACGCAGAACCCCATCGAGCAGGAGGGAACCTACCAGTTGCCCGAGGCTCAGGTGGATCGCTTCATGCTGAAGGTGGTGATAGGCTACCCGACGATAGAGGAGGAGAAGAGAATCATCAGGGAGAACGTGCAGAAGACCTTCCCGAAGGTGCAGCCCGTGTGCAGCGCCAACGACATCTTGAAGGCCCGCGAGGTCGTGGGACAAGTGTATATCGACGAGAAGATAGAGCAGTATATCGCCGACATAGTGTTCGCCTCGCGCTTCCCCGAGCGCTACGGTTTGCCCGAGCTGAAAAACATGATTACCTTCGGCGGTTCGCCCCGCGCGAGCATCAACCTCGCCAAGGCAGCGCGCACCTACGCTTTCATCAAGCATCGCGGCTACGTGGTACCAGAGGACGTCAGGGCCGTTGCCCACGACGTGATGCGCCATCGCGTGGGCTTGTCGTATGAGGCAGAGGCTGCCAACGTGACAAGCGAGGAAATAGTAAGTCAAATCATCAATAAGGTGGAGGTGCCTTAATGGATACTTCTGAGATTCTTGGAAAAGTAAGGAAGATAGAGATAAAGACCCGCGGACTGAGCCAAAACATCTTCGCAGGGCAATACCACTCAGCCTTCAAGGGCAGGGGCATGGAGTTTGCCGAGGTGAGGGAGTATCAGTTTGGCGACGACGTGCGCGACATCGACTGGAATGTCACCGCCAGGTTGCATCGCCCCTATGTGAAGGTCTTTGAGGAGGAGCGTGAGCTTACGGTCATGCTTCTCGTCGACGTGTCTGGTTCGCTCGACTTCGGCACGGCAAGCCAGACCAAGCGCGACATGGCGACGGAGATAGCAGCCACGCTGGCATTCTCAGCCATACAGAACAACGACAAGATAGGCGTGATCTTCTTTTCTGACCGAATTGAGAAGTACATCCCACCAAAGAAAGGACGAAAGCACATCCTCTACATCATAAGGGAGATGCTCGACTTCCATCCGGTGAGCCACAAGACCGACATCGCGGCGGCCACGGCGTATCTGACGCGCGTGATGAAGCGGCGCTGCACGTCGTTTGTCATCAGCGACTTCTACGACGACAAGGACTTCGAGAAAGAGATGGAGATAGCCAACCGCAAGCACGACATGGTGGCGATACAGGTCTACGACCAGCGCTCGAAGACCCTGCCCGACATCGGGCTGCTGAAGGTGCGCGACGCTGAGACAGGCCACGAGATGTATATCGACACGTCGAGCAAGAAACTGCGCCGCGCCCACACCGCCTATTGGCTGAAGCGCGAGGAGCAGCTGAAGACCACGTTTGCCAAGAGCAAGGTCGACTGGGTGTCGATAGCCACCAACGAGGACTTCGCCAAGTCGCTCATACTTCTCTTCAAGAAAAGAGCATAATTGACATTACGATGAAAAGAAATGCTAAATACATATTGACGCTCGTGCTGCTGTTGCTGTCAGTGGTGTTGAAAGCCCAAGTGACGGTGGAGCAGACAGTCGACTCCGTGGCCATGCTCATTGGCGAGCAGACCAAGCTGAGGCTGACGGTCACCTTCCCCAAAGGCTCGACGCTGCAATGGCCAAAGCTGAAGGAGCGCCAGTATGTCGTGCCAGGCGTGGAGATAGTGGAGTCGCCAGCCCCAGACACGCTGAGCTCCGACAGCGAGATGAAGGTCGAGAAAGCCTATACCGTCACCTCGTTTGGCGAGCGCCTGTATGCCATACCCGCATTGACGGTGAAGGTGAACGGCAAGCCCTACAAGGGCGGGACGTCGGCGCTGAAAGTCATCACGGTGGACGTGGACACTCTGCATCCCAACCAATTCTTCCCGCCAAAGGACGCCCAAGACAACCCCTTCATGTGGGAAGAGTGGAGCCCTTATTTCTGGCTCTCGGTGTTGGTGTTGCTGATATTGGTCGCGGGAGCTTACCTCTTCGTGCGCTTGAAAGAGAACAAGCCAATCATCACGAAGGTGCGCATCGTTCGCCATGTGCCGCCACATCAGCGTGCCTTGAGCAAGATAGAAAGCATAAAGAAGGAGCATCTGCAGGTGAGCGATGACCAAAAGGCGTACTACACGCTGCTGACCGACACCTTGCGCCAATACATAAAGGAACGCTTTGGGTTCAACGCCCTTGAGATGACATCCGACCAGATCATCGACCACTTGCAGGCCGCGGGCGACCGTAAGATGATAGACGAGCTGAGGCAACTGTTCCAGACGGCAGACCTCGTAAAGTTCGCGAAGTACTCTACGCAGCTCAACGAGAACGACTTGAACCTCGTCAAGGCGGTCAACTTCATCGACGAGACGAAGCAGGAAGGTCAGGCGGTAGAGGAGAAGATCGTGCCGCGCCTCTCCGACGACGACAAGAAGGTGAGGTCCAACCGCATCACCATAAAGACGCTGCTGTGGATTGGCGGAGTGGTGGCGTCACTGCTCTTGGCCTACATTATATATAATGTATATATGTTGTTGGTGTAGGTCCTTGGGAGTTGCTATATATAATAATGTGAAAAATGGAATTCGCGAATAAAGAATATTTCTTGCTGCTGTTGCTGCTTATTCCTTACGTGTTGTGGTATTTCCTCGGTCGAAAGAAGAGCGAACCCACGATGCGCATGAGCGACACGCGGGCTTACCTTAACGCCCCGAAGAGCTGGCGAGAGCATATCATGAACCTGCCAATGCTGCTGCGTTGCCTGACGTTCACGCTCATTGTCATTGTCCTTGCGCGGCCACAGACCCACAACTCTTGGGGAAACAAGACGGTGGAAGGCATCGACATAATGCTTGCCATGGACGTGTCAACGTCGATGCTCGCCGAGGACCTGAAGCCTAACCGCATAGAGGCGGCAAAAGATGTGGCAGCCGACTTCATATCAGGAAGGCCCAACGATAATATCGGATTGACCATATTCGCCGGCGAGGCGTTCACCCAGTGCCCTATGACCACGGATCACGCCTCGTTGCTCAACCTGCTGCAAAACGTGAGGACCGACATCGCTGCAAGGGGGCTGATACAAGACGGAACGGCAATAGGAATGGGACTCGCCAATGCCATATCGCGCCTGAAAGGCTCAAAGGCAAAGAGCAAGGTCGTGATTCTGCTTACCGATGGCTCCAACAACATGGGAGACATATCGCCCATGACATCGGCGCAGATCGCCAAGTCGCTGGGCATACGCGTTTATACCATTGCCGTGGGTACCAACAAGGTGGCGCCATACCCTATGCCAGTGGGCGGGACGGTGCAGTATGTTAACATGCCCGTGGACATCGACACGAAGACACTAAGTGAAATCGCCGCTACGACGGACGGCAACTTCTACCGAGCCACGAACACGACGCAATTGAAGAAGATATACAAAGACATCGACCAGTTGGAAAAGACCAAGATGGACGTCAAGAAGTTCTCGAAGCGCTATGAGGCTTACCAGCCATTTGCCCTTGCCGCAGTGCTTCTGCTTCTTTTGGAGATACTCCTCCGCAACACCGTCTTGAGGCGCTTGCCGTAGTAAGTGTGGAAACACACAGTCGTGTTTAGATTCGTTTAATTGAGAATTAAATAGTGTAAGACATAACGATATGCTTCGATTTGAAGATCCTATATACCTGTTGCTGTTGTGGCTGATACCAGTGTTGGCATTGGTAAGGCTGGTCATGTGGCGGCAACGCAAGGCAAAGTTGCGGAAGTTCGGCGACCCTGCCTTGATAAAAGAACTCATGCCAGACGTGTCGAAGTTTCGCCCGTCGGTAAAGTTCTGGCTGCTGAACTCGGCCCTCGCCGTGCTCATCGTCATGTTGGCGCGGCCACAGATGGGCGCGAAAATCTCGCATGAGTCGCGCAATGGCATTGAGGCGATAATCTGTATGGACATATCAAACTCCATGCTTGCCCAGGACGTGGCGCCAAGCCGTCTCGACAAGAGCAAGATGCTTGTGGAGAACTTAGTCGACCATTTCACCAACGACAAGGTAGGCTTGGTGGTGTTTGCCGGTGATGCTTTTGTGCAATTGCCTATAACGAGCGACTATGTCTCGGCAAAGATGTTCTTGCAAAACACGGACCCTTCGCTTATCCAGACGCAAGGCACCGACATCGGTAGGGCCATCAACGTGGCCATGCACAGCTTCACGAAACAAGACAAGGTGGGACGTGCCATAATCGTCATCACCGACGGTGAGGATCATGAGGGCGGAGCTGAGGAGGCGGCTGCGGCTGCCAAGAAGCAAGGCATCAACGTGTTTATCCTTGGAGTGGGAAGTACGAAAGGCGCACCAATACCATTGGGTGACGGCAATTATATGAAGGACGCGAGCGGGCAAACGGTTATGTCAGCACTCAACGAGCAGATGTGTAAGGAGGTTGCCAAGGCGGGAAGCGGGACCTACATCCATGTCGACAACACAGCCGACGCGCAGGAGGATCTGAACGACCAGATAACAAAACTGCAGAAGGGAGAGACGGATTCCGTGATTTACAGCGAGTATAATGAGCAGTTCCAGGCTTTTGCCATATTCGCAATCCTCATTCTCATAGTGGAGGTGTGTGTCTTGGAGTCCAGGAACCCCAAGCTGAAAAACATCAAGTTGTTTAAGAAAAGAAAGTGATATGAGATTCCATAAATATATCTTGTTGTTGGCCATGTGCATGTTGGCAATCATTGACGCCAACGCGCAAAGCGACAGGCAGTTTATCAGGAATGGTAACCGGTTGTATCGTCAGCAAAACTATGCCAAGGCGGAGATAGAGTACCGGAAGGCGCTGAGCAAGAATCCGTCGAATCCGCAGGCTTTGTACAACTTGGGCACGGCGTTGCTCATGCAGCAGAAAGACAGCGCGGCTGTGACACAATTGCAGAACGCCGCAAAGTGTGAGACTTCTAAGCAACGAAAGGCAAAGGTGTGGCATAATGTTGGCGTGGCTTGCCAGAAGCACAAGCTTTTCTCCGATGCGATAAAGGCTTACGAGGAGAGTTTGAGAAACAATCCCACGGACAACGAGACAAGGTATAACCTCGCCTTGTGCATGAGGCAGCAAAAGAATCAGAAGAACCAAGACAAGCAACAAGACAAGAACAAACAAAAGCAGAAGCAAAAACAGCAGCAGAACAAAAACGATAAAGACAATAAGGACAAGAACCAAGACCAGCAACAAAAGCAGAAGCAGCAGGAGAAGATGAGCAAGGACAACGCCGAGCAGCTCCTCAACTATGCTGAGCAAGAAGAAAAGCAAACCCAGCAGAGGCTCAAGAAGCAAGAGACGCAGCCTCAGCGCAAACGCTTGGAAAAGAACTGGTGATGGGTCCGCTTGTGCGGTTTTTAAGGAGTTTATGATCAAATAATATATGACGCAACGTTTACTCTTATATATCTCGTTTATCTTATGCTTCCTGATGGATGGCGTGAGCGATGCCAACGCCCAAATATCAGTGTCGGCGCCATCCAAGGTGTCGGCAGGCGAGAACTTCCGAATAGCTTATACCATTAACACGCAAGACGTGGAGGATTTCCGCGCGGGGAACATTCCATCGGGTCTTGAGCTTATTGCTGGCCCATACACTTCGCAGCAGAGCAGTTATCAGATGATCAATGGTCACACGTCGAGCTCTTCATCGATAACGTTCACCTTCACGGTTTTCGCGGCCAAGGAGGGCGTTTACACCGTTCCGGCGGCGCATGCGCGTGTCAGGGGACGCAGCGTGGCTTCACGGCCTGTGCGTATCACCGTAAGCGGACGTGCCCGAAGCAACGGTGGCGCTCCGAAGATGCATCAAGATGGTGGAGGACAGCAACCGCAAGTGGCGCAAGCAGGCTCGGAAATCACGGGCAAGGACTTGTTTATCAAGGTGACAGCCAATAAGCGTCGAGTTCACGAGCAGGAGCCGGTGCTTCTCACATACAAGGTTTACACTCTCGTAGACCTTACGCAGTTGGAAGGCAAGATGCCTGACTTGACAGGATTCCACAGTCAGGAGATTCCATTGCCACAACAGAAGAGTTTCCATGTGGAGAGAGTTGACGGTCGCCCATATCGTTGCGTCACCTGGAGCCAATATCTGATGTACCCACAGATGACAGGCTCGCTTCAGATTCCGTCTATTACCTTCAAGGGAATAGTGGTTCAGCAAAATCGCAATGTTGATCCGTTTGAGGCATTCTTCAATGGCGGTTCTGGTTACGTGGAAGTGAAACGCAATATCGTCGCGCCTGGATTGTCAGTCCAGGTAGACCCTTTGCCGGCAAAGCCTGCGGGATTCTCTGGCGGCGTAGGCAAGTTTAATATCACCGCAAGCCTTAGCAGCAAGGAGGTCAAGGCTGGCACGCCCATCACACTGAGGGTCGTCGTGGGAGGCACGGGCAACCTTAAGCTCATAAAGCAGCCTGTGGTGGAGTTCCCGAAAGGATTCGACAAGTATGACCCGAAGGTGACCGACAAGACTAAGCTCACCAACGCGGGCGTTGGAGGAAACATGGTCTACGATTTCCTTGCCGTGCCTCGCAACCAAGGTAAATATACCATTCCGGCGGTGACGTTTATATATTACGATGTTGACGCCAATGCCTACAAGACATTACATACTCAGCCGTTTGTTGTCAACGTAACTCCTGGTGATGGCAAGGGATCGACAGAGAGCTTCGACAAGGTTATCGACAACGATATCCATTCCATAAAGAGCGGAGCGTCTGAGGCTTCCACTTCGGGCAAGCTCTTCTTTGACAGTGTGGCATATTGGGTTTGCTTGCTGTTGCCTTTGTTGACTTTCGTGATACTTCTCATAGTGTTCCGTCGCCGTGCGATAGAGAATGGTGACATTGTGAAGATGCGTGGCAAGCGCGCCAACAAGATAGCGAGAAAGCGCCTGAAGCGGGCGAGCAAGCTGATGTTTGAGCACAACACCGCCGAGTTTTACGATGAGGTCCTCCGTACATTGTGGGGATATGTCAGCTACAAGTTGAATATGCCAGTGGAGAGCCTCTCTCGTGACAACATAAAGGAAAAGCTCGCTCAGCGTGGAGTGGGCGTGGACATTATCAGCAAGTTCATGTCTGCCCTTGAGGAGTGTGAGTTTGAGCGTTACGCCCCTGGCGATGAGGCTGGCAACATGGAAAAGACATTCCAGTCGGCAATGACCGCCATTGTGGATATAGAAGATGTAATGAAGAAAAGAAAATGATAAAGCACCATTTCAATATATTTGTCATCATGCTGTTGGCGATGCTCCTTAGTCCTGTGGCGGGTAAAGCCCTCACCAAGGAGATTGCGGACAGTTGCTATCGGCATGGCAATTACCAACAAGCCATATCTGATTACAAGGCCCTGCTACGGCAAGGAGTGTCGTCCGACTTATACTATAACCTGGGCAATGCTTACTATCGTTCCGACAGTCTTGCCCAAGCCATTCTTTGTTATGAGCGGGCTTACAGGCTCTCGCCGAGCGACGACGACGTGAAGTTCAACCTTCAGTTTGCGCGTTCCAAGACCATTGACAAGATAACTCCGGAATCAGACAACTTCTTTGTGGCTTTATATCGCGATGTGGTTTCTTTCGCGAATGTCGACACATGGGCTTCTTGGAGCATTGGCAGCGTCATTGTGGCGCTCATCCTCATGCTATGCTATCTTTTCGCCTCGCCGCTTTGGTTGCGCAAGGTCGGCTTCTTTGGCAGTGCCGCCTTCCTGGTGGTGTTCGTGTTCTCAACGCTTTTCGCTTGGCAACAGAAATACTGGCTTCAGCACGGTAGTGGAGCCATCGTCATGTCACCGTCCGTCAATGTCAAGACAACCCCGGAGGACAAGAGCCCCGACGCTTTCGTGATACATGAAGGCACGCGAGTCGACATCATAGATGATGGACTGAAAGGCTGGAAGCAAGTTGAGCTGGGCGATGGAAGGGAAGGCTGGATTAAGCCTGGCACGATAGAAAAGATTTGAAGATGCTTGAAAGTTTCTTGTCGGCAGACCTCTCACTGTTGCGCTTCTTTAATAGCGGCAACTCTGTTTACTTTGACGCGTTAGTCCCGATGTTGACATCAGGCTTGACGTGGATACCTCTTTATATTGCCTTGTTCTACCTCGTGGTGAAGAATCATGAGAGCATGGCGCAGATAGGGCTTGTCGTAGGTGCGGCGGTGGTGTGCGTGTGTCTTGCCGGAGGCGTGAGCGACTTCATTGTCAAGCCAGCTGTAGGCAGGTTGCGCCCGTGCAACGACCCAATGGTCAAGATGCAGTTGAACCTCATCGCCGGCACGCTGAGCGAGAGCTATAGCTTCTTCTCATCGCATGCCGCCAACACGTTCTCGTTGGCGATGTTTTTCAGTCTGCTTGTGCGAGACCGCCTTTTCATGGTTGTAATGTTTCTTTGGGCGTTGCTCAACTGCTGGACGCGACTCTATCTGGGCGTGCATTATCCGTCCGACATTCTTTGCGGCATGCTTTACGGTTCTTTAGTGGGAGCCGTGGTCTACTTGGCGTTCTACAAGTTGTTTTATAAGTTCAACATTAAATTCCAATACATATCATCACAATACACGGCATCGGGTTATGCCAAGGCCGACATCGACGTGGTGGTGGCAACGTTAGTGTTCACCATAGCGGCGGTGGCGCTTTTGTCGTTTGGTGACATCTCGATTTGAATCAATAAAAGGACATGGATACAAAACATATAAGAATAGACGATTACAACTATAGTCTTCCGGATGAGCGTATAGCGAAGTTCCCGTTGAAGGAACGCGACCATAGCAAGTTGTTGGTATACAACAAGGGCGCGTTGTCGGATGATGTATTCTATAACCTTCCGCAGTATCTTCCCAAGGGCGCTCTGATGGTCTTCAACAATACGAGGGTCATTCAGGCGCGCATGCATTTCCGCAAGGAGACAGGCGCGCTGATAGAGGTCTTCCTCATGGAGCCTGCCAAGCCTGCAGACTACGAGCAGATGTTCCAGTCGACATGCCATTGCGCTTGGCTCTGCATGATAGGCAACCTCAAGAAATGGAAGGACGGCGCGCTGAGGAGAGACTTTGAGATTAAAGGCCACAAGCTCACCTTGTCGGCGACGATGGACAGGAGCAAGACCATAGAGAAGAGTGGCGGCACCAACTATTGGGTGGATTTCGAGTGGGATGCCGCCGAGGTGAACTTCGCCGAGATTCTTGATGCCGTTGGCGAGCTTCCCATTCCGCCATATCTCAACCGCAAGACGGAGGAGAGCGACAAGACCACATACCAAACGGTTTATTCCAAGATCAAGGGCAGCGTAGCGGCGCCAACGGCAGGCTTGCACTTCACCGACAAGGTGCTTGCCGACATCGACGCCCATGGCATCACCCGCGATGAGGTGACGTTGCACGTTGGCGCGGGAACGTTTAAGCCCGTGAAGACGGAGGAGATAGAAGGCCATAAGATGCACTCAGAGTATATCGTGGTGCATCGTCACACCTTCGAGCGCCTGCTGCAGCATGAGGGCAAGGCTATAGCCGTCGGCACCACGAGCGTCCGCACGCTTGAGAGCCTGTATTATGTTGGCGTGAAGCTCCTTCGCAACCCCAATGCCACCGAGGAGGAACTGAGCGTGGACCAGTGGGAGCCTTACGACTTGCCCCACGACGACGCGGGGCGCGTGATTGTCGATGGCAAGCCAGTGGAAGTGTGCGACTCGATAAAGGCAATACTCGACTATCTCGATCGCGATGGCCTTGAGGCACTGCACACGTCCACGCGAATCATCATAGCACCTGGATATGTCTACAAGATCGTGAAGATGCTCGTCACCAATTTCCACCAGCCCAAGAGCACGCTGCTCTTGCTGGTGAGCGCGTTCCTCAAGGGCGATTGGCGCGAGGTCTACGACTATGCCTTGGCTCACGATTTCCGCTTCCTGAGCTATGGCGATTCCAACTTGCTTATACCATAAACAAAGAACAAAGTAAGAAGTATGAAAATAGGAGATAAAGTGAAGTTCCTCAGCGAGACCGGAGGTGGAAAGATAGCCGGTTTCCAAGGGAAGAACATCGTGTTGGTGGAGGATGAGGACGGGTTCCAGATCCCCACTACCGTCAATGAGGTCGTAGTGGTTGAGAGCGAGGACTATAGCACCGCCAACGTCATCAACCGCCGTGCCGAGGCTCAGGAGCAGAAAGCCGCCGAGACGCCATTGCTGCGCGGCCACCGCTCGGTGAAGGCAATGATGCAGGAGGGACAAGACGAGGATGTGGACATGTCGGCACCCGACATGGTAGACCTTTCCCGTGACGTCACCTTCCGGCCCAAGGCCGAGGAGCGCAAGGGCGGCAACCAACTGTCAGCATACCTGGCTTTCGCGCCAACAAGCGACAGCAGCCTCGACACGCCCCGCTTCGAGAGCTATTTCGTCAACGACAGCAACTATTACCTCCGTTACGTCATCCTCTCGGTCGAGGGCAACAGTTGCTCCATCAAGGACGAGGGCGAGGCTGAGCCAAACACCAAGGTGTTTATCGAGGAGATGAACGCCCAGGACATCAACCACGTGGGCAGGCTCGTGGTGCAGCTCCTCGCCTACAAGCGCGACAAGAACTTCATCTTGAAGGCTCCCGTCAGCGTGGAGCTGAGGCTTGAGCCATTGAAATTCTACAAGACCCACATTTTCGAGGACACGCCTTTCTTCGAGAGCCGCGTGTTGCTCTATACCATCATCGAGAACGACAAGGCCATGCGCCCGCTCGTGGTGGATGCCAAGGAACTGAAGAAGGAGATGTACAACCACGCCGACGCCCAAGGCCCAGCCGAGGCTACCGCTGACCAGAAGAAGCAACTCGTGCGCCGTTACGAGGACAGCCAAAGCAAGGGCAACGCCAAGAACGCGCCCTACATACGCAATCGTGGACTCGACGACGCCATCGTCGTAGACATGCACGCCGAGACGCTGCTCGACACCACGCAGGGAATGCAGGCTGGCGACATACTCGAATACCAGATGAAGGTGTTTCGCGACACCTTGAAGCAATACGAGAAGAAGAAAGGCCAGAAGCTCATCTTCATCCACGGCAAGGGTGCCGGGGTGTTGAGGCGCGCCCTCATCAACGAGCTGACCTATAAACACAAGTCTTACCAGTGGCAAGACGCGTCGTTCCAAGAGTATGGATATGGCGCCACTCAAGTCACTATTAGATAAATGCCTATATGAACTACGGATTTGTTAAGGTGGCGTCGGCGGTGCCCACTGTGAAGGTAGCCGACTGTGTAAGCAACATTAAGGAAATAGAGTCGCAAATAGCCATGGCCGAGGGGCAGGGCGCCGAGATCATTGTCTTCCCCGAGCTCTGCGTCACGGGTTACACCTGCCAGGACCTCTTTCGCCAGCAAATTCTCCTGGACACCACGGAGAATTGCGTGATGCAGTTGCTGGAGTTCTGCCGTCAGCTCGACATCATCTCCATCATTGGCGTGCCTTTGGTGGCTGGCGACTTGTTGCTCAACTGTGCCGTCGTCATTCAGCGCGGCAAGATTCTCGGCATCGTGCCCAAGACGTTCCTGCCCAACTATAGCGAGTTTTACGAGAAGCGGTGGTTCGCCTCGTCGCAAGACCTTCGCCCCAAGGAGATTCGCTACGCCGGCCACCTCGTGTTTATCACCCCAGCCCCACAACTGTTCCGCACCGGCGATGGTGTGCTGTTTGGCGTTGAGATTTGCGAGGACGTGTGGGCGCCCACGCCTCCGAGCAACCATCTCGCCTTGGCTGGAGCCGACATCATCTTCAACCTCTCGGCGAGTGATGAGCTCATAGGCAAGCACGAGTACCTGAAGAGTCTTATCTGCCAGCAGAGCGCGCGCACCATGTGCGGCTACGTCTACAGTGGCGCGGGCTTTGGCGAGAGCACGCAAGACGTGGTCTACGGAGGCAACGCCTTGATCTATGAGAACGGCAAGCTGCTTGCCGAGGGCGAGCGTTTCGCCATGGAGAGCCAGATCGTGTTCGCGCAAATCGACGTGGAGAAGCTCAACGCCGACAGGCGAAGCAACACCACCTTCGTGAACGCCCAGCGCCGCATGATAGGCGAGAACATACAGATAGGCCGCGCCGAGGCCGCTGCCGTACCCCACGATTTCGTGCTTGAGCGCCATGTGGATCCGCATCCGTTTATCCCTTCCGATGGCGACATGCAGAAGTCGTGCGACGAGATATTCAACATCCAGGTGATGGGCCTCGCCAAGCGCATACTCCACACCCATGCCAAGACGGTGGTGGTGGGCATCAGCGGTGGGCTCGACTCCACCCTCGCCCTCCTTGTTTGCGTGAAGACCTTCGACAAGCTCAAGCTCGACCGCAAGGGCATCGTCGGCATCACTATGCCTGGATTCGGCACCACGGGACGCACCCATCGCAACGCCGTGAGCCTGATGCAGAGCCTTGGCGTAGACATGAAGGAGGTGAACATCTCCAAGAGCGTGATGCAGCATTTCGAGGACATTGGGCAAGACCCAAACGTGCACGACGTGACCTACGAGAACTCGCAGGCGCGCGAGCGCACGCAGATCCTCATGGACTATGCCAACAAGCTCAACGGCCTGGTCATTGGCACGGGCGACCTTTCCGAGCTCGCCCTCGGATGGGCTACTTACAACGGCGACCACATGTCGATGTATGGTGTCAACACGTCCATACCTAAGACGCTCATCAAGTACTTGGTGAGGTACGTGGCGCAGTCGGTCGACGACCAGTCGGCGTCCACCCTCTACGACATCATAGCCACGCCGATATCGCCGGAGCTGATACCTGCCGACGACCAGGGCAACATACAGCAGAAGACGGAAGACCTCGTGGGCCCCTACGAGCTTCACGATTTCTTCCTCTATCACTTCCTTCGCAATGGCTTCAGTCCGCGAAAGATATTCCTGCTTGCCAAGAAGGCGTTTGGCAACGGCGTTGCCACCGACGATGGCGCGGGCCAATATTCCGACGAGGTCATCCTCCATTGGCTTGGCACGTTCTGCCGCCGTTTCGTCAACCAGCAGTTCAAGCGCTCTTGCCTGCCCGACGGCCCCAAGGTGGGCTCCGTGACGCTGTCGCCACGTGGCGATTGGCGCATGCCATCCGATGCCATGGCCACCTTGTGGCTCGACGAGGTGGCAAAGCTCTCCGCCGCAGTCAACGGCGAGGGCATGAACAGTTAACATTATGATAACACAACAATAAATCCAATTTGCCATGATTATTGATTTCGAGAAGATTGCTGAGGCTCACTTCACGGGTTTCAAGGGAGGAGAGGGTCATTTGGACTCACGCAACTACGCAGACGACAACGTAAAGATAATGTACTCCACGCTCCGCCCGGGCGCTTCGAGCGGTCTGCACGTCCACGAGGGCAATTCGGAGATTATCTTCGTCATCAGCGGCACGCTCACATTCCACTACGATGATACCGTGGAAGTGTGCCATGCTGGCCAGTGCCATTATTGCCCAATGGATCACAGTCACTACATGGAGAACCTCACCGATCACGACGTGGTCTACTTCGCCGTGGTGCCTCAGCACGACAAGCA
>CAVHEN010000005.1:0-3070 GCA_963635115.1 Oscillospiraceae bacterium | reverse complement strand
CAAGGAGATGTTATTAAAGTTTTTTCTTACCTGCAACAAGATAGGGGCCTTCACCTTGGGTGGAGGCTATGCCATGATACCCATCATGGAGGAAGAGTTTGTCAACAAGAACCACTGGCTGGAGAAAGAGGAGTTTGTCGACATCATGGTCGTGGCGCAGACCACGCCGGGCATCTTCTCCATCGACATGGCAAGCCATATAGGATATAAGCTCAAGGGCGTGTGGGGCGGAATAGTGGGCGCGTTGGGCATTGCCATTCCTTCCATCATCGCCATTATGGTCATAGCCATGTTCTTCCACAACTTCAAGGACAACCCTTGGGTTGAGAAGTTTTTCGAGGGCGTGCGTCCCGCGGTGGTGGCGCTCATTGCCGCGCCGTGCTTCAAGATGGCGAAGACGGCAAACATCAGTTGGAAGAACATCTGGATCGTGCTTGTGAGTTGCCTGTTGATATGGCTGCTGAAGTTCAATCCCGTGTGGATCATCATCGCCGCCGGCACGGCAGGGTTCTTATATGGTAAATTTCAAAGGAGACGGAAATGATATTTCTACAGTTGTTCTACGTGTTCAGTAAGATTGGCATCTTCAACTTCGGTGGAGGCTATGCCATGTTGTCGCTAATATATGGTGAGGTCGTGACCAATCACCACTGGATCACCAATGCCGAGTTCACTGACATTGTCGCCATCAGCCAGTCCACGCCAGGACCTATTGGCATCAATGCCGCCACCTATTGCGGCTACACCGCCGTCGTCAACGCTGGCTATCCGGTGTGGGCGGCTTGCCTTGCCTCGGTCATGGCGTCGCTGTCGATAATGTGGCTGCCTTTCATGTTGATGATTGCCATCAGCCGTTACCTCATCCATCACAAGGACGCGCCCTTCGTGCAAGACATCTTCAAGCCACTGCGTCCTGCCATCATCGGCCTCATTGCGGCAGCGGCATTGTTGTTGATGAACACGGAAAACTTTGGCTCGCCGTCTACCGACATGCCAAAGTTCATCATCAGCATTCTCATATTCCTGGCTGCGTTTTTCGCCACGCGCTACAAGGTTGCCAACCCCATTCTCGTCATGCTTGCATGCGGAATATTGGGATTGATAATATACTAATAGTTATGGAGATTACCAAGTGCAAAGTTACTGAAATTTTTGAATTATCGATGATTCTTGCACGTAATACTCTTCCTATCCCGATTAGGTAAAAACTAATCCGAATGGTTTTCTCTAAAAGAAAGTGGGGATTCGCCCGTAACATCCTTAAAGATTTTCGTGAAATGCATGGCGTCGCAAATCCCCAATTCCTCGGCAATCTCCTTTACGGTAAGTGAGGAGAATATGAGCAGGTGCTTGGCACGTGCGACCAATTCTTCATGTATCACTTCCAAGGGACTTACCCCAAATGAGGCTGTCACATATCTATATAAGGAGGCTTGGGAAATGCCGAGCAAGTCGGCATAATCTTTCACATGGTGCTTATTGCACACGTTCTCTTTCAATGCTTTTCTGAAATTCAATGCCATTGAATAAGCATAGGACGGCTTATTGATATGCATGGGAGCCATGAGTTGCCGTTTGATTTCTTATGAAAAGACTAAAAAGAGAGCCCATGCGCAACATCTTTGATATGGGATATTTGCGGCATTCCTGTTCTTCCAGCATTGCCTCCAAAATATGATTGAGCTTGTTGGCCACTTGACATTTGACGGTAACCATTGCGGATGCGGCATCCGTGCAAAACAGGTCATGCTTGACCAACGCTTCCGCCCTCGGACATAAGTTTTCAAGAAAACTTGTGGAAAAAGTGATATTCACAATATCCATTTCCCCATACAGATGCACGCTGTGGTGGATGCCTGGTGCTATGAAAAGCAATGAGTTGTTGGCAACCTCCTTGCTTTCAAAATTGACAGTATATTGTCCTTGTCCATTCTTTATCCATACTATCTGAAAGTAATCGTGCGAATGTTCTTTTTGTTTCCTTAGTTCGCAATTATTATGGGTTGAAAGAACTTCAATCTTCCAGATTTCGTTATCCTCCTCAGTCTGATTCATGTAAATAATACTTTTTCGTTCATATCGCTGCAAAATTAACAAAAAGGCATATGAATCATACGACAATATATGAGAAAAAAAACAACCATGATTGAATTTGACATGATATTGAACGATTTGGTCTTTTGCGTTTTGCCAAAAAACACTAATTTTGCCTCATAACAAATGCAAATGCGTTTGCTAAACAATTATTAAATAACTCTTAACTCAAAACAAAATGGAAAAATCAACAACAAAACCAGATCTGCTGCTTACGGGGATGAGTAGCAATGCGAACTTGCTGAGCGACGATGAGCTTGGCGATATTTTTGGTGGTTACATGAACTGCCCTTCTGGATACTGCGCCAAAGAGTACGAAAACCAAGGTCTAAAGTGCGCTAAAAAATATTGCACCTCATACTACTATGTGTCTTGACATTATCTTAACTTGTAAAATGGACTTATGCCTTATTAATGGCATAAGCCATTTTAAGGAAATACTTCTATGAAATATGTTTTCTCAAAATATAATGTGTCTATAGAAAGAAATGGGGACATCTTTTCTTTTAATACATTGACGCGAGCTTTAATAAAGGTCGCTAAAGGTGATTTTAATGTGGAGAATCCATTTCTTCGAGACAAAGGATTTGTCGTTGAGGACGATGAGGACTTAATGACGTATAAGTATTACTATTTAAGTCGAATCTTTGACAACAAGAACGTAAGTTTAAGTGTAGCCACGACAATGTCATGCAATCTGAGATGCCCATATTGTTTTGAGGAAGGCAATAAATCTCCAGAATTTATGCATGATGGCGTAGCTGATGCTATTGTAAAATACCTAATTTCTAAAAAAGCGCATAATATAAACATAACATGGTTTGGCGGAGAGCCTCTTATGAATTTCAAAGAGATTGAACGTATAAGCAGCTTCTTGATGAATAATGGCGTTATGTTTACAGCATCCATTATCACAAATGGAACTCTTTTCACAAAAGGCATGATTGAAAAATTAGATGAGTATTCTATAAAATCC